>JBKBSF010000041.1:0-25917 GCA_046291875.1 Bacteroidales bacterium | reverse complement strand
TCCCGCAGCGCCAGCAAGGGATCTGTCAGAACTGCCACTGCAATTGGAAAAGGCTTGTGCAGCGCCAGCAAGGGATCCGTCAGAACTACCACTGCAATTGGAAAAGGCTTTGGCAGCGCAGCAAGGGATCCTCCAGCACTACTGCTGCAGTTGGAAAAGGCTTGGGCAGCGCAGCAAGGGATCCGCCCGCACCACCTCCGCAGTTGGAAAAGTCTTAGGCCAGTGACGGGGCCACCTGAAGTGACCGCGCCACTATTTTCCCCGTGGTCCTGAATACTTTAGCTCATCTGACCACTTTCTACTACCCATGTTATTAAAGAACCACCCCCTATGTCCGCATCCAACAGATTCCTTGCTTCGCTGCGGAATGACAAGCTCCGCCAGGGAGGGTGGGGAAGGAGAGGTATTGTAATGCGAGAACCACCCCCTCTGCCCGCATCCAGTGGATTCCTTGCTTCGCTGCGGAAAGACAAGCTCCGCCCACGCCCTGTCATCCCGCAGCGCCAGCAAGGGATCTGTCAGAACTGCCACTGCAATTGGAAAAGGCTTGTGCAGCGCCAGCAAGGGATCTGTCAGCACTACTGCTGCAGTTGGAAAAGGCCTGGGTCAGTGACGGGGCCACCTGAAGTGACCGCGCCACTATTTTCCCCGTGGTCCTGAATACTTTAGCTCATCTGACCACTTTCTACTACCCATGTTATTAAAGAACCACCCCCTATGCCCGCATCCAACAGATTCCTTGCTTCGCTGCGGAAAGACAAGCTCCGCCCACGCCCTGTCATCCCGCAGCGCCAGCAAGGGATCTGTCAGAACTACCACTGCAATTGGAAGAGGCTTGTGCAGCGCCAGCAAGGGAACCGTCAGAACTACCACTGCAATTGGAAGAGGCTTTGGCAGCGCAGCAAGGGATCCGCCCACACCACTTCTGCCGTTGGAAAAAGCTTTTATCCGCGCACCAAGGGATCCATCCGCCCGCACTACCTCCGCAGTTGGAAAAGTCTTAGGCCAGTGACGGGGCCACTTGAAGTGACCCTGCCACTATTTTCCCCGTGGTCCTGAGGACTTCAGCTCGTGACCACTATTTGACTACAAAAAACCGGAGGTAGCCTTTGGCTACCTCCGGTAAGAATCGTAAAAACAAAAGTTAGTTCATTTTATCAGCACCATCGCAGATCATCAAGGATCTACAATAGTAAAGATCAGCTGAAATTGTTCCGGATCGTTGTCTTTCATCATCAGCACAGCTGCATACCCGCCGGGCAATGGCAGGAAATTGCCCTTACCTGCTGCTGCAGCTGCCATGGCCTGAGCTTCAGCCGAAGCAGGGCCTTCGCCTGCTGGCAACGGCTGGCCAAGAATCAGCCAGATGGCATGTTGCAGATCCTGGGCCTGTTGTACCGAAATATTCAGATCAGAAGGTTCAACAAACATGTTGGTAAGTGCTGGGTAGCCAAAAGTGGACAAATTGTTGAACAACCAGTTAACTTTGGCCAGATCCGACAGAGAAACCGGGGTAGAAGCAGGCCAGCCGGCGTTGTTCATCGAGCTGTAGATATAGAAGTTGGCAGTACCTGGGGTAATGAAAGCTTCTGCATCACCACACCAGCCCAATACTGTCAGCCCTGCATCAGGGAAGTCGAAATAATCTGCAGAAGCATCGCCATCCAGCGAGTTGATGGTGAGGGTCCAGTAGCCACCATCGGCATAGTTTTGTACAAAAGTAGCATTGGCCTGCTCAGGCAGGTTCTGGTAAGGAGGCAGTACCAATGTAAAATCTCCGGGCTGGTAGTTACAGTTACCAATCACGAAGTCTACCACGCCATTGTGGTCGGTTGGGATCTGCTGATCGTCTGTTACCGACCAGGTGTTGAAGAGCACATAGTCGAAACCAGAACCTACAGCCACATACACCCACAATTCGAAATCAAACAGGTCGGGTTTGCGCACGTTGTCGGGATACCTTACACACAGAGGGGCTACCAGTTCTTTGGTGCCATTCTCATTTTCCTTTACATTGGAGAATGTTTTGAAAAATGCACCATTGCGGTAAACCTTGATTTTGAAAATGGCAGGCAGGTCGAAGGGATAGTTTTCAAGATCAAGAACCTCACTGTAAAGCGATTGAGCATAGTCGGAGGGGCTTTTGATGCAAAGGTCGCCAAAGAAGCACATCTCGCGCACCACTATCTCTCCGATATAGAACCAGGTGAAACCGAAACCATCTATCTCGGCCGGATTGAAGCACAATACTTCAATCTCTACCTCTTTTTTGTCAAAAGCGTATACATCGAAAGTAAATTCAAGTGCTTCTGCCACAAAATCGGCAAATTCGCTACCCTTCAAAGGTGCTGCCTTTACTATCTCAGCATTGCCCGGATCAAGAACCGGATGAGCTGTCCAGAGCAGAAACTTCTCCAGGGTGTAGGTTTGCTTGTTGGCACCCCCGGAAATATCCACATCCAGTTTGATGGCCTGGGTATAGAGCTTACCACCCAGGTAGAATACCTCAGGATAATAGGTTACACCATCAATCATAACCTCTGCTACCCGCGGCACCAATTCGTCATCGCATTCAAAGTTCCAGTCTGATTTCAGGTTCATGGCGTCAGAAATACCAAACACCACTTCCTGTTCTACTCTTTTCTCATTTACAGCATCGTCTTTCTGACACGCTACAATGGCTACTGCTGCAACCATAATCCACAATGTTCTTAAAGTTCTCATCTTACATTTAATTTTAGTTTGACATGATTTATTGAGTAATTTGATTTAGGATGGCTTTTGGGTACGACGATTGCTTTCATTGTATTCTCTGCATTTGGCAGAGTTTTGAATTCTAAGCAAATCCGATCCGGAAAGCCTGTTAATAACTTGTTTGCATTCACGTATTAAGATCATTAAATAAAAATAAAAGGGGATAAAATAAAGACAAGAGTACGCGAAATACAAACAAGCAATAAATCAAAGGTGGCTGGTTTAATTTTTTTTCACAATTCGTAATGGCAACGATTTTTTGTTCCGGGAAAATTCCCACCAGGGTTTACGAATTTTTTCCCGTTTTTCTTTTGAGGTAATTTCGTAGCATATAGCTAGGGGGGATTGGTTAAGTGTCATAATAACAGCTGTATAGGGTTTTTTTGTTGGGTGCTGGTTCTTGTTGCTGTTGCGCTTGCTAAACGCTCCTTCAATTGTGGAGGGTGTTATTTGTAAATAGTCTAAATAAAAATAAAATTCTTCTAACCTGGGTTGTGTTTCGATGAAACCTGCATGAGCATCTGGGCTCACAAAAAAAAGATGAACCGCATCTCGACGCAGTCAAAACTGACATGCAAGTTCCCCCGCATAGGCGGGGCAGGCATACGTCCAGAGATTTAACCAAATATTTTTCGAATCACTATTGTCCGGATAAATCATGGGTTGATCCTTGCAATGCTTGTTTTTTGTGCCATCCCTAAGGGATTAGAGACAGACAGGTATACTTTACGACTATACACATTTCACTCTTACCGGAGTTAAAAAATGATGCTGCCAAGATAACTAATCCCGTAGGGATGAAATGTTTAGAGCATGCGAAGGTGTTGACCCAAATGAGTTCCATAGGAACGGAACATTTTAACCGGACAATAATGTTTTCGAATAAAAGTTCGAAGTAGGCCGGATCGTGTTTTAGGGCACAATTGATAGAACCAATTTCCCCTTCTGGCGAAATCTTATTGGGATAGGACCGGGCAGGGGAGATTTTGAGAGTTGTTAACAAAATAACATTCTAATTTTTTTTTAATTTTGTGCCCCGTCTGCGATTTCACGATCTATTTTGTGGTAAATGCAGGGGAGAATTCTAAAAATTCAGATTTTTTTTTTATACTTTCGTAGCCCGAAATAAAATGTCTGATCAACTCATAAACAGGGCAATCCGATCGCTGAAGGGTACCAATGCTGGCCTGAAACCGCGCAAAAGACATACACCCGGCAGATATGCAGAGCTAAGACAAATAATAATTTTTAAATAATCATTCCCAAGTGTTTTTAAACCTTCAATAACTATGCAAACGAAACTTCAGGAATTAACCGAAAAGATTTACCAGGAAGGCGTAAACAAGGCAAAGGAGGAATCAGACAAGCTGCTGGCTGCTGCACAAAAGCAGGCTGATGAGATTCTTTCTGCTGCCCGCAAAGAAGCAGACGACATTGTAAAGGACGCCCGCAAGGAATCCGAAGAGCTTAAAAAGAATTCCCTGAACGAACTTCAGCTATCTGCCCGTCAGCTCATTGCCGACACCCAGCAGCGTATCGTGAAACTCATTGAAGCCAAAGCCATTGAACCTGAAGTAAAGGGTGCTTTCAACGATCATGAGTTTACCCGCGATGTGGTTTTGGAACTGGTGAAAAACTGGAACCCCAAAGGCGCAGACCCAGTAGATCTGAAAGTATTGTTGCCGGCACAAAAGCAGGAGGCCTTCGAAAAGGCGTTCAAAGCCAAAGCCGCCGATTTGCTTAAAAAAGGCCTGGAGATTGCTTTCTCCGATAAAATCAAAGGTGGGTTTAAAATCGGTCCCAGTGAAGGTGGATTTCTTATCAGCTTCACCGATGAGGATTTCGACAATTTCTTCCGTGCTTACATGCGTCCGCGACTCGTTGAAATGCTTTATCAGAACCAGTAGCAGTTGTTTTGGGTTTCTGCAATGGCCCCGGCGGGAGCTAACCCGCTTGTTGTATGCAGAAAGTTAAACAGCTTATTTAATCACCTATTAACAAAGGAGTGCAAGTGAAGCGAAATTACTATTGCCTGGTTGCCGGTCTGCAGGATCTCACCCTGGATATCCACAAGCTTTCCAAAGGACAGGCAGAATTCAGACAAGATCTGCAAACCGAAGTGCATCCGCAGGATTACAAGCTGGTTACCAAACTTTTTCTCCCTCACGACAACCTAAACCTGCTGAATTTGCTCAGCAGAAAGGAAGAGGAGTTTGATGCAAAGGGAAATTTCACCCGTGAACAACTGGAAGAAAACATCAGGGAAACCACCGGCGAACTGCCCTCCTACATGGAGCAGTTTATCCTTTCCTTCAAAAACAATGAACCGGTATTTCCGAACCTGAGCCCAGAAAACCAGCTCACCGCACTATTCTATCAATATGTCCTCTCCCTGGAGAATAACTTCTTGCGCCAATGGTACCAGTTCAACCGCGATATCAACAACCTGCTCACCGCACTGGTATGCCGCAAATATGATATTCCCTATGAGAACCAGATCATCGGTTCCGACGATATCTCAGAAGCCATCCGCAAAAGTCATGCACGCGATTTCGGGCTTTCGGCCGAAATTCCCTTTATGGACGATCTGCTCAACATTGCCAAAGAAGACGATGTGCAGATGCGCGAAAAAGCCATTGACCAGATGCGCTGGAACTACCTGGAAGATGCAACTTTCTTTGAATATTTTACCATCGACAAAGTAATGGCCTTTACCATCAAGTTGGGTATTGTGGAGCGGTGGCTGGCACTGGACAAAGAGTTTGGCCGCCAGAAATTCAATGAACTGCTGCAGGAATTGAAGTCTAGTTATAAATTACCCGAAACATTTACTGAAAAATAAATATGTATGAGCACAATAGGTAAGGTAACCGGAATTATTGCCAACCTTGTAATTGTTGAGACCCACGACCGTGTTGCACAAAACGAGATCTGTTTTATCAAGCACGACAACACCCGCCTGATGGCCGAGGTGATCAAGATCATGGGGCACAAGGTGTACGTTCAGGTATTTGAAAGTACGCGCGGCCTGAAGGTTGGATCGGAAGTTGAATTTGCCGGGCACATGCTTGAGGTAACCCTCGGGCCCGGGCTGCTGTCGAAAAACTTCGACGGTCTGCAAAACGACCTGGATAAAATGACAGGGGTATTCCTGAAAAGGGGAGAATACACCGACCCCCTGGAAAAAGATAAAGAATTCGAGTTTACCCCGCTGGCCAAAGCGGGTGAGGTGGTAAAAGCCGGCGACTGGCTGGGTGAAGTGAAAGAAAACTGGATCGGACACAAGATCATGGTGCCTTTCCGCTTTCAGGGCGAATTTACCGTAAAGAGTGTTACGGCTGCCGGTAGCTACAAGATGAACGATACCATGGCCATCCTTACCGATAAAGACGGCAAGGAGCACACTGTAACCATGGTGCAGAAGTGGCCTGTAAAAGTGCCCATCAGAGCTTACACCGAAAAACCCAGACCTTTCAAGGTACTGGAAACGGGTGTACGTGTTTTTGATACCCTCAACCCCATTGCCGAAGGGGGTACCGGTTTTATCCCTGGCCCCTTTGGTTCCGGAAAAACGGTACTGCAGCATGCCCTGTCGAAGCAGGCGGAAGCCGACCTGGTGATCATTGCTGCCTGCGGTGAGCGTGCCAACGAGGTGGTGGAGATCTTTACCGAGTTTCCCGAACTCGACGACCCCCGCACCGGCCGTAAACTGATGGAGCGTACCACCATCATTGCCAACACTTCCAACATGCCCGTGGCTGCCCGCGAAGCATCGGTTTATACTGCCATGACCATTGCCGAATACTACCGCTCGATGGGCCTTAAGGTGATGCTGCTGGCCGACTCCACTTCTCGCTGGGCACAGGCACTACGCGAAATGTCGAACCGTATGGAAGAACTTCCCGGACCCGACGGTTTCCCCATGGACCTGCCCGCCATCATCTCCAACTTCTACGCCCGCGCAGGGTTTGTATACCTCAACAATGGCAGCACCGGCTCCATTACCTTTATCGGTACGGTATCGCCCGCAGGAGGTAACCTTAAGGAACCCGTTACCGAATCAACCAAAAAGGCCGCACGCTGTTTCTATGCCCTTTCGCAGCAAAGAGCCGACAGTAAGCGCTACCCCGCCATTGATCCCATCGAAAGTTATTCAAAATACCTGGAGTATCCCGAAATTGTTGAGTACCTCAACAAGACCAACGGTGAAAACTGGACTACCAACGTTTTCTTTGCCAAGGATACCCTGCTGCGCAGCAAGGAAGCCTACGAGCAGATCAACATTCTGGGCGACGATGGTGTGCCCCTCGATTACCATATTACCTACTGGAAGGGAGAAGTGGTTGACTTTGTGATCTCTCAGCAGGATGCCTTCGATAAAATCGACAGCCGAAGCGACTTCAGCCGCCAGCGCTATATGCTCGAAAAAGTGGTGGGTGTTTTGAAATCTGATTTCAAATTCGACTCCTTCGAAGAGGTGAACCCCTATTTCAAAAGGGTAATCAACCAGTTTAAGCAAATGAACTATTCGGTGTTTGAAAGCGAAGAGTTCAGCAAAAACGAAAAAGAACTTGAAGTAATCATCCAAGAAAGAAAGGTAGCATAATGGAAAAGGATACTAAAGCATTTCAGCGAGTATATACCAAGCTGTTTCAGCTTACAAAAGCTACAGTATCTCTTCGTGCCTCAGGTATTGGCAACGAAGAGCTGGCAATTGTAGACGGACGCCTGGCACAGGTAGTAAAAATTATGGAGGATATTGTTACCCTGCAGGTGTTTGCCGGTACCGAAGGTATTGCCACCGATGCAGAGGTGATCTTTACCGGCAAGGCACCCACCCTAAAGGTGAGTGAAGCCCTGGCTGGACGTTTCTTTAACGCCTATGGTGAGCCCATTGAAGGGGGTGAGATCATGGGTGAAGAGCGCGAGATCGGCGGGCCCAGCGTAAACCCCGTTCGCCGTAAGCAACCCTCTGAGTTTATCGCCACCGGTATTGCCGGTATCGACCTCAACAACGCACTGGTTACCGGGCAGAAGATCCCCTTCTTTGCCGACCCCGATCAGCCTTTCAACCAGGTAATGGCCATGGTAGCTCTCAGGGCGCAGGCCGACAAAATCATCCTGGGAGGTGTGGGTCTTACCAACGACGACTACCTTTATTTCAAAAGGGTATTCGACGATGCAGGTGCCCTCGACCGTATTGTAGGTTTTATCAACACTACCGAGAACCCACCTGTAGAGCGTCTGCTGGTACCCGATATGGCCCTTACCGCTGCTGAGTATTATGCAGTGGAAAAAGGAGAGAAGGTACTGGTACTGCTTACCGACCTTACCCTCTATGCCGATGCATTGAGTATTGTATCGAACCGTATGGACCAGATCCCCTCCAAAGACAGTATGCCCGGCTCGCTCTATTCCGACCTGGCCCGTCTGTATGAGAAAGCGGTACAGTTCCCCGATGGCGGATCCATTACCATTATCGCGGTTACCTCACTTTCCAGCGGTGATATTACCCACGCTATCCCCGACAACACAGGATATATTACCGAAGGTCAGCTCTTCCTGCGTAAGGACTCCGATATCGGTAAAGTAATTGTTGACCCCTTCCGCTCACTGTCGCGTTTGAAGCAGCTGGTAATCGGAAAGCGTACCCGCGAAGATCACCCGCAGGTGATGAACGCTGCCGTACGTCTGTATGCCGATGCCGCCAATGCCAAGACCAAACTGGAAAACGGTTTCGATCTTACCGACTACGACGAACGTACCCTTGAGTTTGCCCGTGCCTATTCTGAAAAACTCCTTGCCATCGATGTTAACATCGAAGTAGACACCATGCTCGAAACGGCCTACGAGCTCTTCGGGAAACATTTCTCGCCCGTAGAGGTAGGTCTGAAGCAGGAGTTCGTAGAAAAGTACTGGAAAAAGAATTAGGAAAAGACCCGGGAGGAGGGATCAGCTAAACCCTGATCCCCGCTCCTGGTCCCTAAACTAAAAAATGTATGGCTATAAAGTTTCAATACAACAAAACCTCTTTGCAACAGCTTGAGAAGCAGCTCAAGGTGAGGGTAAAGGCATTGCCTACCCTCAAGAATAAGGAAGCTGCCCTGAGGGTGGAGGTAAAGAAGGCCAAAGAAGAAGCCGAACGCCTGGAGAAGATGATCGAAACCAAACTACATGCTTACCAGGATATGGTAGAATTGTGGGGCGAGTTCGACAACGATCTGGTTTCGGTGGAAGAGGTGGATCTTTCGGTGAAAAAGATTGCAGGGGTTAAAACGCCTGTACTGGAAGGGGTTATGTTCTCCATCAAGGAGTTCAGTGTGTTCAACCAGCCCTCCTGGTACCTCGATGGCATTGCCGTATCCAAAGAGCTGGCGCAAATTGCCATTGAGAGCGAGGTATTTAACCAGAAGATGGCATTGCTCGACCATGCCCGCCGCAAAACCACCCAGAAAGTGAACTTGTACGAAAAGGTGCAGATACCTGGTTTTCAGGATGCCATCCGCAAAATCAAACGATTTATGGAGGATGAAGAAAACCTCTCGAAAGCTGCCCAGAAGATTGTAAAAACCCGTATTCAGGAAATGGAGGAAAGTCTATGATAGAACCCATGATGAAATATTCTTTCCTTGTCTTCCATAAGGATTACTCCCGCTTTTTGAAAGAGATGCGCCGCCTGGGGGTGTTGCATATCATCGAAAAGGAGAAGGAAGTAACCGCGGAGATCAGGGATAAGATGGAGCATATCAAAGATGTGGAGGGGGTAATTAAGTTTCTTGCCAAAAGAGAAATTCCCCGTTCGCAGGCCGACTGTACCATTTCGGGTGCGGAAGCCTTTGATATTGTAAAGAAAGCTATGCTCGATATAGAGCAGAAGGTGCAGCAACTCAACGGGCTCAAAAAGGAAATTTCCCTGGTAGAACCCTGGGGCGATTTTTCCTTACAAACCATGGAGAAGCTCAAAGAGAACCGTCTGAAGCTGCGCTTCTATACCATTGCCCAGCGCAGGTTTGAAGAAAAATGGCTTATGGAGTACCCCATTGAGGTAATTGCGCAACACGCCGGTCAGACCTATTTCGTGATGCTTGAAAAGGGGTTGCTCTCGGAAGAGATCCCTGCTGAAGAGATGCGTGCCCCCGAAAAACCTCTTTCTGTGCTGATAAAACAGCGCCAGGGGCTGGAGGGTGAAATTGCCGACCTCAATGCACTTTTCGATAAGCATGCTGCCGAAAGCATGGATGCCATTGATAAGTACTACCGCCAGATGCTCGAATCGGCCGAATACGATAAGGCTATTATGCATACCCGCGCCGAGGCCGACGAGAAGGTAATGTTGCTCGAAGGCTGGATACCTGTAAAACGCAAAGCAGAGCTGGAAACCTACCTGGAGGAGAAATCCATCCTGTTTACCAGCCAGCGCGCCACCAAAGAGGATAAGGTTCCCATTGCCTTGCGCAATAAGGGCTTTGCTAAAAAGTTTGAAGCCCTTGGCGAATTGTATTCGCTGCCCAAATATGGCGAGCTTGACCTTACCCCTTTCTTTGCCCCCTTCTACACCATCTTCTTTGGCTTTTGCCTGGGCGATGCCGGCTACGGTATCCTCATGGCCATTGCAGCGCTGGCCCTCAAGAGCCGTGTGCCCAAAGAACTTAAGCAGGTGATGGGGCTGGTGTTTTACCTGGGGCTTTCTACTATTTTCTTCGGACTGGTAGGAGGTACCTTCTTCGGTATCCCGCTCTATGAAAGCTCCATTCCGGTGTATGCCACCATGGCGGCCCGATTGGAAGCACAAGGTACAGATATCAACAATGTGTTGTTTTACCTCTCTCTGGTGCTGGGTGCCATCCAGATCCTTTTTGGTATGATCCTGAAAGCCATCAACGAAACCCGCCAGTTTGGCTGGAAAGTGGCTGTAGGTACCATGGGCTGGATCCTCTTGCTGGTGGGCTCCATCAGCATTTATGCAGTAGGCGAGTTTACTGCTGTAGATGCTGCCAGCCTCACACCCGCCTGGTATGCCATGCTGGGGGTAAGCTTAACCATGATCCTGTTGCTCAACAACCTCACCCGTAATATCTTCATGAACCTGGGTATCGGTTTGTGGGACAGCTATAACATGATCACCGGGATCCTGGGCGATCTGCTCTCCTACATCCGTTTGTTTGCCCTGGGTATTTCCAGTGCCATCCTGGGCTTTGTATTCAACAGCCTGGCGGTGAGTATGAGTGGAAACATCCCCGTGCTGAGTATCCTTATCATGGTGGTGATACTGGTGATTGGCCACAGCATCAACCTGTTTATGTCGGGGCTGGGCTCTTTTGTACACCCCATGCGTCTTACTTTTGTTGAGTTTTATAAAAATGCCGGTTTTTCCGGTGGAGGAAAGAAATACAATCCATTTAAAAAATTAACCTAACGTTTCACTAAATTCAAATTACAAACATTATGGAACCTATTGTTTTAGCTTACATTGGAATCGGATTGATGATCGGATTGGCCGGAATCGGCAGTGCATATGGAGTATCTATGGGAGGAAATGCCTCAGTAGGTGCAATGAAGAAAAACGACGAGGCTTTCGGTAACTACCTGGTACTGTCAGCTCTTCCCGGAACCCAGGGTCTTTACGGATTTATGGGTTACTTTATTCTGGCCGGCTACCTGGTTCCCGATATTACCTGGACCACCGCAGCGGCTATTTTCGGTGCCGGTCTGGCATTGGGTTTTGTAGGTCTGCTGTCGGCTATCCGTCAGGGACAGGTTTGCGCCAATGGTATTGCTGCCATCGGGTCGGGCTACAATGTTTTCGGTAGCACCCTGATCCTCGCGGTATTCCCCGAGCTCTATGCCATCGTTGCCTTCGCTGCAACCTTCCTTATCAGCGGAGCCCTCTAAAAAGACTCTTCTTTTTCAGAATACAACAAGCCATTCTCTCTGCGGAGGGAATGGCTTTTCTGTATATGGATGATTACGGAAAAAAACAGGGATGTAATAAAAAACAAATGATTTGCCGCAATCCCGATGGTGCAAATTTGAACAAAGCGATTCATTGCTTCGCTGCGGAATGACAAGTTAACGCCCACGCTATGTCATCCCGCAGCGCCAGCAAGGGATCTGCCCGCACTACTTCTGTAGTTGGAAAAGGCTTGTGCAGCGCCAGCAAGGGATCTGCCCGCACTACTTCTGTAGTTGTAAAAGGCTTGTGCAGCGCCAGCAAGGGATCTGCCCGCACTACTTCTGTAGTTGGAAAAGGCTTGTGCAGCGCCAGCAAGGGATCTGCCCGCACTACTTCTGTAGTTGGAAAAGGCTTGTGCAGCGCCAGCAAGGGATCTGCCCGCACTACTTCTGTAGCTGGAAAAGGCTTGTGAAGCGCCAGCAAGGGATCTGCCCGCACTACTTCGGTAGTTGGAAAAGGCTTGTGCAGCGCCAGCAAGGGATCTGCCCGCACTACTTCTGTAGTTGGAAAAGGCTTGTGCAGCGCCAGCAAGGGATCTGCCCGCACTACTTCTGTAGTCGGAAAAGGCTTGTGCAGCGCAGCAAGGGCTCTGCCCGCACTACTTCTGCCGGCATATAAGGCTTTTCCTGAAAAGAATTCTATTCGTCTTGTCCTCTTTCATAAACCAATTGGCCAGATTGTGTATAATCATAAAAAACAACTATTTTTATGGAATTCATTCCTTCCTTGCATCCCGTATTAAAAAAAGCTCATGCAAACACCTTTTTCTGTTATCCGATGGATCTGGCTGTTCCTGCTTTTAGGCATCAGCAACGCCAGCCTGGCCCAGGACCTGATCCAAAGCCGCACCAACAGCCCACTCACTTACATTTATCGCCTCGAAGACCGGGAAGCCCTGCTTTTTCTCCGCAAAGGGTTGCAGGATGATGCCAGTCGCTATCTGCATACCCTGGTAGATTCTTTTCCTACCGATTCGGTTTATTCCGCGAAACTGGCACCGGGATACTATATCCAGACCTATGCCGACAGAAACCGGCAACGTTTTGCCATTACAGCCGTGCACAATTTTGAGGTGATGGTGGTGGATAATATGCAGGATCTTATGCTGAGGGTTTACAATCTGGAAGGGCAGATCATCAGCGACGCCCAGGTAAAGGTAGGTGGCCGGAACCTGCGCTTCGACGATCAGAGGCAGGCCTATGTGCAGCGCAGGTCGAACCGGCAGGGTTGGGTTTCGGTATCTTACCAGGGAAGAACAGCCTATTTTGACCTGGACAGGAAGAAGAACAATCCTGCAATACTCAGAACCACCAGGCAGGTACTCTACGAAACTCCGCTGGTGTATGCATGGATCCCCATCCATTTTACCCTCAGGCTGCCCTACGACACCTACCTCTCCATCCGGCACCGATGGGCACGTGGAACGGTAAGGCAGATGAACCAATTCTTTGTAAGAGGGTTCGAAAACATTGCATGTCTTTTCGACAGTTACTATTGTGATGGGAACTACAACCGGTTTCACTACCGGCACAATGGCTATTTTGTTTTCAATAAACCCAAATACCAGCCTGGCGATACGGCAATGTTTAAAGCATTCATAGTAAACCAGAAGGGGCGGCCTGCCAATCGGGATGTGGATGTTATTCTGAGCAAGCCCCGGGGAGAAGTAAACCTGGGACAGATCTCTCCCTACCAGCCCGGAGGATATTCCTTCAATTTTGTGTTGCACGATTCGCTGGAATTGCTTCTTGACAGGAATTACCGGATCTCTTTGGAAGTAAAGGAGGATAAACCTTATATGCAGGGAACCTTCCGCTATGAAGATTATGACCTTTCGCTCCTCCGGCTTAATCTGCGTACCCTGGCAGAGGAACAATACCACGGGAGGCCCTTCCCGGTTTTTGTAAAGGCTACCGACGAAAACGACCTTCACATCCCCGATGGGCGTCTGGAGATATCGCTAAGAACCTTGCAGGTGAATGATTTCTTCGACCAGACAATTTTTGTTCCCGATACCTTGTGGAAACATAACCTGGAGCTGGAATTTAACCGGGAAACCGACATTCTGATCCCCGACAGTGTTTTCCCTGCTGCCAATCTGCGTTACGAACTCATTGTTCGCTTGCTTACTTCCAGCAACGAAACCCTCACCGAGAAGAGGCAGTTTCACTATTACCACAAACGATATGATATCTCCTATGAGGCCCATGCCGACAGCATTTCTTTTTCCTACCAGGAGAATGGACTTGACCGCGATATGCATATTACCGTTTCGGGGAAAGACAATTTCGGCAACCTAACCTTGCTGGCAGAGGGGGAAAGCCCGCAAACAATCCTCATAGAGCCTTATTTTGCCTCCTATGAAGTGACTTCTGAACCCATCAGCAAAAGTATACCCTTGTCGTCCATTAATGCCCAACTGAGGTTTTTTGCCGAACGCAACAACCGGGAATTGATTTTCAGGGCCGACAACCCCCGCAATTTGCCTTTCTCTTATCAGCTATACAAAAGAAACCGGCTCAAAAAGCAAGGCTACCAGCATGAGGCCGAAATCCTCCATCGAACACGAAGCAAAAAGAACTATTTTGTAAGTGTGCAATACCTTTGGGGTGGCAGAATGGTAGAGCAAACTTACCGTGTGCCATTGCGCCAGAATATGCTTACCATTGAGGTAGAACAACCCTCCATCATTTACCCCGGGCAGGAAACTGAAATTGAACTTCGCATCCGTGATGTAGACGGCAAGCCAGTGCAAGGGGTTGATATTACTGCTTACGGGCTTACCAGCAAATTCAGGTACAACCCACCCAGTGTTCCGGTAATGGAAAAGCAAAGACGCAACCAGTTGTTTGTAAACAGCTTCAGGGTTTCGGAAAGGCAATCGGGGCGGGTTCGCTTCAGTGAGCTTGACTTTCCTTTCTGGGCTACGGCAAGAGGGCTCGACAGTATTGAGTACTTCCGGTTTATCTACCCCGAAGGATTGTATCGTTTCGAATACGATGCCCCCGAAGGAATTGCTCAGTTTGCACCCTTTGTGATGAAGGAGGGAAAACCCATACCCATTCATGTACTCTATGTGGATGGTCGTCCGGTATATTTCAGCTGGATCACCCATGATCAGCCCTGGTCGTTTCGTGTGGCCCCGGGGCGCCGCCAGATCCGAATAAGAACCTCAGAGCATGATATTCTCCTTAACGATCTTATGATAACGGAAGGGAAGAAGCTCATATTCAGTCTGGATGCTGACCATTACAACCCCGCCTGGGAGATCCGCCAGGCCGAAGCACAACTGAGCATCCGGGAGATAACTTCTCTGCGGAATTTCGTATTCCCTTATCGCCAACAGTCCGATAACCCGTTTAGCTTCCTGGAAACCCGCGATGAAGTGATTTGGCTCAAACCTGCTTCTGCAAATGTAAGAAGAGGGTGGATGCTTGCCGCAGGGCCTGTTTCGGGTAAGGTAGTGTATAACAATCTGCGGGGCAACTACCAGCTGGAGTTTGAGCACGAGCCCTTCTTTGAGTACGAGTTTTCTCCCCGCATACTTAAGATGCGCTCCGTAGAGCAACATGCGGTAATTCCTTCACGGTTTTCAGACAGGCAGGTACGCACGGCATTGGCCGATGAGGTAATCACACGCCGGATGCTTGAACATATGCATTACCAGTGGGAACTGAGCAACCAGCGCACCCAGTTGTTCCGCCTCAATGCGAACCATGACCGTGGCCTGGGATCCCGTTTGCTACTGGGGATGGAATTGCTTACAGATACCCTTACGCCCGAGTTTGTTTTGCTGATACCCCATAACAGGGAGTGGGATTTCCGATTGTTCCCCGGATTTGTAACCAATATATTTCATTTGCAGCCTGGCACCTATACGCTGATATTTCTGCTCAAAAACAACCGGTATTTCATAGAGGAAGATGTTCGGATAAGAACCGGAGGGCTCAATTACCTGAGGATAGATCCACCCGATCAGTTGCTTACCCACGAGCCCATAGTATCGTATGTGCAGCTGGTCAACGAGATGATTGCAAAGAGGATTGTGGTGGAAGAAAGCCAACCCGAGCCAGAAGTTGTTGCTCCGGCTCCTTCTGAACTGTCGGTTTACTCGGGCCCGGGAATTACCGTTCGTGGGCAGGTAGTTTGTGCCATCGATGGCAATCCTCTGCCGGGGGTAACCCTTTGGGTAAAGGATACCGAAACGGGTACCGTAACCGATATGGATGGATATTACCACCTCATCGTTCCTCCTGGCAAACACTGGATAAGAGTAAGCTTTGTGGGTTATAATACACAGGAACTTGATATTCGCATTGATGATCTATCAATGATATATTTGGAGCCAGCGATTATGGCTTTGGATGAGGTAGTTGTTACAGGGTATGGCATAAACCGAAGTGCAACGTCAATGAGCCTTACAGGATCCGTAACAACAACAGATGCCCTGCAGGGGATAGTGGCCGGGGTGCAGATCTCCGGATCTCCCGGTGAAGAGATCAGGATACGGGGGGCGAGCAGTATTTCTGCCGAAGAACTGTCCGCCCCGTTAATTGTTATCAATGGAATTCCCTTTTTCGGGGATTTCAATGATTTATCTCCCGACCTGATCGCAAGTATGCAGGTGCTAAAAGGTGCAGCAGCTGTGGGGTTATATGGCTCACGCGCTGCCGGCGGGGTGGTGATCATTACCACCAGCGATGGTTTCAAGGATACTGCTATGGGGCAAATGCTGTCGCAGTCCTTTGAAGTGCCCGAATTTGCAGGGCACTCCAACCGGCTGCGCGAAAACTTCCGTGATTATGCTTTCTGGCAACCCCAATTGCGCAGCGATAAGGAGGGGAGGGCACGCTTTGCCGTTACTTTTCCAGATGACATCACCAGCTGGGAAACCTTCTACCTTGCCATGAACGGACGCAAACAAAGCGGGCAGACCCGGGGTGTAATACGCTCCTATCTTCCGCTCTCTGCACAACTGGCTCTGCCCCGTTTTCTGGTTCAATCAGATACGGTGCATGCCATCGGAAAAATCTTCAACTACACTCCCGACTCTGCCCACATCCAGGCCAGGTTTCGTATTGACGGGCAGGAAGTATTTCTGCGCAATCACCATATGTTGCATTCGGTGATCGATACTCTTACCATCATAGCTCATACCGCCGACTCTCTGGAGATTGGTTATACACTGGAGCGGGCAGATGGTTATTTTGATGGGGAGCAACGCGATCTGGGTGTCTATCTGCCCGGAATTCCGCAAGTGGACGGTACCTTCCATGTGCTTGACAGTGATACGCTCATCAACCTGGCATTTGATCCTGAGAAGGGGAGTGTGCATTTGTACGCCCGTGCCGACCTGTTGGATGTGCTTGAAGAAGAAGCTATTCACGTATTGAACTTTCGCTACCTGTGCAACGAGCAGATCGCTTCCAAGCTCAAATCGTTGCTGGCTCTCAAACAAATCAGTGAACTCAGGGGTAGCCCTTTCAGGCAGGAACGTGAGATCAGCCGACTGGTGCGCATGCTCGAACGAAATCAACGATCACGGGGCAAATGGGGCTGGTGGCAAGGATCGCAACTCAGTCCGTGGATCAGCAGTTATGTGCTGGAAGCATTGTGGAAGGCAGAGCAACAGGGATACAACTCAGGGATGGATTTCACCCTTATAACAGCCGACTGGATATGGGAACTGGATTATGCCCGCACTCCGGGGCAAAAGCTCAACATCCTGCATTTGCTTAAGAATATGGGGGCTACCATTGCCTACGAAACCTATATCCAGGAAATTGAGGCAGTAGACTCACTCCCTCTGGGCCAGTGGCTGCAGCTTATCCAGCTGAAGCAATTGTGCGAACTGCCCAACACCCTCGATACCCTGGAGAATTTCCGTCAGGAAACCCTCTTTGGCAATGTGTTCTTTTCCGATGGCAAACCCACATTCACCTTGCTGGAGAATGAGATACAGCATACCCTTCAGGTTTACCAGATCCTCAAAAGGGATGAAGCAGACCATGAGGAGCTTATGCGCAAAATCAGGTATTATTTCCTGGAGAAAAGAGGGCAGGGGCATTGGCGCAATACCTTTGAGTCGGCCCGTATCATAGATCTTCTCATAGCGGAAAGTTTTCCGCAAGGGGTCGATGCTGCCCGGCCGGTGGTGCAGTTGTCAGGCGATTTTGAAGCGGTGGTAGAGGAGTTTCCCTATCAGGCGATCCTTGAGGATGTGCAGCAGCTGGGTGTGGCCATGCAAGGGGCATTCCCGGTATACTTCACGGCCTATCAACGCTGGCAGAATCAGCAACCCCAAAGGAAGGCAAACGAATTCAGCATTCAGACCCGGTTTGGCGACGGCCATGCTACCACCCGGTTGTCGGCTGGTGAAGTGGTAACGCTTACTGCCCAGGTGCGTGTGGAAAAAGATGCGGAGTATACAATGATCGTGATCCCGATACCTGCAGGGTGTTCGTTTACCTCAAACCGGCCACGCCTTCGCTGGGAAGTGCACCGCGAGTACTACCGCAACGAGGTGGTGATCTTCTGCGAACGGCTTCCCAAAGGGGAGTATGCCTTTGAGGTGGAACTGATGGCACGCTACGCCGGAAACTTCACCCTCAATCCTGCCCGCATAGAGCTGATGTACTTCCCCACTTTCAATGCCCATGAAGGGATGAAACGCATTGTTGTAGAATAATTCCCTACCTTTGCCCCATGGAAATACAACCCGGAAATTACAATACCTTGCGTGTGGTAAAGATTCTCGATTTTGGCATTTACCTCGATGGGGGTGAGCTGGGCGAGATACTGATGCCCACCAAGTGGGTGCCCCAGGGCACTCAGCCCGAAGATATGCTGGAGGTTTTTATCTACTTCGATTCCGAAGACAGGCCCATCGCCACTACCCTTACACCCATAGCCAGGGTGGGGGAGTTTGCCTGGCTGAAAGTAAAGGCAGTGGACCGCATCGGGGCTTTCCTCGACTGGGGGCTCGACAAAGACCTGCTGGTGCCCTTCAAAGAACAGAATGCCCGCATGGAGGAGGGCCGGTGGTACCTGGTTTACGTGTATGTGGATACACGCAGCAAGCGCATTGCAGCGTCGGCAAAGCTCGAAAAATTTCTCGATATTGAACCCGCCGATTACACACCGGGGCAGGAGGTGGATATCCTGGTGTGGACACAAACTGAAATTGGCTTCCGGGCCATCATCCAACAGCAACATACCGGGTTGCTCTATCACAATGAGATTTTCGGGGGGATCAAACCCGGACAGCAGCTGAAGGCATTTATAGGACAGGTACGCGCAGATGGGAAGATCGATCTTAAGTTACAAAAGCAGGGCTACGAAAATGTGATTGATGATTTGTCGGAAATACTGCTGCAGGCTCTGCGCGAGCACGACGGCTTTCTGCCCCTTACCGATAAAAGTGAGCCCGAGGAGATTTACCGCCGCCTCAAAATGAGCAAGAAAAACTTCAAAAAGGCACTGGGAGCATTGTACAAAGGCAAGCAGGTGGTAATCGGAGAAAAGGGCATCAGCCTGGTGGAAATGCCATAATGCTATCCGCATTGAGCAAAACAGCCAGACGCTTGTTATGCTATCTGAACACTTAAACTGTAACGGATTATGAGATTTCTTAAAAACGAAAAGCTACAATACTTCTCGCTCAGCCTCCTTTTCTTCCTTTGGCAGGTTTCCCTTATGGCACAAAGCCCAACCCATATCCCACGCACCCGGCCAGAGCCGGTGGGCTTCTGGGAAAGCACTGAAAATATTGTTTTCTTTATCGTAATCCCACTGGTGATTGTGGTACTGTATTTCCTTTGGCGCAGACAAGTAAAAAAGGATGCGCAGAAGAAAAACGATCAGACAACAGAGTAGTGCTGCAGCCAGGCTTTCTTGTTTGCCGGGCTGCAGCTTTGCTGCCTTTATCTGCGATGACACACCGGCAAGGTATAGCCATTGATGGGGTCGCCACACTCCAGGCAAACAGACGGATCGCAACAGGTCATGCATACCCTTTTGTGGCTTACAAAATGTTGCAGTTGCACTCCGGTAGATAAAAAGTCCTCTGATACAGGCTCCTGGCGGAGCAGATCGGTGGTGAGGTATTTTTTGTTGTCGTCAGAGAAAACCGTTACAACTACCGAATCCTCACCGAGCAGATCCTGGGCCATGATGGCACCCAGAAAGTTGGCCCCGGAAGAAATCCCTACCCCCAGTCCCAGTTGGGCTGATAGTTTCTGAGCCATGATGATGGCATCTCCATCGTCTACACTGATGATAGAATCCAGTTTCTTTAACTGGCAGATTGAAGGTATGAATTCATCAGAGATGCCTTGTATGCGGTGCTTTCCCACTTTATATCCCGATGACAGGGTGGGTGAATTGGAGGGCTCCAGAGGATGTATCCTTATGGCAGGGTTTTGCTCTTTCAGGTACCGGCCCACTCCCATAACGGTGCCCCCGGTTCCAACACCTGCCACAAATGCATCGGGGGTGAGGTTGCGAAACTTCAACTGCCACCAGATCTCCGGCCCTGTAGTTTGGTAGTGTGCATCAGGATTGTGCAGATTGCTGAACTGCCTCGGAAGAAAGCCTCCGGTGGCTTCAGCCGCCTTTTCGGCCATGTCGATGCTGCCCAGAAAGCCCCCTTCTTCCTTACTAACCAACCGAATATGAGCGCCAAGTGCACGGATGATGTTTTTCCGTTCATCACTCATCCAATCGGGCATGAAAATATGCACCTGATGACCCAGGGCTCTGCCTATGGCTGCAATGGAGATACCTGTATTGCCACTGGTTGCTTCAAAAATCTCCATGTCAGGCTCCAGTTCTCCGCTCTGCAGAGCATTGGATAAAATATGGTAGGCCATACGGTCTTTGATGCTGCCGGTCATGTTGAGATTCTCGGCTTTAGCAAATATACGGCGCTCACGGTTCTTATAGGTAAAGGCAATTTCCAGCAAGGGGGTGTTGCCAACCATCCCTTGCAGGGATTTAATCAGTTTTACTTTAGAATTCATGTGTTTGATGTCTGGATTGTTTTCGGGTGATTGTGTTCTGAAGAGTAAAGCCAAATGACAGCAGCTTCTCTTTTGAGGTTGTAAAAATACAACTCCCCGGGTTTTTTCAAACATCCCACAAGAAAAAACCTATAAAATTATCGAGATTATTAGATACGACTTTAGATTCCAGGTTGCCACATCATTCATCGGGTTTGTATCAGGGGCGCCCGCTTGTCGCCCCTGATACGTTGCAGGGAAAGATATCGCTGGAGCAAAGGCCAACCCAGGATGATACTTCAGAAGATTGTTATCAATCGGGAGATAGCTTGTTGATGATAAACTTCTCCAGTTCCACAATTACGAATACAGCCAATCCGGCTGCCAGAGGGTAGATCCAGAGGCGGGCTTCGATGGGCTGGGTATCGAAGAAGGTGTTCATAAAGGGCAGATACACAAAAGCCACCTGCAGCAGGATCAAAGCCCCGGAGGCTAAAAATGCCAGCTTGTTGCTGAAGAACCCCTTGCCCAGGCTGGGCAGCTTGATCTTGCGACAGTTGAAAAGGTAGAAAAGCTGTCCGGCCACCAGTGTGTTCACAGCAATGGTACGGGCAACGTTTTCGGCCACCTCAAGCGATTGCATATACTTAAACATGGCCAGCGTGAATCCACCAATGAGGAAGGAAACAAAGCTGATACGCCACACAAAAAGTTTGCCCAGAATGGGAGCACCGGCTTTGCGGGGTGGTCGTTCCATCACCTTCTCCTCCATGGGTTCGAAAGAGATGGCCAGTGCCAGGGTAACGGCAGTTACCATGTTTACCCACAGGATCTGAGCAGGAGTAATGGGCATCACGATGCCCAGCAGGATGGCTGCCATGAGCACCAATGCTTCGGCACCATTGGTGGGCAGTATAAACAACAGTGCCTTGCGGATGTTGTCGTAAACGGTGCGCCCTTCCTCAATGGCATTTACAATGGAGGCAAAGTTGTCGTCGGCCAGCACCATCTCCGAGGCATCCTTGGTTACTTCGGTACCTTTGATACCCATGGCGATACCAATATTAGCCTTTTTCAGTGCCGGGGCATCGTTTACCCCATCGCCGGTCATTCCCACCAGTTTGCCATTGGCCTGCAGTGCCGTTACGAGTCTGAGCTTGTGCTCGGGGCTGGTACGTGCATACACGTCGTATTCGTCAACGATTTTACGCATCTGCTCATCACTCATCTCCTCCAGCTCCTTGCCGGTCATTACCTTTTCACCATCGCCAATGCCAATTTCCTTACCGATGGCTTTGGCGGTAATGGCATGGTCGCCGGTAATCATTTTTACCACCACACCGGCTTCCTTGCACTCTCTGATGGCGTCGATGGCTTCATCGCGGGGCGGATCTATAATTCCGATAATGCCCAGGAAGGTTTTGTTTTTCTCCAGGTCTTCCTTGTCAATTTCGTTGCGGTTGTCGGAGGTTTTTTTGAATGCAGCTCCCAGCAAACGCTGGCCTTTGGCTGCCACCTCTTCCATTTTCTGTTCCCAGTATTTTTTGTCGATATCCTGCTCGCCATCGGCGGTATATTGTTTGTCGCACATATCGATGACCCGCTCCGGAGCCCCGGTCATGAACACATACCGGCCATCGTCGAGCTGGTTGAGGGTAGCCATGTATTTATGGTCAGACTCAAAGGGGATGCTGTCGATCCGTTCAGGTTTAAAATCCTGCAGCCCTGCCTTGTAGCTCAGGGTCAATAGTGCTCCTTCGGTGGGGGTTCCGGTAAGTTTCCAGTTGCCGTCTTCCTCTCCGATCTCGGAGTTATTGCTGGTGCGTATGGTTTGCAGCAGTTGCCACAGCACCTTGTCCTCTTTGGGGGTTACTTCTTTCTCGTCAAGCAGTATCTTTCCCTCGGGTTTGTATCCTGTACCTTCCACGGCGTAGGTCTTTTCGGCGGTAACAATGGTTTTGGCGGTCATCTCGTTGCGGGTAAGGGTGCCTGTTTTGTCGGAACAGATTACGTTTACCGCCCCCAGGGTTTCTACCGATGGCAGCCGCCGGATGATGGCATTGCGCTGAGCCATTCGCTGCACACCAATGGCCAGGGTAATGGTCATGATGGCCGGAAGCCCCTCGGGGATTGAGGCTACCACCAGCCCGATGACGGCCAGGAATAGTTCGGAGAGCTCATAATCGCGGAAGAAGTACCCGAAAGCAAAGAACAGCCCGGTGATGCCTATGATGATCAGGGAAAGCCATTTGCCAAACTTTTCGATCTGTTGCAGCAGGGGAGTGGTGATCTCTTCCACCTCCGATATCATCTGGTTGATCTTTCCCAGCTCCGTATGGGCTCCTGTGGCCACTACCACGCCGGTGGCTTTGCCATAGGTAACTACCGTGCCTGAAAAAGCCATGGAGGTTTGGTCGCCAATGATAGCACCCTCTTCCACCGGCTCATCGGTTTTGTCAACGGAAGTCGATTCTCCCGTAAGGGGAGATTCCTCTACCCGCAGGTCTTTGGATTTCACCAGACGGATGTCGGCCGGAATCTTATCGCCCGATTTGAGCAAAACAATATCGCCAGGCACCAACTCTTCCGCATCAATGGTGGTTTTCTTTCCGTTGCGCATTACCACTGCTTCCAGCGACAACATCTCGCGGATGCTTTCCAGTGCTTTCTCTGCCTTGCCTTCCTGTACAAAGCCAATCAGAGCATTGATGAGGATAACCGCAAGGATCACCCAGGTATCTATCCAGTGATCCATCAGGGCGGTAATCACTGCCGCAGCCATCAATACATATATGAGCACGTTATGAAACTGCATCAGCAGGCGCATCCACCAGCTGCGTTGTTTACCGCGGGGCAGTTCGTTTTTGCCGTATTGTTCCAACCGCTCCTTTACCTGGTCTTCACTCAGACCTTTCTCTGAGGCAACATCAAATTCCTTCAGTACATCTTCCGACTCACGGGCATGCCACAGGGTCTTTTTCCTTTCTTTCTCTTCTGACATAAGGTTGATTTTATACAATAGTTTTTTTTACTGACTTTTTCGATACACGCGAATATAGTCAATTTAACAGTTTCAGGATCTACGAATACAGGGGTTTTGTAATAATTTCATCTGTTTTTAATTTGTTTTCACAAATTGTGTCCAGTGAATTATGGGGTTAAACCAATAGCAGCCCCCCAACGGCTGTAAAACCCCCCAAAACCGTTTCCATTTTTCATCAAAAATCCCCGAAAAGCCTCACAAAGTGCATAGGCCTTCCAGGGATGTAGTTCAACCGGGAACACTCGCTGGGTCGTGCCGACCGCTCATGTTCCTATATATTAGCAACTGTAGTTATTCAAACATAATTGGTGCTTCAAAATCAATATATTTTTCACCATTTATTATTTCCAGTCCCTTAATATGGAAAAATGTCTTACCAGTACTTTCTAATTTTCCGATTTGAAAAGTATAAATTTGTATTAATTCTGTCTTTATTTCATGTGCTGTTAATTCATCCATATTGTCAGGATATGAGTATCTCCATTTGTGACCAAACCATGCACTTTGATAAACATTATTTGGGTCTAAAACTGTGTCAGTGTGGCTATATTTTAATAAGTTATTCACCATTTGAATAGTGGTATCTACTAAATTAATCTGCACTTGGTTGAAAAATTCAAGTGGTCCCGTGCCTGAAAAACTGATAGTGTTTCGGTTATGTTTTATTTGAATTTCTTGTCTTCCCGTTTCTCCAAGTCTCATCGGTGTAGTATCATACAAAAGTCTGAGTTCATTGTATTCTTCAATTGTTAAACCCATATATTCGTGATATGGAAGCGGCAAATCATTATTTTGGCCGTACTCAACAAACCAGTCATAATTCTCCTGTATGGAGTTAGTAAATCTTTCTTGTAATTCCAATAATCTTTCATTTTCAATAACTATGTGCCCATAAATAATTACTCCAGCTGTTTGTTCTGGAAGCAATTCTTTTAATCCAAATGGATTAGGCTTCATGGAAGAACAACTTGTTAATCCAATGATTATCAAAAGAAAAATTTTCATTATTACGCTCATATGTTCTTCTTTACTATAGTTGCTAACGGTACTGGTATAGCCACAGTAGCGGATTTGCGGGCTTCGTCACTTTCCACCGTGATAAAAGCTGAGGCGGGGCAGTGAACCCGAAACTTGCACCTAGCCCGCTATTGTGGCTATACCATGTTGAACTAAATCCCGCAAAGCGGGACAGCTTTTTTTCAGAGCCAAGATAGTTCTTTTATTGTATAAGACCGTATTTGTTTGGAGCTTAAAATCCATTGTAATGCAAAAAACTACCTATCTCATCATTAAGGAGTACTCGCAATAATTTTCCAAAAGATATTTGCGTATATTTGCCCATTCATTCACTTTCAGGATATCTCACCCTCTCTTCTATTATCCTGATATTCATCGTATTATTCTCCGCAAAAATAACAAAACGGTCACAAAGTACATAGGCCTTCCAAGGATGTAGTTCAACCGGGAACACTCGCTGGGTCGTGCCGACCGCTCATGTTCCTATATATTGCCTACTGGCGTTTTCTGTCTGGGTTTATTTTTCGTTTGCTTCTTTCAATGCAATCTGTTCCAATTCTTCCGAAATCCTGAAATTCGTCTCCCTGATTTTCTCCAAATACGGTTTGATTGAAGGTATTAGTCCGGTATTCTTGGCTCTTATTATCACTCCTAATGTTCCGGTCACAGATAATCCTAATCGCTCAGCTAATCTTCTCGCTTTCCAGTCATCGAGGATTACGGTACTATCAGCGGTCTCCAAAGCTAATGCTATTGCGCTTGCTTCTCCCTTGTCAATTTGCATTTCAAGCAATTGTTGTCTGTATTGGTCTTTTGCTTGTTGAACTTCAATCCAGTCAGGCAATTGTTCTCCGTATTCCAGCAAAATGTCCTGCGTAATTGTCACCGTATTGTAAAGTTGGCGCAATAAATCAAGTTCCCCGATTTTATTCAGGATTATCAAACAGCTTGTATCTGAGATGATGATTTTAGGCATTTTTTACGTCTCTTGTCAGGTCAGATGGGGGGTAGTTAAAGATTGAGACGTCATATTTTCCAAGGAGTTCAGCAAATGTCCGCTTAGTCAATCCTGCTAATTCAGCGGCTTGTCCCAAGGAAAGTTTCCCTTTTTCGTAAAGCGTTGAAGCAACTATCATTGCTATATCTTTATC
>JBKBSF010000040.1:0-28180 GCA_046291875.1 Bacteroidales bacterium | reverse complement strand
ACCGGCAACATAGTGATCATGCAAGCTTTTTTCAGCCACGAATACACGAAGGTTTTATTCATCAGAAAATAGTCGTATGCCTGCCCCGCCTGTGCGGGGGAGCTTGCATATCTATTTTGACTGCGTCGAGCTTCGGTTCATCTTTTTTTGTGAGCTGCAAGTGCTCATGCAAGTTTCATAGGTTTATCTTTTTACATTAATACTTTTATTCTTTATGCATGGCGAAATAAAAAATTCACAATGCAATGTATCTTCACAGGTATCTCAGCAGGGTTTATCATTGCCCAATCGGAAAGGACTGATTTTAAAAACAGCGTTTTTTAAAGCCCTGTGTACTTCTTCTTTATATTGTGCCCATTGCTCCTCTGAAAACAAATTCACTTCTCGTCGCGCATATTCCGGCCTCTCCTCAGGATGATGACCCCACGGGCAGCTATCCTCCTCTGTATTGCCGGGTTTTTCAAATGAAGTTTCCACCAGTATTCCTTCCTTCACGTGCAGGTATAGCGTCCGGAAAAACTGAAAACCTGAGGGGCTGTTTTTAAATCTTTCATCCTCAACCCTTATGGAGAAAGGGATGATCGTTGTTATCCAGTCTGCAAAAACGGGTGCGGGCTTGCCGTACAGAAACGCCACATCCACCTCTTTTTCGAAGGTAATCTGCTGGTAATACGCTTTGAGCATATGCCCGTTCTGTACAGGGGTAATTTCTCCCTGCCTGAGGAGCTTGCGCAACCTGAGTTTCTCCTCCCGGTATTTATGTTTATCCGTAAGTTTAGCCCGCGCATCCACAGCAACCCAATAGAGTTTGTCGTCTGCAATCTCCCAGGTGGAAATACAGCCGCGCCAGCAAGCTGTGGTTTTCCACTGAAACAGGACATCGTACCTGTGGGTAAACTCCGGCAATAAGATGGGCAGGAAACCATACATAGTGTAAGGTTTGCCCTGGTAAATGATGGTATCGCCGATTTGTGCAGTCATGGTGAATGAGGGTTAAGGTATCAGGGATAAGGCCAGGGGTTTCGCAACCCCTCTGGCTACCACTTCATCTTTTCGATGAGCTGGTTCATGCCATAGTAATCATACAGAAGCTGCAGGTTGATGCCGCCATGCTCGTGGTCGTCCTCAAAAGTGATCTCATAGTCCGTCATGCTCATACCGGCTTCTTCTTCATTGATATAGAAGTCGTGGTTGCCGGCATCGTAAACCTTGCAATTGGCCCAGAGCCATGCCAGGTAAGCGATTTTGTATTCATGTTCGGAGAGCACGGGGCATTCATAAATGGTATCAAAATGCTCGTGCAGGGTTTGCTGCTTCTGCGGGGTAAGGCTATCGATAAATTGCTTCATAAGGTATGGAGATTAGTGGTTGATGGTAAGTGAATAGAGGTGGGTTGAGGGGTCTAATCTATGTAGAAACACCACAGGTCGTCCTCCTCGTCGGTGGTGAAGTTTCCCTGTGCATTGATGAAGCCCCACTCGCCGTTGAGCTTTACCTTCACAGGTCCTTCGGGTTCAAAGTCGGTATCTTCATACAGGGCTTCGGTAAATACGCCATCCACGCGAATGATACCGATTTTCCCGTCTTTTTTGTAGGAGCCCAGGCCGTTTACAAACATAATCCCGCGATCGCCATACACCATATCACATTCCAGCGGAATAAGGAACTCGCCGGTGGAGACATCAAGCACCCCCCATTTGTCGTCCTTGCAAACAGCTGTAAGGTGATGAGGATACCCTATGTAGTCGTATTGGGGTTCAATCGTCCAGGTGCCGGTGCCATCTGCAAGGATAATACCCCATTTGCCATTTTGTTGTGTGACGATTCGGTTGCCTTTGCGCAGCACATCGCCGGTCATGGTCATAAAATCCTCAAAGTTTGCAGGCAGCAAAACTTCTCCCACGGCCGACTTCAATCCGTACCTGCCGTTCTCTTCAAAGGTCTGTGCCGACCAGTCGAAGCTGTTGGACAGCTCCATGAACTCATCGTTGAATTGCTTTTCATTTTCCAGTTGCAGCAGTCTGTCGTACTGGGCTTGTGTGGGGCGGGGTAGTTTGCTTGCTTCCATGGTGTTTCTGTTTTAAGGTGAATACTGTTTTTTTTACACACTGCAAAGCTAGCACCGAACTGTGCAATGTAGCTTCACAACTCCAAAAGGGAAAAGCAATACCTTCTCTGCTAAAAAACAGCCCCATGGGTTTTGAGAACCCGCTCACCTGTAAGTATTTCCCTTTTATCTAATTCCCGGACCAATATATACAAAAATTCTTTTATCAGGCCCGGTGTTTTGCGTACTTTTTCTGTGAAATTTTCAGGATTTTTTTACCCCCATGTTTGCATACGGCTAAACCCTTGCATCAGGCATCGCCCGGGGGCTGCTCTTTGGGTCCTCTGCCTGGCTTTGCATACAATTGTTCCGACAGGCTTTTTACCGGACAGGGGTAATGCCGGGGTTCGTTCCAGCCCATTCTTTCCCTTAGTTCATCGAGTTCATAATACAAATACGTATACAACAGGTCTGTTTTGCCCCGTTGGTCGTATTCTACCTCATCGTAAAGGGCAAAGTCCTTCATGGACAATCCAGTTTCACTCTGCTTGATAAAATAATAGCTTTCTCCGTTGTTGTACACCCAGCCATGGGCCCACAACCAGGCAAGGTAAACGAGCTTATACTCTTCCTCGCCCAGTACATCAGCGTATTCAAAATAATCGGTAAACTCAATAAAGTGCAGAGAGAAATTGCGGGTCTGGGAGCGGTCGAAGCTGTCGGCAAATTGCTGCAATCGTGTGTTCATAGGGCTGGAGATTGTGTGGATGTGCTGGATTTGCTGGTCTGCAGCCCCACTGGCTGCACCATTGCCGGCCAAAGGTATCATGTTGTCACGACAGGTAGTGTCGCGTAGATTGGAGCTACCCCAAAAACCTAAGGTACCGGAATGGCATCCCTGAAGATCAAGACCTTACCACCTGGCGAAAGAAAAGAAGATATTCAGGGTGGCATTGTATCGCAGGGCGGGTTCTTTGTAGAATTGCCCCCACATTGCGGTGGCGGTAAGATCGAGCTCTGCCCGGCCCATGCGCAGCACGATACCGCTGGTGGTGGTGTAGTACTCCAGGGGAGAGTTGTTGTATTCGGGTGTTTTGATAAGCTGTTGCCCGGTGCCGGCGCTGAGGCGAAACCACTGCCTGAACATCCATCCGGCTTCCAGCTCCCAGAAGTGCTGCGATACATGGGGCGCGGGGTTTCCGGAGGGCAGATGTGCCTGATGGAGTTTTCCCATGGCATGGGCATTCATGGTACCTGCAGTGGCAAACAGCGCCAGTGCATTGCCACGTGCGGAAGTGCCTCTTCCCTTAAGCGCATAGCGGTAGGCGAGCATGCCATTGAGCAGCGGTGCAGGCAGGGCTGCATCGAAGTTGCTGTCGTAGTGCTCCCAGTGGGCCATATAGTAATGGGCACCCCCACCGGCTTTGAGCACCAGGCGCCCGGGCAGGCTTTTTCGGGCCATGCGCCGCTCCTGTTTTTGCTGTTGTTGCTGCAACTTCTGAAACTCTATCTCTTTCATGCGCAAGGCTTGCTGTTGCTCCTGCTGTCGCTGCAGCTGCCCCTGCTGTTCGCTGATCTGCACCTGCATGCGCAGGCTGTCCAGCTCGCGCTGCTGCCGAATGGCAGCCAGCCGTGCCTCTTCCAATACCCTTTGCTCGGCGGGAGAGAGCTGCTGGCGGGCCTGCAGGTCCAGCTCGCTGATCAGGGGCTGGGTAGAAAAGCTTACATTGTTTTTCTGGAGAAACCGACGCAGCGAAGAGGCGTTGGTGGCAATGTGAATACCTGTTACAGGCTGGTTGTTATAGCTTTGAAAACTCCCGGTAGCTACCCCCACCACCTGCCCGTGGCGGTTGAGCAGTGCACTGCCGCTGTTGCCCCGGTTGGTAGGGGCAGTATGGTGCAATTCCCACGATTTGGCAGATCGGTTCTCATGGTGAGACAGCACCCCTGTTACAATGGTAAAATCGAACCTGAGAGGCGATCCGATGATGGCAATCTGTGAACCCACGCGCGCTTCGCCAGTGGCAAGTAACGGTAAAGGGCGGTGCCCCTGCACCGGACCAATGTAAAGCAATGCAAGATCCTCATTGTTGGTATGAAGAAAATCCACCACCCGGATAACCGGATAAGATCTCCCATTGGAGAACTCAACCCTGAGATTGCGCCCGCCTGCTATTACGTGATGGTTGGTAACTATATAGCCTTGCTCGCTTACCAGAAAGCCTGTTCCTCTGGCTTCATGGGTAAGTACCTTCACAATTCCTCCCAATGCTACTTCGTAGATCCGCTCGGGATCGAGGTTCTGCCCCCTGAGCTTACACGGCATAACGGCCAGCCAAAAGGCAGTCAGCATCATAAAAATACATGGATGTGGTAATGTAATCCTTCGCATTTTCCTATCACTTAAATTTCTCGTTGAAGCCAATGCATCCGGAGCTCTTCCCGGATAATCTCTCCCTGCGGCAAGATATACAAAAAACAGCTCCAGCCACAAAGGGGTTTTACGCAATTCGTGCAGGGGTTTTGGCCGGCTGCAGCGATCCGTGTTCAAGCATAAAGAGTGTTTTTGCTGTCTTTTATAAGGGAATTGCCATCAGCCCCGGTGCACGATTGCCCATAGCACGTCATCTGCTGTGTTTCGGCCTTTGGTTATATGTTGGAAGTGTCAAAATACTGTTTCGCAAAGTCTGATATTCTTTTGTGTCGTTCGTGTATCTCAACTTCAGTCCATTGTTTTTTTTCTCTTATTTCTGTGTAGCTCGATAAGGCCGTATCCTGAAACAACTCACTTTTCTTCTCAAAGGATTTGTTTCCGAACTTACTGTTCTGGCTCTGTGTCAGCAAAGCCAGGTTGCCTGCAAGGTTTACAAAGCTCGTTCTGAACTCTTCGCTGTATGCTTCGTCTGCCGGATTCTGCGGTTTGATGTGTTCAATGGTGTAGCTGTTGTAAAGGTCTTTGTCAAGCAATGCCCCTGAACGGTTTTTTATCCTTAAACTGTTTTCATATTGCCATAATACAAACTTGATGGTATTTCGGTTGTAGTGCCATTTTTCGTTATCAAAATAGTTTGTGATAATGTTTTCAAATCTGCCCCCGTCATTCCAATACCATTTAAAGCCGGTTTCCGTTGCGTTTCTGATGTCCTGATACAGATTTTCAATACTGTAAGCAACTTTCGGATTGAAATACTGCCTGGCATAATAAGGCAAATAATCGGTGCGGTAGTCGCCAAGTTTAAGTTTGAAGCAAAGCACCTCCAGCAGTTTTAAGATCTTTCTGTATGTGTCGCCTTTAACCTCTCCATTGTAGAAGATTGTCAGCAAAACAAGTTTCCAGTTTGCTTCATTGCCAACAAAAAACAGGTTTGAAATCTCCGGTTGGTTTTTGTTGCTCACAATACTTTTGGCACTATGGGCCAGTTCGGCAAAGTTTTCGAAAAACAGCTTTATCCAGTACGTTTTATCCTCTGTCTTGTTTAGCTTTTCCTTGATTGCTTCAATGTTACCCCCCATATTGAAAAACAAATTGCAGTAATTATCCAGGAGTTCGTTTTCCGTAAAGAATCCTTCAACGGCTTCAATGTATCGGTAGGTTTTGGAAATCACACTCTGGATCTCTGCAATGTCGTTGTTTGCCTGGTGGTTGTCGGTGGTTTGAATATAAATCTGGTGCATTAAATATGCTTTGATTACTTCAAATCTTGAAAGCTCTTTGCCACGGTTATTCTGGTATTCAAAAACCTGTGTCGCCTCTACTTTATTGGTAATGTAAAAGGTGCTGACAACAGCATTTTCCAATGTCTGCTGAAGCAGGGTTAATTTCTCAATGTCAAGTTTACTTAACTCCGTTTCAAAGAAGCTGAACGCTTCAATAATTCTCTTTTGTGAGATGGTTTCAGTGTCGTCTATTGCTGATACCAGATGCTTCTGCGTAACTTTCCTGAAAATCACCTGGTCATCATCAATGGTTCTGAAAATGTCTGTCAGATAGATTTCTTTAATTTCGTCAACCTTCGCTCCCATTTTGATTTTGACTTTAGCAAGGGCGGAAAGAAAAAGTATTGTTGTGGAAAGTCTTTGCTGGCCATCAATAACAAAAAGAGTGTTTCCGTCTTTTTCAAAAAGGAATTGCCCCAGATAGTATCTCTTCCCATTTTGCTCCAAAAGGTCTTCAAGGAACTGAGAACATTGTTTCTTTTCCCAGCTGTATGCTCGCTGATAAGCTGGAATTCTCATACATTTTGAACCTTTGAAAAGTTGCCGGATGCTTTCGGCTGATTTGTTTTCTGTTTCCATCATATTACATTTTTACATCTCATGTTTACGCTTTACGGGATTCTAATTCCCGGTTTCCCGCCAAAGTTAAAATGCAGCCAGGCCAAAACGTGTCGTTGTTTTTTTTTCTTCGTTAATCCAGCCTGGCGGGCAGCGCAACGGTATCGGCACCGGGTACTTGTTTTCATCCTTTTACGGGAACGCTCCTTTCACCTGCACACAAGCACCATTTTGCTGCTATAAAGCAACTTATAAGTTTTACTCCTACGCATGATGCGGATACTCTCCCCTTTCCCCGGGTGTAATAGCAAACATAGTCGCATTAATTTTTACCTTAACCGGTATTTCACGGTTTTTTAAAAGTAAAAACTACCGCATACTACTCCTTTTTCACTGCTCTGTTCTTAAAGCCAATAGCCCCGAGCGGCGATTGATGAAAATTTTCACTCCGGCAAAACTTCGTAATACTCTCCATATCCGCTGGGGTGCCATAGAGCACTGAGTGGGTAACGCACTTGCGCACGATATTGTCGATCTGCCCCCCGGTAAAGTCAAATCCGGCTGCCAGCCCGGCACACTGCTCTGGCAGCAGCCCGGGCATCTTCGACTGCCAGATCTGTGCTTTCACCCCGGCAGAGGGCTTGTCAAACTCCACCTTAAACAGGAACCTGCGCTCAAAGGCTTTGTCCAAATTTTCCACCAGGTTGGTGGTAGCCATAAAGATTCCCTGGAAGTTTTCCAGCTCCTCGAGGATGATGTTCTGGATGGCATTTTCGGTCTGTGCCACATTGGAACTGGAGGCATCCTTCCTTTTGGAAATGATGGCATCCGCCTCATTAAACAACAGTATGGGCATTCGGCTGCACTCGGCAGCATAGTTGCGGTAATCGGAAAAAATCCTCTTGATGATCTTTTCACTCTCGCCAAACCACATGGATTTGGTCTGGCTGATATCTACCTTGTATACCTCACGATTGGATTTGCGGGCCATCTGCATAACACTTTCGGTCTTACCTGTGCCTGGATACCCGAAAAACAACACGGTAAGCCCATGGGGCAGAGCCTGCTTTTTCAGGCGGCTTTGCAGCTTTTTAAAGTTCTTCTCCATCAGCATGGATTGAAGCATCTCCAGCTCTTCTGCTTCACGCGCATTGAAGTACAATTCTTTGGCTGCAATAGATCTGGGGCCCAGGTAGTTCGTGTTCTTTTCCTGCTTCTTTTCCAGATGCAACCCCATATCTGTAACCAGCCTGGAGCCCTTGTCGGTCAGCTCTATCTCTGCTTCATTCAGAAAACGGCTCTGCCTGAGATTTACCCAGCCCAGGGTTTGCAGCATGTTGGTCTCCTTCAGAAAGCTCTGCAAATATTTCACCCTGCGTCCGGCCTTTCTTGACAGCACCTCTCGAATCACCTTCTCCACCTCCACCGAATGCAGGCCGTTGAGCACTTCCCACACCAGGCGCAGGAATACGAAAGAGTCCAGTTTCTCCATTTTGATCTTTGCCATCTGGTCTATCAATCCAAAATGGGTATTTTTCAGCAGCAACTCTTCAAGCCTTTTCTCGAATGCACCAGGCGAGATCTCACTCTCCGACAGTTCTTCTTCCAGCTCCACTATCCTCTCCAGCAACGTCACAAAACAATCCAGCACCGGCGACTCAGGCCTGGGCATAGGCAGGTCCTGCAGTATGGCTTCTTCTATCTTCGGACTGATATACAACTCCGCATCGCTCAGGGTGTGGCTGCGGCGCCGGCCCGAAACATCACCACGGACAATTCCGCTTTTTACCAGATACTCCAGCTCGCCGCTGTGCTCCAGCAAACGCATAGGGTTGCAGTTGAGGTGCCTTGTGATACGGTTGATATTGGCAGAAGAATGGTTGTAGTTCAGCACAAAAATATGGGACAGCAGAAAAGCCTGCAGGGTGTTGACTTCAAAATAACCGGCCACCAGCTGCAACTCCTGCTCCAGTTCAGCAAAAAGGTGATCGCCCATAGAACTTTCTCCCGACTTGTCGAAGATCTGCCCCATGGCACGTAGAAGCGGAATTTTAATGTTCTGTTGCATAGCTTTAAGTTTTAGTGGTGAATACTGCAGTGTGTGAAAAGATCCGTAATCCGTCCGGTACCTTGTGGATGGCTTTCTTGCCGCAAAAATAATCCACCCCTCCGACAACCCATGTCGCTGTATCGCTGCCTCACAGGATTTTATTTTCCGGATCAGAAAAACCTTTACACGATGCAAAAATAAACCCACCCTGTGAACTGTATCTTCACAGGTTGAAAGGCCGCACAAGGATTAAGAAATAAAAGGATGAGCGCCTGGGCACACCCAAGATACAGTCCAACAACCCTATGTTGCCCCAGGGAGTTGAGATTTGAAAACAGGTATTGGGCGCCTGGGCCATTGGGCATTAGCCATCAGGCATTACACATTACCCCATACTCTCCTGGGAACTTCAGCAAAACTATCCAGAGGACTGACTGTGCTCAAAATCAAGAAATCAATAGTTTTGTGGAAAATAATTTGCGACTTGTCTCATTTACTTTTTCAAAATTATGTATATATTGCAGGTGGGTTGAAAGATCAAAAAGGGGATTATTTCATACACTGTTTACATCCATCATTACTTCTGACAATGAGGCACATGCATTGTGATTGAGGGAGGCATTCAGTTATTTATCAGAAACAGCTTAAATTTAAAATATGCCAGACACTCTGAAAAAAATCCGAACCTTACGCATTCGCTTCAGCGGAGATCTTGCCGGGCACGAAATACCTGCCTTCCGTGGAGCCATTGCTGCCAAGGTGGGCCATGAGAATGTATTGTTTCATAACCATTTAGGCAAGGACAGTTTCTCTTATCGCTATCCGCTTATCCAGTACAAAAACCTGTCGGGGCAACCCGGCATTGTATGCATAGAGCTTGGGGTGGATGAAATTCATAAGTTTTTCCAGCACAAAGACTGGAGCCTGAGCCTGAGCGGAAGAAAGCTGGACATGAAAATAGAGAACCTCTCGCTCAACCAGTTTACCATGCAGGTGTGGGACAAAATGTTTGACTACCGCATTCACAACTGGGTAGCCCTCAACCAGCAAAACTACACAAAGTATTTGACCTTGCCTGACGAAGAAGCCCGGCAGGAAATGCTTACCGCCATCCTCAAGGGCAATATTCTGAGCTTTGCCAAAGGCATTGAATGGAATGTAAGCAAACCCATCGAACTGAAAATTCAATCTCCCCTTATACCAAGGCAGGTAAAAGTAAAAGGCACGAACGTTACGGCTTTCAACCTGAATTTTTCCACCAATATATTTCTTCCCTCCTATATCGGACTGGGGAAAAGTGTAAGCCTGGGGTATGGGGTGGTGATGAATTCAGGAAAAAGAATGAATAACCAAAGTAACAAACAATCATAAATCATGGGAAAATTTTTATACGGAGCCAGTGTACAAGGAATACAGGGCTTTATTTTTCAAACTAATAAACTCAAAGAAATTGCCGGGGCAAGCGAACTTGTGGAGCAGATATGCAGCCGTCTTTTCGCCGATGCACTGGGGAAAGAGAACTTTGACAATGACCCCAATGCTATTTTGACAGCAGCAGGGAACATCAAGTATATTTTTGATGATGGGGAAACTGCCCGGAAACTGGTAAAAAATTTCCCGCGCAAGGTTATGGAATTTGCTCCGGGTATAACCATCAGCCAGGGGATTGTACCCTTAAACGGGCAAGAGCTAAGCTACGAGCATATAGAAAAGCTTGAAGCGATACTGCGGGCACAACGCAACAGGGTAAACCGTGCAGGTGAAACGGGTTTGCTTGCAGCCATCAGATCCCGCAGTACCGGATTACCGGCTGTAAGTGTAAAGAAAAGAAAAAATGAAAAAGAGTATTATGATCTGTCTGCCCTGAGAAAGATTGAAACCATCATGCCCGATAAAGATAGTAAGACGGAAAAGTACGGCCGGCTTACCGAAAGCTTCTTTGGAAAAGATTCCACTTTTGAACTCCCACTGGATCTGGAAGAAATGGTCAGAACCAAAGGCAGTAATTATGGATGGCTTGCTGTTATACATGCAGATGGCAACAACATGGGCTTACTGCTGCAGAAACTGGCAGCAGAGATGGTTGAAAAAGAAGGAAAATACAATGCCCGGGCTTTCCGAGACTTTTCCAGGGCCATCGATGCAGCAACCAAAAGTGCCGCACAGAAAGCTTATGCTTGTTTTGAAAATCAGATTGGCATTGAAAAGAAAGAGTATGAAAAAACCTTTCAGGAAGGAAAAAACGGATTTCCCTACAAAACACCTTTCAGACCCATTGTACTGGGTGGAGATGATATAACCATTATCTGCAGGGCAGACCTGGCGCTGAAATTCACAGAACTGTTTTTAAAATATTTCGAACAGGAAACCCAGGCGAATTTCAGCTCGATCAACTACAGTTCGCTGAAAAACGGCATTACCGCATGCGCGGGTATTACGTTTGTAAAATACAGCTTCCCTTTTCATTACGCATACGATCTTGCTGAGAGTCTTTGCAGCGAAGCAAAAAAAACAGCAAAAGACATCAACCCGGAAAGGACACCCTCCTGCCTTGTATTCCACAAGGTGCAGGATAGTTTTGTTACCGACTACAATGACATAAAACAACGGGAATTAAGGGTGCCCGGCACAGGCACCAACCTGAACCATGGCCCTTATTTTCTCCTGGAGGAAACCAGCAATGGGTACAAGAGTATCAGCAAACTGATGGAAGAATGCTCCATACTTGGCGAAGAGAAAGGAAACCCGGTAAAATCTCATCTCAGGCAATGGCTTACCGATATTTACACCAGCGAAGAACTGGCCAGGCAAAAATCAAAAAGGATGCTGAATTCGCCAACCCTGGCGGGAAAGCTCAAAAAACTGGGGCTTACATCACCCGATAGCTTTTATGTGCAGAGGCAATACCCCGGCAGCAGCGAGAGCAGAAAGGTTACCCCGGTTTTTGACTGGTTAAGTATTCACTCGATAACAGAAGGAGGAAAATAAATATGGCAACTTTACACTATAGCATCACCTTTTTTTCTTACTGGCATACGGGTTCTGGTCTGACCTCAGGGGCTGACCTGGATGCACTGGTTATTAAAGACCAAAACAACCTGCCCTATATTCCGGGAAAAACACTTAAGGGACTTTTAAAAGGAGCTGCACTCGATTTGCTTGAGCTTAAAAACCGGAAGCCTGAAGAAGATCCTTTCATTAAAGAGTTTTTCGGCTACTTTGATGAGAAGTCTATGGAAGAATCCACCATCCACACCAGGGGCAGCGCTTTTTTCACCAATGCCCACCTGGACTCAAGTCTCCGGAAAATCCTGACAGACCAGAATGAATCCCTTAAACCCTATTTGTACCGCAGCATGGCCTCCACAGCCATCGATGAAAATGGCGTTGCTCAAAAAGGTAGCCTGAGAAGAATTGAAGTAACAGTTCCCTTAACACTGCATGCTGCCATATACAACGTAAACAAAGAAGATGCATTAAAAATAGAGCAATGCATGAATTGGATCAAGCGCATGGGGCTGAACAGAACGCGGGGGTTAGGCAGGTGTAAATTTGAAATTGTAAAAAAGGAGGAAATTTAATATGGATACAATAAGATTCCGATGCAGATTAATGTCTGACGTTATCATCAATTACAGGGCTGCCACCGAAGGGAACCAGTCAACCCTTGATTTTATTCCTGGTTCAGCCTTCCTGGGCATTGCGGCAAGAGAATTATATAAATCAACTTCCGGTGAAAACTTTACCATCTTTCACAGCGGAAAGGTACGATTCGGAGATGCTCACCCCATTTATAATACATGCAGAGCTGTTCGGGTACCCGCATCCTTGTATTCACCCAAGGGCCTTAAAATAACCGACAAAGCCTTTATCCATCATCTGCTTCCTTACAGCGGACTGAAGGAAAACGGCAAACCGGTGCAGTTAAAACAGGCCCGTGAGGGATATATAAGCAAAAACCTGAATGATGAAAGTTCTGTTTTTTATTTTAATACAGAAAAGAGCTTTTCCATAAAATCTGCTTTCGACCGTAAAAAGCGCAGAGCACAGGATGCAAGGATGTACGGCTATGAAGCCATGAGCCAGGGCCTGGAAATGGGATTCGAGTTGAGTTTTGACAATGACCTGCCCCCTGAAACCAGGCAAAAAGTTATCGATGCACTTGTGGGTTACCGCAACATAGGCAGGTCGTCCAACGCGCAATACGGCCTGGTAGAAATCATGCAGGAAAATTACCAGGAAAGTTTTTCATCCTTTGATCTGCAAAACGCTCTGCTGGTATACGCAGAGAGCAGGCTGGTGTTCAGAGATGCGTATGGCCAGCTTACCCTTAACCCAACCCTCTCTGACCTGGGTATTAAAAATCCCGGGGCCTCCATAAACTGGTCGAAAAGTCAGGTGCGAACCTTTCAGTATGCTCCCTATAACAGCACACGCAAGCAAAGGGATGCCGACAGGACAGGGATAGAAAAAGGCAGTGTGTTTTATATTGAAAATGCCACTGTAAAGGACGTGGATACAGCTAGTACAGAAAAAGGAATCGGCTTATTCGTAAATGAAGGGTTTGGAAGAGTATTAATCAACCCTTCTTTCCTGAAAGCTGTGGGAGAGAGTGCTGAAAGTAAATATGCTTTCATTGGTTTACCTGAAGGTAATACACAACAGGAGCCGGTGAGCACAGATTCTGTTTCTGAACATGATAAAATGCTTCTTCTTTTTCTGAAACAGCAGAAAAATCAAAAACAGGAAGAACAGGATATTTATCGTAAAGTAAATGAATTTACAGAACATCAAAATTTCAGGCAATGGCGAGGTATGGCATCGCAATGGGGAAGCATCAGGATGAAAGCAATGGTGCATGCCGACAAGCAGAAACTCTTTGATGCTTTATTCAAAGAGCCCGATGGCTACCTCGTGCATGGGGTAGCCAAAGAAAAATGGGAGGGAAAAAAACTTTCAACCTTTAAGAAATTTTTTGAAGAGTTACTCAAGGATGCTGACAATAAGACCGCACAAAAGATTATCATAAACCTTGCCGCTGAAATGGCAAAACAAATCCAGGGAAAGGAGGAATATCATGCATAATAAAATATTCACGCACAAGTTTTTAGCACGGGTTGTAGTAGAAGCTGAAACCCCCGTTTCCGTTGGAAGTGGCAAGGGCGATATGACAAGTGATCAACTGGTGCTGAGAGATATAAACGATTTGCCTTTTATTCCCGGAACTTCCTTGGCAGGAGTTCTCAGGCACAGCCTCTCCATGGAAGAATCCATGAAGGATCGTGTGTTTGGTTATCAGAAAGGAGATGATGGTGAAGGCTCCAGGCTCATTGTTTCCTCTGCCCATATGGTAGGAGAAAACGGAATTGTAATTGACGGGATCAATACTGCATTAGCCGGCGACCCTTTTTTCAGTAGGTTCAAAAACCTGCCTGTGAGGCAGCATGTCAGAATCACGCACCGGGGTGCTGCTGCAGATCAGGGAAAGTTTGATGAAGAAGTGATCTATAAAGGAACACGGTTTTGCTTTGAACTGGAAATGACAGGCGACAATTCCGAAGCAGACCAGCATGCCTGGAATGATATCATCAGCCAGTTTCGCAATCCGGCCTTCCGGATTGGAGGGGGCACCCGAAAAGGTTTTGGCAAAGTAAAAGTGGTATCCTGTAAAACAGCCATACTGGATCTGACTACCGATGTTGCACTGAGCCGGTATCTTGATAAATCGTCCTCCCTGGCCGATGAAAAAGACTGGTGGAAGGTATCTGAAGAAACTTTACCTGAGGCTCTCCGCAACAATGAATGGACAGAATACAGCTTATCGCTGACCCCGGAGGATTTTTTCCTTTTTGGCAGTGGCCTGGAATCGGAAGATGCAGACATGACCTTTGTGGTTGAAGATGTTCTGGAGTGGGACAACAATAACCAGCCATCATGGAAAGAAAAAAGGGTTTTCATCCCCGCAAGCTCTCTTAAAGGAGCTCTTGCCCATCGTATTACCTATCATTTCAACAAAACAGCAGGCATTACAGTGGAAAAACTCAAAGAGGATGATGCACTGGGGTTTTTACTGCAAAAAGGCTTTAAAATCAACAAAGGAAAATTCGACAGCAGCAAAGACAGCATACTGAATATTGTGGCACAAAACAATCCTGCTGTTGTTGAATTATTCGGGCAAGCAAATGGAGAAGACGACATTATGCGAGGCAAGGTGATCTTTTCAGATTTCTATTTTGATAACGAGCCCGAAAAGAAACTTTTCAATCATGTGGCCATCGACCGGTTTACAGGAGGTGCAATGGATGGTGCCTTATTCAGTGAAGAAGTCGTTTTCGGTAAAAACATGAAAGCAGAATTGGTTATTCTCGTGCACAATTCAGTAATGAAAAAAAGTGATATTATCGATGCCTTTGAGCAAACGCTCACCGACCTGTGCACCGGGATGCTGCCCCTGGGAGGAGGCACCATGAGGGGACACGGCTGCTTTAACGGAACTTATTATAAAAACGGAAAGGAGATTCAGCAATGAGCAACTATAAAATCGATATTAAAGATATACCGGTACATGCCGGCTACGAAGGTTACATATGGTGGAGTAATGCTGAAAAACCTGAAGTATACAGGCAGGACAAGGCGTTGTACCTGCCATCGGGTGCTTCAAACCCATTTATTGCAGAGGGCTACATCATCGACAAGAAAACCAGCACATCCTATTTCATAAGCATGCAGGATGGTACATATCATGTTTTCAGGTATAATTTGAAAGAACTGGAACAATATGAAAGCACACACCGACACTGGCTGGCAAGCTTCAATGAAGCCGACAGAATCTGCTTCAGGGAGTTCTGGATACCTGACGAAGACCCTTTTTGTAACGGCTTCGAAGTGCTTAAACCCGCAATGAATGTTTTTGTTGGATTCAACTGTAAGGAGGAATAAACCATGACAAAATATATCAAAGCCCCGTTCAATTTTGTACCGCTTAATGAGAAGGTAATTTTGCCCGAATGGGCTGCAGAGGTTTCACAGGATATGCCTTTCGAAGACGGTATTGATGGTGAACTGGAAATTTCCATCGAAGCGAAATCTCCATTGTTTGTTCGCAATGGATATACCCGTGAGCAGGGAGTAAAGAAAGATAGCGAATACAAAAAATTCAGTCATCATAATGGGCAGCATTTTATTCCTGCAACCTCAGTTAAGGGTATGATAAGAAATGTGCTGGAAATAATCAGCTTCGGAAAAATGGACTGGATCTCCAATGACCGATACGCTATGAGGGATCTGAATAACCGAAAGGATTACCTTGAAAAGATGACAGGAGAAGAAACCTACTGTGGATGGTTGAACATCAAAAATGAAAATGAAATAGAGATTACGGATTGTGGTATTCCGGGAAGGTTGTCACATAATGAAATCGACGTAATTTCAAACAAAGGGTTTTCGGAAAAATTCGGTAATGGTCCCAAAAGCATTGATTTCACAAAGGAAAGCAACCGGACTGCCAAGTTTAAGTACAACGCATTCGGAACAAATAACCTCTCTTTTCATTTTGTTTCAGATACAGACAAAATGGACCGCAGGTCAGGAGTTGACAAAAGAGACTTTTACAAAAAAACGAAGGATCATGAAGGAAAGCTGGGAACTCTGGTCTTTACAGGACAGCCCAGTGCCAGGAAAAAATCTTTTGACCCCAGGAAGAGAAAAGAAACCTGGAGAGGCAAGTTCTATGAATTCATCTTTTTTGAACCTGAAGCTAGGAAAGTTGAGAAGCTTTCAACTTCATCAGAAATCTGGAAAGATTTTCTTTTCATCCATAAAGAATCAGATGACTGGAAATATCTTAAGCAGACCTTTAAGGGTAGAATTCCTGTCTTTTTTAAAAGGGACGAACAAAACAAAATTGAGAGCATAGGTATTTCGTACCTTTACAAATTACCCTACACTAACAGAATAAAGGATTGTTTGCCTGCTCAACATAAAGCAGATAAACCCGATTTTGCAGCATTGCTATTGGGAGATTCAACCTCGGGTTTGAAAGGAAGGGTGCAGTTTGGTCATGCATTCCTTACTTCAGAAGTCACTTATAAGAGCGAGCTTGCCCCGCTGATGGGAAGTCCTAAACCTTCCTATTATCCTATATATCTGACCCAAAAGGGTGAAAATGGATTACTGAAAGAGCCTTACACGACCTATATGAGCCCCAATGCATTGCTCAAAGGGCGGAAAAGATACCCGGTTCAGAAATCTTCTTTCACAAATTTCCAGGTAGACGCCACACAAAAGGACAACACAAATCCTTTTATTCCCTTGGCTGAAGGAAGTGTATTTACACAAAAAATCAGGTTCCACAACCTAAAACCACTGGAAGTTGGAGGTTTAATCCAGGCGCTTACAATATTTGGAAAAACAGATACCTTCCATACCATCGGATTCGCCAAACCTTATGGTTACGGTAAGGTGAAAATATCGATCCTGAATTTTTCAGCCAGTCAAAAATCTAATACAGACATGGAAACCTGCGTAAAGCTTTATGACCAGTATATAAATGAGCAAATTCAGGACGGTAATAACATAACGGATGAACTGGTTTTGATGGCAAAAGAACACAATAATTCAGAAAGAAGTGAGCTTCAGTATATGGTTCTTCAGGATTTTCCAAAAATGAAAGGGAAAAAAAACCCGCTAAATCAGCCTCAATATCTGGATTATTATTCGAACCTGCTTGGGCAAAAAAAGACTTTACCTTTTCAAGCAAATGAGAATATAGATAAAAAGGAAACCAAAGAAGAGGTTTTTAAACCAGATATCACAAAAGAAAAAATTGAGAATACAGCCGGCCTTATAAAAGCAAAAATTACGGGAAAGAAAAAAGCAGTTCTTGCTGATGAAAAAATTGAGGTACAATTGGTTATACCCAAAACTAAACTTAACATCCCACTGGATCAAGGCCTGGAGGTATGGGTCATTATTAAGCAAAAGTCAAAAGATGGACGTATTGTGCAAGTTGAATATCAAGGTTTAGTTTAAATCACTTCCTCATGCCCACCCTCATTTCCCTTATCTCCGATCAAACCCTGCCCAATGTGCTGCTTATTAAAGAGCTGCAGGGGCAGGTGGATGATTATGTGTTTATCAGCACCCCTACCATGAAGCAGCGTGGAAAAACCCACGACATTATGGCTGCGGCAGGTTTGCCCGCAGCGCAATGCCGCGAGCTGGTCATACCCGACGAGAACGACCTGCAGGCCATGGAAGCTTTCCTGCAGCAGGAATTCCCCGAGCCTCTTGACTGCCTGGTAAACCTGACCTGCGGCACCAAACTCATGTTTCTGGCCTGCTTCAACCATTTCGGCAAGCCGGGCAATACCATCAGCTATATCCCTATCGGGAAAAACACCCTGGTGGAGCTTTTTCCTGCCCACTGCGAAAAGGCAATCGGCTATCGCCTGAGCGTAAGAGAATACCTGCAGGCCTATGGAATTAGCTATGAGCCCATGCCTGAGGAAGAGTTTGAAGACCCTCGTTTTCTGAAAAAGATTCTCAAAGAATACCAGGCAGCAGACTTTGACCCGGGCAAGGTTGCAGGGATGCGCGACAACGCTCATAAAGAACTGTTTACAGGAGGATGGTTTGAGCAATGGGTCTATTTCAAAACCCGCGAGGGCTGGAAGCTGGGCCCCGGTGATATTGAGTGCCGGCTTAAAATCAACAACCTCCCTGAACCTCAGCGGACGGGCTTCGACAATGAACTGGACATTGTATTTACCAGTGAAAATGAACTGTATGTTGTGGAGGCAAAAGTGAGTATTGGCAGGGAGAAGATCAATAAGACCAATCTTGACAACATACTTTTCAAGCTGAGCGCCTTAAACAAGAATTTCGGTCTTCGCTCCCACGCCTGGATTGCCACACTGGCAGACTTACAAAACACCATGCCGGATTTCCGCAAAGATTTATCAAGAAGAATGACCATATTAGGCATCAGAGGAATAGCAGACAGGGCGGTAATTTTGTCCAGAACAGGTAGATTGTTCAACCCGGGGAGTGGAAAAACCTGAATACGCTTCTATCGGAAGCATGAAGAATAAAAGCATGTAAACGCAACAGCCAGGTTGTTTTTCGCGTCGGCAAAATGGCGACAAAATAGTTTAACCCAATGACAGGCAGTATGGCAAATGTATATTCACAAATCAACCTTCAGGTGGTGTTTGCGGTAAAAGGCCGGCAGAATGTGCTGTTGCCGGAGGTAAGGCGTGAGCTTTTTCCCTATATGCATGGCATTATGACCAATATCGGGTTGTTCCCCCTGGCTGTTAACGGGTGGTATGATCACGTGCATCTGTTCTTTGATATCAAACCGCACATTCTGTTGTCGAAAAGTGTGGAAACCATCAAAAGCAATGCATCGCGGTGGCTTAATGAGCGTGGGCTGATAAAAGGCCGGTTTGAGTGGCAGCGCGGGTATGCTGTTTTTTCGTATTCACGGTCGCAGCGCGATCGGGTAATACAATACATTATCGGGCAGGAGGCGCATCATTCCCGTAAGGCAAACACCTTCAGGGAGGAATATTTCAAGCTGCTGAAGCTCTTTGAAATTGAGTTTGAGAATCAATATGTATTTGAGTTTTATGATGATAGGCATGAACAGGGTGTTGAAAAGTGATGAAAGCAAATTACCGGGCAGGGGTTAAAGTGTCAGCGCTACGCGCCTGAAAGCTAAAGATGGGCCTGGCTGCAGCAACCAGCATTACAGCGCTACGCGCCTGACAAAAATTAACCGCATGGCATGAAACTCAGAACGCCGGCAATATGGTAGGTGCATAGCGCCGACAGTATGTTAGGCGCATAGCGCCGCCATTATGTTAGAAAATAAAATGCAAATAATCCAATAAGGCGCGTAGCGCTGACATTAAATATCAAAGACCATGAGCAGAAAAGTTTTTATCAGTTTCCTGGGAACCAGCAATTACCATAACTGCAATTATGTTAGCCCAGACAAACAACCCGTTAAGGACATAAAATACGTGCAGGAGGCCACCATCATTCAGCACTGCTTAGACTACGATCGTTTTTTTATTTTTACCACTTCGGAGGCTTTTGAAAAAAACTGGCAGAACAATGGACATAAAGACCGGCAAGACAACATCTTACCCAATGAAGGACTGCAAACCCGGCTTACCATACTTCAGCTTAAAAGCCCGGCTGAGGCTGTGGAGATAGATGAAGGATTTTCGCAGAAAGAAATCTGGGCAATCTTCCAGAAGGTATATGATAAAATAGAAAAAGATGATGAAATCATTTTTGACATTACACATGCATTCCGTTTCTTGCCTATGCTGGGCATGGTACTTATCAACTATTTAAAAACGCTTAAGAACGTCAAAATAAATGGCATTTACTATGGTGCCTTTGAAGCCCTCGGGCCTGCCTGGAAGGTTGAAAAGATACCTATTGAGGAAAGAAATGTAAATATCCTTGACCTTTCAAGTTTTTCCTTATTGCAGGACTGGACTTCTGCCGCCAATGCACTGGTAGCCTATGGTGATGTAAAGAAAATAACCAACCTGGCCAATGAAGGAATAAAACCCATATTAAAGGATACCAAAGGAAAGGATGAAGCTGCCAGGGCAATGAGAAATTTCATCACACCCCTCAATGCAATTTTCGATAATATTGCAACCTGCCGGGGAAAGGAACTTTTTGAATCAAAAGGATATGACGACATCAACACATCTTTGAAAGAATTGAAGAAAGACCTGATACCCCCCATGGCTCCCCTGATTGATAAGCTTGAGGAGGCTTTGCAAACATTCAACTCTGCGGATACGATCATCAACGGGTTCAGGATTGTAAGGCTCTGCATCGACTATAACTGGATACAGCAAGGATATACCATTCTGTTTGAAACCGGCTTATCTTATATACTCAGTCAAAACAATCTCGATTACCAGAAGCTTTTGAACCGGGAAATTGCTTCTGCCTGCCTTACCATACACAACCGCAATATTCCGAAACATCAATGGAAGGGTTTTGCCGCTGAAAACCCCGAAATAACTGAAAAAATTCTTCATTCGGTAGTCCTCCGTCAGATAGCAGATGATATGGCTGCTCTTCAGGATATGCGCAACGATATCAACCATTCAGGGTTCAGAACCAATCCATCTGATTACAATGGGCTGAAGAAGTTTTTAACAAAAACATATTGCTCCATTGTATCCAAAATACTCTAACCCCCATGCTCCTCAATCTCTCAAACCACCCCTCAGCCCAATGGCCTGCAGCGCAGAAGGAAATGGCCCTGCAGCACTACGGCTCTGTTGTGGATATGGCCTTTCCGGCCATCGACCCGGCGGCTGGCCACGATGAAATAGCAGCACTGGCCGCGAAGTATGCTGTGCAATGCTGTGAAACCCTTGCCGCTCACGAGGAAACCCGATTTGCAAGTGCCGTGCATATTATGGGCGAACTCACCTTCTGCTATTGCCTGGTGGCCATGCTGCAGAAAGAGGGGATACCCTGCGTGGCCAGCACTACCCGGCGTGTGGCAAAAGAAAATAAAACAGGCGAAAAAACATCCTTGTTCTCATTTGTGGCTTTCCGCCTCTACCCTGCAATGGAGAAGCGATGAAGGCAGGCAGCAAAACCGATTCAAAACTTAAAAACAAAACACAGTATCCATGCCCCTCAACAGCCCTTCAGACCTCAACCCCGAAAAACAAAAGGCCCTGCAGATGCTGCAGCGGTTTGTGCAAAGCTCTTCAGAGCAGGTATTTGTGCTTACCGGCTATGCCGGCACAGGCAAAACCACCCTGGTGAAGTTTCTGGCAAAATGGTGCCTGGAGCAGAGCATCCCTCTTACCCTGCTGGCCTCCACAGGGCGGGCAGCCAAGGTGCTGGCGGCAAAAACAGGCCACCAGGCCGAAACCGTGCACCGGCTTATTTACAGCATCGATACCAGCGAGCTGGACGATGAGAATATGACCAAGAAAGTTCGTTTCCGGCTCACCTCCAATGTGGCATCTGAAAACCGGGTTTACCTGATCGACGAAAGCTCCATGATCTCCGACAAGCCCCTTACCGAGCAGAGCCTTACCCTGTTTGGCAGCGGCAGTCTGCTGAGCGATATTTTTACCTACTGCGGCAGGCGAAAGATTATCTTTGTGGGCGACAGTGCCCAGCTGCCCCCGGTCAATGCACGCTTCTCCCCTGCCCTCGACCTGCACTACCTCATTAAAACCTTCGGGGTAAGAGGCACCGCCGTTAGCCTTACAGAGGTGATGCGCTATGGTGAGCACAAAGGCATTTTTGAAAATGCGGAAAAACTCCAGCAGGTAATCCGGTCGCAGAACTACCAGTCAAGGCTGCACATACAAGCCCGCGGGCATGCAGGCATGCATGTTTTTGCCCTCGACACTCAGCTGCTGGAGCATTATGTGGCTACCTTCCGCAGACTGGGTTTCGAAAACTGCATATTGCTGGCCCTGAGCAACCGCCTGGTAAGCGAGCTGAACCGCCAGATACGTGCCCGCCTGCACGGCCCGGCCAGTCCGGTGCTGGTGCCCGGCGAAATTCTTATGGTGCAGCAAAACAATTACAAACTCAACATTGCCAATGGCGAGCACGTGGAGGTAGTGCGCACCACCGGGCCTGAGGAAACCCGTGCCGGGCTCACTTTTATACCCGCCGAGCTGTATGTAAGCGATGCCTCGGGCCGCCGCCTGGTAAAGGCTATGCTGCTGAAGGAGTTTCTGGAAATGAACACCCCGCGCCTTGACAATGAAGCAGAGTACCGGCTTACTGCCGACTTCATAATACGCATGAAACGAAAGGGCATACACCCCAAACGCAATGCCGAAGAGTTTACCACCTTTTTGCTGAGCGACCCCTACCTGAACGCTGTAAGGGCGCGCTATGGCTACGCCGTAACCTGCCACAAAGCCCAGGGAGGCGAATGGCCCCATGTGTATATTATCCTGGAAAAGGGACTGTGGAACCCCACCGACCCCTCGCTGAAATTCAAATGGACCTATACAGCACTCACGCGATCCGAAAAGAACCTGTATTTTCTGGAAAGCTGGTCTGTAGCATAAGAACCAGCACCGGCAATACAAACCAAACCATTTTATTCTATGGAACTTATTCTCAATACCTTTGGCACAGCCCTCAGGGTAGAAAACGGGATTTTTCTGGTCATTCATCCCGATGGCAAACAACCCATACACCCGGGCAAACTTAAAAGCATCCTGATTAGCAAAGGAGCAAGTATTTCTTCTGATGCAGCCCTGCTGGCTATCGAAAACGAAATTGATGTGATGTTTGTAGATGGTACCGGCAAGCCTTCAGGCAGGGTGTGGGGTATAAAGTATGGCTCTGTAAGCACTATTCGCCGCAAGCAGCTTGAGTTTCTGTATTCACCTAAATCCCTCTCCTGGGTAAAAGGATTAATTACGCAGAAGATTGATAACCAGATTGGATTGCTGCTTGCATTATCGCCCATGGAAGAAGATAAACAACAAAAAGTAAACAAGGGGATAAACCGGCTTAATGACTACAAGCAGAAAATCAGGCAGGCAGATGCACTCTACCTGCACGAGATAGCACCCTCATTAAGGGGTTGGGAAGGAGCTGCCTCAAAGGCTTATTTTTCAATCCTTTCGGGGTTTCTGCCCACTGCATACCAGTTCGAAAACCGCTCACAAAACCCTGCCACTGATGTGTTCAACTGCCTGCTCAATTATGCTTATGGCATATTGTATGGCAAGGTAGAAGGGGCTTTGATAAAAGCCGGAATTGACCCCTATGCAGGCATCTTTCACCGCGATGACTACAACCGCCCAGCTCTTGTTTATGATGTAATTGAACTGTATCGCATTTGGGCCGATTATGTGGTGTTCAACCTTTGTATGCAGCAGGTGATTGACCCGGATTGCTACTCTGTGCGCGAAGATGGGGCATACTGGCTGGAAAACATGGGTAAGCGAATCTTAATCCAGTCGATGAACGATTATCTGGATGAAGTTGTAAACATCAGGGGCCTGGAACGCACAAGAGCTACGCATATAGAACTGCAGGCCCATCAGACAGCAAAATTGTTTCTGAATTCCTGAAAAATCATCAGCCATGATATCCTACGGAAAAAATATCATTTCAGCCAACGATCCGCTGATCAAAATAGAACCCGAGGCACTGTTTAAAATCATCAGCAGCCCCGACTCACAGCTACAGTCGCAATTGCAGCAGTTGCGAACCGTTATGAGTATCGATCCGAAGAAATACAATCAGCTAAAGCGTATGCTGCCCTATGTGGTATGCGGAATTTTTCACCCACCCTACCGCAGACTGGAGAATTTCGCATCGATCCAATATTTTATGCTTGACATTGACCACCTGGCAGAAAAGGGGATTGAGGCACAAAACCTCAGAAACAAACTCAAAGCAGACCCCAGGGTGCATCTGTTGTTTACCTCGCCCGGAGGAAACGGGTTGAAAGTATTGTTCAGACTTGCACAAAAATGCTTTGACCGACAGCAATACACGGTTTTTTACAAGTTATTTGTACACCAGATCTCTGCACAATATGCACTGGATCAGGTTATAGACAAAGTAACCAGCGATGCCACAAGGGCTTGCTTTCTCAGTGCAGACGGCCAGGCACACTTCAACCCTGAGGCCCTTGCTATAAACATGAATGAATACATCAACTTTGACAGCCACGAGCAAGTACAGCAAGCCGTAAGCCTTATAAAAGAGGTAGAAGTAAAGCCTCCGGCAGAAGAAAAGGCACGGGAGCTTACGCCCGATTTACTTGCAGAGATTAAGAAAAAGCTCAATCCAAATATACGCACAGCACCCCCAAAAGATTATTTTGTACCCGGAGAGGTAGATGCCATAATGGATGAACTAAAGAAAGAAGTTGAAAAAATGGGCATAGAGTTGCGCGATGCACAGCCCATTCAGTATGGCAGGAAAATTCGCTTTTACCTGAACGATAGGTGGGCACAACTCAACCTGTTTTACGGCAAAAAAGGTTATAAAATCGTAAAAACGCCTGTTACCAATAGCAATAATGAACTTGCTGAGGTGGTATATCGCATACTTTGCGGTTTTTTTTATGGTACTGAAAATGATGACAACTAAACAGTTGCACTATAAATAAAACAATAAGTTACCGAGCAGACAAAATTCAAAAGTATCGATACTACCTATGGCCGGGCAGAAGAAAAAAACACTTACATTCCTGGAGCAGCTGCGCCTGATTAAAAACGCGGGGCTTCGTGCCAACCCCGATGCGTTGCGTCCGCCAATGCCTGGCGATGAAATGGAAGATCTCGGCCGGAGAATAAAGAAAATTCTGCGTATTTATCGTGAATACAACAACAACCCTGGAAAGATGATCTATTTTATTATGTATGATATTGAGGACAATAAAATTCGTCGCCATATTGCCAAATACCTTATTAAAAAGGGGTGTACCCGGGTGCAGAAATCCATTTTTCTGGCTCAGACCGACCGTGTAGTGTTCAATGAAATACACCAGACTATCAAAGAGGTGCAGGAGATTTACGACAACAACGACAGTATTTTTTTCGTCCCCGTGTCTGCCGATCAGCTTAGGGCCATGAAAATTGTGGGCCAGAGCATTGATATGGATTTAATCATGGACAACCGCAATACTTTGTTCTTTTAAAAAAGTACTGACATGGAAAGTTTATATCGCATCAATCAGGAAATATTTGATTACCGGCAAAAACAACAGTACCCTCAGGCCCTGGAAACCTATAAAGAAAAGATACACGGACAATACCCCCTTGCCGAAATAAAAGAAACAGATTTACTGGTAGCCAACATCCTTCATTGTCTGCGCAAAACAGGCCGACCTGAGGCCGGGCTTTCGTTTTTAAAAAATACACTGCACCTTACACCTTTGCCATCAACACACCCTGCAACGTGGATCGAATACGGATGGTGTTTGTATTTTAATGTAAAAAGTATCCCTCCGTTACAAGTACCTTTGCACCTGCAGGGTACTCTGCATGAGGCTGTGGAGTATCTGACCCTCATTGACCCTGCAAAGGATTATCTGCTCATGAACCTGCTGTTTCTGGAACTCAGCAGGAAGCTGATGCAAAAGGGTGCTCCTGTGGCACTGCTGGCATCACTTGTTAAGTACCTTCAACCCACATGGTTTTATCAGAAAGCCCCCGGGGAAAATAAAGCCACATCTGAAAAGCAAGGACATCTGCAAAACAGAGCTTCCGATATGGAAACATTTATGGTGCGGAAAGCCCGCGCACTTTTGCTCAACGGCGAGTTTGAACCCTGTATTGAAACCTGCCAGGTGGCTTTCGCAAAGCTGGAAAAGTTTCATCATGGCAATCAGCTCTGGCTGGCCCGCACCCTTGCCATGGCACTTCAGCAAACCGGCCGTACGGAGGAAGCCATAGAAAAAATGACAACCCTGCTACAGAAAAAGGATGACTGGTTTCTTCATCATGAAATAGCGTGTATGTACCTGCACAACAATCAACCGTCACCCGCCAAACAGCATATTTGCAGGGCAGCACTGCAGCAGGGCCATACCCCTTATAAGGTAGGTCTATATGAAGAAATGGGAACAATATTCGCTTCGCTTTTCGACAAACCCCTCTTATGCAACCACCTGTGGTTGGCTGCCATTACCCGCCAGGAACAGCAATGGAAAATTTCACAAATCCTCTCCGGGCATTTTACAGAGCACCAGTGCCAGCAACCTGCCGGTAGCGCAAAGGAGCTTTACAAAGTACTAAGCCAAACATGGATTGCTTACCTGGGTAAACAGGTAAGCTCTCAAGCCTCAGAAAATAAAGAAGGAATACACGCCAGCGGACATATTACCCGGATACTCAACGAGGGAGAAAACGGCGATGGTTTCATTACTACCCTCCAAGGACAAAGCATCTATTTCAGGATTAAAAAAACCAGTGTACCTGCCCAGGAGATACTGCCCGGAACCCCGGTAAAAGTATTTGCCCGTTTGCGGGAGTACAAAGGAAAAACCGTATATAATGCACTTTGGGTAAAAAAAGACAGCTCTAAATCGCAGGAGTGATTATATTATTGTATATTTAACTACTTTTGCACCCCTCAAAAAACAGTATCAATTTATGTTAAATCTAGCAAAAAAAACACAAAAACTCATCACATCTTATTGTATTACAGCAAATAACAAAACCCAGGCTCAGAGAGCATATTCCAGAAAAACAAGGATTAAGACGTCTGCTCCTTTGGCTTTTCCGCTTACGATTATGACTCTCAGAGAGCATATTCCAGAAAAACAAGGATTAAGACTTGGCTTGGGAGTTGCAAGGAATATGATGTTCTTGCCTCAGAGAGCATATTCCAGAAAAACAAGGATTAAGACTTCTATTTTAAGGGCTATTCCTGCATCTTGCAGGAAACTCAGAGAGCATATTCCAGAAAAACAAGGATTAAGACTCTATGTTGGCTTTATTTTCGCTAGCAATAAGATAACTCAGAGAGCATATTCCAGAAAAACAAGGATTAAGACAAGTCGGTTGGGGCCGACTTCAGCATAAAAGGATTTCTCAGAGAGCATATTCCAGAAAAACAAGGATTAAGACAAAACAAGACAACCCCCACACAACAATGTGTGAGGCTCAGAGAGCATATTCCAGAAAAACAAGGATTAAGACAGTGAGTAATATGTTCGATATTACCGACTTCGGTAATCTCAGAGAGCATATTCCAGAAAAACAAGGATTAAGACTTCGTAATTCTTGATCACTAATTTTTTCATAGAAAACCTCAGAGAGCATATTCCAGAAAAACAAGGATTAAGACTATAATTGCATTTAGGATTTTGACATTTACCACCTTTCTCAGAGAGCATATTCCAGAAAAACAAGGATTAAGACCCTTGAATTGATCAGCCATAAGGGTATGGCTGGCTCAGAGAGCATATTCCAGAAAAACAAGGATTAAGACGATGCCTGCATTTTTTCGTAGTTCTTGATTACTAATTCTCAGAGAGCATATTCCAGAAAAACAAGGATTAAGACGGCCTTTTCTTTACTTATCTCTCTCACAGCGTTCACCTCAGAGAGCATATTCCAGAAAAACAAGGATTAAGACGTTATACCTGAAATGTGAACCTTTGTTTTACGGCATCTCAGAGAGCATATTCCAGAAAAACAAGGATTAAGACCATAAATGCACTACGTGACTGCTTAACGAATTCGCTCAGAGAGCATATTCCAGAAAAACAAGGATTAAGACTATTAGATAGTTGCTGTTTAACTTCAGCAATAGGATGTCTCAGAGAGCATATTCCAGAAAAACAAGGATTAAGACGCCTCCAAGAGAATTTACCTGATTAAAGGTCAACCACTCAGAGAGCATATTCCAGAAAAACAAGGATTAAGACACAAAAAAAACAAACCCCCACACATTGTTGTGTGGGCTCAGAGAGCATATTCCAGAAAAACAAGGATTAAGACGTTGCAAGTAAGGTTTGACCGCACTTGCAGGAATTTTCTCAGAGAGCATATTCCAGAAAAACAAGGATTAAGACTGTTTCCCTGCCGTTTTCATCGACATATCCATCTATCACTCAGAGAGCATATTCCAGAAAAACAAGGATTAAGACCGAGCTCTTCCTGTGGCATCATTTTTCCGGGGATGTCTCAGAGAGCATATTCCAGAAAAACAAGGATTAAGACGCATAATCATCATCTGTAATGATGTAGTCTGCATAACTCAGAGAGCATATTCCAGAAAAACAAGGATTAAGACTGATTGAGGAGGTA
>JBKBSF010000039.1:0-30304 GCA_046291875.1 Bacteroidales bacterium | reverse complement strand
CTGCTACATATTGCGTTGACAGAATTTTAAATAATCTGATTTTATGTATTTCAAGCCTTTGGGAGGTAATAACAACCCTTACATCAGTTGCCCCGAGAATGAGCAACAATAACATACCCACAATTATGATAGTACCCAAATAATTTAATCCATGGGTAAAATGAAGAGATATTGCAAGTAAAATGAATAAAAGACAAACCAATTGAAGGAATTTCACCCCCAAAGGATTGGTTCTGATCTCGAAAATTGTTTGAGTACACATTTTTTCTTCCTGGGAATATTAGTTCAATCTATAAGATATGGAGGTTGTTTGTTGATTAAGGTGTTTTTAATTCAAACCGCAATATAACTATATTTCTCCTATGTCGATGGTGTTATATGAAAAAGTTTTCGACAGTACCCATAGAATTCAGGTATGAGTTTTTTTAAAACCGCCAATACTCAATTTTTATATAAACATTTTATTGCAGCTGTAACAATCATGGATGTCACCCGTCTTATGCATCATAAAAACATAATAAGATGTCCAGTAAAGTTTTACTTTTTACAGTGCTATTTGGATTTGCACTGGGTTTTCCGGTTGTTTCAGGGCAAGCCCTGAGCGGACGTATCACTAACGAATCCGGTGAGGCAATTGCTTTCGCCACAGTATATGTGTCGGCATTGCACCAGGGAACCACCGCCAATATGGAAGGTGAATATCATTTGCCACTCCCGCCGGGTGAGCATGAGGTTCGGTTTCAATACCTGGGCTACCAGACCCAAAGCCAGAGGGTGCGCCTTGGGGCTTCTTTTCTAAACCTCGATGTGGTGATGCAGCCTCAGCAATACGTATTGCCTGAAGTAATCGTAACGGCCAGTGGCGAAGATCCAGCCTATTATATCATGCGAAGGGCCATTGGCATGAGCCAGTATTACCTCAACCAGGTTTCGGAATACAATGCCAGGGTATACCTGAAAGGTTCTGGCGTGCTTACCCGTATCCCAGCCCTGATGCGCCGTCAGCTGGAGCGCGAAGGTATTGAACAGGACAAGTATTTCGTAACAGAAACCCTCTCTGAGATTGCCTACACCATGCCCGACCAGATGCGCACACGGGTAATCTCTACCCGTAGCTCGGGCGACGACAATAGTACCAGTCCCATGTCGTTTGTAACTATCAGCCTGTATCGTGATATCAATGGGATTATCTCTCCTTTAAGCCGAAATGCATTTCAGGTGTATCGGTTCAGACTCGAAGGCACCTTCATGGAGAATGGTCATCAGATAAATAAGATCCGTGTTATACCACGTCGCGCCGGGCCCGATCTTTATTCAGGTCATCTCTATATCCGTGAGGGAACCTGGAGCCTGCATACAGTAGATTTGCGTATTGAGCAAAACCTGTTTTCAGCCAATATTCGCCAGGTATACAACCCGGTGGCCGAAGGGGTGTGGATGCCGGTGAGCCACGATTTCTTCTTTCAGGTTTCGGCTATGGGGTTCGAAATGGATTATACCTATGTGGTGTCGGTGAGCGAATACCATGTAACACTCAACCCAGAGCTGGATCACACCTTTTATGCTTTGTTGGGCGAGCAAGGGTCTGATTTGTTTCTTCTGGAGCAGCGAAATGCCCGCCTTCAGCAAAGTGGAGCTGAGGCGCAACAGCTCGCTCAGCCACGCGCAGCAGCCCGAAGTGTTACTCCTCGCCAGCAGGAGATAGCAGCTCTGATGTCTCAGCAAGATCTGGGCAACCGCCAGATGCGTCGTCTCAATCGATTGGTGCGGCGCGAAGCCAGGGCCAACCAACCCAGGCCATCGCTGGAGGTTACGGGTTTTTCGATGGAGATCGACGACAGTGCCAGTTTGCGCACTGCGGCCTACTGGATGCAACACCGGCCTGTTCCTCTTACTCAACAAGAGTTGGAAAGTTTCAGCGAACAACCTGCCGATACCACCGCAGCAGAACCTGCCAAACAGCGAAGCACCTTTGGCAAAGTGGTAAGAGGAAACACCTATAATTTCAATGAAGGGCTTACATTGCGACACAATGGCCTCATAAGCCCCGCTTTGCTGAGTTACAATACGGTTGATGGTTTGCTGTATGGACAGCGCTTTACCCTGCAACATCGCATGCCCGCCGAAAAACGCATGTTTCTGCGGTTGAATACAGCATGGGCGTTTGCCAGGCAGGAATTTACTGCTACACTGGCCGGGCATTATCATTACGATCCCTTCAGAAGAGCCACTATAGGCTTTGAAGGAGGAAGAGATACCCGCGATTTCAATGCAGAAGGAGGGATGCCTCCTTTCATCAATACCATTTCAACTTTGTTTCTTACCCGAAACGACCGCAAACTGTTTGAACAGGATTTCCTCAGATTGTGGCATACCACAGATGTTGTAAACGGCCTTGTGCTTGAAACCAGTGTAGAGATGGCTCGCCGCCGGCCCCTTGAGAATAACGCCGACTTTGCCATCAGCAAATGGGGAAACAATTCCTTTACCCCCAATATCCCCGATATAAAAGGATTGGAGAATGATCTCATGCCCATCCACAATGCATTTATTGCAGATGTGCGGCTTTCTTACACCCACAGGCATTACTTTATGAGGGTGGGGCAACGTAAACAGATGCTGAGCTCGCGCTGGCCTACATTGTCGTTGTTCTACCGGCAGGGTTTCGATAATGTGCTGGGGAGCGATACTCGTTTTCAGCTGCTGGAAAGTTCCATTCGTCAGCAGTTCAGCTTAAAGATGGTAGGGGAGTTTAGCTATTTGCTGCAAGGAGGCAAATTTCTTAACAACGATCAACTCTTTACACCCGATTTTCGCCATTTCAATGGAAACACTACATGGGTGATGCCTGCGGGTAGTATCCATGTGTTTCGCAATCTTGGTTTTTACCAAAACAGCACATCAGACAAGTATGCCCTGGGGCACCTGCAGTATGAGCATGGACGAATACTCCTCAAAAGGCTCCCTTTTATGGCTCGTACCCTGGCACGCGAGAAAATCTTTATGAATATGCTGGCTACTCCTGAGCACAAACCCTACTGGGAGGCCGGATATGGCATCAACCAGTTGTTTCTGCTTTTCAACCTTGAGGTGGTTACCGGTTTCAGAGGTAATAAGCATGAATTTACAGGGTTTCGCATTGGTATCCCAATGGGTGGAGAGGCATCCATAAGGATGTAGAGGCACTGTTGCAAAACCAAAAGCCGGCTGTTGGGCCGGCTTTTTTTGCAAGGGTCTGTTTGTCAAAACAACAAGAAAGGAAAAGGGTCAATTATTTTTTTTAGTCGATGCTTACGATCAGGTAACGGGTGTTGCTCCAGAATTTTTCGGGATTTTCGATTACAATCTCAGCCACTTTCTCCTCTTCATCCACTTCAACCATGTAAGAATCGGCGGGGTGTACACTTACCAGTTTCAATTTTGAGGCCGGGATCTGCACCTTGTCCAGTTGGGTAATGTCTACCCTGGTAAAGTACTCTCTGCTGGCACCGGGATTTACCACGGTGGTGCGTCCAAGGCCCAGGATGCCACCCTGGCGGTCAATGATTTCCTGCTCCTGCAATTGGCGGCGGGTACCGTAAACGAAGTATGCTGTATTGAGCTGATGTACTTTCTCATCGATTACATTCTGCCGGTAAACGTTTTCTGTTTCCAGCTGCTCGATAGTTGAAGCAAGAGCTTCGTTGTGGATGTTGAGCTGGCTTAGGTTGTCGCGCAACACACTGATTTCCACATTACGGTCTTCTATTTCGCTGTTGAGGCTGGCTATCAACACTTCAAATTCCTCGATTTTAACATTCGATTCGCGTACCTGTCGGTTCAGGCGTGCAATCCGGCGTCGGTTGTCTTCCATCAACTCACTGATCATGTTAAGATCAGAGTCGATCTGCTGGCGAACATCCTGACCTACGCCATCACGATCGCGGGTCTCGGCAGCAATCAGGTTTTGTCTTACCTTGATTTCGTTGAGGTTGTCGCGGATCTGGGCCATGGACTCGAAAAACTCTCCAAGGCTGTTGTCTTTCTCTATGGCTTGTTGGCGCAGTTCTTCATTCTCCTGCTGCAAGGTGGCAATTTCCTGTTCGAGTTGCTTCTGGTTGCAGGAGGCCATTAACAGGACTGCCAAAATCATTCCTGCATATTTCATTACATTCTTCATAGCACTTTGTTTTTTAGGTTTATGTTTCAGATTGGGAAAATCTGGTGGTTTTCAAAAACTGTACATGCCAACAAAAGGCGAGAATTGTGCCGGAAGATTATTTGTGATCGAAAATTAGGTGTAAAGCAAAGTAAATCAGCGCCATGTGTGCTGGTGTTGTGAATGTGTTATCCTGCAGAGGTAAGAAAAGTGAGAAAAAAGATTCCCAGGGTGTACCATCAGATTGTGTCAGAAAACAGTTTTTCAATTACATCAAGGAAGTCTTCTTCCACAAAAGGTTTGGTAAGATACTCATCGAGCCCCTGGGCCATGTATTTCTCCCTGTCGCCTTCAAAAGCGTTTGCACTGAGTCCAACAATGGGAGGAAGCGAATCGTATTGTTCCCGCAACCTCTGGGTTGCGGTGATACCATCCATTTCAGGCATCTGGATATCCATCAGTATCAGATCGTACTTTCCTGGTACGAACACCTCCAGTACCTTTTTTCCGTTGGAGGCAATGTCTACCTGGTGGCCCATGGAGTTAAGCAATAGCCTGATTACCACCTGATTCACCTCCTTATCTTCGGCGAGCAAGATACAGAGGTTTTGCTTTTGCAGTAAAGGTTTCACAGGCTCCTTGATGCCGTGGATGGCACTGGCTTTTTTTACTTTTACAGTAAACCAGAAAGTACTGCCAACACCAGGCTGGCTTTCGACCCAGATCTTACCCTGGAAAAGTTTCACGAGCTCGCGGCAGATGGATAATCCCAGGCCTGTGCCCTCACTGGGGCGAATGTCGCTGTGATCAATTTGCGAGAAAGGCTGGAAAAGCTGATGCTGCTTATCTTCAGGAATTCCAATGCCCGTATCCTTTACTCCCATTTTGATCTCGCAAAAATCGCCCGGAGCTGAATCCTGCAACAACTGGCAGATAAGACGAATCTCTCCTTTATGGGTAAACTTCACGGCATTGGAGATGAGATTGGTGAGTATTTGTACCCAGCGGTATTCATCGGCTTCCAGGTAAGGGGGTATGTTGGGGTCGCATTCCACTTCAAAAACAATGGGTTTGCGGTTGAGGCTCTGGAAAAGGTTCCGGGCATGCTGCATCACATTGGTCCAGGGGAATACTCTCTGGTGCAAGGTGAGTTTCCCAGCTTCAATTTTGGAGAAATCCAGCACCGAATTGATAATCTCGCGCAAATTGGTGCCTGAATGGCGAATGGTTTGCAGGTAGTTGGTCTGTTCTGTTGTCAGGGGTGTTTTAGAAAGAATTTCGGTCATCCCCAGGATGCCGGTGAGAGGGGTCCGGATCTCGTGGCTCATGTTGGCCAGAAAATTCTGCTTAAAGCGCAGAGATTCTTCTGCAACAGCTACTTTCCTTTCCAGTAAAAGCCTTTGCTGTTTTTCCTCATCGGCTTGTCTTTTGCGGGTGATATCTTCGAAGGTAACAATTACCTGCCTGAGGGTTTGCCGGTCTTCCTTAAAAATGGGTATTGTGTTGATGTTAAGCCAGACATGGCTGTTTCTTTCCGGAATAGCTACCCGCATTTGAAAATCAGTTACAGGTTGTAAGGTTCGGAAAGTTACCTGGTCTGGAAAGTCTTCCGGTGTCATAGGGTTTCCATCCTTGTCAGTTGCTTCCCATCGTTGGTCGGCAGAGCTTCTGCCGGTAAGGGTACCATGCTGCAATCCAAGGATGCGGGCTGCTGCAGGGTTGGCAAACTCTATTTGCCCGTCAGGGTTGTGATAAATTACTCCCTGTATCATGTTGTCGAACAGTAGCTTATGCTTTGCTTCACTCTCCTCAGCGCTTCGTAGCGCCCTGTCAAGCTCTGCATTTTTTTCTACCAGAGCATCGGTGGTGGCATGCAACTCTTCGTTGGCTGCCCGGGTTTCTTCTTCTGAAATCTGTAATTCGTAGTACATCGACTGCAGGCGTTCTTCACTCTTTTGGGCTCTATCCTTGGCAGCAATAAGTTCAAGTTCCTCCAGTTTCTTTTGGGTAATATTGCGCCCGAAGCAGGAGGCTCCGGTAACTTTTCCATCCTGTCGGATAGGGTGCATATGTACTTCAATGTATATGGTACTATCTACAGCGACAATAGCATCTTCAAAACGGATGGTTTCTCCTGACAATACCCTGTCGTAGCGATCCTTCCACATAGGTTGAATTGAGGGTGGAAGAGATCCTAAAAGGGGATCGCCTGGGTGGAGTTCCACCCCAAAAGCTTGAGTAAATTCTTGTCGAAATATATTATTGATGTACAGAATATTGTAGTCTCTGTCGAACGCCCAGATACTATCGGTTGTATTCTCTATAATGGCTTTCACACGCGAGGCATGATCTTCGGCCAAATCTTTGGCTTTGGAAAGCTCTTCCTGAATGGCTTTTTTCTGGGTGATATCCTCTTTCATCCCCACAAAGTGGGTGATGCCACCTTTTTCATCAAAAAGCGGTGAAATAAATGCATATTCCCAGTAAATCTCTCCGTTCTTCTTTTTGTTACAGATCTCCCCTTTCCACACATTGCCAGAAAGAATGGTGTCCCACATATCCCTGTAAAATTCTTCTGATTGATAACCCGACTTAAGCATTCGGGGTGTATTGCCTATAGCTTCCTGCGAACTATAACCGGTTGTCTCGCAAAACTTTTGATTTACGTACTCAATCTTGCTCCATTTGTTGGTGATAACAGTAATAACAGGGCTTTGCTCTACAGCTTGTGATATTTTTTGTAATTCTTTCCGGGCTTTCTCCTTTTGAAGGATATCAGTTTCTGCTTTTTTCAATGCTGCCTGATTGAAAGTATGTGTATAGAAGGAGATAAACCCGATGGATAAAAGTGCAATGGAAGTATTGGCTACGTAAGAAATTATTGTGGCCTTTTCAAGTTGAAGCTCGTTATAAAAAAATACTGCCAAAGTAACAACCAATGCAATGTTTATGCCTGCATATAGCAACATACGTAAAGGTTTTTTGTCGAAAACCAAAGGCAGGAATGCCATAAAGACAATCAAATATATGCTGTTATGGATTTTGGATATGGCATAAGTATTACTTACAAAAGTAATAACCCATACTGTAGCCATACCGCAAATTATCAGTATCTGCGATGCCAGTGAAAAGAACCCCCGAATGAGAAGCGAGACCCCAACTAAATACAATACAAAGGCAAATGCAAAAGTGATCAGAACTCCGGTTTCTGCTTTGTAGCCGAGAGCAGGGTTGAGAAAACTGGAATAAAGTGAAGCCGAAAAGGCCGCAATTAATGCTAAAAACCCCAGGATATAGCTGTAAAGGAAGAACCTTGCCTTATGCTGCAAGCTGAAACTTTCATTCTGGTAGGTCAACAAGAAGTTCTGAACTGAAAACCATCGATGTTTCTTCATTTGAAATCCCCATAAATGATGCAATCTGCCTTCAGGATTGTTCGGGCATGCCGTGAAACAATAGTTTAACAAAAATACGCCAAAAATTCATTCGTAAACAGTTTCAGAACCTGCCGCGATCAATTCATAGCATTATGAAAGATGCAAAAGAATGGTTATATGTGGTTGGCTCGTTTTTCTTTATGCTAAAGACAAGTTCTCCATCGGTAAACCGTCATTTAACTTAGGGTGCCAGTAGGGAGATCGTTTCTGAATGTTCTGAAAAAAGTTTTCAACAATAATGATTAGCTGCAATAGAGTTTCGCCACAAAGCTTTAAAGGTTGTCTGCTCGCAGTCCTCGGTTAAGAAAATCGAGAAAAGGTTTCAACTCAAGCAGCAGGGATGCTGCTTGTTCTGCTCCATCAGGATCGGATAGCCAGCTGGCATCCAGGGGGGTGGTGGCGGTAAAGCTTTTCAGCTTCAGGTATTCTATGGCCGGATCATTGGCATCGAACCCCTTGGGAGGACGAGAGAGTACCATTCCCTCATCCCGGTCGAGATCGCCATAGGTTTTAACAAAACCGGGAGCATGCAATACCTCTGCAAGGTCTTCGTAGAAGTCGGATACCTCGCGCCGGATCTTTCTCAGGGCATCGGCCTGGGGCATATAGCATCCTCCGCCAGCAAAGGAACCCTCGTGTTCGTCCAGGTGTAAATAATAACCAGCAAATTCCAGTTTTCGCCCAAAAGGGGTAAGAATGATACCCAGGTGGGTTTTGTAGGGCGATTTGTCTTTGGAGAAACGGATATCACGATTGATGCGGAAGATACAATCCTTTACCTGCAGCATCGACAGATCACGGTCGTGTTTCTGCATTTGCAGCAATAAACGGCCCACCAACTGGTGGTAGTCTTTTTTTACCTTCTCATAGCGCGAACGGTTCTGGTCAAACCATTCCTTGTGGTTGTTCTGGCGTAATTCACGAAAAAACTCAAGGGTAGCAGTTTGTAGCATAATGTGGATCTCCCTGATAAAACTGTCTTAGTTACATTTACGTGAAAGTACAATAAATATGCATAGGATCATGCGGTATGGGAAGGGTTTTTATATACTTATGGTCCGCAACAGGCTAATCCTTGAGCAGAGGCTCCGGGTCGATCTCACGCAATTTTGCTTTGTGGCTATTCCGGCTCACACTGCAAATGGGAGGTAATTCAAACAACCCATTATCAATACCCCAGGTTGGGCCTGAGCAGTTTCTCTGCCTGCTCCGGTGTGATGTTTTTTTTGTGGGCATAGATTTCTACCTGTTCGCGGGTGATCTTGCCCAGATTGAAATAGCGCGAACGCGGGTGTGCAAAGTACCAGCCCGAAACGCTGGCACCGGGCAGCATGCTGTAGCTTTCGGTGAGGCTTGCCCCGGTATGCTTCTGAGCATTGAGCAGGGCAAAGAGCTTTTCTTTTTCGCTATGCTCCGGGCAGGCGGGGTAGCCACAGGCCGGCCTAATCCCTTCGTAGCGTTCCTTGAGCAGCTCGCTCAGGGATAGTTCTTCGCGAGTATCGTAGGCCCACAACTCCTTACGCACCTTTTCGTGCAACAACTCGGCAAAGGCTTCGGCCAGACGGTCGGCAAGCATCTTTGTCATGATGCTGTTGTAATCATCCTTTTGCTCTTTGTATTGATCTGCCAGCTCATCTGCTCCATGAATACTTACCACAAATGCTCCCAGATGGTCATCAATACCGCTTTCGCAGGAAGCAATGTAGTCGGCCAGTGAGAGATTGAACTTACCCGGCTCTTCTTTGATCTCCTGGATACGCAGAAAGTGAAAACGGGTGGCTTCCTGCTGCCGTTGCGAGTCATGGTAGAGGATCACATCCTCCTGATGGCTGTTGGCTGCAAATATACCCGCTACCCCCCGGGCCTGAAGGGTACCCTCTTTTATGATCTGATGGAGAAGGGTTTGTGCATCTTCAAAGAGTTTGCGTGCCTGGTCTCCCTTTACGGGGTCTTCCAGTACTTCAGGGTATTTGCCTTTGATTTCCCAACCGTAGAAAAAGAAGGTCCAGTCGATATACCGGGCAATTTCTTCCAGAGAGTAGTGGTCAAATACATGAATGCCAGGCTGGGCCGGTTGGGTAATATTGGCCAGCTCCACATCATAGGGAAACTTGTTCTTTCGTGCCTGTTCCATGGAAAGGTACTGCTTATGTGCATTGCGCAGATGGTAGTCCTCTACCAGATCGCTGTATTGCTGTCGGGTTTGTTCCAGAAAATCCTGTTTGTTCGCTGATATCAACTCGCTGCAGGTTTTGGCTGCCCGCGAAGCATCTTTTACATGGATTACTCCCTGGTTGTAGGCAGGGGCAATTTTTACGGCGGTGTGCAGCACACTTGTGGTAGCACCTCCTATGAGTAAAGGAAGCGAGAAGTCCTGTTTCTGCATTTCTGCCGCCACATGCACCATCTCATCCAGCGATGGAGTGATCAGGCCACTCAGCCCTATGATATCCACCTTTTCCTGACGTGCTACCTTGAGAATCTTTTCACAGGGTACCATTACCCCCAGGTCGATGATCTCGAAACCGTTGCAGGCCAGTACCACCCCTACAATGTTTTTCCCTATGTCGTGCACATCGCCTTTAACGGTGGCCAACAGCACCTTGCCTGCACTGCTCACATTGCCATGCAGTGCTTTTTCTTCTTCGATAAAGGGGGTAAGGTAGGCCACTGCCTTCTTCATTACCCTTGCACTTTTTACCACCTGCGGCAGAAACATCTTGCCCGCTCCAAAAAGGTCACCCACCACATTCATTCCATCCATCAGGGGGCCTTCGATCACTTCAAGGGCTTTGGTCATTTGCAGTCGCATCTCTTCCACATCACTTTCAATAAACTCATCGCGCCCTTTCACCAGGGCATGTGTGAGTCGCTGGCGTATGGGCAGCTCGCGCCATGCATCCCGGTCTTTTTCCTCGCGGCGGTTTTCCTGCTGGTCTTTTACCTGTTCGGCATAGGCCAGCAGACGCTCTGTGGCATCCTTACGCCGGTTGAGGATGGCATCCTCCACCAGACGCAGAAGATCGCGGGGTATCTGGTCATAAACCTGCAGCAATGCCGGGTTTACGATCCCCATATCCATGCCTGCCTGTATGGCATGATACAGAAAAGCCGAATGAAGCGCCTCTCGAATGATGTTGTTGCCCCGGAAAGAAAATGACAGGTTGCTTACACCCCCGCTGATATGCACATGAGGGAGGTTCTGGCGGATCCACTGGCAGGCACGTATGTAGTCCAGAGCATAACTGTTGTGTTCACTGATACCGGTGGCAATGGCCAGCACATTGGGGTCGAAAACTATATCGCGGGCAGGAAAGCTGGCCTGCGACACAAGCAGAGTGTAGGCCCGTTGTGCAATCTCAATCTTCCGCTCAAAGGTATCTGCCTGGCCCTGCTCATCAAAGAGCATCACCACAACAGCGGCACCGTACTTGCGGATGGTGCGTGCCTGGTGCAGAAACTCCTCTTCTCCTTCTTTCAAACTGATGGAGTTGACAATGCATTTCCCCTGCACACATTTCAATCCGGCTTCAATAACATGAAATTTGGAAGAATCAATCATCAGCGGCACCCGTGCAATATCGGGTTCAGAGGCAATGTAATTCAGAAACCGGGTCATGGCCCTGGGGGCATCAATCATGGCATCGTCCATACAAATGTCGATGATCTGCGCACCGTTTTCTACCTGGTCGAGTGCCACACTGAGAGCTTCTTCGAATTTTTCTTCTCTTATCAGGCGCGCAAACTTTGCCGAGCCTGCCACATTGGTGCGTTCGCCAATGTTGATGAAGTTGGAGTCGGGGCGAATCTCCAGGTGCTCCAAACCACTGAGAAATGTGTGGGAGGAGGGTTGAGGGATTTGCCTGGGGGGATATTTCTCTGCAAGGTGGGCAATCCTGGCAATGTGGTCGGGGGTTGTGCCACAGCAACCTCCTATGATATTCACCAGGCCTTGCTGTAAAAAATCGGAAATGATACCGGCCATGATAGTAGCCGATTGATCATACTGCCCAAACTGGTTGGGCAACCCGGCATTGGGGTGTGCACTTACAGCAAAGGGAGCCATCTGGCTGAGTATCTCCAGGAACGGGCGCAGTTGTTCGGCTCCCAGGGCACAGTTGAGCCCAATGCTCAGCAGATTGACGTGCGATACAGAGGTGAGAAATGCCTCTGTGGTTTGCCCGGACAGAGTACGTCCGCTGGCATCGGTAATGGTGCCTGAGAGCATCACCGGGATCTCTGTCTGTTGCTCTTCCTGGTATTCCAGGATAGCAGCCAGTGCAGCCTTGGCATTGAGGGTGTCGAACACGGTTTCTACCAGCAGTATGTCTGATCCTCCATCCATCAGCCCTCTGATCTGCTCCAGGTATGCCAACCGCAACTGGTCGAAGGTAATGGCACGGTAGGCCGGGCTGCTCACATCGGGCGACAGGGAAGCAGTTTTGTTGGTGGGGCCAATGGAACCAGCCACAAAACGTGGCCGGGATGGGGTAAGGGAATTGTATTTGTCGCAGGCAGTGCGGGCCAGCCGGGCAGCTGCCACATTGATCTCATACACCAGCTCTTCCATCTGATAGTCGGCCATGGAGATGGAGGTAGAATTGAAAGTATTGGTTTCGATGATGTCGGCACCTGCCTCAAGATAAGCTTCATGGATCTGCTGAATGATTGCGGGCTGAGTGATAGACAACAGGTCGTTGTTGCCTTTCACCTTTTGGGTTATATGGGCAAAACGCTTTCCCCGGAAATCTTCCTCCTGCAGTTTGTGGCGCTGTATCATGGTGCCCATGGCACCATCCAAAATCAATATCTTCTGTTGAAGCAGGGTATGCAGTTGCTGGCTTTTTGTCATAGTAACAGGTTTCTGGGTAAAGTCAATTTTTTATGGCGCTAAGGTGAACGCCGAAGAATATATCCCAATGGATCATGTGTTTTCTGTTCTGAAGAAGAGCCCACTCCGAAAACTCGTTTACGGCAAATTTGTGCTCAATCTTTGTTTTTATTTATCTGGTATTCAGCTGTTAAGATTTGTGTAAATTCGAGTAATTCGTGGATAATTGTCTGTTAATGTTGGGTTTAAAGAACATTTCTTGATATCTCCACAATGTGGTCTACCTTGCCCATGGTGTAGATATGTACAAATGGATGTCCGCTGGCCATAAGTTCTTTGATCTGCTGGGTGGTCCATTCAATGCCCAATTGCCTGATCTGCTTATTGTCGTTGCATTTGTTCACCTCTTTCACCAATGCAGGGGGGATGCTCAGATGAAAAGTGCGGGGCAGTACATTGATATGCTCCTTTATGCTGATGGGCTTCAACCCCGGAATGATAGGCACCTGTATTCCAGCCTCACGGCATCTTTTCACGAAGTTAAAGAAAACCTCGTTGTCGTAAAACATTTGGGTTACAATATATTCGGCCCCTTTGTCCACTTTTTCCTTAAGAAAGAACAGGTCTTCCTCAGCATTGGGCGATTCGGGATGTTTTTCAGGATAGCCCGCCACTCCGAGGGAAAAGTGGGTTTGTGTGGGGTTTTCTACATATTGCTCATGATATACGCCACGATTCATCTCCATGATCTGCTCAATGAGCCCCGAAGCATACCTATGCCCCTGAGGGTTGGGCTTAAACCGTCCGGTAATCTTGTCTCCATCGCCCCTTACCACAAGCAGATTGCGAATACCCAGAAAATCCAGGTCAATAAGCGCATCTTCCGTCTCCTGCCTTGAGAACCCTCCACAAATGATATGAGGAACTACATCCACCTTGTAGCGGGCCTGGATAGCAGCGGCAATACCCACTGTGCCGGGGCGCTTACGAACTACCGAGGGCTTGAGGCTACCATCCGTTTGTTTTACATAGGAGATTTCCTCCCTGTGATAGGTAATGTTGATAAAGGGTGGGGCATAGGGCATCAGTTTATCAAGGGTTTGAAATATGGTGTCGATACTACTTCCTTTTACCGGAGGAAGCAGCTCGTAACTTATGCGGGGGGTGCCATTGCTTTGATTTATGTGTTCGGGAATGGTCATGGGGGAAAAGAGTTAAGAGTTATAAGTTAAGAGTTTAGAGTTGGGTATGCCTGGGAGAGGTTGACCGTTTTTTGAAGTGAAGCATTGGGGGGTCTTTGGGGCTGTTGAGATTGTTAGGGTTCGCTTATACTGACGGTTTTTCAAGGAATGCCAGAAAAACATCCAGGGTTTGAATAAGTTTGCGCAGTGGGAGTAAATTGGAAAGCTTAATATGCCCGATCACATAATTGTATTCCTTTGAGGATAATTTTTCTTCGATGCTTTCGAACTCAAAGTGGCTGAAATCGAGAAGGTTTTTGAACCTCAGGTAAACCTTTACTACCACTTCGTTGGAGTGCTGGGGTATATTGAAATACTTCCTTTTTTTGTACTCGTATCTGTAGCCATGCATACGGGCTGTAATATCGGAGAGTACCGAACTTCCTGTGGGATGTCCGCCGGCACCTTTGCCAAACATAAACTGTTTCTCGTAAAATGCTCCTTCTATGATTACACCATTGTATTCGTTTTCCACATTGTAGATGTACTCATCCTCAGTAACCATTTTGGGCATCACCATGAGGTTGAAACTTTTTCCGTTGATTTTGGTTGCCTGGGCTACCAGTTTCAGTCTGTACCCTTTTTCGCGCGCAAAGCGGATATCGCCTGCCTGCAAGTTGGAAATACCCGATACGAAAACTTCCTCGGGGTTTACCAGGGCTCCGAAGCCGTGCAGCGCAAGTATTACAAGTTTGTAGAGCGAGTCCCATCCACCCATATCCAGAGAAGGGTCGGCCTCTGCAAAGCCAAGCTCCTGGGCTTCTTTTACCGACTGGTGGTAGCCTTTGTGTTCGCTGAATACTCTAGACAGTACGAAGTTGGAAGAACCGTTAAGAATTCCGGTGAGAGACAGCAGCAGGTCGTTGTCGTAATACTCCTCCAGGTTGCGGATTACCGGTATAGAACCACATGCGGAAGCATCGTACAACAGGGCGGCTCCATGGGTTTCCTGCAGGGCAATGAGCTCGGGCAGGTGGTGGGCAATCATTTTTTTGTTTCCCGAAACCACACTTTTTCCACGGCTGAGTGCCTGCGATACAATCCCAAACGCATCTTCGGCATCATTGATCAGTTCCACCACCAGATTAACCTCCGGGTCATCCAGTATTTCAGATGGATCCAGCGTAAAATGCTCCGCCGGCAGGCTGCGTTGCTTTTCCGGGTCCTTGATGCAGATCTTCTTTATTTCGGCATGGGTGGTATGGCTGTTTTGCAACACATGGTGAAGCCCTTCGCCCACCACTCCGAAGCCAAACAAACCAATTACCTGTTTATTGTTGTTTTTGCTCATGTTCTAAAGAATTGGGAACGCAGCGGGCCGTGTTGATCTGGGTTATGGAAACCGTGAGCCCGCATGCGTTCCGGGATTAGGATTTAAATGGATTGGATTGCCTGGTCGAAGTCTGCAATGATATCGTTGATATGTTCGATCCCTACAGAAACACGAAGCAGGTTGGGTAATACACCGCTGGCATATTGCTCGGCTTCGGTCAGCTGCTGGTGTGTGGTGGCCGAGGGCTGTATGATCAGGGTTTTGGCATCGCCCACATTGGCAAGGTGACTCACCAGCTGAAGTTTTTCCACCAGACCTGTAGCCTTCTCCTTACCTCCTTTTACTTCAAATGTAAGAACACCACCAAAGCCATTTTTCAGGTATTTCTTCGCCAGCAGGTGGTAGGGGCTCAATGGCGATCCCGGGTAATTTACCTTTTCTACCTTCGGATGGTTTTCGAGCCATTGAGCCAGGGCCAGGGCATTGTCGGCATGGCGTTGGGCCCGCAAACTAAGGGTTTCCAGGCCTTGCAGCAACAGGAATGCATTGAACGGACTGAGAGCCGGGCCATAATCTCTGAGCCCTTCCACACGTGCACGGATTATGAAGGCAATATTGCCAAAGGGGCCATCTTGTCCGAAAACATCAGAGAAAACCAAACCATGGTATCCCTCGGAGGGCTGACTGAACTGTGGATATTTGCCATTGCCCCAGTTGTAGTTGCCACCATCCACGATCACCCCGCCAATGCTTGTTCCATGTCCTCCAATCCATTTGGTGGCCGATTCCACCACAATGTTGGCACCATGCTCCAGGGGGCGGCAAAGGTAGCCACCGCAACCAAAGGTATTATCCACGATCAGCGGAATGTCGTATTTGCGCGCAATGGCAGCATACTGCTCAAAATCAGGAATGTTGAAACCTGGGTTGCCAATGGTTTCGATATACAGGGCCTTGGTTTTGGAGTCGATGTGCTTTTCAAACTCTGCAGGCTGTTCTACCGGTGCGAAACGCACTTCTATGCCCAGTCTTTTGAAGGCCACTTTAAACTGATTGTAGGTGCCACCATACAAAGCGGAGGCCGAAACGAAGTTATCGCCTGCTTCAAGGATATTATTCAGGGCAATAAATTGTGCTGCCTGTCCTGATGCCACTGCCAGGGCAGCCACACCCCCCTCAAGGGCTGCAATGCGTTTTTCAAACACATCGGTGGTGGGGTTCATAATACGTGTATAGATATTGCCAAACTCCTTCAGTTCAAACAGATTGGCCGCATGCTGGGCATTGTTGAACACGTAAGAGGTGGTCTGGTAAATGGGTACTGCCCTTGAACCGGTTGCAGGATCGGGTTGCTGACCCGCATGAAGTTGTAATGTCTCGAAGTTCAGATTTGTATTGCTCATAAAGATGTTTCGTTTTTTAAGGTTGTTAAATCATTTGGGGTTTGGGGGTGAAAAGTCGGAAGTCAGAAGTGAAATCCAAAATCATAAATCGCAAATCACCCCTTTTAGGCAAAGCCCGGCCATAACGATACCCTTCCTCTTTTTTGTAAAAGAAGCCATAAAGAGAAATCGCCCGTTACTGATACAATGATATCAGCAGCCGGGCCAGCGCATAGACATGGAAGCCCTCTGCAGGAAAGCATTTCCGGGAAGGGAAGAAATGCAGCAAGGCAAACCCGAAATCGGGTAGCACCGGGCATCAGATGTGGTAAAAAGGAATTGCATTGTACTGCTATTTGTTTATAAATCCTTGAATTAAGGCAGGTTTTGGCACCTTCCCCCGGGAGGGTGGGTTGCCAGAGCATCAGCGAGCCTGTTCTCTCCGCTCTTCTTTATAAACATTCTTATCAAAGAAAGTAGTTGCTGTTTCAGCGGTGCAAATATAGAAGAAAAAATTTAAATGCAGGTTTCATTTTTTTGTTTTTCGAAAATATGCCTCGTTTCGAAGCAAAAACGGCAGGCCAGCATGTCTTATCTCTTTTTCCTTATCAATCCAGCAATTCATAGGTACCCATGGAAATGGGGTTGTCCAGGTTTTTGAGGATTCTTTCCAGCATAATGCCCTCGCGGCTGTCGTATTGATGCCCGAAGGTGGCTCTAACCCCATAGGAGATAAACTGAACGGCACGGTCCAGAGCAATGGGCAGGCTGTCGCCCTGCAATAACGAACCGGTAAGTACACTGGTAAAAGAGTCGCCGGTGCCCGGATAGCTGGTAGGCAGGTAATGACAGGAAACCTTCCAGAACCTGTTATTACGGCGTTCGTAGGCCATTACCGAGGTTTTTTTGTTTTTGGGGAATTCGGGCACACTGGTAATGATTACCGTTGCAGGGCCTGCATCGCTTAGGCGCACCAGCCATTGCTTAAGCTCTTCTGTTTCCATGTGTTCCCGGTAGGGTTCATCCAATAAAAGGGCAGCCTCAGTAATGTTGGGAGTAATGATGTTGGCTTTGCCTATGAGCCGCTGCATCTCCTCCACCAGATCGGGCCCGAAAGAGGAATAAAGGGTGCCGTTATCGCCCATTACCGGATCTACCACCACCAGCAGGTCCTTTTTGTAGAACCGGCCAATGAAGTGCTCCACGATTTCAACCTGGGCTGCTGAGGCCAGGTAACCACTGTAAACAGCATCAAACTCCATCCCTAGCTTATCCCAGTGCTGAATGAAGGGCATCAGGTGGTCGGTGAGGTCAACCTTATAAAAATCGGGGAATTGAGTGTGCGATGACAATACTGCCGTGGGCAATGGACAAACCTGAATGCCCATGGAGGATAGGATTGGGATTACCGATGTGAGCGATACCCGGCCAATTCCAGACAGATCATGAATGGCCGCAAGCTTTTTTATGGGATTGTGCATAGCTTCAAAAAGTTGAAAGATTGTTCAGGTCTTCTGTGATGCAAATTTGAAGATTTTTTCAACATCCTACCCTGCATTTCTGGAATTATGGTATATATTTGAGGAGTTTTTTTGCAAGGCAGCATACAAGTTCTTTCGCCAGAGGCGAGACAAGCTATCTGATCCATAACTAAAATCATTTAACCAAATGAAACTTTCATTTTATTCCGGCTTACTTGTTTGTTTCCTGATGGCCCCAGGTATTTTGGCAAAGGCGCAGCAGTTCGAAGACAACACTTTGATCCTTAGGGATTTTGGGAAGGAGCGTTTTGCTGAAGTGGAGGAACTTCTGGTGCACAATTTCTTCCTGATCCACGAATTCGACACCGAAAAGTACCGTTTCAGTACCTATGAGCGCCCTTTTTCCAAATATCCTCTTGCCTTGAATATGCTTATGTCCATTCATGGATTTATGAAAGGTGATGACCTTTACGTCTTTGCATACTATGCCCAACCCAGTTCCGGAAGCCTGGAGTCTACTTTTGTGAGAAGATCTGTTTATACCCGCCGACGCAATTTGCCTGTAACCGTTAGTTTCGAGGAGATGGTAAGAATATTTGCTCAGCTCGAACATCCCATGGTGTTCGAAAGTATGGATTAACCTCCCGTTAAAAGAAATCAGGAGAGGAAGTTACGGATGTTGGTATAGGCAATCTGGTGGAAATAGTCATCACCCAGAAATGCCCTAAAATCCATGGAGAACCACTTTTCGGATCTCTTGGTTTTCACCATATAGTAGTCTGATCCGAACAACACCTTTTGGCGAATATTCGGATTGCCCAGCAGAAGCTTCAAAGGAGCAAAGAATGCAGGATTGTTGAGCGTAAAGGAGATATCGGTATACAGGTTGGGAAACTCCTGTATCATGTCGCGTATCCAGTAAAACCAGTTTTCTTTATCCAGTGGGTTGTTAAGATAATTTTTCCAGGAGTTTTCGGAGCCCCAGTGGGCCAGGCAGATCTTCACATCAGGATATTGTGTAAGGATCTCGCGGTAGTATTTGGGATGGGCAAATTGGCCGCAAAGCTGGATCCGTTTTTTGATTGATCCATCGTATCTGTCGCCCATCATTTTTCGGATCTCACTTCTCGAACCACGAAAATAGGTTGGTGATTCGGGTCCACCATGGGCAATGATGGGCAGTTTATGGGTATTGCAAAACTCATAAACCGGAGTAAGACGAGGATCATCGGCAAAATGACCCAGGGGCGGATAAAGTTTTACCCCCTTGAATCCAGTGCATTTGTGGCCCTGGAAAAGAGTATTGCCCGTATCGGTGGTGGCATGTTTCAATAATCCCATATAGTCGAGTCTCCTGGGATCGATATGGATAAAGGGGATGATATTGTCAGGATATTTAAGGGCCAGTGCAGATAGTTCCTGCAATTGTGCCAGGTAATTGCGGGGCACCTTGCCTGCATCCATAAAAGCCATATCTATTGCCATTACTATAAATTTGGTTTCCCTGGGGTAATGCTGAGCGCAATTCAGGAATATGGCCTCCTGCGATTCGAATTTACTTACCTCCGCAAACCTCACATATTTGTCGAACTGGTCGTTGCTGGAAAACGGGTTGATGTTGTTGAGCACCCGGGCTACAACATTAAATCCTGCTGTGGTCGACATAATCCTTACCAGGCCAAGAGGCAGGAACCTTCTGGGTACATCCTCTTCCTTGAAGATATGGATGTGACAATTGTAAAACTCCATGATACATCTCTTTTAATGAATAAAACCCATTTTGTTAGCTAATATACCACACAAAAAGCTCAAAGTCAAGCATATGTGTTATTTGTAATGATTATGGATAACAGTAAGGGATATCTGGCGGGAAGGGCAGGAGTGATGATCGGGTCTAGTGCAGGTGGCACCTAAACAATTTCAACGATGCTCTGTTAACATGGCACACGCCCGCACATTCAGCATCTTAAGGCTTGCACACAATGGTTTCGTATGGGTGTCATATAGGGGTTGTTGAAACATTTATACAAAACGCGAATTCTTTAATACCAAATTGTTGTAATTGCAGCTGAAACCAAATTTATTTTTTCTTGGTTTTTATACAAAAAAAATTACTTTTGCAAAAAAAATAAACACCACGTAATTATGTACTGGACACTTGAATTGGCATCAAAACTGGAAGATGCTCCCTGGCCCGCAACCAAGGAAGAGCTAATCGACTATGCGCTCAGGTCAGGAGCTCCCATGGAAGTAATAGAAAACCTCCAGGAGATTGAAGATGAGGGCGATGTTTACGACAGTATCGAAGACATCTGGCCCGATTATCCTACCAAGGATGATTTCTTCTTCCATGAAGACGAATATTAACACCAACCAGCCGGCTATCTGCCGGCTTTTTTGATGCCAGGGTAAATATTAAAATCAGCTGTTTATTCTTTTGGTAAATTCCCGTACCTTTGCCCAATGGCCTTTGGGCTTGCCTTGCCATTACAAAACGTAAACCATAAAACCCTCACTTTTTATGTTGAGTATTTTCAAAAAACTTCTTGGTGACAAAAAAGCACGCGACCTCAAAGAGGTTATGCCTGTGGTAAAAAGCATTCAGGAAGCCTACGAGCATATCAAAAAGCTCGATAATGATCAGCTTCGTGCCAAAACAGCAGAGTTTAAAAAGCGCATTGCCCAAAAGGTAAGCGAAGAAGTGCAACAAATTGCCCAATTGCGCCTCAAAGCGGAGTCGTATGATCTGGATATGGATGAGAAGGAGAAGATTTTCAACCAGATCGATGAACTGGAAAAACTACAATACAGCAAAACCGAAGAGGTGCTGATGGAGATCCTTCCGGAGGCTTTTTCCGTGGTAAAAGAAACCGCAAGGCGTTTCAAGGAAAATGAACTGGTGGAGGTTACAGCTACCGATTTCGACCGCAACCTTGCAGCCAGCCGCCCCAGTATAGAGATCCGTGGCGATAAGGCTTACTATGCCAATCGCTGGATGGCCGGAGGTAATGAGATTGTTTGGGATATGGTGCACTACGATGTGCAGCTTATTGGGGGTGTGCACCTGCATAAAGGCAAAATTGCCGAAATGGCCACCGGTGAAGGTAAAACCCTGGTGGCAACCTTACCCATGTATCTGAATGCATTGCCCGGAATGGGTGTACATGTGGTTACCGTAAACGACTACCTGGCCAAACGTGACTCCGAATGGATGGGTATGCTCTTCGAGTTTCATGGCTTGCGCGTAGATTGTATCGACAAGCACCAGCCCAGCACCGAAGAAAGAAGACAAGCCTACCTGGCAGATATTACCTACGGTACCAATAACGAATTTGGTTTCGACTACCTGCGCGATAATATGTGCCGCTCTACCGAAGAACTGGTGCAGCGCAAACACAACTTCGCCATTGTGGATGAGGTTGACTCCGTATTGATTGATGATGCCCGTACACCCCTTATCATTTCCGGACCTACACCGCAGGGAGAGAAACACGAATTTCATGAACTCAAACCCAAGGTAGAGAAACTGGTGTCGAACCAGCGCACATTGGTTACCAACCTGCTGGCCGAAGCCAGGAAACTGCTCCAACCCAAGGATGGAGAGAAAGCCGATGAAAAAAAGGGAGGCGAACTGTTGCTACGCTGCTTCAGAGGCTTACCCAAAAACAAAGCCCTTATCAAGTTCCTCTCCGAACCCGGTATGAGAACCATCCTGCAGAAGACCGAAAACTTCTACATGCAGGAGCAAAACAAACACATGCACATCATTGATGATGAGCTTTATTTTGTGATTGAAGAAAAGAACAATGTAATTGAACTTACAGAAAAGGGTATCGACCTTATTACCAGCTCCTCCGACGATCCGGCATTTTTTATCCTGCCCGATATTGGGGCAGAGATGGTAGATCTGGAGAGAAGTACTCTCAGCGACAAGGAGAAACTGGAGAAGAAGAACCAGATCCTTGCCGATTTCTCTGCCAAATCAGAAAGGGTTCATACCATCAACCAGTTGCTCAAAGCATATACTCTGTTTGAGAAAGACACCGAGTATGTCATTATGGACAACAAGGTGAAAATTGTTGATGAACAAACAGGTCGTATCATGGAGGGGCGCCGCTACTCCGATGGTTTGCACCAGGCCATTGAAGCCAAGGAAAATGTAAAGGTAGAAGCCGCTACACAAACCTACGCCACCATAACACTGCAAAACTACTTCCGTATGTATGGCAAGCTTGCCGGTATGACGGGTACTGCAGAAACCGAAGCAGGCGAGCTTTGGAACATCTACAAGCTTGATGTGGTGGTAATCCCCACCCATCGCCCCATTGTACGATTCGACTACGAAGACCTTGTATACAAGACCAAGCGCGAAAAGTACAATGCCGTAATCGACGAAATTGTAAAACTTGTGAGCGAAGGACGACCGGTTCTGGTGGGTACCACATCGGTTGAAATCTCTGAGCTGTTGAGTAAGATGCTCAACCTGCGCAAGATCAAACATAATATTCTCAATGCCAAGCAGCACCAGCGCGAGGCACAGGTGGTTGCCGAGGCGGGTAAGGCTGGTAACGTTACCATTGCTACCAACATGGCAGGTAGGGGTACCGATATCAAGCTGGGGCCCGGGGTAAAGGATGCCGGTGGTTTGGCCATTATAGGTACCGAACGCCACGAATCGCGTCGTGTAGACCGCCAGCTACGGGGTAGGGCAGGACGCCAGGGTGACCCCGGTTCCTCTCAGTTCTTTGTATCGCTCGAAGATGACCTGATGCGTATCTTCGGATCCGATCGTATAAGCCGGATTATGGACCGCCTGGGGCTGGAAGAGGGTGAAGTAATTCAGCACTCCATGATTACCAATTCCATCGAAAGAGCTCAGAAAAAAGTGGAGGAGAACAACTTTGGAATCAGGAAGCGATTGCTGGAATACGACGATGTAATGAATGCACAGCGCGAGGTGATCTACCGCAAACGCCGTAATGCTCTCTTTGGCGACAGGCTGGCAGTAGATATCTCGAACAACATTTATGATGTGTGCGAACAGATACTTATGGATCATCAGGACAACCGCGATTTCGAAGGCTTCCGGATGGATCTGATCCGCAACCTGGGTCTGGATGCACCCTTTGATGAAACTGCCTTTGTTGACGGAAAAGCCCAGAAGCTAGCCGATGAGCTCTTCGATACGGCTACCGTTCGCTACCGCGACAAGATGCAAACCATAGCCCAGATGGCCTATCCTGTTATCAGGGAAGTGTATGAGAATGCCGGCCAGCGCTATGAGAATATCGCCATACCGGTTACCGATGGGATGAAAACCATGAATGTACTGGCGAACCTCAAAAAATCCTTCGAATCCGAAGGGCGTGAGGTAACCCTGGCCATTGAAAAGAGTATTACCCTGGCCATGATCGACAATGCATGGAAAGAGCACCTCAGGGAAATGGACGACCTGAAACAATCGGTCCAGAATGCCGCCTATGAACAGAAAGACCCGCTGCTGATCTACAAATTTGAATCCTTTGAGCTATTCAAAAGAATGGTACAAAAGGTCAATAAGGATATCATCAGCTTCCTGCTTAAGGCACAGTTGCCGGTGAAAGACCCGGGGCAGATGCGTGCTGCTGATGGGCCTGGCCGTACAGATATGAGCAGACTCAGTGCCGGAAGAAGCGATATCCCCGGGCGCGACAGCCGGGGCAAAGCCGAACCGGTGCGGGTAGAAAAGAAAGTAGGCAGAAATGAACCCTGCCCCTGTGGAAGTGGCAAGAAATTCAAACAATGCCACGGAAAAGAGTAGTGATATACCAACAACAAAAAAACCGCCCTTTTGAGGCGGTTTTTTTGTTGCTTCTTTCAAAGTAAATGCATCAGGGAAGTTCCTGTGTAAAGTCAATTTCGGATCCCAGCATGCTGTGCGGAATCAGGTAAATGAGCAACATTACCACGGAGGCTATAATAACCCATGTACGATGTTTGCGGTTTTTGTAAACCCTGAACAGGGCAAAGGCCCAAAAAAGAAAAGCAAATGCTGTTTTGTTGTCTGTAAGATCGGTGCCAAAAGGCCAGCCGGTCCACCAGTCGCCAAAAGCATATTTCTGAATGATGGGACCCAGGATCAAGCCTCCCACCACAAAAGTGATGAAAGTCCATAGGGTTAGTTTCCACACATTAGATTCTGCAAAGATGGCTGCCACCCCTGCCCGTGTGCTCAATAGCATGGCCAGAAACATAAACAGGATATGGGGGATCATGAAAAGGGCCGGTACATCGCCCCTGAATCGGATTACAATAGGGTTGGGAGTAAGTTTTACAATTTCTTCACCCTTCTGCAATGACACCAGGTACTGCACTTTTCCGGCAGGAGGTTGCTGCGGAATATAGGCTACCAGGAATTCTCCCTCTCTCTTCAGCGGAAGCTGCTTCCATGAATCATGACTGGGGGTTCGTTTGTAAATGAAAAAGCCTTCAACGTTCTGATCCTCAACACGAATTCTTACCGGTGCGTCCTGAGGGCGTGGATAAGAACGGATCAACCTGTATTTGATTTGTGATTCAGCCAGCTCAACGCTGCCCCTAACCGGATGGGTGGGCCCTGTCATTCGCTGGTATACTGCCGACCCAAGGGTGAGCAGTATGGCAAAAGTCCAAAGTAAGATGTTCTTCATGTGTCTGGAGTTTGGATGGGGTGGAGAATAGGTCTTGCCAGTGAAAAAGTTGGGTGCGCAAGTATCAATGGATATCTTTCACCAGGAAAATATTATTATCGGGTTGTATCTGCTCTTCAAATCCCATTTTCTTCAGGTAATCGTAGTGCTTCTTGCTTTTGGGTTTGGTGCTTAGGCGTCTGATACCTAAATTCTCAAAATACTTCTGGTTATGGGTGTAAATATAGTTGCCGGTTTTAAAATCGCGGTACTCCGGAATTACAAAGTCGATTTCAACAAACATCTCATCCCCGTTGATCTTACGTCCAATAAAAATACCTGCAACAGCAGCATTGCGAATAATAAGGAAACAGAACAGGTCTTTGTCGTCGTAAAGGTGGTTTTTAAAACTATCATAAAACCCCGGGAAAAACTGGTTGATTTCACCGTGATAATACTCCAGGAAGAATTCCAGGTAGCGGTTTTCCTTGCGGATGTGCAGAATTTTAAGAAAGTCCTTGGTCTTATAAATCTTACCCAGGTGGTAAATGTTGATCATTACAATAAACAGGTTGAGAAATGCTACGGGCATGGCACCAATAATAAAACCGTAGGCTGAGAAAATAGCTGCCCCGATCAGATTGAGCCAGCGAAGTTTCAAAATGGAACTCATCATCAGGGAAACGGCTACCAGAATAGAACCCAGATATCCGATCCATTCAATGATTGTGCTGTATTGTTCTGTCATAGCTGAAAATATTAAAGTTTAAAACTATCGTTAATTCATCAGGGAAGTCGCGTTGTCTGAGCAAATCGCTGGGCATGTATTGCATCATAAATTACCTGGTGTATCTCTGATCGTATACTCAATTGTGAGAGTTTACGATTTGCGGCATCCGGGTGAACCCTGTTGGAAAGGAAAACATATACCAGGTTCTCAGCAGGGTCGGCCCATGCATAGGTGCCGGTAAATCCGGTGTGTCCAAAGCTTTGTACCGAAGCACTTCTGGCTGCCGGGCTGCTATCGGCAGGGCGGATGGTAGGCTTGTCGAAGCCAAGGGCTCTGCGGTTCTGGTTGCCGGCAAATTGTGTTCGGGTAAATTCGCGGATCGTTTCGGGTTTGATAAACTCCACACCGCCGTAGTTTCCATCCTGAATGAGCATTTGCATAAAAACAGCCACATCTGTAGCATTGGCAAACAGACCGGCATGACCTGACACGCCTCCCAGCATAGCAGCAGAGGGATCATGAACAAACCCCTGGAGGGTTTGCCCCCTGAAAAGAGTATCCTGTTCTGTGGGTACTATGCGGCCTGGCGAATGCATTTGTAAAGGCTGATAGGTCATGGTTTGCAGCCCAAGGGGTCTGAAAAACTGCTGGTCGGTATAAACATCTATGGGCTGGCCGGTAAGATCGCGAATCATCTCTGCAAAAAGAATGAAACCCAGATCCGAGTAAATGTATCTTCTTCGGTTGAGCAATTCTGAATCCAGAAGGGTACGTAGTATCGTATCGCGGTAGCTTTTGTGGATAAATAGTCGCTGGGCAACCTGTATGGGAAAATCTTCTGATGCCACCGGCTGATAAATGGCCGGATTGGGCTTTCCATCCAGCAGTGAAGCCAGGTGAAAGGGTATCCAGGAGCGCAAGCGAGCCTGATGGGCCAGAATTTCGCGCATGGAAAGGTTTTCTTTGTTGGTGTCCTTTGCCATGGCAAGCCAGTCGCCTAATTTGCTGTTAAGACTGATGGTACCTTCATCCACCAGCTTCATCAGGGAAGGGGTGGTGGCAATGATCTTTGTCAGGGAGGCAAGGTCGTAAATATCTGTGTTTCGAACGGGGGTTCGTTTCTCGTAGGTGTGATATCCAAACGATCGGTTGTAAACCATAGCACCATCTTTTATAATGGCAATCTGGCAACCCGGGTAGGCCCTTTCGCGAATGCCCATAAGGGCAATGCTGTCGATCCTTCTCAATACATCGGGATTGATGCCAACATCTTCGGGCTGCTGAAAACGGATACGTAAACCTCCCGGGGTGGATATTCCGGTGTATATAGGAAACCAGGGCACTATGGATACCGGTAAACGGCCACGTGCAGGAAGAGCTCCAAATATTACCTGTGCCGAAGCTTCTTCAAAGTCACGGCCATCCTGGTAGGATACCACAATGGCACGCGTTGTGAGTAAATCCTCTCCAAAGGCCTGCAAACTGTAAGGGTTGGCAAAAACATTAAGAATAACATTGTTTACGGCCGATAGCTGGTTAACAAACTCTATGGTGGGAGGGGTAACACCATAATTTCGCCCCGGAAACATACTGTTGTTTTGTACCGAAACGATTACAAGGTCATACTCTGATAGCTGATTGATTAGAGATTGGGCCTGTTGTGCATTATGGTTCTTCGGTAGGCTGAACATCCTGATGGGGCCGTATTGAGCCAACATAGCCTGGAAAGGATTGTCGGTAGAGGACCCAATTGCAACTGCTGCAATCCTGTGTTGATCAACACGACGTATGGGAAGCAGGTTGTCAGGGTTGTGAATAACAGTTATAGCAGATTCTGCCAATCTGCGATTGAGCTTGTGAACCCGGGGGGCATTCAGGTCGTTGTGAAGATTGGTAAGTGGCATGGGCCTCCATCTGTTCAGTCCGGCTTTCTCTTTGAAGTAAAGCACTTTCCTTACTTTATGGTTAAGATACTCTTCACTGAGCAAACCGTTTTCCAAAGCCCTTTTGATATTGCTTACTGCAGCAGGAACGTTTTCGGGCATCAGAAGGATATCGTTGCCTGCCAGCAGCGCCTGTACCTCAAGTTGTCCACGTGGGTAGTAATCGGATACTCCTTTCATGTTGAGAGCATCGGTAATGATCAGGCCCTTAAAACCCATTTCTTCCTGCAGCAACCCCGTTACAATTTTCCGGGATAGGGTAGAGGGTAAACGTGGAGTATTGTCAAGGGCTGGGATGTTCAAATGGGCAATCATCATAGAGAGCAAACCTTGCTCAATAAGATGAGCAAAAGGAAATAAATGCACCGAGTCCAGCACTTCTCTGCTATGTCGTATTACAGGTAGTGTGTGATGCGAATCTGTATCAGTATCGCCATGACCAGGAAAGTGCTTTGCGCTTGCAATTATTCCGGCATCCTGCATGCCAAACATCATAGCCAGCGATTTTCGAGCAACATTGTAGCGGCTTTCGCCAAAGGAGCGAGAGTTGATCACCGGGTTGCGGGGGTTGGAGTTTACATCGGCAACGGGAGAATAATTTATATGCATTCCCATGCGTCGAAACTGCCAACCCATCTCCAGGCCCAGCTCATAGATCAGTCGTTCATTGGTGATGGCACCCAGGGTTATCTGGCGGGGAAATGAGGGTGTGCTGTCAAGGCGCATAGAAAGGCCCCACTCTGCATCCATAGAGATAAACATCGGAACAGCCACCTGCCGCTGCCATTGGTTGGTAAGCCTGAGCTGGCTTTGCGGGCCACCTTTGAAAAATACAATCCCTCCGATATTGTTATCGCTCAGCAAGCGCCCGATACGATCATTATAGCGTTGCCCCTGATCGCTGTGCACCTCAATAATAAACAGCTGGCCAATTCGCTGTTCAAGGGTTAGAGAAGTAAAAACCGAATCGACCCACGGTGTGGAATAGTCAGCTGGCGGAGAAAAGCTTCTGCCCGGCAGGTTCTCCTGCATGTCGGAAAAACTATTATTGATAGCTGCTGTAGGAACGAGGATAAGAAAAATCAGAAAAAACAGGGGACTTATGCGGAAAATATTCATGTTCGGACTACGGTAATGTGAAAGGCTTTAAACTCATGCAAACCTACGGAATTTTTTACATTTTAATATTGCCGCCGGCAACAAAAATCTGATACGATTTTATGCAGAATACACTATATTAGCAGGCCGAAAATAATTAACCTTTACAACACTTTGAAACAGCCCAAAACAGATTTTACCTCCCTTGAAGAAGCCCTGGAAACCCCGGCACTGGCGCGTAAACTGGATCTTACCGACCAAAATCTCAGCGAATTGTCGCCCCAGATCGGCCGCCTGGTAAACCTGCAGGAGCTCCACATCGGAAAAAATAAAATTACTGCTCTGCCTTCAGAAGTACTTTCTCTGAAGTTGCTTAAAGTGTTTAAAGCACAACAGAACAGGTTTCTTGATTTTCCTGAACCCATTACATATCTACCTTACCTGGAAGAGATAGACCTCAGAGAGAACAAAATCAGTGATATCCCTTCACGGATCCGCAATCTTTTTCATCTGAAAAGATTGAACCTTGCCTGGAACAACATTCAAACTTTACAGGAAGATATTACCTGGCTGGTGGGATTGAAGCATTTGAACCTGAAATACAATAAGATAGTTCGGTTGCCCGAGAAGCTTGGCCTGATGAGCGAATTGCGCGAACTGATCCTGGATTGGAATCATCTTCGTGAGCTTCCCCAGGGTATAAGTGGTTTGCGCAAACTGCGCAAACTCAGTCTTGCCGAAAACAAGTTTGAAGTCATTCCCCTTTGCATTACGCAGATAGAGAGCCTTGTAGAACTGAATATGAGTTGGAACCTGCTTTCTCATCTGGATGGAAACCTGGCGCAAATGCCTTACCTGATGGATCTGGATCTGCACAACAACCGGATTGCAACCCTTGACCCCGGTTTCTGTAAGGCACCTTCTCTTAAATGCCTCAATCTGCGCGACAACAGAATCAAGGAATTGCCCGAAGAGTTTGTTTCTTTAACCAATCTGCGGTTTATCGATCTTTCAGAGAACAACCTGAAAGACTTTCCCCCGGTTTTCTGCAACCTGCCCAATCTCAGGCATATCAATCTGCGATTCAACCGTATCTCCGATATTCCATCCTGTATTGAAGGTTTACAACAGTTAAGAGAATTGTATCTTGGAGGAAACCTGTTGAGCTATCTGCCGGCAGCGGTGTTTAAACTTGAAAATCTTAATTTTCTTGGGCTTACAGAAAACAAACTTACCGATTTCACCCTCGATAATTTTGAAAATTCAGCTATCCAGGGTCTTTATCTTGGAGGGAATCCCATTCACAAACCTGTTTTTGGCCTTGATAAACTGAGGTTTCTTAAACAACTTACCCTCTCACGTCATATCGAAAACAAAGAAGATATCTGCAACAAGCTCTGCAAAATACCTGTGCATATTCAGTAACAACAGCGCAACACTGGGCAGGATATAACCCAATACCTGTTGCCTGCAAACCCTCAGATGCAGAAGTACTTCATTGAGTATTGTCAGGATTTTCTGGAAGCCTATATGCTGAAATCTTTCCAGCTGCCCCTTTTCAAAGCGATAAATGCAAACAACCCCATGAGGGAGAAATAAACCACTTCAACCATCCATAAAATGGGTGCCGAAGCATTAAAATACACTGCCAGTACCAGAGCCGTGACAAGGTAAAACATTATGGAAAGTACCTCAAGCTTCAATGCAAGCAATGTTTTTCCCGTTCCTGAAAGTCCGCTGAACAAAATCATCCCAATTGCAAAAGCAATTAAGGCAAAGGCTACCACGCGCAGCAGAGGCAAGGTGGCTTCTATCAGGTGTGGATCATCGGTGTAAAAAGCAACCAGGGGCTGCGGAAAAATCCACAGAAATAGAACCAGGAAAAGATTGATGATAAGCCCGATATAGAGAACGCGACGAATGACCGGAATAACCAACTGGGTAGCTCCACGGCCCAGGGTGTTGCTCACAAGGGTGTTTACCGAAACACTCAGCCCCCAGACAGGTATCATCAATACCATGTATATGCTTCGGGTTATATTGGAGGCAGCCAGTGCTGTTTCTCCCAGCTGTTCGATGATCATAAAAAATACAAACCAGGCT
>JBKBSF010000003.1:0-243553 GCA_046291875.1 Bacteroidales bacterium | reverse complement strand
CAAGCGCAACCAAAAGAACCACCCCCCATTCAAACCCAAATATGTCCAGTTCGACTTTCTGGGTTTTACCTTTAAGCCACGATGGATAAAGGAAAAGGGGAGAAGGCCCCACTTAGGGTTTACACCAGCCATTAGTAACAAACGGCGAAAGCGTATCAGCCAAACCCTGTACAAGCTGAAGATCCACCGCATGGTGCAATATTCGCTACAGGACATAGCTATACATCTTGAGCCCATGATACGTGGATGGATAAACTACTATGGGAAATTCCGGTTCTCTGAAATGCGCAAGGTTTTCCGGGTGCTCAACTACCGCCTGATGATGTGGGTAAGGAACAAATACCGAAGGTTCAGGAAGAAAATCAAAACACATGCCTTCAAATGGCTGAGCCATACAGCGAAAGATTATCCTAATCTTTTTCTGCATTGGCAATATGGTTTTCGTCCTTAGCGACTTGGGCGGGAAGAGCCGTATGACGGGAGACTGTCACGTACGGTTCTGTGAGAGGTTTGGGGGTGAGACTCCCCCTTACCTACTCGACTTTCCATGGGGTTGGGGGATGCAAAAAGCAATGCAGGAAGCACATGGCACCTCCTGCATCAACCCTGGGAAAAGGCCCGAAGGCTTCCCCGTAAAGGGGGCAAAGCTAGCCCAATTAACTGAAATAAAGAATTTTATAAGGTACAATTATCCTCATGGGGCTTTTCGTTATACCAGCACAGGTAAAATAGCGACCAGTGGGCTTAAAGTATACAAGGGGTTGGCTTGATGAAATGATTGCACCTGGCAAGCTATTATTGTAATTCAACCCAAAGGCCATTGTTTAAGCCTTTGGGTTGTTGGCATGTTTCACTGAAGGATCAGATGGTGGTCATTTCAATCAATTCAGTTTCTGAATATGCATCTTCGCTGCTGTGTTGTTCTTTTGCTCAGGGTCAGCTTTTGAAACAAAAGACAAGCTTTGGATTTCGAAAGATATCTCGCTGAAAGCATAGCCAGAATCTCCGATCATGGCCCACTTTACCATGAATTTCAAAAGCCCGGTGCAGGTGTTGATTTCAATTCCCATCAGCTCTTCGAAGCTGATTTCCTGAAAATCATCAGGCCCGCCAAGGGCGGCTCCGATATTCCAGTATACACCCAAATGCTGATCCGGAATAAAAACCTGAAAATTGTTGTTGTTGATCCATACTTTCAGCATCGAATTGGTGTTGGGCTGAGTAAGATCGTCGGAATCAAGGAAAAAACGTTCAATCTTAAATCCCACCAGATCCATTGCCTCGATCTGAGCCTGTGTCATTCCAAGAGAAATAAAGTATGAGTCTTCAGGGACATCTTCCTCTTCAAGGGGGCTGATCCATGCATTTTCAATTTCACCCCAGGATACATTTAAGGCCTCAGCAGGTCCCTCCCAGAATAAGGGGTCTATGGGGCATGCTGCCGGATAGGTTACCCTCTGGCTGTAGGGTCTGCCGTTGTATTGCCAGCTGGCAAAATCGGTATTGGTAAAACCAGACCACGATGTCCAGCCATAGAGGGTTTTGCCCAATGGGAGATGAATATCTACCACCACAAAAAAGTTGTCGCCAGGGTTTTCACGTTCCAGTCCGAAGGCATTAAGAATACGGGTGTAATCAAGATTAACTCGGTAGGGCATAGATGCTATATCATATTCGTAAACATATCTTGAAAAGCTTTTTTCAACGACATTATAATAGATGATGATCAGATCGAAAGAACTCCAATCACCATCTCCTTTGGGTACCACATTTACTTCTACACCCAGATCGGGTTCTGCATTGGGGTCAATGGCATCAATGAAGGTGTCTGTTCCCTCCAGACGAGATACATCCATCAGAACGCCATGTTTTACCTGGTCTATGGGGTAGGGTAGGTCGGGGTCGTTGTCGCAGCTGGCCAGAAATATTCCGGCAAATGTGAGAATCAGGATTTTAGAGAATATCTTGTTCATGACTTTACATTTAGATTGTGTGATAGATTATTGTTGCCAGAATACATAACTCTCAGGGAGACTGGTTTTCTGAATGATGTTGGGGTTGAGTTCAACCTCTCGCTGAGGATACCACATGGATGCCGGGTACTGTCTTGTAAGTTGAGTAGGTACCTGGGGTGTTTCCGGATCAAAGGGATCAGGGCTTATGGCAATTGTATTTGGGTCGAAAAGCACCGGATATCCGGTACGACGAAAATCAGCATAGTTCAGAATTGGATTGTAGAAAGCAGCGATCCATTTCTGGGTCATAATAATCTCAAACTTCTTCTCTCCTGATGCACTCTCAAAACGGCTGATGATAGCATCAATAAAGCTGTCGTGTTGATTATTCAGCTGAGGTACTTCCTGTCGCGTGCCGCTTTTTGCCACCACATGGTCGATGTGGCTGAGAGAAGCTTCAATGCCTTGTCTGAGGTAATCTTTCGCCAATTCCTCGTTGTTGTTTTCCATCAACTCCAGCTCAGCCAGAGTAAAAATAAACTCAGGGTAAGTAAGGAATTTCTGAGGTGCTACACCGGTGCCATCCGCAACGCTCAAACGCCCGCCCTGACCATCATCAAATTTTCCTCCAACAGGGTAAATGCCCACAGTGCTGGCAGCAGCATCCTGTCCCATATCGCGGTAGGGTCCTATTGAGCCAAAGAAAATGCTTACAAACTGGCCATGTTTGTATTCATGAGGGTTGTCTGGATATTGGCCTGGTTCAAGCTGGTTTACCCAGTAATAGGGCACCCTTGGATCTTGAAGGTCAGCAAAGGGATTATTTGTGGCATTAAAGGTCAGTCCGTTCATAATCTCATAGATCCAGGGGCTTATATATTGCCCCAGCTGGCTTCCCACATAAGCTCCGTCGGTAAAGCCCGGATGCCTTTGGTCGGGGGCTACTGAGGCAGTATAAAATAATTCAAAATGCTCGTCGGGTTGAATAAAACCCACCGCAGAGCTCATTACAGCATTGAGTTTACCTGCCCAATCGGTTATTTGTGACTTGCGCAAGCGGGTTTTGTTAAGCATGTTGAGTTTAAGGCTGTTGGCCAGCCGGTTCCATTTGGCCATATTGCCCCCGTAGATCAGATCACCACGGATCTCAGCCGAAGGATCCAGCATCTGCATTGCTTCATCCAGCAGATCAAAACAAGCATTGTAAATCACATCTCCTGCTTCAGGTTTAGGATGGATGATCCCCAGCTGATTTTTATTGGCCTCTGAAAAGGGCACATCGCCCCAGATGTCAACCAGTTGAGTAAACATGAATGCTTTCAGGATTTTTGCAACAGCAGCATGATTTTTCCAGCGTTGTCCCTGTTCAGAATCTTCAGCCATGGAAATGATTGCGTCAAGGTTTGGGAGGGTCCAGGTGTAGAAATACCACCAGGAATTGCCCAGCAGTACAGACGATGCTGTCAGTCCGTACTGGTCTGAAGACTCGCGTGCAGTGAGTTGGTGAACATACACGTTCAGGGGGGTGGAAATAAAGTTCCCACTGCCGTTGGCCAAAGCCAGGTTGGTTTGAGCTCCGGTGAGCAGATGCTCAACATTTGCTTCAAAAGGTACATTCGGATTGCGATTAATATCCAGAAAGTCCTTCTCGCATGCATACATTAGGGTAAGGCATGCCGCGATCAATATATATATTAGACGTTTCATCAGAAAATATTTTAGTTAAGAATTAAGCTTTTTTGAGCTCTCCCGCAATTGCGGGATCGATTCATTGTCTTTTGCGAGCCCTAGTGCTCATGCAAGTTTTATTAGAAAATAATTTGTTTGACATGCTTTAGTGCTTTATCAGGCTCATTGAGCGGTTGATTAGAAATTCACCCTGAGGTTGATGCCATAGCGAGCTACTGTGGGGGCAGTATCATATTCAATACCCTGCAGGTTTGTCGCTCCAAAAGTGTTTACCACCGGGTCGAAATTGGTGTGTTTTGGCACATTGGGAGCAAAGAACCAGATGTTGCGACCCACCAGGGTGAGTGATGCCGATCCAACAAAGGTGTTTTGGAACCATTGGGCAGGCAAATCAAATGTGAGGGTCATTTCGCGTAACCTGTAAACAGTGGCATCGAACACGGCAAATTCATCCATAGTGTTAATTCCGAAGGATTCGTCAAACCAAAGACCATTTTCCGAGATCTGGATGTAGTTGGGGATTTTGTTTCCGTTTTCATCCAGAATGGGCTGCATATTGTTAGGATTTCCAAGGTACCCCGGAATGATGCGGGTTCCCAGACGGTTTTCAGTATCCTTGGTAACTCCCCTGCCCAGCAAAGAAAGGATGGTATTTGAATAAATAGATCCGCCGTAGCTGACATCAAATACAACTCCAAGGCTCACCCATTTGTAGCTGAGGGTGTTGTTTATGCTGGATCTCCAGAGGGGTGCCGGGTTGCCAAGGTAGCCCAATTCTGTCGATTCGATGAGTTTTCCGGTTTGAGGATTGATCAGGAAGTTTCCATCCTCATCGCGGGCTGCCACAGAACCTCGCAGCATACCGTAAGGTTTACCTACTTCCAATACCCCGGTAACACCTGATCCACCTGTGTAGAATTCGATCCGTTCCACACCATCCGTAAGTGATAATACTTCGCTACGGTTGCGGGTAAATGTGGAAAAGATGTTCCAGCGCAAACTATTATCGCGTTCCACCGGTATGAGGCCTATTCCTACTTCCACCCCTTTGTTCTGCATTTCTCCAAAGTTGGTATAGTATACGCCAACACCTGAAGTATAGGGAAGTGATACGGGTGCGATCTGATTATTGGTGCGTCTGTCGTACCATGCCAGGTCCATCACAATGCGTCCGTTGAAGAACTCAAGTTCGGTTCCAATCTCAATTTCGTTGGTGAACTCCGGTGTAAGGTTGGGGTCGAAACTTACATTGGGCACGAGCATGGTGTTGTTGCCAGACCATGGCGAACCCAGCGTGAAATATCCTCCCACATAATAGGGGAGAGCATCATTTCCAACCTGCGCCCAGCTTGCCCGTACCTTACCCTCCGTAAGGATATTGCTTTCCATGCCCAAGGCATCGGTAAAGACCAGAGAGGAAGCCAGTGCCGGATAAAAGAAGGACCGGCTATCCTGGGGCAGGGTAGAGGAAAAGTCATTGCGACCTGTGAGGTTTAAGAAAAGATAGTTTCTGTATTCCAGAGAAATATCTGCAAACACACCCCAAAGACGCTGCCTTTGCCAGGGCTCACTGAAGCTGGATGTTTCTACAATCTGTTCTTCAGTGTTATCAACATTTTTTATTCCACGGGCAATTACATTGTAACCCGTGGCGACGAATCTTTCACTGGTACGCTGGTTCACATTATGGCCAAGCACACCTTTAATATTCAGGTCGCTGCTCATTTTCCGGTACATTGTTAAGATGAGGTTGGATTCTATTTCCTGATGTGCGAAAAAGTCATCCCTGATCCGGCCTTTGCCGTCGGCGCCACGACTTCCGGGGCTGATGTACTCATTGCGACTTTGCGAGTATTGGTTAATGCCAAGACTGTAATCAACTTGCAGCCAGTCGGTAAGATCGTATCCCAGGTTTACTGTTGCCACAGCCCTGTCCATTTTGGTTTGGATGGTGTTGTACCTCCATGACCAAAGAGGGTTGTCGGCCTGATTGGTACCAACAAACATCAGGTTATTTCCATCAGGGGTTTCGTAGGGTAACGACATATCCCAGTTGCGTGCCAGTATCAGGGTCCGAGCAAAAGATGAGGCCGATCCGCTGTAATTGCTGGCGCCAAACAGCCCACCCTGTTGATTGGAACGCGAGTATGAAGCGGTTCCTCCCACCCGCATACCGTTGTCCAGGCGTTGGTTACCCCCCACACTGATGCTGGTTCTGTCGAAACCCGAATGGGGGATATATCCGTCCTGGGAGGTGTTGGAAATAGTAAGGTTGTACATGCCACGATCAGAAATACTTCGAACGTTGAGAGAGTTTTCAAGTATCTGGCCCGTGTCGAAAAGATCCCTGACATTGTTGGGATATGCCCTGTAAGGCACTCTTGCTCCAAAAAGCTCAGGATAAGCGGCCCTGTAGCCAGGCCAGGTAACCAGGGAGTCTACTTCAGAAAAGGGGGCTCCCCAGGATCCGTTAACATTCTGGGCAACAAAGTTTACTCCTGCACCATAAGTGTTTTGGTAGACAGGAAGATTGGCAATCTGCTCCCATGCCAGTGAACTTCTATAGGTTACCTCCATCCCTTTTTGCGACGGACGGCGATCGCGCGAACCGGATTTGGTGGTAATGATTACAGCACCATTGGCTGCACGAGATCCATAGATAGCTGCTGCTGCAGCTCCTTTCAGAACGTTGATAGACTCAATGTCGTTGGGGTCGAGCGTAGAAAAGGTGTTGCCATAAGCTCCCCCGGTACCCAGCATCTGATTACTGGTAGTTACCTGGGTGTTAGAGTAGGGGATTCCATCCACTACAAATAATGGCTCATTGCTTCCCAGAAAGGATGAGTTTCCTCTGATGGTAATGCGGGTGGCCGACCCGGCCGCTCCACTGGAACCGCTGATGTCTACACCCGGAATTTTTCCTTCCAGTGCCCGCAGAGCATCAGGTTCAGCGCGCTGAATGGCCATCTCAGCATCAACTTCCGAAACCGCATAGCCCAGGCTTCGGCGTGTTCGCTCTATACCTACAGCGGTTACTACAAATTCCTGTAGCATAGCCACATCAGAGCGCAGCTGTACGTTAATAAGGTTTCTGCCCGAAATTTCAACTTCCTGGGTGGTCATCCCCATAAAAGAGAATACAAGTACGGCATTGGGATCAGCGTAAAGCTCGTAAGTGCCGTCAAGGCCGGTTATGGTTCCCATACTGGTCCCCTTGATAAGCACTGTAGCTCCAGGCAGGGTATTGCCATCGGAGGCATCTGTTACTGTGCCGCTTACCCGGATCTGTTGTGCGTTTAGTGTGAGACCAAGCAGGATAAGGCCCACACCCAAAAAGAAAATCTTTTTCATTTTGTTGGTTTTAGTTAGTAATTGAACCGTAAAAAAGTTTATTGGTATAACCGGCTAACGGGCAATTAAAAACAAAAACAACATGTGAAAAGAGCGTTATTACGTCCCGATTGGGCAAGACGTCAAATGAAAATTCAAGACCTCAGGGCCTCGATAAGTTATTGGATTAATGGGGATTGGGTTAAGTGCGGAGAGAATTCAGTACCTGTAGTTTGGTGAGGCACTGAATGAATTTTAATTGGTAAAAGCAAATGTAAGTTAAAAAACATTTCAGGCCAAATAAATGTTAAATGAATTAGACTATCACGCTTAATGGAAAGACGAAAAGCACATAAATACAAATCAAAAACTGATAAATTTAGCTGGGGGTAATTAAAATATTTTAAAAAGAATTCTGCCCTGGGATTTCGATCTTCATTGAGCCTTTTTCCTAATTTTGTCAATTCCCTTTTCATTATCCATCCCGCAATATTTATTTGGCTTTTTATGCAAGACCAGGCAAACACCCGCTTATCTGTTTATTTCAGGCTGAGTGCCATGATGTTTTTTCAGTACATGATGTTTGCCGTTTGGTGGGTGCCTATGGCGGCCTACCTGGTAAATCTTGGCGTTAGCCGGGGCATGGCGGCGGTTATCCTCAGTTCTACCGCCCTGGGCTCGCTGGCATCGCCCCTGGGTGGAATGCTGGCCGATCGTTATTTCAAGGGGCAGCATGTTTTGTTTGTTTCCAACCTGATAATGGCTGTTATGCTCTTGCTTGCTGCCTATACCTCTCATCCGCTGGGGCTGTTTATAATCCTGCTGGTGGCCATGCTTTTCTATATGCCTACCGGGGCGCTGGTGAGCAGTATTGCCATGACCCACTCTCCCTCGGAGATGTTTGCCCGGATCAGGGTGTGGGGTACCATCGGATGGATCATGGCCGGCAGTTTCAGCCTGGTAAGTGTTTCGTGGCTTGGGCAGGATTTCGATGGCACCCGACTGCCTTTCTTCTTTGGGTCGGCATTGGCACTGCTTACCGCCATGATCAACCTCACCCTGCCCGATACTCCACCACGGGGCAAAGGTCAGCAGGCCACCCTGCTCGATGTGATGGGGTTCAGGAGCCTGGTGATGCTGAAAGACCGAAACTTCAGGGTTTTTCTGCTGCTGTTTTTCTTTTCTACCATCCCATTTTCCATGTACTGGTTTTACTTTTCCGAATACCTGCAAAGCACAGGGTATCGTCTTATAACCGTTACCATGAGTGTGGGGCAGATCACCGAGATCTTCATCCTGTTGCTGGTGCCCATGGCCATTCGCCGGTATGGGTTGCGTACCACCATGCTGGTGGGTTTGGTAGCCCTGGTGGTTCGCTATCTGGCATTTTACCTGGCGGGAGAGCAGGCTGCTTTGCCCTGGGTCATGACCGGCGTGGCTGTGCATGGGGTGATTTTTGGCTTTTTACACCTTGGAGCACAGATCTATACCGACAAGAAGGCTCCTGCTGCCCTGAAAGCGCAGGCCCAGGGGCTGACATTTTTTGTGAGCCTGGGTCTGGGTATGCTGGCAGGAAATTTCTTCTCAGGCTGGGTGATCCGGCTCTTCTCCCAGGAGGCTTCCCATGGGATTGTTTATCAGTGGGATTTGATCTGGGGCCTTATGACCCTGATATCCCTGGTGGTGCTGGTGGGCTTCGTGATGTTGTTTCGCAACGAAGAGTATCAGCCCATAGAATAATGCCCTAATTCAGAGATTTTTACCCCTTTCATTAACCCGTTTTTCCCCGGAAATTGTATCTTTAAGCTTGCAATAGCGACCCATGTAAGGCAATGGTATGGGTTGTGCTGTCTCTCGCTTCCCTCAGGCAAATAAGAAAGCGCAGGGAAATAACCGAAGAGAGAAAGAATTACAGAACCTTGCCAAAAAGAATGAAAGGAGATACAGTTATGAGATCATATTTGTTTGTATGTCTGCTTTTTGTTTGGGTGTTGTGGGGTTGCGATGATACCCCCAACGGCAATGCCAAAGCCTCTCTGATCCAATCCAGTCCGCCGCGTCAGGTGGTTCTTACCTGGCAGCAGGATCCCTCTACCACCATGACCATTACCTGGCGAACCGATGATCTGCCCGGACGCCCTTTTCTCCGGGTTAGCGATCGTCCTGATGCCCGCCGCAGCTGGAGCATCCACGAGCCAGTTACCTATCGGTTTGAGCAATCTCCTGGCTGGATTCATACCGTTGAACTTACGGGCCTGATACCAGGGTATGAGTATTTCGTGGTGATAGACCACCCTGACCAACCCCAGGACTTTTCTTTCAGAACCATTCCCGACGGTGTGGGGCGAGAGGATCTGGTTTTCCTGGCTGGCGGCGACTCGCGCTCCAGGCGCGATGTACGACGAGAGATGAACCGGCTGGCCGCACAACAGGAACCCCATTTTGTGCTGTTCGATGGCGATTTTATCAATACCCCCCTGAGCGAGGAGCAATGGGATGAGTGGTTCGATGACTGGCATGAGCTGTTGATCACCCCTTCCGGACGACGAATCCCCGTGGTACCCGCCATCGGGAATCATGAAGTGGATGGAGGCTACCTGCAAACACCCGATCAGGCTCCTTATTTCTTTAACCGGTTGATCACTCCTGGGCGAAGCAGCTATTATGTGCTTGAATTTGGCCCTCAAATGGCCCTCATTACGCTCGATTCTGATCATACAGCTACTGTGGAAGTACAGGTGCCCTGGCTGGATAGTGTATTGCAGGCACACCATGATACACGATGGAAGATTGTGCAATACCATGTGGCTGCCTGGCCCAGTGTGCGCGACTTCAATGGCGATATCCCCAAGAAAATCAGAAAGCATTGGGTGCCCCTGATGGAAAAGTATGGTGTAAACCTGGTTGTGGAGGCCCACGACCATGCCTTCAAGAGAACCGTACCCATTCGCAATCAGCAGCGCGATGATGTGCACGGCATTGTGTATATAGGTGATGGGGGATGGGGTGCGCCTCTTCGCGAAACCCGCAATGCAAAGGATTTCTGGTGGCTGGAGGATGCTTTCCCCGCCGATCATTTCTGGAGAATTACCCTTGCGGCCGATGCCAGCAGCCTGAAGGTAGAACCGGTATTCAGACCCCAATCCGCACCATTTATCCTGAAGGCATCACCAGAACTGGTAACCCAGCCTGAAAATCCGTAAAGATTACTTAGTGGTTGTTTTCCCGTTGAGAAACTGCGGAAGTTTCTCGAAAATTTCAAATACGGCAGGGCAGGTCTCCGTGTTTTTTATACATGTAGAGAGGATGCTGCGAATGTTCTTCTGATCGGTGTGCGGGTATTCCCGGCATGCCTTAGGGCGCGAGGCATATACCATGCAGTGGTTGTCGTCCATCAGGAAGGGGCATGGCATCGACCTGAAAACAAAATCTCCATCTTCGTCCACACGCAGGTAGGCTGCCTCAAAGGCACTGCTCTTCATCTTTAGTGTAGCAGATAACCGCTCTATGTCGGTTTTCAGCAATCGTGGGCCCAATCCACGGCAGCACTGGGCACAATCCAGGCATTGAATATGTTCGAAGGCCTGGTGATGCAATGTCCTGAAGATCTCATCGGCCCGCTGAGGCTTAAGCTTGCGTATACGTGATGCAATTTGCTGAAAATCGCGTTTCTTGCTCTGGGCGCGCGATGATAAATTTTCCAGTGGTGGATACATACTCCGGGTAAAAGTGCAAAGATACATAGTTTGCACGAGGTGCTGCCAGAATTTCATGAAAGGACTTGTTTTGTGTCAAAATGCCATGAACACACCCCATGAAGCCCCTTTTTTTCCATTGGTACAGATTTTGGCCCTTGCCCGCAATCAAAAATTGTTCGTATGCAGGAAAATTTTCAAAATATCATCAACGGAAGCACACCGGTTCTGGTCGATTTTTATGCCACCTGGTGTCAGCCCTGCAAAATGCAGGCTCCCATACTCCAGGAATTTGCACGTGAGGTGGGCGATAAGATCAGGGTGATCAAAATCGATGTGGATAAAAACCCCGCTGTGGCTCAACAGTATCAGATACAAGGTGTACCTACATTGGCACTGTTTAAACAGGGGCAAATTGTATGGAGGCAATCAGGAGTAATGTCTAAACATGCATTGCTCGGGATTGTTAACCAGATGGGATAAACCACAGCCCCTGCCCGGGAATATGAGGCCTTTGCCCGATTCATGCAACATTGTAAATGTGGTTGAATATATTTTTGTGAGATTTAATCCATACCGATCATGCAAAACGGAAAAAGTTCACTGGTACTGGTATCAGAAATATACCCCGACAATATTATTGTATTACCCCTTGAGAGCCGCCCTGTATTCCCCGGCCTGGCTCTTCCCCTGGCTTTCCAGGGCAAACGGATGGTCGAGATGATCGATCATGCCATGGAGCACAACAATGGTTTCCTGGGTGTAAGCCTGGTTGAGGAAGCAGATGAGCAGGACGTATTGCAGTCTGCTTTGCACAAAACCGGCACCCTCATTAAATTACTCAAAGTGATCAATCGGGAGCAGGAAAGCATCCATTTTCTTGCGCAGGCGGTAACCCGCTTCCAGCATATAAAAAATGTATCGCGCCAGAAGATACCTCACTGGCAGGTGCATTACGACTATGAAGAGAAGGCTGCTCCTCCCCCTGAGCTTAAGGCTTACACCCTGGCGGTGATCAACTCTGTGAAGGAGCTTATCAAGCTTAATCCCATGTTTCAGGAGCAGATGAGGCTGGCACTATCGCAGGTGGGGATGGAAAAACCGGGTTTGCTAATGGATCTGGTGGCATCATTCCTTACGGCAGATGCCCATAAGCTCCAGGAACTGCTGGAGGCGTTTGACCTTTTTGCACGCAGCGAAAAACTCCTTATCATGCTTAAGGAAGAAATTGAACTCAGCCAGCTGCAGCAGGATATTCAAAAGCAGATCGAAGAAAAGGTTTCCAAACAACAGCGAGAGTTCTTTTTGCGTGAGCAGCTTAAGGTAATCAAAAAGGAGCTTGGGCTGGAGAAAGATGATAAATCCAGCGAACTGGAAATGATTGAGAAGAAACTCAAAAGGCTTACCCTTACTCCTGAGGCACAGCAGGTAGTAGAAGAGGAGCTGGCCAAGTTCAGGACCCTTGAGAGTGGCTCTGCCGAATTCCAGGTTACACGCTCCTACCTCAACTGGATTGCCGATTTGCCCTGGGGGGTCTATTCCGAAGATAATTTCGACCTTGCTCTGGCACGCAAAACACTGGATGAAGACCATTACGGGCTGGAGGATGTGAAAGATCGTATCCTGGAGTTTATCAGCACCATCGTAAAAAGAGGCAAAGTCTCCGGAAGCATTATTTGCCTGGTAGGTCCGCCGGGGGTAGGCAAAACCTCCATCGGTAAGTCCATTGCCGATGCCCTGGGCCGGAAGTTTTACAGATTTTCGGTGGGCGGTATGCGCGATGAGGCCGAAATTAAGGGGCACCGTCGTACTTACATTGGTGCAATGCCCGGAAAACTGATTCAGAGTCTTAAACGTACCGGTGTTGCCAACCCCGTAATCATGCTTGACGAGATCGATAAGATTGGGGCGAGCTACCAGGGCGATCCGGCGGCAGCCCTGCTGGAGGTGCTGGATCCAGAGCAAAACACCGACTTCCTCGACCACTATCTCGACGTACGCTTCGACCTCTCCAACATCCTCTTTGTTACCACAGCCAACCAGCTCGACACCATCCCAAGGCCTTTACTCGACCGCATGGAGGTTATCAAACTTTCAGGCTATATACTCGAGGAGAAGGTAGAGATTGCCAAACGCTACCTGGTGCCCAAGCAGCGACGCGAGCATGGGTTAAAGGCCAGCGAGGTAAACATCACTGATAGCGCTCTGGAGTGCATTGCCGATGGATATGCCCGCGAGGCAGGGGTGCGCAATATGGAAAACCTCATTAAGAAGATTATGCGCAAAGCCACCTTGCTGCAAGCCGAGAAGAAACAGGAAAAGGTCCTTGTGAACCAGAAAAACCTGGTCGAATTTCTGGGTCAGCCGGTGTTTACAACAGAGGAGCTCTACAAGAAACCCATCCCGGGCGTTACCCTTGGATTGGCCTGGACCGCCATGGGGGGAGCTACCCTGTACATCGAAGCCTCTGCCATTTCCTCAGGTAATGCCGGGCTCAAACAAACCGGCCAGCTGGGCAATGTGATGAAAGAATCGGTTGAGATTGCCTATTCTTATGTGCGTTCCATGGGCCGGAAGGATAAAAAACTCAGCGAATTTTTTGATAAAAACTTCATCCACCTGCACGTACCCGCCGGGGCAACACCCAAAGATGGGCCTTCTGCCGGGATCACCATGGCGCTGGCCTTGTATTCGCTGGCCCGAAACAAAGCAGTGAAAAAGGGATTGGGGATGACCGGCGAACTTACCCTTACCGGAAAAGTATTGCCCATTGGCGGAGTAAAGGAAAAAACCATTGCAGCCCGACGGGTAAAGGTATTCGAATTGATCTTCCCTGCTGAAAACAAGAAGGATTTCGATGAGCTTCCGGGCCACCTTAAGCAGGGAATTACAGCCCATTTTGTGCAACATTTCAGCGAAGTGCTGCACATTGCCCTGGGAGAGAAAGTTTGATGCTATTGCACCACAACCCTTGCTGAAGCGCGATGTTGCCCGTCGGAAACTTTTTTCGAGCCTGAATACCTGACTGCTAATTATTAGTTCTCGACAGCAGTTTTGTTTTTGGGGCATTGATAGATTAACCGGAAAGGGTAATCCGTTTCGGCAAATCTGACATGATCTTTTTATCGATTGTACATCCAAAGCTTATTTGTACAGTTCTTCAGGCAAAACTTCGTATCAAATGCCATTAATTTGTATTTTTGGCCCGCAATAGCACCCACTGAAACTTTGATTTGCCGCTCATGGAACTGAAAACTACCCTTACCATCATTGCCGTAGGCTTGCTTATTTTCCTGGCACATTTGTTTGCCGGGTTGTTTCGGCAGAAGAAAATCCCCGATGTTTTGCTGCTGATTATCATTGGCCTGGTGGTAGGGCCCTTTACCGGGGTGGTCGATAAAGACTTTTTTGGCGAAATAGGCAGTGTGTTTGCCAATATCACCCTGGTGATCATCCTGTTTGAAGGGGGTACCGGTTTGCGGCACAATGTGCTGCGCAGTGCCCTCAGAGGTACAGCCAGCCTCACCACCGTAAATTTCGTGATCAGTATGCTGGCCACCGGTTTGTGTGCCCTGGTGATCTTCGACTTCGACCCCATACGCTCTTTTATGCTGGGAGCGTTCCTGGGCGGAACGGCTTCTGCCATTGTGATCCCCCTGGTCAATCAGATGCAAATGGATCAGGGTTCCAAAACCATCCTGATCCTGGAATCTGCCGTGAGCGATGTATTGTGTATCGTAGTGGGGCTTACCCTTTTTCAGGCATTCCAGCTGGGTGGGCTCAATTTCGGAAATATGATTGCCAGCATTGTGGGTGGATTTCTTTTTTCTGTGGTGGTGGGCCTGCTGGCAGGGGTTGCATGGTCGCTCATGTTGCAAAGGGTGCGCACCTTGCACAATTCCATCTTTACTACCCCCGCCTTTGTGTTTATAGTGTATGGGATCTCTGAACTGCTGGGTTTCAGCGGGGCAATTTCTGCTCTTATGTTTGGCATTACTCTGGCCAATATTGACCTGCTGCCCCTGCCCCTGGTGCAAAAATACACACGTCATGTGCCGCATACCTTCAACGATACCGAGCGGATCTTTTTTGCCGAGGTGGTGTTTTTGCTCAAGACCTTCTTTTTTGTTTACATCGGTATCTCCATTGTACTCACCGATTACTTCTCGCTTGCAGTGGGGGGTGTGATTACCTTGCTGTTGTTCATCATCCGCATCCCTGTGGTGAAACTTTCCGTGCGGCCCAACCTTCCGCTCGACGACCGTGTAGTGATGGCTTTTATGGTTCCCAAAGGGCTGGCTGCCGCGGTGCTTGCATCGCTTCCCCTGCAGTATGGCATGCCGGGAGGTGAATATATCCAGAATATCACCTATGCTGCTGTGCTTATGAGCATAGTGCTTAACTCCCTGCTGGTGTTTATGCATAGCCGTGCACCCGGCCTGAAGTGGTTTTACGGTTATTTCCTGGCATCGGGTGCTGAAAGCGTGGCTATGGCCTCTGATCAAGCGCAGGGCCTTGCCTCCGAAGAGTTGGAAGATACAGGTGAGGCAACGGAAACCCGTTAACAATCCCAAAATTTCTGTGTTTTTTGAGGGGTATTGGATAAATTTTATGTAGGTTTGAAGGATCATTTTGTAATAACGGGGAATTGGCCCCAGCAAAACAAAATTAGATTCTATGAAGCTCTTATCCCGATCTCCTCTGCGCTTATGCTTGTTTCTTGCAGGAGCAATGCTGTTCAAGGGGTTTGTTCTGCAGGCACAGGAAAGTGCACCCACCTACCAGGTTAATCTCAATACTCCTTACCATACCATTTATACCCATCTGCATTTTTTGCAGCCTGAGAGCTACGATGCAGATAAAGCGGCACAAGCCTTTTTTCATCCTGACGAAGAGCCCGACCGGGCCCGGACATTGGCCATCAAACTCAAACAGGCATGGGATGCACGGGGCCTGGTGGTAGATGTGGATAATCTGCCAAAGACACCCGGACACATCGACAGCCTCACCGCTCAACCCATCTTTGTGCCCATTTCGCAAACCCCCGACATCTTTGTGGAGCGTCAGGCCGATGGCAAATGGCGATATGCACGTGCCAGCTTCGATGCCATCGACCGCCTGCACTCCGAAGTGTTTCCTTTCGGCTCCGACCGGTTACTCAGCCTGATACCCGAATCGAGAGGGTTTCAGTTTATGGGGCTTTACCTTTGGCAACTTATTGGCATATTTCTGCTGATCCTTGTCAGTTTTCTGTTTCATAAACTGCTCACCTTTGTTTTCAACCGTTTGCTTTACAAAGGAGCACACCAGATGGGGTACGATAAGCTCGTGAGGCCCTACCTGCTGCCGGTTGCCAAGCCCCTGAGTCTTTTTGTGGTTTTTCTGCTCATCATGGCACTGTATCCCGTTTTGCAATTGCCGGCCCGAACCTCTTTTTACCTGGGGTATGGGTTCAGGGCTATACTGCCTTTTTTTGGAATGCTGGTGTTTTATAAACTGGTAAATGTTTTTGGATTGTACCTTGAAAAACTCGCCGGACGCAACGAAACCAGCCTCGACAATCATGTGGTTCCCCTGATTAAAAAGGTGCTCAAGGTTTTTGTGGTGATTGTGGGGGCTCTTTTTATTTTGCAGAACCTGGATGTAAACATTACCGCACTGCTGGCGGGTCTGTCCATCGGAGGCCTGGCCCTGGCCCTGGCAGCACAGGATACCCTGAAAAACCTGTTTGGCTCGTTAATGATATTCATAGACAAACCCTTCTCTGTAGGGCATTGGATTACCAGCGGCGATATCGATGGCACCGTTGAAGAGGTGGGTTTTCGCAGTACCCGGGTGCGTTCGTTTCGCAATTCGTTGTACTATGTTCCCAATGGCAAGCTGGCCGATGCCACCATCGACAACCATGGCTTGCGTCAATACCGCCGCTTTTTCATGCATATTGCCATTACCTACGACACTCCACCCGACCTCATTGAGGTGTTTGTGCAGGGGTTGAGGCGAATTGTGGAAGATCATCCGCAGACCCGAAAAGATTTTTACATCATCGAATTCAATGAAATGGGCGATTTCTCGCTTAAAATTATGTTTTATGTTTTCTTTGCCGTACCCACCTGGGGTGAGGAGTTGCGGGCCCGCCACGAAGTGCTGATTGAGATCGTACGGTTGGCGGAGAAACTTGGTGTGCGCTTTGCATTCCCCACACAAACGCTGCATATGGAAACCTTTCCTGATAAGAGCAGTCTTACCCCCCGCTACGACATGACCATGGCCGATTTCAAAAAGGTGATGGAGGATTATTTTGCCCAGAAAAAAGGGTAGAGATATCATTATCATCCGTCTCACATATTTTGCGATCGATATTGCACCCCGCTGGGGTGCGTGGATTTGCTGCCTGTCATGTTTCTATCGATATCTCACCCCGCTGGGGTGGGTTGCATTGCCAACGGGATGGGTTAGACCTGTTTGGAAGAGTGGTATAGTTGGGTTGCGTTTAAACTACTAATTGATGTTGTCTTCAATCTCCAAATCCTCACCGCCCTCATAGAGGGCAAATATCGATAGGATGCAGGTTAGGAGATGAAGGAGGCACCCTGTAGGGGTGCAATAAATTGGGTTTCCTTTCTGTACATTGCATAGAATAAAGAACCCCGGAGCATTGGAAATGCCCCGGGGTTTCTTATATACCCTGTTCGGAAAGGATTATTTGAACACGGCCACAGCCGCAGGGTCAATCACATGAAAGGTGAACGACTCGGTGAAATACAATTGTACGGTTTTGCTGTTGTGCGATTCGTAGCCAATGGACAGATCCTGGCCGATCACCATCTTCAGATCGCCGCCTCTTTCAGAAACGATGTAGGCACCGTCGATGTAAGGGGCCATGATGATGGATCCGCCCAGCAGGTTTTCCAGCTGTTTGCGCAGGGGGTATCCCTTTACAAAGCTGTTTACCAGCTGCCATTTTTCCTGGTTCAGCACCAGCGAGTAAGGCCCTTCGATGGAGTTGGCCTTCAATTGCGATACCACATCGGCCACAGCAGCGGCAATGTCTTCTCCTGCCTCGGGGAAGGCCGGGGTGTCGTACTCCTTGCAATCTTTCAAACCAACAATACTGGCGGCTTTAAACCCTTCAAAGATGATCTTTTCTTCAAATTTTGCGATCTCGCGGGCGGCATCTTCCATGGCAGCCAGATCAATGTCCTCGGCACCCCGGGCCACATTGTCAAGTTCCCAGATGTTCAGTTCGAAAGGGATGCGTGCCTCTACCAGGGGCAATACCTGGTTAATACCATATCTTACCGGGCCTTTCTGGTCTTTGGGAACATTGATACGTCCGGTGGAAACCGATGCAAAGTTCCATCCCCTGGGGCCATCCACATCCACTACTTTTCGGGCTGCAAGCACCGATTTCAGCACATCAAAAGCGGTTTTGTTGATTTCTTCCCATGCTGCCTGAGAGATGGGAGCCAATGATTTTCTTAAAATATCCATAATACCTCCGGTTATTTTTTAAGTTTACCAATTCCCAGGGAGTCTGTCCCGGGTTTTTTTGTTGCGGGTGCCGGTTCGTGCGCGTGATCTTCGTCGCCTTCGCCATGAGCACCCATAATGTCGCCATCCTTGAACAGCCAGTTGCGTAGTTCTTCATCCCAGCCGGGCATATTTCTGCGCAACCACTCCAGGGTCATGCAGGCATGCTCAATCTCCTCATCGCGGTTGTGGGCCATGATGGCTGCCAGCTCCGGATCGTCGGTGGTAACAACACGCTGGTGGTACCAGTCTACGGCTTCAATTTCTTCTTTCAGGCTGTTAAGGGCCCTGGAAAAATTCCGGGCCTGTTGCGTTAACTCTTCTGCGGGTTCGTGATAGTTTGACATATTTTTGTTCTTTTTTATAAGGTTGATGGGTTTGTCAGTATTACAAATATAAGATAATACGTTGAAAAAACCTGAGCAAGGGCTGTAGTAAACCTATTCTTAACGTACCTTAACTCAGACCATGGATGCAAGGCATAAACCGTTGCTGGATCATGCCTGCAAAGATCTGTGCCACCTCTTTGTGCGAATATCCAAACCCCTGGTGCCCCAGGTTAAAGATGAAGTTGATCTCCTCGGCCTGTATCTTCTTATCGGCAAGGGCCATTTCAATCATAAATCCCAGCAGGCGTTCCTTTTCTGCAGGGTTGATCTCCAGGATGTTGTGTATGGATTCGTTGAACACTTCTGCCACTTTTCCACTTTCGTAGAGGTTCTGCAGAAATCTTCCGGGGAAAATGGTGAAATCCGACAAGCTTACATTAATAGCTTCGATCTCTTTATCGCTGATCTCCCCATCGAGATTGGCCACCAGCAACCCGGCCGATGCAATGAAATGAGTGATGTGATAGTCGAGCATGGAGCTTTTGATGCGCAACAGCACCTGGATGAGCTCGTCCATCTGTTTCTGCAACTCTTCACTGCTCAGGCTTACATCTTTGGTGGCCTTGGGTGATGTGAATTCTGCCGAACGCGAGAACAGCTCAATGGCTTTTACCCTTACCGGGTTGATGGGATGGGTAGCCACATTAAGGCCGGTATCTTTCAGGAAGAACTGCAGACGCTCTTCGTTTTCTTCCATAAAAGCGGGTATGTCAAGATCTACTCGTTTAGAGTCCAGCCCCGACGACATCTTAAAGAATGCCGAGATACATGCCGGCAGATCGGGGCAGGCAATATAGCCATACCGGTCGGCAATCAGTTCCGACAACTGACCCCAAAGGCGTACCTTGTGCTGCAATATGCCCGGAAGATTGCCCTGGTTGGGGAAAATAAAATGGATCAGGCGCATCAGCTCTGCATTTTTGGTGATCAGGTGCCCGATCTCATGGCCTATGATGAATTTCAGCTCATCGTCCGAAATAAGTTGTAAAAGCGAAGAGTTGATGTTGATAATATGGGGCTCATCCTCCTCAGCACTGGCAAGGGCCCAGGCATTCACCTCTGCCGAGCTGGTTATGTAAAAATCTACCGGCTCTTCGAAGCCCAGGTTCTTCTTTACTTCGTGGAAGAGCTTATAAAGCTTGCCAGAGATTTTTTCATCCACCTTAAAGCTATGGCCTTCCAGGATGTATCGCCAGTAGTTTTCTGTCTTACGCACCTTGGCCTCTTTAAGGATAAACTCAACCATCTCGCCCTGCAGGGCATCGTAGATCTGCTCCTTGAGCATGGTTTCAAGCGGTAGCCCGGTTTCGGGCAGTTCTTCTTTCTTTATCATGGGATGGGTTTTGGGTTTGGTTGTGTGTTGATTGGATTCTGTCGAACAAAAGACAGAATAAAGCCCGAAAATAGAAAAACTTTGTCATTGCCGCAATGGGGGGTCCTTATTTAGACTGATAATGAATAAGCTGCAGGATTTGTTCGCAGGGCCAATGGCCAGCCCCTGGTAGCAGCGATGGGTAAAAAGTGTATTTTTGTGTGATGTAGAATCAATTCCCAAGCCCAATGCAATTTTCCCAACTGGTACTACAGCGCGAAAGCACCCGCAGGTATGATGCAAAACCGGTGGAGCGCGAAAAGATCATGCAGATTCTGGAGGCGTGCCGTATGGCTCCCTCTGCCTGCAATGCCCAGCCCTGGCGCTTTGTTATAGCCGACGATCCTGCCGTAAAGGATGAGCTGGCCCGTGCCAGCTACGGCCCGCTGCTGCGGTTCAACAAGTTTGCCCCCCAGGCCCCCGTTATTGCTGCCATTGTGGGCGAAAAGCCCAACTTTCTCTCGCGCATTGGGGGCAATGTGAAAGACAAGGATTTCTACCTGATGGATATCGGTATTGTGGCAGAACATTTCTGCCTGCAGGCAGCCGAACTGGGGCTGGGCACCTGTATGCTGGGCTGGTTCGACGAACCCCGTGCCCGGCAAATCCTCAAGGTACCCGATAGCAAACGCATCCTGCTGCTTATCACCTTGGGCTATCCGGCCAAAGAGGGGGTGCGCAAAAAAATCCGTAAGTCGATAGAGCAGCTGGTGGGGTGGAATAGTTATACGGGGAGCTGACTTCCCTGTAAATTGCCTGCATAAAACTCCCTGTAAAATAATGCTTTTTCTTATTTTCGCTTTTCCATAAACAAACCCTTAACAATCAACCCATGCGTATACTGAAAAATATTTTGCTCATGACTGCTTTTGTAATGCTGGCGGCTTGCGCTGACGCCCCTGGAGGCAAAGCCCCCGCTGGCCTGAGTGATGCTGCCGTATCGGAAACCCTTGCTGCCCTCAAGGAAAAACATCCCGGCGCCGATGTGGCCCGGATGGAGAAAGGGGTTGCCCAGGCTGCTGCCCTGTGGACCACCGAAGATGGCACCGCCGAAGATTTCAAAACCTTCTGCCTGGCCCAGTATGTGGCCGATGCACAGGCCCGCGAAAAACTCTTCCACGCCCTGTCGCGCAACTTCGAAGCCCTGTGGGGACACAACAACCAGATCTCCGTGGAGCTCAACAAACCCCTCCACCTGGATGTGGGCGAACTGCAATCTGTTGACCATATCTTTGCCGCCTATTCACCCATGGCACACTTCTACGACGATTTCTTCCGCAACAAAATTGCTTTCATCACCATCCTGAATTTTCCCTTCTACTCACTGGAAGAAAAAGCCAATGCTGCTTCCGGATGGAGCCGCACCGACTGGGCCATGGCTCGTATGGGCGATGTGTTTGTATCGCGTGTGCCGGCTGCCATCAGCCAGGAAGTTTCGCGCATTTCCACCGAAAGTGACACCTACATTTCGGAATACAACATCCGTATGGGCAAACTGCTCAACGATGAAGGCAATACTCTCTTCCCCGAAGGGATGAGCCTCATTACCCACTGGGGGCTGCGCGATGAGATCAAATCGAACTACGGAAACCCCGATGGCCAGCCCAAACAGGAGATGATTTACCAGGTGATGCTGCGCATTATTGGTCAGGATATCCCACAGGAGGTTATCAACAATCCCGACTACCAGTGGAATCCGTTCCAGAACAAACTGTACAAAGACGGGCAGGAAGTAAGCTTCAGCCGCGAGCCTGATACCCGCTACCAGAAACTGCTGGAAAATTTCCATGCCCTGCGCATGGCCGATGATTTTAATCCCAACTATCCCACCTACATCGAGCGCGCTTTCGACAGTGGTCTGGAACTCTCCATGCAGGAAGTTGAGGATTTGTTTGTGGGCCTGGTAAGTGCGCCGGTGCTGCAGGAGGTGGGTGCCCTCATCAGCCGTCGCCTCGGACGTGAGTTGCGCCCCTACGATATCTGGTACGATGGCTTCAAAGCCCGCAGCACCATTTCAGAGGATTTCCTCAACAGCAAAACCCGCAGCCTCTATCCCAATGCGCAGGCGCTCGACGACGACCTGCCCAACATCCTGGTGAAGCTGGGTTATACCCGCAGCCGTGCACAATACATTGCCGAAAAGATTGTGGTGGAAGCTTCCCGCGGTGCCGGACATGCATGGCCTGCCCGTATGCGCTCGCAGCAGTCGCGCCTGCGCACCCGCATTGCGCCCGATGGCATGGACTACAAAGGCTACAATATCGCCATCCACGAGCTGGGGCACAACGTGGAGCAAACCATCAGCCTCTACGATGTGGATTATTATATGATGAGTGGTGTGCCCAACACCGCCTTTACCGAAGCACTGGCGTTCATCTACCAAACCCGCGACCTGGAGTTGCTGGGCATACGCAATACCGACGCGCAGGCAGCATACCTCAACACCCTCGACAAGCTTTGGGGGAGCTACGAAATTATGGGTGTGTCGCTGGTGGATATGGCCGTATGGCGCTGGATGTATGCCAATCCCAATGCTACGCCAGCGCAGCTCAGAGACGAAACCATACGCATTGCCAAAGAGGTTTGGAACAATTACTTTGCACCGGTGTTCGGCATGGAAGATTCTCCCATCCTGTCTATCTATTCCCATATGATTGCCTATCCGTTGTACCTGTCGGCCTATCCGCTCGGACGCCTTATTGAGTACCAGATCGAGCAGCATATCAAAGGAAAGAACCTGGCCAGTGAGAGCGACCGTATGTTTACCGCCGGACGCCTTATTCCGCAGGAGTGGATGCGCAATGCCGTAGGGCAGCCCATCTCTGCCGAGCCTATGATCAAAGCGGCTGAAGAAGCCGTAAGGAAACTGTAAAGGAATATTATCAGGGATGATGCAGTATGCCGGGTTTCAGGTGTGCTGCATCATCACTTTCTCCGCAACCCGTGGGAAATGTTCGTATTCCAGCGCATGGATTCGGGCAGCCAGGGTTTCGGGAGTATCTTCGGGGAATACCGGGCAGCTGGCCTGGAAAATGATATCCCCTTCATCATACCGGGCATTCACATAATGGATGGTGATGCCCGATTTTTTTTCGCCCGCGGCAATCACAGCGCGGTGCACATGCTCGCCATACATCCCTTTGCCACCATACGAGGGTAGCAATGCAGGATGAATGTTGATAATCTTCTGAGGATAGGCCTCCACCAGCCAGGGGGGCAGCAGGCGAAGGTAGCCGGCCAGGATAATAAAATCTATTCCGTAATGACCCAGAACATCCAGTACCTTTTTGGGCTCCTTCCAGTCATGCGCCGGTATTACTACCGCGGGTACCTGCAGGTTCGCTGCCCTTTGCAGAACATAAGCATCGGCTTTGTTGCTCACAATCAGCCTGACCCGGATACCGGCATGCGCAGCAAAGTACTTTGCCAGGTTTTCGGCATTGGTGCCGCTGCCAGAGGCAAAAACAGCTACTGAAAAGGATGGATCGGCGTGGGTCATGGGTGATGATTGGGTTTTGAAAAGATTATTCGCGCGGGGCTTTGTACAGCACTGTGCGGGCACTGCCAAAGCTGTAAGGTACCGGCGATTCGTTCCACAGAAATACCGCCAGCCGGGCATCTCTGCCCTCTGTCAGCTCCTGGTCGAGCCGGATACGGATGCTGAAATCGGTTTTTCCCACAGGTACTCCAAAGTTCTTCCATCGCAGGATGCTGTCGTTGGCATCGCGCAGTTCGTACACAATATATACCTCGTCGAGAGCAATGTCGGGGCGGCTGAGGCTGATGTCCAGAATATGGGTGCCCTCCCCGAGGGGCAGATCAGAGAATATGTTGCGATACTCTGTACGAACCCTTTGTTGTGGCAAGAGTGTATCGACCAGCACTTTGTATCCCATAAACTGAAAATAGAGGCTGTCGGGCATTACCTGGCTGGCTGCCAGTGCGTTGTTCTGCCGGTAAATGTCGAGCAGCGATGCCATTGCCGAGGCCTTTTGCGGGTTGTCGGCAGGAGTTACCGCCAGGGCAGGACCTACCTCAAAAAGTTCGCCGGCCTGGTTCAGGAAATGATTGCCCCACAGGATTTCGTTCACCTCGTTGCCCTGGTTTACCAGCGGTATGAGTAGTCGGCTGTCCTGCTCACGGCACAAATGCACCCCGGGCGAGATACTCCAGGAGGGAATGTCAAGCTGGTATTGCTGCCCGAGCAAGGTGGTGAGGCTTTCGTAAATATCGTATTGTGAAGCAATTTGCTCAAAGGTGTGGGGCGATTTCAGCCATGGAGCCCATAAAAGGAGCGGAACGTTGTACCGGTGCAGCGGACCCGAAGGTGCCAGCTCTGCCATGGGGTAATTTCCTGTAATCAGAAAAAGGGTATTGCTGAACCGGGGTTCTCTGCGCATTGTTTCCCAAAAGCTGCGTAGAGCATCGTCGGCAAACAGGAGCGATTGGTAGGCCTCCAGATGCTGCTCTACCTGCTCACGCTGGGCGGATGTTAGCTCCATGGCGGCAATTCTTTGTGCATATTCTTCTTTACGGTCAATGGCAAAGGGCGAATGAGTGCTGCCCGTTTGTATGATGTCAAGGCGAGGACCAGGGGCAGTGTACTGCAGGTACCATTGAAAGAGATCCTGATCGTTGTAGCCCCAGAAGTAGTTATCCTCGCCCGTAATTACTCTGGAGAACTGTTCCGGGAAGCTTCCCGCATCGCGCATGCTTCTGATATTGTTGTGGTGGAGCAACCGGTCGGTGCCGTTGAACCAAGCCCATTGCCCACTGTGGTAGGCAGTGTGGTATCCGTTGTGGTTGAGTACATTTACAAGCGAGAAATGGTAAGGGATATGAGGGATGTTGGCAAAGCCTTCGCGGGTGGGTGGTAATCCTCCCAGGAGTGATGCCGGCATATTCTGATGCCTCGAAGAAGTGGCCAGAAAATGAGGCCAGTAAAGGCTCTGCTGCGACAACTCAGTAAGAAAGGGCATAAAGTGGTGGCCATACACAGGCTCGAGAAAATGCTGCGAAAGGCCTTGTACAATCAGGATTACGATATGGGGTGGCTCAGCAGAAGGGTTGATGAAATCGGCCAGGCAGGTATGCGGTACACGGCTGTGGAGCAGCGGATACTCGTCGGTGTGAAGGGTTTCACTGTGTGGACGGGTGGCACGGATCACCTCGCGGGCAGATACTTCAATGGTTTCCTGCTCCATTTGTCCGCGCATGCAACGATAGCCCGACAGGAACAGCTCGTAAGCGGGGTTGGGCACATGGCCACTGCTGCCAGGTACTCCAGGCTGTAAGCCGGGCTCGAAGGCCAGGGGTGCCGACAGGGGCAGGGCTAAGGCCAGCAAAAAGGCAAACCAACCGGGGAAACGGATATTTCGCGAAAGGTGCCACCACAATACCAGTGCAGCTGCACCGGTAAGCAGAACTACCACAACCAGCCAGCCCACCGGCGATATGCTTTGTACACAGGCCTGCCAGGCCGCCATCATGCTGCAGCCATGCATTACTGCATTGATCCCGTCAATGCCCCGTTGACCACATTCTACCACCGGCACCGAAAAAGCATGTACCAACAGCCAGAAACCTGCACCTGCAAAAAGGGCAAGGCGTGACTTCCAGAACCACAGCAACCAGAAGGGGAGGAAAAGCAATACCATGGCAGTATTTATAACAATGGCATCGCCCAGCAAACCCTGAAGCATATCAGCAAAAGGAGAGCTTCCGGCAACCCAGCCCCACAACCGGATGATCAGCAAAAACAAATAGTTGAGCAGAATTAGGGGTATATAGTCGCGAAAAGCTTTCGGGAAGGCATACAGGAGCTTCATGGTGTTGAGGGCTGTCACGGTTTAGTTTTGAAAACCAAATGATTAAGATAGGAGTGAAAAATCTATCAAAATTAGGGAAAATTTGGCTCAAAGCCCGGAAAGGGAGAACTATTTTGTGGGTTATAAGAAAGGGAAAAATGTACGGGTGTTTCCCTGTGGCCTGTTGCCCTCCAGCGGATCTGGAAAATTCCGGGTGCAGCTCGGTTTTCACAGCTCTGATGAAAGCTAAACGTCCTACAGCAGCACCCTAAACTCTGAAAGGGTTGAACAACAATAGCCGCGGGTGCAACCCGTGGGGAATGTGCCACGCGTATGCCACAACCCTGAAAGGGTTGAACATTTCAAAATGAAAATTCCTCCTTTTGTTACAAGCTCCAGGACCATAACATTGTGCATCGGCTGCTATGCTGGCAAAACATCATACCCTGCAAAAGCACCATAAAAATTTGTTGAACCCCTTCAGGGTTCCGTGTTTGCTGCTGTATCCATTACCGTAGGTTGCACCTACGGCTATTATGGTTGAACCCCTTCAGGGTTCCCTGTTTGCTGCTATATCCATTACCGTAGGTTGCACCTACGGCTATTATGGTTGAACCCTTTCAGGGTTCTTTGTTTGCTGCTATTTCCTTCACCGTAGGTTGCACCTACGGCTATTGTGGTTGAACCCCTTCAGGGTTCCGTGTTTGCTGCTATTTCCTTCACCGTAGGTTGCACCTACGGCTGTTATGGTTGAACCCCTTCTGGGTTCTTGGATTCTGACGGTTGCCACAGGATAGAATGCACAGCTGCTCTGCAGGGGCATAACATCGATAGACTATGCTGTCCAGTTGATGTTGGGCGCTGCATATAGCGGTGGTTGTGAGAACCATTTAGATATTCAGCACAATACGGATCCGGGGTGGTTTCTCTGGTTTCCTCTTTTTTGGGGAAAAAGGAAGTATTTAGAGAAGGAATATAAGACAGAAAAGTTTATTTTACTCTTTTTTGATCCGTTTGATTTTTGCGGGATGCTGGCTGGTATGAAAAATAGCGGCAATAATAATACTCTCGTTGGTGATTTCGAAAATGATTTTATAACTCCATTTTGTCGCAAAACGATAATCCTCAGGTTCATCTTTAAGGCAAGCTTCTTTGGGGTATTTTTCAGGAAAATCATTTAAACTTCCTGCCAGTCTGATAAGTTCCCTTTTAACGTACCGGGCTGCCTCAACGGAATCCATGGCAACATATTCATATATTTTATCGAGACTTTCTTTTGCTTTCTCATCCCAAAGTATGGCAAGCTTTTTCTTTTTTACCAATCGCTTACCTCCTTCTCAATGTCTTCCTGACGAATATATTGGCCGGATTTTACCCTGTCCGATGCCTCTTTTACAGTGTTTTTAAGTTCCTTGTTTGCAATTGGGGTTCCATCAGCATGATAGCCAGAGATTTCAGGGAGTCCATATTCTTTACTCATCGCACTTACCATTTTCAGGAAGGTTTCATCTGCCTTGTCAATATAGCTATGTAATTCTTTTCTTAACTCTGCAGTACCCATAATTTCTTTTTTATTACAAAAATAAGGATTAAGTCATTAAAATTGTCGAACTTAAAGGGATTTAACTCTTCTCAATGTATAAGCCCCTTATAACATCGGACTGAGTTATAGATAAAAACCTGAAACTTTATGACGATGAAAAGAAAATTTACCAAAGAAGAAAAGCTTCAGATTATCAAAGAAGCATCAGAGCAAGGGGTTAAAGCTACGCTTGCAAAACACGGTATATCTTCGATCGCCCTGGTGGGCTATTGTTAGGATGCGTATGAGCGTGATACAATATCGATGCCCTTTGAAAAATATTGGGAGTTATGTATAACCCCCCGTTAGTTTCTTCCAGTAAGCTATATCTGTTTTTACTGTCGCTCTATAAGCATAGTCAACTGATTCTACTCCTCCCCTAAAACCGTAGGTATTATGAGCATGAGAAGTATAAAACCCTCCTGTGGTTTGTGGCAATTGCCATGTAAATCGCGAAATGGGTTCACAAACCCTCTCATCGTCGGATTTATTTGGATCGGTAACAAAAAGTCCACCCCAAATTTTAGCATCATTTCCGGCACGTAGGTTTGCCTCTTTCCATCCGGCTTTCCACCGCCCTTTACTTGTACTAAAAAAACCATGTACAAAACCTGTCAGCCATGAATCCAATACAACAAATTCACCACTTGGATCCGTATACTTCAGCGGGTTATTCCAAACATAGCTATACCTATTAAAACTCTGTGTATAATCTGGTGCCTGTACGTAATTATCAGGGCTTAAGAACCTGCCTACAATGGGATCATACAGGCGACCAGAATGTTATGTCGCTTGCGCGCCATGCTCTCCCTTCGTTATATTGTACAGGTTAAACCATGGCAGCCACTCGTGGCAGGTAAAGCCGCGACTGGGCAACAGATCATTTTGAGCGGCTATGGTGTAGCCCCAGTTGGTGAAGTTGCGGCAAATAGCTGAATAGATTCAATGCATTTCTGCATGATTCTGTGTCTGTTTTCAAAGAGCGTTTTAAAGATGTGCATCGCTGCATGCCTGATGGCGTGCTCAGAAGACGCGCTGGGATGCGCGTCTGTACTTGATTCCATAAGGGTTTTGATTTGAGACGTGCCGGAAGGCACGTCTTTACTATGGTTTATTGCAATTATTGATATTGAATTCCTGTGCCGCTATTTTTGCTAAAATTAAAAGAAAATATTGAGATTATTCGAATGCTACAATTCTTTAATCAAATTCACAAAGGATCCCAATTCCTTTGTACAGACGTGCCTTCCGGCACGTCTCATCACCCCTTACCAAATGAAACATCAGTACAGAAGCGCCTATTGGCGCGTCTAGGATTATCCTTATTGAAACAAACCATCTAATCAGATGGAATTGACCTTCTTTTTTATAACACTACACACAGTCAAGACACTAATACCTGCCAGTATTTTTAATACATCTATGGAAACTCAACAGTAAAATCCATAGCTTCATACTCCTCCCATGAGCTAATGGTAACCCGCTTGGCAACTTTATACTCATCTCTTATTACATTCCACGGAAAAGCAGATATAGTATCTGCATAAAAGGAATAGTAATGAATATGGTAGTTTTCTAATGTCCTTTTTACATCTCCACTAAACGCGTTGAGTATACGTACTTCACCTGATTCCAACGTCCAATCATTAATGTTCCCCCAAGGCATTGACTCCCATAAAACTGTATCATTCTTATTTCTAGTATTAATAAAAGTATAAACAGCAGTCGCTTCCGAATTATTAATAACATAAATCTGGAAATCCGGGGCAGGCACTTCTTCCGTAGGACAACCAACCAGTATTAAAAGCAGAAATAAAAAAATAAAACTAGCCTTCTTCATAATGTCATTAATTAGAGTTAGTAACGTCATAAAAATAAAACAGCAACCATACGTGCCCAAATGTTAGGAAATTACGTGAATATCTTCCATCGTAGTATCTTCTATCAGAAAAACGCCCCTGAGTAAATAATACACGGGCATCATCCCCCATTATGCGTCTATATTTAGCCCATGCCCTTGCATTTGCGTCTCTCTCTATCCATATATCCATGTGATTTGGTGTGCTACGCCAATTAAGCCGTGAAGCACTTCCCAAGCTAAGGAGATCTCCGGTTAATCTTGCCCAGCTACCCCAACTTCGCAACTGAAGATAATGGCCATACTCATGCAAATATAACCCAGTATTGAGCACGTATTCTCTAAAATCAGTATAGGTTATTTCGTTTCTATCTCTTATGTAAATATAACTTCCAATACTTATACCATCTGTTCTGTTCGCGTTTTCATTCATTAAAAAAGTAGCTCCATCAAAATAATCAACCATATCTACGTTACCAAGATTATTCTGCAGATGCCCGTGGATGTTCCCAAAAATAGTATGAGGAAGCTCCCAGGTAAATCTACTTATAATCTGCTTAAAGTCGCCTTTCAACAATCCTTTATCAATCTTCCAGGCTTTGTTTGTTTTGGACCAGGATGCAGTTGGGTCAAAATCTCTCCATGCTTCTCTTCTGTTTTCACGAGTGTTCCATGGATCAATGCCCCCTTTAAAAAAAACAGTCCTATATAAATCCACATAAAAAGTGAAAATTGTCCCAAAAATTTCTCCTGTCGGATCAGTGTACTTCAACGGGTTGTTGATGCAGTAACTATACCTGTTAAAACTCTGCGAATAATCCGGTGCTTGTATGTGGGGGTCGGGGCTGAGGAAACGGCTGACGATGGCACCGGCCATGGCTTCCTGCATGCCGACTGACATGTTTGGGGCCCGGGATTGTACCAGACAGTCAAAGAACGAAAATCAGACTGCAATATATAAAAAATTTCAGTTGGAATAGAGGGAAAATTTCATCCTCCAGACGCCCGGAGCATTAAAGCTACAGGCAGGCACAGCAGCACCCTGAACCCTGAAAGGGTTGAACAACAATAGCCGCGGGTGCAACCCGTGGGGAATGTGCCACGCGTATGCCACAACCCTGAAAGGGTTGAACATTTCAAAATGGAAATTCCTCCTTTTGTTACAAGCTCCAGGACCATAACATTGTGCATCGGCTGCTATGCTGGCAAAACATCATACCCTGCAAAAGCACCATAAAAATTTGTTGAACCCCTTCAGGGTTCCGTGTTTGCTGCTGTATCCATTACCGTAGGTTGCACCTACGGCTATTATGGTTGAACCCTTTTAGGGTTCTTGGTTTGCTGCTATTTCCTTTACCGTAGGTTGCACCTACGGCTATTATGGTTGAACCCTTTCAGGGTTCTTTGTTTGCTGCTGTATCCATTACCGTAGGTTGCATCTACGGCTATTGTGGTTGAACCCTTTCAGGGTTCCGTGTTTCTGGCGATAGTACAGGCAATCGCCCCGTGAGAGGCCATAGCTACAGGATATACTGCACACCTGCTCTGTAGGGGCATTGCCGCAATCTGCCTATGCCCTTTGGCAGATGAGGCAGAGGGGGCTTCCTGAGCACAAAAAAACCCGCCATTTCTGACGGGTTTTTCTTATTCAAAAAAGCAGAAAGTTTTATTTCACCAGCTGCAGTTTGCGGGTTTGAGCTCCCTGGTCGGTGAGGATACGTACCATGTAAATGCCATGGTTGAGGCCATCCAGACGCAGGGTGTGGGTAAGGTCGTTTACCTGCTGGTTGTATACCTGCTGGCCGGCAAGGTTAAAGATGGTAACCTGGCTGATACGGCTGTCGGAGGTAATGGTAACCTGCTGACGTGCGGGGTTGGGGAACATGGCCACCTGTGCAGCGTTTACTTCATTTACGCTGGTGGGAACACCGAATACATCGTTTACCTCCATGTTGTCTGTTACTACAACAACCCTGTTAGCGCCACCGGCCCATTCGCCATTGTCGAAGGAAGGTCCGTTGAAGTACTTGTACTCGTAAGTGCCTGCGGGCAGTTGGAGGGTGCGGGTAAAGATAAACACGTTGTCGGTGGGGTTGAGCTGGCTCTCGGCAATGCTGCCGGGTACAGCCCACTCGAAGAAGGATCCGGTGAGGTAAACATTGGTTACACCGGGCTCAAAGCCGGCAGCCTGGTTCATGTTTACATTAAAAGTAACATCGTAGAGGGGGATCAATGCCATGGTCACTTCAACCGTTTTGGCTTCGTTGGCAACGGTAAAGGTTCCGGTGGAAGTTACATAGTCTTCCTTGCTTACCTGGTAGGTGTAAGTGCCATTGGCCAGGCTGAAGGTGTACTGTCCGGCAGGATATTCCACGCCATCGAGGGTGATAATGGCATTGGCCAGTGCAGCACCTTGCTCGTCTTTTACATCGAAAGCAACATTAAAGAAGAACACCCAGGGCATCTGGATGGTGGGAGTTACCAGCCAGTTGTCGGGATCAAGAGCTTCCTGCTCTTCTGGATCGTACGACTGGCTTCTCATGTGTGCTGTTACATTAAGGTCCTGATCCACGCGGATGGCAAAGTACCAGTTGAAGCCGTCGTTGTCAGCATCTACCGCAAGCCAGCCAGCGGGCAGCCACTCCTCATCGTATACGGGTGCTTCGGGGTCAAATCCTGTGGGGATACCGCCGGTGAAGTCTTCGTGCAGCAGCACCATGTCGTCGTCGCCTTCTGCAACACCGGTAATTTTTACGTTGTCGATTACCAGTCGGTCATTGTCTTCCGAATCGTGGTGACGGAATGCTACGCGGATATTTTGCTGCTGGTAGGCTGAGATATCTACAGAGCGGTTCTGGTAGGTCCAGTTGGTGTGAGTGGTGCTGAGGGTCTCTTCAAACACTTTAACATAGTCAGCTGGATTAAAAGCTTGTCCTGGGGTTACGCTGGCAACATATACACTGTAATGCTCCTGGCGGAAGGTGGGTGTAGATGCACTGGGCGCCACATCCCATGAAAGGAAAATACGGTCTACCACATCAGGAATTTCTTCCAGGGTAACGTTGATGAACAGGTTGCCATCAATTACTGTGAAACTGCCTTCGGTATCGAAATACAGTTCGCGGCTTACGGTGTAGTTGTAGAAACCGGGGGTGAGCTGGAACACATAGGGTGCAGCCGTAAGGGTTTGCTCGCCAATGGTGATGGTGGCATCGTTGAGGATCTGCTCATCGGCACCAATAATGGTAAAGGTAACGTTAAACTCGGGGTCGTCGCCGGTGTTGAGGGTAACGTCGATGGCCAGATCTGCATCATCCACTTCGAAGGTGCCCACTGCGGTAACAAAACCATCTTTCTGAACAAAATACTGGTAAGTGCCGGGGAACAGATCAAATTCTGTTACACCTGCATCAAAGGTTTCGGCATTGAAGGTAAAACCACTCTGCAGCTCGTCGAAGGAGGTGTTGCGGATAGAAATTACTTCCGATCCGTCAGCTCCGGCAATGTTGAAGTTGATGGCAAAAGGATCTACAATACGCAGATCATCAAAGTACAGCAAAGCACTCTGAGCAGTTCCGTCGGCATCTTTGGTGATCTGGAAGCTGTCGAAGTAGAAAGGGTTTCCGGCTTCCATTTCGCCATTACCATTTACCCAACCCATCACATTTTCGGGTCTGTTGTAGTCCCAGGTAATTCTTTTCCAGCCTACCCAGTCCAGGGTGATCCATTGCGAACCTTCTAGCTGGGGAATACCATCGCGGGTCATAAAGCGGAAGCGGTTGCCTGAGCCATCGCCATAGATGAACACTTCAAGAGCCTGTCCGGGCAGAAATTGTCTGGCAGCAGTATTGGCATTGGCCGCAGGCATGTGCTGACGAACCAGGTGGCTGGCTGTACCGGTATACTCAATGGCATTGTTCCATTGAATGGCAAGTTTCATGGAGCCTGTGCTTCCGGTGTGCGGGTTAAAAATTACTGTTTCATGCTCACGATAGGTTAACGGATTTTCATCATCATCTTCAATGATAATACCTGCAGTACTTCCGCTACCATCGGGTGTCCACCAAAGAGCAACACCCTCTTCAAAATCGTCAATATACCTGAAGTTGGGGTTTCCATTTTCTTCATCTTTGGCCTGCTGCGCAAAACCATGGGAAAAAACGCCCATGATCATGAAAACAGCTGCCATACATGCACTTGTAATTTTCGCTTTCATAACTTTTGTTTTTTGTTTGTAATTATGGGTGAATGTAAGTTGATCGGAAAACCGGCAGGAGAACCACCCCATTGAGGCAGTAGCTCCTGCGGCTATAGTGTTTAGGGGATGATCTGTATTCTATGGTTTACAACCTCCTTTGCCGTTTCTATCTGCAGCAGGTAGATGCCGGGGCCGATGCCCTGCAGGTTCAGTTGCAGTGCGCTGGCATCTGCTTTCTGGCTGGTAAGGATCCGTCCGCCCAAATCTATTACCCTAACAAATGTAATGATTTCGGCTGAAGAAACATAGATCTTGTCGCGGGTAGGATTGGGGAAGATCTGCCATGTTTGCGGGTTTGTACCCTCCACATGGGTCTGATCTTCGAACAGGGCATTGAGCTCCAGGTTCGATGCGGGCATGGTAAAGGTATAGTGTGCCAGTGTGCTTACCTCGTGGCCATCGCGGTTGGTCCATCTCAGGAAGCGGAATCCTTCAGCGGGTTGGGCTATTGCGTTCACCTCCTGTCCGAAGGTATAGCTTCCGGCGCCCTGCACTGTACCTCCATTGTCGGGTACTACGTTGAGGGTCAGAGTGTAGTTGCGCAGGGCAAAATGGCCCGTGAGGGTGGTGTGCTCAGCGGGCATGGTAAAGGTATAGCCTGCCTGTGTGCTCAGCTCATTGCCCTGGTTGTCGGTCCAGTTTACAAATGCCCATCCTGTAGCCGGTGTGGCACTCAGTGGTATTTGCTGGCCTGCAGCATAGCTGCCCTCGCCGCTCACCTGTCCGCCCTCCTGGGGTTCGGCTATCAGGCTGAGGTTGAAGGTCTGGGCCTGGTCTACTTCAATCTTGTCGATCATCAGCATGTAGTCGTCAGTGGAAACATACTGGATAGCAAATCGATACACCTGCCCGGCATGGTTGCCCAGGAAAAAGGTGTATGGGGTCCAGGCCAGGGGTGCCTCAAGGGGCTCTTCTCCCGAAAGCAGCACAAAGTTGTCGGGGTCGAAGGTAAAGGTCTCTGCATTGTCGAGGCTGATCCAGACCCTGAATTGCTCCGGCCCAAATGGACTGACTTGTATGGAGCGGGCAAAGAACCTGAGCTCCGTCTGGTCTGTAGCCATCAGCTGGGGCGAGATAAGCCATTTGTTATCGTTGGGGGTTTGCGATTGCATGGCAATGAGGTACTTGTCGCCATCTACCGCAGGGTGGTCATTGACAACCGGTGGGGTAGTTTCGGCCGGGTTCATTACCTTAAAGGCATAAGGAGTTCCTGAGCCTGGGAAAGTAAAACCCTGGGGGTTCCAGGTAACATCGCCCTTTACATCAACAGTATGCCAGGGAAACAGCTCGCTGGTAAAGTCTTCGTAAGACTGCCAGTTTTCAAACAGGGTGGTGGGATACTGCACCGCTTCTCTTTTTACAAAATGCAGATGGTCGAAATAGATGGCACCCACTGGATTGCCTCCCTCGGCATAGCGCAGGTGGAAGCCATCCATATAAAAATTGGCACCTTCAAGCACACCATTGCCATTTACCCAGCCAAAGGCGGGTTCATTGGCCAGATCCCACGAAACCAGTTTCCACCCCATCCAGTCGATGGTAACCCATTGATGGGCTTCCAGGTGGTTGAGGCCATCGCGGATCATCATGCGCACCTGGTTGTGCGAGCCATCGCCGTAAATGTACACCTGCAAAACATCATCGATGTTGAACCGGTTGTTGTTCTGCGGTGCTCCGGGAGGCAGATACTGCCTGATGTAAGGGGTGCCCACGTAGTCCATATCCCAGCCGTAGCTCAGTTTCATACTTCCGGTACTGCCCACCGAGCGTACCACCACATCGGCATTGGCGGTGCGGCTGGTGAGTTCGGTAATGATCCCTACGGTTTGTCCGGCCTGCTGGGGGTTCCACCACTGTACAATACCGCTGTTGAAATTATCAATCACCGTGCTCTGGGTAATGGGTTGGTTCAGTACGCTAAAGCGGAAGGTCTGCTCCAGGGTGGCATTGTCGAACATATCGGCAAGGCCGGCAGCAATGGTAACCTTGTAGGCGGTGCCGGGCACAAGGTTTTCAGTGGGGAAGAAGTGCATTACACTCTGGCCGTTTACATGCAGATGGTGAATTTCACCCTGTACCACTTCACCTTCAAAGAGGGAGGTTACCATGATGGCGTCTGCAGCTATACTTTCGGGCATAATCTCTTCATCGTACACCAGCCTGATAATGGGGCGCAACATACGCGCGGGGGTATCTTCTGAGGGAGACCAGGCAATCAGCTGGGGAGCATCCACATCCAGGTCACTCGTGGTGATGGTGAGCACAAAATCGCCGCCCTCCTGGCCATTGTTGTTGCCATCAAGAAACTGCTCCGTAAGGGAGTTCTGGGCCACATCGCCATCCAGGGTAATGGTATAGGTTTGCAGGAAGTCGAACTGCGAGGTATTTACCACCATGGTGAAATCGTTGGACCAGCTCAGGGTATATTCTGCTGTGGGCTCTATGGAGAAAGCATCTTCCACAGAGGCCTTGTTCATCTTACGGCTGAAGCGTATCACCAGGTTGGTGCCGGGGATCAGGTTGTTCAGCGCGTCGGCAGGCTGCACCTCCGATACCACCGGGGGCACCAGCGATACCATCATGGGGTCGAGGAAACTCAGGTTTTCGTGGGTGCGTCCGTTGGGGTTCGAAACAATTTCAAGGTCGGTAACCAGGGTCTGGTAGCCTTCTTTGGCAAACTGCACCTCTACCGTGCTCAGGGGCTCCAGGCCCTGGATAAAGTAGAAACCGTTGCGCAGCTGATCGGGGTTGACAGAATACTGGTTGAACAGCGATTCAAAGCCATCCGTAACATAAGTCTGATCGCCAATGGTTACGGTAACATCATTGAGTGCCAGTCCGGTTTCCACATCTTTTACAATTCCTGTGGCTATCCCGATGGCTGGGCGGTCAATATCATGCCACTCCAGGAAGGAACGATAGGCCGATAAAGCTTCCAGCACTTTCCATTCGGCATTGAGGTTGAGCATTTGCTGCCCCGGGTTGGTGTGGAACCCAGCTTCGCTCAGCAGAGAGGCCATGATGGTGGTGCGGTTTACTTGAAGGTAGGGCCATTGATTAGCATGGTGAAAAACATCTCCCAGATAGAATACCCGGTCGGCAAAGTTTCCTCTGCGGGGGATACGCATGGCACCGGTAAGATCAAAATCCAGTATGGCACCATAGGCACCACCTCCCTGTGGAGTTTTTTCCACCAGTACGCCATTGCTCTTCCATCCTCCGTATAGCATCAGTGTGCTGTTAACGGCCGGAGGGCCGGCGTCGCTGTGAATGGAGTAGTAAAAGTCGGCACCCAGGGTATTTGCCAGGGCAATACGGCCTTCCAGTGAAATGAAATCCTGGTCAGTAAGCCGGGCCATATAAACAGTGTCGATATCGGTCTGGTCCTGGAAAAAGTCGCGCAGTGCCCAGGCCACCCGCAGCACTTTCTCTGCTTCAGAGTAGCCATACAACCCCATGTTTTCTACTTGCGAATGTCCGGGGTCCAGAAAAACATTCCAGTCGCTAAGCCCGGTAACCTCCTGGGCATGGCTTTTTTGGGGCATCAAAGCAATCCCCAGTGCAAACATAAGCAAGAGTATACCTGCCAAAGCACTTATATTGAGTTTGTTCATGATATTGTCTTTTTTTAGAATGTGCGGAAAAAAATTATTGCAGTGCCATGATGTAAAGATTGCCATCGTCAGGATTGTCAAAAACAACCCATGCACCACAGGGCGAAACGGCGGGTTTCAATGCCGTTAGGGATGTATGCCCGGTAAGCAGGTAGCTCTGGCCAGTGGTTACATCTACAGCATACAAATCGCCACCGGTAATCTGCTGGCCGTTGTCTTCTACCACCGAAACCACCACGTGGCGGTTGTCGGGCATCCAACTGGCATATTCGCCATGGCCCAGGTGAGTAAGCCCCGATCCATCGGTGTTGAGTACATACAGGCCTTTGCCCTGTACCTGGAAAACAACCCTTTGTCTGTCGGGCGATATCCGCACATTAAAAATAAAACGTCCGTCGAAAGCAGTGATCTCTGCATCGGACCGGGTAATAAGGTTTGCGTTGATCAGTCTGCCATCAATGGCATACACTACTGCAGGGTTTGCGTTGGGGCTTTGGCTGAGCCTGGCAGAAGATTTGATTTCCAGCTTACGGTCTACTACCATAGCTACCTGGCTGCCATCGGGGGTAAAGGAGGGCAGTCCGTGCAAGCTGCGGGTGGGGGCCAGCAGGGTTTCTGCTGCCAGGGTCTGTACATCGTACAGCTTTACCTGCTGAAACCGGCGGCGATTCTCCATTACCGAGGGGCGTGCCAGGATAAAACGGCTGTCGGGCGACCATGTGAAGCCAAACCCAGCAGCCATATCGTCGGTAAGTTGCCTGGGTTGGGTGCCATCGGCGTTGGCCAGCCAGATGCCATTGAAGTTTTCTGCTGAATAGGCAAGGGTTTGCCCGTCGGGCGACCACTGGGCGTTGACCCAGAAGCGACCCTGCGAAGGGATCAGAACCGAAGGTTCGCCCCCTGCTGTAGGTTGTGCCAGAAGTGTGGCAGGCAGCACCATCCCTGCTATCAGGAAAAGAAAGGCGCTTAATAACCGCCTGTGGTGGATCTGTTTTTTGTTTTTGGGTAATAGGGTGATCATGATTTGTATGTTTTGAGTTGAAGAAAAGAATCCGGAGGTGTGCCCATAAGATGAAACCATGGGTAAACCTCCGCAAATAATTATTGTGTTTTAAGCACTTTCATCACAAAGGTTCTGTTGTGCCGGGTCAGGATCTGCACGGTGTAGAAACCTGCAGGCAGGTGCGAAATGTCGAAAAGATCGTGGATTGCAATATCTTTTCGCTGCTCCTGAAACACCAGCTGGCCATTGATTCCAAACCAGCGGATTTGCCGCTCCCCTACTTCAGAGGGGTAGTGCACCCGGCACTGATCGTAGGCAGGATTGGGGAAGGCCTGAAGCACTTTTACGGGTATCTCATCTACCGATGTGCCCTGGGCCGTGGTAAAGCTGTTTACTGCCGACCAGGCAGAATACCCGCAGGTATCTTTTACTCTTACCCGGGCAAAGTGCTGGGTGTTGTGCTGCTGCAACTGTACGCTCAGGATATTGGCGTTGATGGGTTGCTGGTCGATTACCAGGCTCTGGCTCGAAAAAGAGGCATCGGTGGCCACCTGCAGATGATAGCTTTGCGCACCCGAAACATTATTCCACTGGAACGTAGTGGTGAGGTTTACGTTTGTGGCACCATTGCCCGGCGCATTGAGGGCGGTGGCAATGGGATATCCGGTAAAAAAACTGCCAGGTGCCGACCACGATACTCCTCCCGGGCTGGTTGCACGCACGCGGAAAACATAGTTTTGCTGGCCGGGCAATATGCCGCTGGGCAGATCGTAGGTGGTTGCCGTGATCTGTGGGCTGGTGTAAACCACCAGCGATGGATTTTGACGGTTGGAAATCAGTAACTGGTAATGACTGCTCTGCGGTACTTCGCTCCAGCTGAAGGTAAACATATCGCAAAGGGTAGGGTTTCCGGCGGGTGTCAGGATGGTAGAAGGGGCAAGAAACTCATGGGAATAGACTGCCGAAAGGTTACCTATCTCGCGGTTAGGCATTACTTCTGCCACGGCAAAATACTGGTTGTTGCCCGGGTAGAACAACGAAAAGTCCTTTCCGAAAATAGTCTGCATATAGTCTGCATTGTCGGGCAGGTCTTTGGATGGAGCATTTTCCCATCCATAGATAAGAAATTTCGATGTGGGCGAGTTAATTATGTTGGCAGCCAGCACATTAAGATCTTCACCCACTGCTCCCATTTCAGAGATCTGTGGGGCACCCGGTTGGATGGGGGCTATCCAGGGCAGTTCGGGAAAGATGCTGGGTTCTGCAAAAACTGTTTGGGCAAGATGCCCCGCCAGGTTTTTGCTGGGGTTGATCAATCCGCTGGTATTGTAGAACACCACACCATGGGCCAGGTTGTTGGGGTTATGGCGGTTGGCGATAATTTGGTTCTCTATCTCGGTTACGGGCCAGTTGTATCCACTTTCATAGAGGCGGTAGGATCCCAGGCTGGGGTAGCTATGCAGGCCACGGCGTTTGGCTTCGTTGCCCCACCACATGGTAAGGGTGGAAAAATCCTGTGCGCCACCAATCTGCCAGTACAATTGCGGAGAGATGTAGTCTACCGTACCGTCGCGCAGCCAGGCCAGGGGGTCGCAGAAGATGGCATTGTAGGCATCCCATCCGGTAATACCCCCGGGCAGGGTAGTACCCCAATGGGTAGCAGCCGAAGCCTGGGTAGAATAGATACCGAAGGGGCTTACGCCGAAAACAACACCTGGATCAATGGCTTTGATGGTATTGAAAACCTCCTTGATCATGTTGTTTACCGAAGCCCTGCGGAAGTTGCCGCGGGTCAGCTCGTTGTACCACTCACCAACAAACTCCATAGTTCCCCATGAGTTGAAGGTGTTTTGATCGGCGGCAAGGGTTATCCCCGATGGATAGAAATAATCGTCGAAAACAATCCCATCCAGGGGGTATTTGCTCAAAAGGTCGGTGATAATATCTTTGATCAGCTCAGTGGTGGCCGGATTGCCTGGGTCGAAATACGTACGGTTGTTGTGCGTGATGATCAGCTCCGGGTGGGTTTGGGAGTAATTGCCCGGCGAATTGCTGTATTGCCCTGCTGTGTTTTCAAAACGGTAGGGGTTGAGCCAGGCGTGTACCTCAATACCTCTTTTGTGGGCCTCCTGGATCACAAAAGCAAGAGGGTCATAGCCGGGATCCTGACCACGCGAACCTGTGATCCATTGCGACCAGGGCTCGTAGGCCGAATTGTACAAAGCATCGGCATTGGGGCGTACCTGGAAAAACACCGCATTGATATTGGTTTCCTGCAGGGTGTTGAGGATGTTGCGCAAACGGTTTTGCTGGTTGGTAGCCGATACAGCGGTGCTGTGGGGCCAGTCTATATTGTGCACGCTGGTAAGCCATACGGCACGCAGCTCGCGCTCCGGCTGGGCAAAGGCAGCGGAGAAGTTCAACAGAAATAGTGTAACTAGTAAGGGTAGTATTTTACGCATATGCATTGGGTTTATTGGGGTCAGCAGTCACGGGGAGGAATGCTGCCAGGTTTTGCCATTTTGTGTTGTGGGATGGCTCCCGTTTCGGGGTATACAACAGGGAAACAACATCGTTATTTTCTTAGAAATAAGGGGATGACAGCACTGCCTCTGTAACAGGGCCGGCTTGTCATCCCCTTTGGGAGTTTTATCGTTTCACATGGTCGATGCCAACACCGTAGGGTATCACACCGGTAACATAAAATTCAGGTTCTTCGCTGCCATCGATTTTCCAGCGTTTGATGCCGGAAAGGCTGCCATCGCCTACAATGGTTCCGGCAAAATTGATGTCGTTTTCATGGCGGAAGGGGTAGTAGATGTAGCCTCCATCGCTGTCGACCACAATCTCGGTAACATAGGTTCTTTCTGCCTCACCACCCTGCATGGAGAAGTCGGTAAGGGGGTCGATGAGGGTAAGGTTCGATCCGTCGATATCGGCCACATACAGCCCGGGGTCTGCACCGCCAGCTGCCTGGTTGATGGCCAGGTAGATCTTATTGTTCTGGGTATCTACTTCAAAGGTTCTGATCTTGTAGTTGAACAGAGGATCGAATTTGCCAAGGTAGGCACCTTCGGTGGTAAAGCGATACAAACCGCGGCCTGTTCCATGCTTGCTGTACCAGATCTCTCCATTTACAATGCGGATGGCACCATCGGTCCAGCCGAAGGCAGAAGTTACGCCAATGGCATTGGCAAGGTCAGAACCTTCGCTGGCCTGGTGGAATACATAAGGAGCGGGGTAAGGGGCATCCTGCTCGGAAATATGCAGGCGGCGTGCTCCCTGGAAACGATCGAGCCAGTAAACGGTGCCATCGGGGCCAACGGTGCCCACAAACGGGTCGTCGCGGTAGTCGTGGTCTGGGCCGGGAGCGGTTATGGTGTAGCGACTGCCTCCATTGAGATTGGTGGTGAAAATGTATCCATCAGCAGGGGTACCCGCAGCCGCAAAACGGATATTCTCGCCTGCCACGGTTATTACTATGCGCTCCTGGAATACACTCACCGAGAGGGCATTCAATCCTACATCCACACCAAGGTTCTCGTGCGGCAGATCAGTACCCGTATAGAGCATTTTCTTGTAAAGGCTTTGGTTGATGGCATTGGTGAAGTAAAGAGTCTTGGCAATTTCTGCCTGTACGTTGATTACCCTTGAGGTAAAAAGGGTCTCCACACCATCAAACAATTCAAGAGAAACAGTGTACTCTCCCGGAGGGTTGTAGGTGGTGATGGGGTTGGCCTCTTCGGAGGTTTCGCCATTGCCCAGATCCCATTTGTAGGTTACCTGATCTTCCAGTCCGGGGTATTGGAAAAATTCGGCACGGAAGGTTACCGTATCATCATACACGATACCCGTGGGTTCGAACATGATGCGAGGTGCAGGTTTGCGCACGGTAAAAGTTTTGGAGTAGTTAAACTCTTCACCGCCGGCAGTTACCGTCAGGAAGGCCTGATACTCGCCTGGCAGCGCGTAAAGCACATGTTCAGGCTGAATAGAGGTGTAAAAAGTGTCCTGGGTTACAGTTCCCTGGCTTATCACCCGGCCATCGGGGAAGGTCCAGTGATAGGTCTGGCCATGCTTGGTATGGTTGATAAACTGCACTTCGGCAGGGGCAAAAAGTCGGTCGGCATCGGCCACAGAGAAGCCCACAATGGGGTCGCCCCAGGTTTTTTCCTCCTCCTTGTCGCATGCCACCATTGCAATGGCTACAACCAGGGTCAGGATCAATGTTTTTATGGAAAATAAAGACTTCATATCGTTTTATTTTTTTGAATGTTTACAATGCTCTGAAGGTTCTCCTGGAGGATGTGCTTCCCTGCTCATTTACAAGGCTGGAAACCGATTCAATGGTTACTCGTGTGTTGTCGGCTACCACTGCTTCTTTCAGAAAATCTTTCATCCGTTCCTTGTCCAGGTTGTTTTGGATATACTCCCTGCCGGCAGCTGTAAGGTTACCGGTATAATTACCGTTACCATCGATCTCGAAATAGACAATAGAGAAAGGATTGATTTCAGGGAATACAGAAATCATGGTAGGACGCTTGAAGAGCAGACTGAATTTCTCCACAATCGTCTGGAAAACAGCCTGAGGCATTACATCGATGAGCTCCTGGTTGCGCTCACGGTTGAGCTTGTATACCTGGGGCACAACAAAGCTGTGCACTATCACATAGGCGTTTTCGATGGTCTGGTAGAAATCGTTGAGCGATTGCCCTGCCTCTGGATAGGATTTAATGAGGGTTTTGGCAATTTTCACACTATCCTCAAGGTGTACCACTGCCAGTTCAACAGTAGGTCCGTTTTGTGTAGGGATGGCCATTTTTACTTCATACTCTCTGAGTTTGAAGCCCATGTGGTGAAAACTAACGCTTTCGATATCATCATTTACCGCCCAGGTAACGGTTCTCAGGTTGAGGGTGTCACCAGCGGCTGCATCGGGCATTTGTGCCAGCAGGTTAAAGGGTACAATTTTTCCGGTCAGATCGCCCTGGTCGGACAGTGGGTCATTCTTTTCGCACGACCACAACCCAACCACCATTGCGATGGCGAATATTTTATATATTGTCTTCATTGTCAAAGCTTTTTAAGTTGTTAATTACCCAGAGTTGAATTCTCAATCCACCAGAAGGGGGTTACTACCCACAGGTCGCCGCGCGCACCCAGGCGTGCAATCTCATTGGGGTTGTAGATGTACTCGGTCTGGGGGTCGTAGGGCAGACGCTGTATCCATTTTCCTTCGTACAATGGCAGTGCATTGGCCGGATAGGTAAGCTGTGGGTAAGCCTGGTTGGAATAATGGTAGCGGCGCATATCAACCCAGGTTTCGGGCTGCAGATACAAGGCAATGTACTTCTGCATCATGATGTGTGAGATCTGCAACTGGGCAGCCGATTGTGCCATGGCCTGCGAGCTGCGGTAAGCAGCATATTCTGATGCTACACCCAGGCGCTGAAAGTTGGCCTGCACTCCGTTGAGGTATGCCTGGTAGGCACGCTCACGATTGTTGGCATAAAAGGCAGCTTCTGCTTCGATAAAGAAGAGCTCTTCTGTGGTAATGAAAATAATGGGGGAATCGTCTTTGGTCCAGTATCCGTTGTAGAGGATGGCAAAGTCGTCGATGCTGAGTGCTCCACGCCCTTCACTGGCAGGAACCGAGAGGTAGTTTCCGTTCTTTCCGGGGCTGGTCAGTTGATACAGGCGTGGGTCATGCTCACCGGATAGGGTCATGGCATGCATGAAAAAGTTAGTGGAGATGGCCGAGTTGAGGGCGTTTTCCACAAAGTCCCATTGTGGGCGTGCTCTGCTGGGGCCCCAGGGGTTGCGATGCCAGTCGCTGTCGGCATTGGTAAGGAACTGGTAACGGGGCTCTGCCCAGTGGGCTTTGGCCAGATCAACAAGGGCAAGTACCTCATCGTAATTGCCGGTAAAGTTGGCAGTATGGAGCTTAAGGCGAGCCTTGATGGCATAAGCAAAAGAGAGCCACTTCTGCATATCGCCATGGAAAATATGATCTTCACGATCGGTCATCAACCGGTTGGTTGGGCCAGCCTTCTGAAGGGCGTCAATACCTTCATCAAGCCATTTTTCCACTTCTGCATATACCACATCCTGCGAATCGTAGGTGGGGTTGTAGATGCCGGTAAAGGCCTGCAAAATGGGCATGTCGCCAAACAAGTCGGTAGCAGTAAGGAAAGAGAAAGCCATCATTACCTTACCTACTCCAACATAGTTTTGCGAGCCTTCTTCGCGGGCAAATTGAATCATTTTATTGGCATTGCCCGATACATCAAAATAGTTGCGACGCCATGCGCCCAATCGCAAAATATTGCGATAATCCCAGCGATCCCTAACCGCATTTCCACCAAATTCAGTGGTTACATATTGGGTAATATAAGCGGTAATCTCTCCCTGCTCATAATGGGTGTAGGCCATATTGCCCAGCACTGCCGGAAGCATAAAGTTGGGGGTTGTCCTTTCATCATTGTCCAATGACTGGTTTACGTCAAGAAAATCCTCGCAACCCCAGAGCATGAACGTAAACAGGATAAATAATATCGATTTTTTCATCCGAAAAACATTTGATTTAAATGGATTGGATGCAACCTGCATGGTGTTACTTTCATACAAGTTTGAGTTTTTATTTAAAAATGCTCGTTTCATTTTGTCAGCTTTTAAAATTCATGAATACACAAGGGGAATGAGGATTAAAACCTTAGGTTCAACCCAAGTGTAACGGCCTTGCGATGGGGTACCTGGAAATAGTCTACACCCATTGTACCGGCACCACTGGCACCACCTCCGGGGCCTGCGTTGTTTACTTCCGGATCGCCGCCGCTGTAGTTGGTCAGCAGGAAGAGGTTTTGCAGGTTAAGGTTTACAGAGGCACTCTGGATACGCAGTCTGCCAATCCATTCGCTGGGCAGATGGTAAAGAAAGTTAACATTACGCAAACGAACCCAGTATACTTCTTCCACAAAGTTGCTTCCAGCCAGAATGTAAGTGTTCTGGAAGAACTCACGATCCAGTATAATGGCGTTTTCATTGGGCACATAATACTTCTGGCCTTCTTCATTGATCATTTCAACAACACCATCAAATACAAACTCCCGGTTGCGGTATTTCTCCAGCATGGCATGATTTCCGCTGGAGAGCAGAAACTGACTTGTGGCATTGAGCAACTGAGCGCCGTAGGCTCCATCGATCAGGAATGAAAGCTCATAGTTCTTGTAGCGGAAATTGTTGTTGAGACCATAATACAGTTTGGGCTCACGATTTCCGATGTATCTTTTCTCAGAATCGATTACAGGATAACCTCTCTGATCTACGATGATCTGTCCGTCGGGGGTGCGTTTGTAATCGGTACCCACAATGCCAAACAGGGGCTGACCCAGCCAGGAGCTGGCAATGGCCTGTGAGGAAACCTGGCCGTAGGTTACGGGAAACTCCACCAGATCGCCAAAGAGTTTGGTGAGCTTGGAGCGGTTGCCAAACATGTTTACAGAAGCCTCCCAGGCCATGTCGTCGCGGCGGATAATATTGCTGCGGATGAGGGCTTCAAGTCCTTTGTTTTCTACCGATCCTGAGTTTACTGTTTGCAGGATTGCACCGGTTACGGGGGTAACGCGGGGCTGGATGATCTGGTCGTCAGACTTACGCTCATAGTAGGTGAGGTCGATGTGGAAAAGACCTTGCCATAACCTGAAGTCTACCCCAATTTCTGTTTCGGTGGTGATCTCCGGGCGAAGCTGGGGGTTGCCGGCAAAAGGATCGTTTCTCCATCCGCTGTTGATGCCATAAAACTGTGTAAGGGTTTGTGCAAGGCGATGGGGGGGTGCATCCTTACCTACCTGGGCATAACTTGCACGAACCTTGGCAAAGGAAAGCACATCGGCCAGGGTGCCCTGGAAAAACTCCGAAGGGATAAAAGCAAAGCTAAAGGAGGGATAGAAGAAAGAGCGGTTGTCGATGGGCAGCGTAGAAGACCAGTCGTTTCGGCCGGTGGCTCCAAAAACAAGGAAACGGCCATAATCGAGTGTAACATCACCAAACAAACCTACAATACGGCGCTGGGCAGTAGATTGGTTGTTGCGGATCTCCTGAAGGTTGTTTACCGAATGCAGGGTGGGGTTGCGGAAACGTTCGCCCTCCACAAAAGTGTTGCGGGCAAAATCCGATTGAATGTTGTTACCCACCAGGGCAGTTACTGTAAGCATGTCGGTTACTTTGCGGTCGCCACGCAATATCAGGGTTGAGCTGATCTTCTCGCTTTGGCGGGTAAACTCGCTGATGGCACCTTCGTGGGCATTGCCTGAAGAACCCCAGACACTTACAGCTTTGAAGTGCTGCATAAAGAAGTCGCGACCCGCCACATAATCCAGGGCCAGCCAGTCGTTGATGTTGTAGTTGAAGTTCATGGAAGCAATGGTGCGCTCCACGTCATCGCGGCGAATATTGTTCTCGGCTACCCACAGAGGGTTGTCGGGTACTTCTGCCAGGTTGCCGCTCACAGGGAACCAGATATTGCGTTCGCTGCCATCGGGCGTGTAAATCTCGCGCATATCGTCCCAGCGGGGCCAGCGATACACGTTGGCCATCCATCCCCCTGAAGCGGGTACAATGCCATAGGCATTGCTGGTTTTGATAATATTGGCAGTAGTAGTTACATTGATCCGTTCGTTGATCTTTGCAGATCCGGTAAGCAATGCACTGCGTCTGCCGTAATTGGTGTTGGGTACAATACCCTCATCATTCAGGTCGGATACGGCCAGGTAGTAGGTAAGGTTGGGAGAACCTCCGCTAACGTTTGCATCAAGTTTTCTGGAAACACCGGTTTGGAAGAAAGCACCCAGGTTGTCGTATACATTGTCGCTGCGACGATACAAAGGACCCCAGTGAGAGAAAGTACGAGGGTTGAACAGGCCTGCTGCACCGGTAGTGTAAGTGTTTTGCACATCGTGCAGCAAACCCACCTGCGATACGGTGGTAGAGGTTGCCAATCCTACTCTTACAGCGCCTTCGCGACCTCTTCTGGTGGTGATGATCACTGCACCGTTGGCAGCATCAATACCATAAAGAGCGGCGGCAGCAGCTCCTTTAAGGATGGAGATGCTTTCGATGTCGTTGGGGTTGATGTCGGCAGCACGGTTGGTAGTACCTCTTACGGAAGCATTGGAGATAGGCACCCCGTCGATTACAAAGAGGGGCTGGTTGTCGCCATCCACGGAGGTGGCACCCCTGAGGATGATCTCCGATGCGGCACCGGGTGCACCAGAGGTAGAGCTGATCTGAACCCCCGATACACGCCCCTGAAGGGCATTTACCAGGTTCTCCTGGCGCGATGCCACCAGATCGTCGGCTCCTACAGTTTGCACGTTGTAGGTAAGGGTGCGCTCTTCACGCCTGATACCCAGGGCAGTTACCACTACCTGCTCCAGGGTGGCTATGTCGGGCATCAGCGCCACATCCAATATACGCTGGTCGGCAATTAATACTTCTTCGGTAACCATACCCATAAAACGAAATACCACAACATCGCCGGGAGATACATTTAATGTGTATTTTCCATCGATGTCGGTGGTAGTACCCTGGGTAGTACCTTTGATCATCACCGTAACTCCGATCAGGGGAGTGTTGTCGGTAAAGTCTCTGACTGTTCCGGTAATTTGCCTCTGTTGTGCATGGGCCGCGAGTCCCATAAACACCAAAAGGCTCATTAGCATAAAAAGTTTCTTCATTTTGGTTACAATTTAGTAAAGACAGTTGTTGGAAAAAGGTGATAAGTTTTGCTGGTTTTCTTAGTTAAATGTACTGCAAATTTAGTGTTTGAGAAAAGTTCCTAAGAATTTTAACGATTAACAAAATTATATGTGTTGATTGTAAAAGTCGTTTGGTCTTTTTATTGGGCCTCCCTGTATGCTTCTAATGCCTTTTTAACCGAACCGTGCAGCAGGAGTAGATTTTTTGCGGTTTCTTCCTCCAGCCCCAGTTCTTCCATGATCATGCGTGTGCCGCGAATCACCAGTTTTTTGTTGGTGAGTTGCATGTTCACCATTTTGTTTCCTTTTACACGGCCCATTTTGATCATAATGGTGGTAGTGATCATATTGAGCACCATTTTCTGGGCGGTTCCGGCTTTCAGCCGCGTACTTCCTGTTACAAACTCAGGCCCCACTACCACTTCAATGGGATATTGTGCTACCTGAGCTACCCTGGATCCGGGGTTGCAGGTAATGCAGCCTGTGAGGATTCCGTTTTCGCGTGCATGCTGCAAGCCTCCTACCACATAGGGAGTAGAGCCGGAGGCTGCAATGCCGATCACTGTATCCAGCGAATTGATATTGCGCTCACGCAGCTCCTGCCAGGCCTTTTCAGGATCGTCTTCAGCCGCTTCCACTGCTTTGCGCAGGGCCACATCACCCCCTGCAATCAGACCGATCACCAGCGTGTCGGGAACTCCGAAGGTGGGAGGCAGTTCTGAGGCATCCAATACGCCCAACCGGCCACTGGTACCGGCTCCCAGGTAAAAAATACGGCCTCCTTGCTGCATGCGTTCCAGTATGAGCTCCACCAGGGTCTCAATCTGAGGGAGGGCCCTGCGAACCGCTTCGTGTACCTTGGCATCTTCCTGGTTGATGGCATGCACCAGTTCCGAAACGCTCATCTTCTCCAGATTCTCAAACTCGGAAGGCGACTCTGTTATACTAAGGGGAAATTTATCTTTTTGTGCTCCTTGTGTCATAGCAGTATTATACTAAAGTGTTGATTTGACTGTGATAAGCAACCAGGCCAGGCATTGGGTCTGCAACGATTTTCCCTGTTTTGAACCCGCTGGCGGCGGCAGCTTCCTTCAGGATATCGCGAAAATGCCACGCAATACTACCGGTAAAATGCACAGGCATCTCCTGAGCCTCCGGGTATTGGTCGATGTTGCGCAGGAAAAACTCCTTGAAGCTTGTAAACACAAGATACTGAAATGCCGTTTCATGAATATGGGCACTCAGAAAACGTGTGTACTGTGCCAGGTAGCGGTTGGGAAAGCTTTTGCGGTATACATTCTCCAGAATCTCAGCCGGGGTTACCTGGTAGGTTTCAAAGAACAGTTTAATTAATCTTTGTTCAAACTGATTTTTGAGCATATCAGAAATGAGCTTGCGCCCCAGCACTGCTCCGCTTCCTTCGTCGCCCAGGATATAGCCCAGGGGGGATACATTGGCCAGGATACTTTTGCCATTGTAGTAACAAGAATTGGATCCGGTGCCCATAATGGCAACAATACCTTCCTGGTTCTGGCACAAACTGTGGGCTGCTGCCATCAGATCGCTCTCAATGCTGATACGGTCGGTATGGAAAAATTGCTCCAGTGCTACCCGTAACTCCTGGCGCTTCTGTTCGTTGGCTACGCCTGCCCCATAGAAAAAAACAGAACTGATCTGCTTCTTATCAAGATCAAATTCTGTCTCCAGGGTTTTTACAATCTCTGAACTTTGCTGAAAAAAGGGGTTGATCCCAGCGGTCTGGCAAAGCATCGGATCTCCGTCTTCACTGACGATTTGCCAGGTAGTCTTGGTGGATCCGCTGTCGGCAATAAGTTTCATTAGAAAATAATTTAGTTGATTCATTGGTCGTATGCCTGCCCCGCCTGTGCGGGGGAACTTGCATGTCTATTTTGACTGCGTCGAGCTTCGGTTCATCTTTTTTTTGTGAGCCGAAAGTGCTCATGCAAGTTTCATCTTTCTGTATTTAAAGTGTTTGGGGCAGAATGGAAGGACCATGCCCTATGCTTATTTATAGTAAAAACTACTCTTTCTTCCTCCTTGAAAAAATATCCTGCCTTGCAAATGTAAAAATAAAACAACAACGTTAATAATTAAATTTAAAAACCGATCAATTTTTTTCCGTAATTTAAAAAGAGTTCCTACTTTTGAAACCGGAAAAGTACCCATTCTGCGCAAACAGATCTTCTATGTTTAAAAAGAGCCGCTTGACAATCAAGATATTCAGAGTGCTGTCCTGGACAGTGATTCTGCTGTTTGTGTGTATCAGCAGCCTTAAAGCGCAGGATCTGACACGCAGGCACCAACGATTGCAAAACACTGCCGAACAGCGATTGGAGCCGCTTTCTGAATACTTAAAACCTTGGCGCCACCTGGGTCGGATTCAAATGGACAGTCTAATTGTTCAACCACACAACCAACTTGTAAAGGTATACCTTCATCCACATGTGGCTCATTTACCCCTGAGAGACCATTGGATTAAAGGGTTTGAGGCCCATATACAACAGCTTTTGGGGAGGCGGTTCAGAGATTGGGGCCTGGAGGTGTTTGTGCAAGATAGGTCAATAATTGAATATATTCCCAATGCCCTTCGCGAACCTCATCATGCTCCTGATCAGAACCGTATCAGAACCCATGCTGACACAGCTCCTCTGGTAAAAAGGGTGGATCAACCCGTCTTTGATGCCGGCCTTGCCGGAAGTCACATTGCCTTGTGGCACAGCCACGGTTTTTATTTTAACCAGAACCAGGATCGCTGGCAATGGCAACGTGCACGTTTGTTTGGCACCGTTGAAGATATTTTCCCCATGGAGTACGTTCTTAAGTATATTGCTCCGATGCTTGAAAATGCCGGTGCCAATGTATTGATGCCCCGCGAAAGAGATACCCAAACCCACGAGGTTATTGTAGATAATGACGGTTCGTCGGCCAATTCCTTACTGATCAGTCAAATGGATGTAGCCGGATGGATGCAGCGCGAAGGGGGATTTGCCATGCAGGATATATTAGAGGATGGTGACAATCCCTTTGTGGCCGGCACACATATGTATACCCATACAGGATCGGGGGCCAGGCTTCAGTATATTCCTGATATTCCTGAAGATGGATATTATGCTGTATATTTTTCCTGGGCCTTCCATCCTCAAGCCCTCGACAGGGTGCCTGTAGAAGTGAATTATGCCGGAGGCAAGGCTGCTTTTGAGGTGAACCAGCAAATGGGATGGGGCACCTGGATATACCTGGGGCACTTCTTTTTCAAAGCCGGCAGACACTCCGAGCACGGCAGTCTTGTTGTGTATACTCCTGACTTCCCTGAGGGTGTGGTTACTGCCGATGCTGTGCGTTTTGGAGGAGGGCAGGGTAGTATTGCCCGCGGCGGTGCCCAAGGAGCTCTGGCCAATCAGCTTTCTGCCACTGACCAGGGCCAGAATGTGCAATCCGCTACCATGGCAACCCCAGCGGATGCCCGGATCAGTGGTGTGCCTCGATTTATGGAAGCCGCCCGCTATTATCTGCAATATGCCGGAATGCCCGACACACTGGTATACGGGCTCAACAAAGGGTTGAACGACTACAACGATGACTTCATGTCGAGGGGCGAATGGGTCAACTACCTTATGGGGGCTCCGCTTGGACCCCAGGCCCACAGGAGTAGCCCGGGGCTGGGCATCCCCATTGATCTGTCTTTTGCCTTTCATACCGATGCAGGGGTTACGCCCGGAGATTCGGTGATCGGCACCCTTGCTATTTACAGCGCACAGCGCGACAACGGAGTCTTTCCCGATGGCGTATCGCGCATGGCCAGCCGCGATCTCAGCGACCTGATCCAGGATCAGATCGTGGCCGACATACGTGCCCTGCACAACCCCCGATGGACCCGCCGTGCACTCTGGGACAGGCAGTATTCCGAAGCTTGGCGACCCAATACCCCTGCATTGTTGCTGGAGCTGCTTTCCCATCAGAACCTTACCGATATGCAGTATGGCCTCGATCCCCGATTTCAGTTTACTGTAAGCCGGGCCATTTACAAAGGGATGCTGCGCTTTGTGGCTGCCAACCAGCAGCGCGAAGCCATAGTACAGCCGTTGCCTCCTTCGGGCATGAGGATCGAAAGCCTGGGAGGAAAGAAAATCAGGATAAGCTGGAATGCAACCCCCGATCCGCTGGAACCCTCTGCACATGCCGACTACTTTAAACTTTATATGCGTACCGAAGGGGGTGGTTTCGATCAGGGAACCATCGTTTTCGATCGTTTTTCGGAAATAGAGCTTCCCCACTATGACAGCCTGTACAGTTTCAGGGTAACCGCTCTGAACCAGGGTGGGGAAAGCTTTCCTTCCGAAATACTGGCTGCATCTTTCAATGCCCAAAGCCCGAAAGCCGATCTGGTAGTAAATGGTTTTACCCGGATCAGTGCGCACGCCACTTTCGACACCGGCTCCCTGGCAGGTTTGAAATGGTGGGATGGCCCGGCCATACCTTCTGGTTACTCCTATGCCTATACCGGTTTGCAGCACGATTATCACCGGAGTTCTCCCTGGTTGCACGACGACAGCCCCGGCTGGGGTGCCAGCTATGCCGATCGTGAAGGGCAGAAACTGGTGGGAAATACATTCGATAATGTGTATCTTCACGGTTTATCTTTGCGAAATGCAGGACGTTCTTTTGTGTCTACAAGCCGCGAAGCCTTTGAGAAGGAAAGCTTCGATGCGAAGGTACACCCCTTCATCAGTATCATCATGGGCAGGCAAATGGGCATACCCTCTCTGATCTCTTCAGATAGTATTGAGTTCAGGGTGTATACTTCCGCATTGCAGCTGCAATTGCAAAAATACCTGGATGCGGGAGGAAATCTGTTGTTGTCGGGTGCACATATCGCCACCGATATGATGGTGCACAACGACAAGCAAGCGCAGGAGTTTGCCTCGCAAACCCTTGGTTTTATCTGGCGCACCGGCAATGCATGCAACAGTGGAAAGGTACAGCGTACCCAGCCTGCCAGGCACGTGCTGGCCCATGATCTGGCCTTCAATACGCAATGGCATCCGGAGCTTTATCCGGTTGAAGCCCCTGACGGGCTTGAGCCTTCTTCCGATCAGGCCCGCCTGCTTTACAGGTATGCCTCCAATCAAATCGGGGCGGCTGTGCTGGGGCGATACCGGGATGCTAAGATCCTCACCCTGGGCTTTCCTCTGGAGAGTATTTCAGACCCAGCGCAACGCGACTTTTTTGTAAAAGAAATTATTCAGCTATTGGAAACGAACATAAATCAACAATTGTATGACTAAAATTACTTGCTTTTTGCCCGCCGGAGAAGCGGCTGACCTTCAGGCAACTCTCAACGAACTGGCACAAAACCCTTTGATTGCCGAGATCTTTGTAACCGGAACAGAACAACCCACAGGCCTTACAATGCCTGCCAAGGCTTGCTTTTCGGAGATCGAAAGTTTGCTATCCACCAAGGGAGTGAAGAAAATTTCGGAGCTTTCCAAAACTCCCTTCACCCTGATTTATACCAAAAATCTTCCCTTGCAGCTGGGCTATTTTGCCCTCGAACGGATGCTGCAGGTGGCCGAATACACCGGAGTGGGAATGGTATATGCCGATCATTACCAGATGAAGGAAGGAAAACTCAACCCCCTGCCTGTTATTGATTACCAGGAAGGTAGCCTTCGCGACGATTTTAACTTCGGATCACTGTTGCTTTACAGCAGCAGCGAACTGGGCAAAGCCGCCTGGCGTATGACCGAGGAGTACAAGTTTGCCGGTTTGTATGATCTGCGCCTGAAAGTATCGCAGCAAAAGAAACTTTTCAGGGTGCCCGAATACCTCTACACCGAGATGGAAACAGATACACGTAAATCGGGCGAAAAGATGTTTGATTACGTAGATCCGAAAAACAGAGAGGTGCAGATCGAAATGGAAAAAGCGTGCACCCAGCACCTGAAAGATGTTGGAGCATGGCTTAAGCCTGAGTTCCCGGAGGTAAAGTTCGGCAACGAGCAGTTTCCCGTGGAGGCTTCTGTGATCATTCCTGTTCGCAACCGGATCAAAACCATCGAAGATGCGGTAAGATCCGTATTCAGCCAGAAAACCTCTTTCGATTTCAACCTGATCATCGTTGATAACCACTCCACCGATGGTACTACTGAAAAGTTGCAGGAGCTTGCCGCAGAAGACAGCCGTTTGATCCATGTTATCCCCCAGCGTCACGACCTGGGCATTGGTGGCTGCTGGAACGAAGGGATCTACCACGCACAGTGCGGAAAATTTGCCATTCAGCTCGACAGCGACGACCTGTATATCGACGACAATGTGGTGCAACGCATCGTGGATGCCTTCTACAGTCAGAACTGTGCCATGGTGGTAGGAAGCTACCAGATGGTGAATTTCAAACTGGAAGAGATTCCTCCCGGCCTTATCGACCATCGCGAATGGACCCCCGACAACGGACGCAACAACGCCCTGCGAATCAACGGTCTTGGAGCTCCCCGTGCTTTCTACACACCCGTAATCCGCGATATCCGTGTGCCCAACGTGAGCTACGGCGAGGACTACGCACTGGGGCTGAATATATCCAGGTTCTACCAGATCGGACGAATCTATGAGCCATTGTATCTGTGCCGCCGCTGGGACGATAACACCGATGCTTCTCTGGATATCAACAAAATGAACGCACATAACCTTTACAAAGACCGCATCCGTACCATAGAGTTGTGGGCACGTATTGCACTCAATAAGAACAAATAAGAAGCTATCTGTTAAAGTTATCCATGGAAGAAAAGAAATTATCATCGCAGGGCCGGGATCTGCAGGATCAGGTGTATGAACTCCTCGATCAGCAGACCCGGCACTGGGATCTGGCCGAAAAGAACTACAAGGGCCTGGAAAAGGTGCAAAAACATTGGTTTACCTTTGAAGGAGGAATGCGAATCGGGGTGCAGTTTAATGCCGAACGTATCTATTCTTCTGCCGCTAAGGTAGATGCCAAATCCATTAGCGAGCGCAAATGTTTCCTTTGCCCGGCCCATTTGCCCCAGCAGCAGAAATGGGTGGAATTTGGAACCGACTACCTGATCCTTGTCAATCCGTTTCCTATTTTTCCGCATCATCTCACCATTCCCCATCGCGAGCATATTGATCAGCGCATCAGGGGTCGCATGGCAGATATGCTTGGCCTGGCAAAGGATCTCCACGGGTTTGAAGTGTTTTACAACGGCCCCAAATGTGGTGCTTCTGCTCCCGATCATTTTCATTTTCAGGCAGGTAACAAGGGGTTTATGCCCCTTGACAGTGAGTTCGCCGCCCTTCCCAAAACAAAGGTTCGTCAGCACAACAACTGCACTGCCTGGACCCTTGACAATTACCTGCGCCAATGCCTGGTACTGGAAGGAGATGATGAAACTACACTTCTGCAATGGTTTGAGCAGGCCTATGATCTTATGGATCAGATACTCCCGCAGGACCCCGAGCCAATGATGAATATGTTGGTAAACTGGGATGAGGATCGCTGGAAAATATTTATCTTTCCACGCAAATTGCACCGCCCCTGGCAATACTTTGCCGAGGGCAATCAGCAGATCCTGCTCAGCCCGGCTTCGGTAGACTTCGGAGGGGTGCTCATCACACCCAGGGAAGAGGATCATAAGAAAATGGTACCCTCTGATATACAGGATATTTTTTCGCAGGTTACTTGGGATAAACCTGCTTTCGATGAGCTGGTAAAAAGTTTTGCCCACTCCTGATAAACCCTCTGTGCCATGGAAAAACAAAATCTGACAATACGCCAGGGATGGCCGGCAAGTCTGACCCAGATGTCCGATTTTCTCAATCGAAACTGGGAGTATGACACCATCAACCCAACTTTGCTTGAGGAGAAGCTATCAGGCGATCCAACAGCCGATCCATCTCTTTGCTTTACCGCTTACAATAAGGAAGAAATTGTCGGATTTCTGTTTTGTGTGCAGCGAAATATCCGTGGTGTACATTACGGCTATGTAAAACTTTTTGCCGTAGATAAAGCATGGAGAAGACAAAAGGTGGGCACATCCCTTTATGAACAGGCCGAAGCAATACTCCAGAAAAAAGGTTCGACCCATTTAAGATGGTACGATGTGCCTCTCAATTATTTTATGCCAGGCCTGGATCCCCGCTATACAGAAGCCTTTTGTTTCGCACAAAAACAAGGTTTTCAGCAGTTTGGCGAATCGGTTAATATGCTTGTGGATCTCAGATCGCGCAACTGGAATACCTTACTTGAGGAGGAAGCTCTGCTTGAAAAAGGGGTGGAGATTCGCCGGGCTGGCCCCAAAGATAAAGCCGATCTTATTGAACTGCTCAGCAAGGAATGGATTCTCTGGAATAACGAAGTGAATATGGCCATGCGCGATGACCCCCCATCGGTGCATGTTGCCTTTCTCCATAAAAAAATGGTGGCCTTCTCGGTTCACAATGGCAACAACAAGGGTACCGGGTGGTTTGGTCCCATGGGAACTGCCCCCGAAACCCGCGGACTTGGACTTGGCGGCGTGCTGCTGAAAAGGTGCCTCGAAGATATGCGCCTGCAAGGCCACACCCATGCCATTATTCCCTGGGTGGCCCCCATTGCTTTTTACGCCCATTATGCCGGAGCCAAAATCAATCGTGTATTCTGGAGAATGGAGAAACAATTGAAATCCAAGTAATTTAAACCCGATTCTATGCAACCCAAAATAAAGGTGGGTATCATGTTTGCCCCACAGGTTTCTTTTTCCCTTCATGGAAACTTCCGCATTAGTGGCAGCGACCAATGGTTAACAGGCAATGCCATGGTTGAGCTGGTAAATCAGGAAGCTCTGCTGCATGTTAAGGGGAAAACCGAAAAGCTTTCGCTGCCACTTCATCTGGAACCGCAGGAGCCTGCCAGCCAGTATTTCGACCTCAAGGAGGTTACCATTGGTATCAATTTTCACTGGGAAAGGAAAGAAGACCAGCGCTTTACGGGCGAGTTGAGTATCATTGAGGAGAACGGGCTGCTTACAGCTGTCAACATTCTCCCCCTGGAAGACTATCTCAAAAGTGTGATCTCTTCGGAGATGAGTGCCACCTCTTCCGATGAACTGCTGAAGGCCCATGCGGTAATATCGCGCTCCTGGCTGCTGGCACAGATTGAAAAAGGTGAGCAACTGCTGCAGCAGGGCCCTCAACAATCGTGCTTCGAAACGCCTGAGGAACGGGTTCGCTGGTACGATCGTGAAGACCATGTGAATTTCGATGTGTGTGCCGACGACCACTGTCAGCGCTATCAGGGTATTACACGTGCCACCACTGCAGCTGTAAGCAAGGCCATTGATCAGACTGCCGGCAGGGTTTTGCAGTATGACGGAAAAATCTGCGATGCCCGTTATTCCAAATGCTGCGGTGGGATATCCGAATTGTTTGAAAATGCCTGGGAACCCGTACATCACCCCTACCTGGTGCCCGTAATGGACAATGACCATGCACCCGAAGGGTTTTCGCACATTGCAAGTGATGAAGAAACAGCCCGACGCTGGATATTGGGCAATCCCGACGCTTTTTGCAACACCAGCGACAAGCAGGTGCTCAGCCAGGTACTCAACGACTACGACCAGGAAACTCCCGATTTCTACCGCTGGAGTGTAAGCCTGAGCCAGGAAGAAATATGCCGTTTGCTCAGAGATCGTATCCAGGTGGATGTAGGGCAGGTGCTGGATCTTGAACCCTTACAAAGGGGGCCATCGGGCAGACTGGTTAGGCTGCGCATAGTGGGCACCGAAAGAAGTTTCGTAATTGGAAAAGAACTGGAGATCCGCAAAGCCTTTTCGGCCAGCCACCTTTACAGTGCCGCTTTTGTGGCAGAAAAGCATGAAGTGAAACAAGGTGTTCCTGCAGGCTTTACCCTCAGAGGTGCAGGCTGGGGGCACGGAGTAGGGCTTTGCCAGATAGGAGCAGCCGTAATGGGCGCAAAAGGATACAACTGGGAAGAAATACTGCAACATTATTTCCGGGGTGCAGAAATAGCAAAGCGCTACTGACCCCAAACCATGCTGCTGCGGCAGCTACTCCTTAAATCATTCGTTTATCAACTACACCAACAATAGCATTATGAACGATACAAAAAAACAATCCCCCTGGAGCTGGGTGCCCAGCTTGTACTATGCCCAGGGTATCCCTTATGTGGTCGTGATGACCGTTTCGGTTATTATGTACAAACGGCTGGGGGTTTCCAATACCGATATCGCCTTGTATACCAGCTGGCTCTATCTCCCCTGGGTAATCAAGCCCTTCTGGAGCCCCATCGTAGATCTGTTTAAAACCAAACGCTGGTGGATTGTTACCATGCAATTGCTGGTGGGAGCAGGGCTTGCCGGAGTGGCTTTTACGCTGCCATTGCCCGGCTTTTTTCAGTATTCGCTTGCTTTTTTGTGGTTGCTGGCCTTCAGTTCCGCCACCCACGACATTGCTGCCGATGGTTTTTATATGCTGGGTCTGAAGCAGGGCGAACAGTCCTACTTCGTGGGCATACGCAGTACTTTTTACCGTCTGGCAATGATTACCGGACAGGGGCTTTTGATTATCCTTGCCGGCTTTTTCGAGGTGTTTACCGGCCAGGAGCCAGTAAGGTTTACCGTAGATGCCAATCCGCAGGCTGCAAATGTTTTTGAGATCCCTGCCATGGATCCGCCCATTCATTCCGACGATCTTACCTTCGTTGTTACCTCTCAGAACCTTGTGCTTTCTACTGAAAACATTACCGTTGAGCAGGCAGACAGCATCAAGGCATGGGTAAAGGAACAAAACCTGCAGCATGGTTTTGTGCAGGAAGAGATGGCCCTGGAAGCCAAAGGGCCTGGAGTATGGAAACGCACCATTGCCATCCCTCTGGGAGATTGGTTGGGTGAGAAATTCAGGAAGGAAGATGAGGAAGGCCAGGAATTGGGTTCCATGCATGGCAACCTGGGCCTGGTAGGAGTGCGGCTGTCAGGCAATCCGGGTTCGCGCGAAATCGTTCTTAATACGACCTTCCGCCGCGGCGATGCCAGCATTCGCCTGGACCAGGGAGAGAGGCTGGTGTTCAACGAAGCCAACTGGAACCAGACCGCATGGCTGCTGGTGCAGGTAGATCATAGACTTGACCGAGAGGCCAGTGCATGGTTCGAGGGTCGCTCGGGCAATATCCCCCTGGCATGGTCCATTACCTTTGCCCTGCTGGCCGTCTTGTTCCTGGGTTTCTTTGTGTACCACAAGTTCTTCCTTCCACGTCCGGCCAACGATAAGGCTGTGATACAGGAGGATGGAGACGGAGTATTCTATGAGTTTTTCCGCACCTTTATCTCCTTTTTTAAGAAGAAAAATATTTTGGCAGCATTGGGTTTCCTGCTGCTGTTCCGCCTGGGTGAAGCCCAGCTGGTAAAAATGGCTTCTCCGTTCCTGCTCGATGCCCGTCAGGTAGGAGGTCTGGGGCTTACCACCGGCGATGTAGGGCTGATCTATGGTACCATTGGTATCCTGGCACTTACCCTGGGAGGTATACTGGGGGGAATCATGGCATCCAAAAAGGGACTTAAGTTCTGGTTGCTGCCCATGACCTTTGCCATCAACCTGCCCAACCTTATGTACGTTTACTTATCGTATGCCCAGCCCGAGAGTTTCTTGCTTATAGCCGGCTCGGTGGCCATTGAGCAGTTTGGCTATGGGTTTGGGTTTACTGCGTACATGCTTTATATGATCTATTTCTCTGAAGGAAAGCACAAAACTGCACACTTTGCCATTTGCACCGGTTTGATGGCACTTGGAATGATGGTGCCGGGAATGATCTCCGGATGGATCCAGGAAATCGTTGGCTATCAGAATTTCTTTGTTTGGGTAATGATCTGCACCATCCCCGGATTCCTTATCCTTCGCTTCCTTAAGGTAGATAAATCATTTGGTATCAAAAAGACCGAAGAGTAATTACTCTTTTTTAATACATCAAAAAACCCATGTTTCCGGCCTACGGAAACATGGGTTTTTTTTAGAAATTAAGCAAGAAATAATCGCTAAATGAGGATTTCGTATTTTTTCTGCTTGCTGTCCAGGGCTTGTTTGATGGTTTCCAGCTGCGAGCTGTCCTGCAGGTTAAAGGTGATGGTAACCAGCACAAACCCCACCGGCACAGTAGTTATGGAGCGTTCATGTTCAATATCATAGATGTTAGCCCGGATCTTTTCCAGGATGCTTACAATGGATTTGAGCTCACCAGCCAGATCGGGAATAAGCACCGCAATACGCGCCCTCAGACCCTCTTCCATCATCCCTTTCTCCAGTATCTGCTCCAGAGTACCCATATTGATATTTCCACCACTGATAATGGGAACCACATTGCGCCCCTGCAAATCGCATTTGCGGTGAAGAATTGCCGCCAGTGCAGCCGCACCGGAAGGTTCTGCCAGCAATTTGGCTCTTTGCAGCAGCAGGTAGGTGCAATGGGCTATCTCGGTATCATTAACGGTAACCAGTTCATCCACCCATTTGCGGGTAGCCTCAAAGGTTAACTGGCCTGGGGTTTTTACTGCAATACCATCGGCAATGGTTTGCATGGAGGTGAGGGTGCTGGGTTTGCCTGTTTCCATGCTTTGTTTCATGCTTTGCGCCCCTTCGGCTTCTACTCCGATAATGCGGATATCGGGGTTCATCTCTTTGAGTGCAATGGCAATGCCGGCAATCATTCCTCCTCCGCCAATGGGTACCAGCACGTCCTGGATGTTCTCCAGCTGATGGAAGATCTCCAGGCCAATGGTACCTTGCCCGGCAATGATATGGGGGTCGTCGAAAGGGTGAACAAACACTGCCCCCGATTGCTCCTTGTACTCCATAGCTGCCTTGTAGGCATCATCGAAGGTATCGCCTTGCAACACCACATCGGCACCATAGCTGCGTGTAGCAATAACTTTAAGAGGCGGGGTGAAGATGGGCATGAATACAGTGGCCTTTACTCCCATGCTGCGGGCCGCATATGCTACCCCCTGGGCATGATTGCCTGCCGAAGCGCAAACCACTCCGCGCGATCTTTCTTCTTCACTCAGCCGGCTGATCTTGTAATAGGCACCACGCACCTTAAATGAACCGGTGGATTGCATGTTTTCCAGTTTCATGAATACACTGCACCCCGACATGGCCGAAAAGGACTTGGAATGCTCAAGGGGTGTAACTTTGGTAATGCCCTTCAGAAGTTTCTGGGCTTTGATAATGTCAGAAAAATCAGGTAGTTTGCTCATATTTCCAATTTTGTGCTTTGGCCGCAAAATTAGAAATAAATAGTGGCTTTTGGTGCCGTATTTTACGGACTGTTGGAATAAAAAAACATACCCTCTGCTTCGGATATTATTCCTGCAGAGGGTATGGCTGTATTGTTCTGAGGGGGCGTGTCAGGGATAAATGAAATAGCGCTGCGCTACACTTACAAAGCCCGGAATGTCGCGGGTCCACAGATCCATAATATCTTCCACCTTAAATCTTCTCCCAAAGGCCTTGCGAACCTGGTCGGTACCACTTACCTTGTCGAACATGTCGAGGCGCGTAGGGGCCTTTTCGAAAACATTATGCTCGGGATGCATGATAAACAACTCCTGCAACACATAAAACTGTATGATCGATAGGGGGGCTTTTTGCAGGTCGGTAAGGTGTACCTGTACTCCGCGCATGCTCTTTCCCTTCATGTCGGTGTAATAAGGACGGAAATGGATGGGGCGGAAGATAACTCCGGGGATGTTTAGTTTGTTCATTCTTTCAGCAAACACTTCTGCATCGCTCAGCCATTCCGTTCCAAAAATCTGGAACGGGAGGGTGTAGCCCACCCCTATGTTGATGGTGTACAATTCTCCCAGGATGCCCGAAACAGGGTAGAAGTAGGCAGAGTGGGCATGGGGTATGTGGGGTGACGACATTACCCAGGGTAGTCCGGTGTCTTCAAACGACATATTGCGGTTCCAGCCTTTCATCTCAACAACCGTAAGATCGGCCTGCACTCCGTTGGCCAGCATTCTTTCGCCGTTGAGGAAACGTGCCAGTTCGCCCACTGTAAAGCCATGCACATAGGGAATGGGGAATTGACTTACAAAAGAGATGAATTCGGGTTCCACAAGGGGGCCTTCAAACTTGTTGCCTCCCAATGGGTTGGGGCGATCCAGCACCATGAAAGCGATGCCGTTTTCAGCAGCGGCCTCCATGGCCAGGCCCAGGGTGCTGATGTAGGTGTAAGAGCGCGAACCAATGTCCTGGATATCATATACCAGTACATCTACTCCTGCAAGCATCTCCGGTGTGGGTTTGCGCGTTACACCATAGAGGCTGAACATTGGTACTCCTGTGCGGGGGTCTTGTTTGTTATCTACGTATTCGCCCGCAGGATAATCGCCCCGCACGCCATGTTCAGGGCCATACAAGGCTACCAGCTTCACTCCGGGCGCCTGTGCCAGAATGTCAATAGTGGAGCGCAGCTGACGATCCACTCCTGTAGGGTTGGTAATCAATCCTACCCGCTTGCCCACAAGGGGTTCAAAGTTCATCTGCTCCAGCACTTCTATTCCGGTATATACCTGGCTAAAAGCCGGAAGACCCATTACGATCATACAAAGTAAAATCAGGTTTTTTTTCATTTTGTTCATTGTGGCAACGTTTAAATTTGAATGCATTATAAGAAAACAATATCTTTGAGCCGGGGTGTTTTTAAGGAATTTAAAAATCAAAAATAGTAAATTTCGAGGTTGAACAAACCAAAAAAACGTTATGAACATCAAAAACCTTTCTCAGATTTTTTTCCTGCTGCTTGCATTGGGGTTTTGCAGTTGCTCTCAGGATACACAAACCCCCGTCAGTTTTGCATTTCTTACCGATGTGCATGTACAGCCCTCGGCCGAAAGTTCCGGACAACTACAACAGATAGTCAATGAGATCAACGCCTCTGGTCTCGATTTCGTATTGGTAACCGGCGATATAAGCAACCAGGGCACCCTTCGCGAGCTCTCGCATGTAAAACAGATCCTCGACCAGCTGATCATCCCCTATTACATCATCCCCGGGAATCATGAAACCAACTGGTCTGAAAGTGCCGGGCAGGATTTTACCGATTTGTGGGGAGATGATAAGTTTGTATTCCGTAAAGGAGATTTTGTTTTTCTTGGGCTGAATACGGGTCCATTTATGCGCATGGGCGATGGGCATATCCTTACGGAAGATCTGCGCTGGCTCGACCGGCAACTTGCACTCCACATGAAAGAGGGTAGGCGGCTTCTGTTCTTTGCCCACTATCCTCTGGCAGAAGGGTTGGATCAGTGGTATCTCGTAACCGATCGACTCAATGAATATCCTGCTGTGGTTGCTTTCTGCGGACACGGGCACAGGCTCCAGCTGCTAAACTTCGACGGAATTCCCGGTATAATGGGGCGCTCCATGGTGCTCAGAGGAGAAAATGTGCCGGGATACAATATCGTTCAGCTGCGCAACGACAGCCTCTTTGTGTTTGAAAAAGAAACAGAAAGAGAGTTGCAGTATGCTTCCATCTCTCTGTCTTTTTCCGATCTGCATATACCGGATCAGCTCCTCCCATCGCCAAGGCCCGATTTCAGTGTTAATGAGCAGTTTCCCTTTGTAAAGCCGGTATTTTCTTTTACCGACACCTCTTCGGTTTTTACAGCTCCGCTGGTAATAGGCGACACCATGGTGGTTTTCGGCAATGCCGCAGGTGTGTTGCGAGCTTTACAGGTTGCAGATACTACAATAGTGTGGCAACAACAATTAAAAGGGCCAATGTTTGCCAGTCCCGTTTTGCACCACAACTATATCATCATGGGGGATGCAGGGGGCGATGTAAGGGCCTTGAGTGTAAAAACCGGTGAGTTGATTTGGCAAATTGCCCTTGGCAGGCCCATAGTAGCTCCCGCCCTTGCTTATGGAAATAAGATCTTTGTTGGAGCAGGTACGCAGGGGTTGTATTGCCTGGAAGCCGAAACCGGAAAGGTGTTATGGCATTTCGGTCAGGTAGAGGGTCTGATACAGACCCCCCCCGTAGTGCACAACAACATGCTTGTATTTACAGCCTGGGATACCCATGTGTATGCCTTACAAAAGGATACAGGCCATCTTTTATGGAAATGGAATAACCAGCGGCCCGTTGCTTTGCTGTCGCCCGGAAATGTGGTGCCGGTTATCAGCAACAACAAGGTGTTTGTAGTTGCCCCCGATCGTTTCATGACCGCTCTGGATCTGCAAACCGGCAGAACCCTCTGGCGAACAAACAAACACCAGGTGCGCGAGTCCATGGGCTTATCTTTTGATGGAAGCAAAGTAATTGCCAAAACCATGAACGATACCCTGGTGGCAGTATGTACAAAGTCTGAAGATATTAAAACTCTTTGGGCTTTAAACGCAGGTTTTGGCTACGACCATAATCCGGCTCCCGTGATCAGCAGTGCAGAATTATTGTTTGCAGCCACACGAAATGGGCTGATCATGGCGGTTGATAATGAAGGACAGCTTGTGTGGAAACATAAAAGCGGAAATTCAGCCATCAACTTCATGCAGTTGGATGGCAGGGGAAGACTCTGGTTTACAACAACTCCGGGCCGTGTGATTGCTCTGGAGTTTGGGAGTGGCCAATAATACCTGATCTGTATAAAAAAGCCTGGCTTGCACCACGCAAGCCAGGCCTACCAAACTAAACAATCACTCTGAGAAATCCGCAACTTCCGTAATGCTGAAAGTTAACGGACAACTATCTTCTGTACCCTGCTGTGGTGCTCACCAAGCAGGCGTAACACATAAATTCCGCGGGCATTGTCGCCCAGTTCTATTTCAATGCTGAATATTCCCTGCGGGGTTTCTTCCCTGATCAGTTTTCCATCCATGGAGTAGATCTGCAATTGCCAGTTTTGGGAGAAGTTTCCTTCTATTTTAAACGACCCCGAATTGGGGTTCGGGAAAACCACCATATTTTCCGCTTCCCAAACCGCCACGGAGGTGTTGTCCTGTACGGTAATGGAGGCCGTTACCTCAAGATCGACGGGAGGATTGGATTGTACAACTCCCTGGGGCAAAGTAAAGGTAGCCTTGGCAGTATATACTCCAGGTACATTGCCATCATAACCCGGAGCCGACCAGGTGAGTGCCACCGTATGGGTTTCGCCAGAGGAGTCGGTAATAGTTGTATGTGGGCTCAGGAGTGCCAGTGCCTGAGCCAGGGGGGTGCCCAGAACTACCATCACATCATCAACCGGTTGTATGGATACAATGGTGTTTACGTTAAAGTCAGGGCTGTAGGATACGATACGTATGCCGTCGGCTACAACCCAGTCGTTGGTAGTAGCTGCAGCCGTTATTCTTACTGCTTCCTCCTGTGTGCCATTGAACTGGAAGGTCCCCACGAGGTTCCACATGGAGCCTCCCTGGGTCTGGTTCATGGCTACCTCCGTTACCCCTTCGGCATGGGTAACAAAGAAAGGAGCATCTGCAGCTCTGTTGGAGTGTGCCGTCCACCATGCATAGATTTCATATTCGCCTGCTTTGGGGAGGTTGAGCGGGAAGTCGTAGTATTGTTCATTTGTTCCCAGCGGATGAAGCTTTGAGGGGCTTTCCCATGAGCCGGGATTAGCCGTTTCGATCCATGATCCGGCGAAAGTAACACCTTCGTCGGCAGTATCGATAAACTTCTCAAAGGTGGGCACCTTGGGGATGTTCAGCGAATCGGCATGTACAACAGCTAAAATGGAAGGCACCGCACGGGCCTGGTCGTAGATGCTCTGGCTGCCCACAGCCATGGCCGTAGAGCCACCCCCATCCAGATTCATGGCGCCAATGCACCCCAGGTTGAGCAATTCCTGCGCCATATCACCAATCTTCATATGGTTGGTGATAAATAGCAATACCCTTTGGTCGGCGGTGTACCCCACGGCTGTGCGGGGTCTGAAATCGGTAAGCAAAACGCCCGATCCCCACCAAATTCCTTCACAATAGTCGATGTTGATCTGGCCATCCTTGATGAGCATGGGGCCTCCACCAATACCGTAGGCAATATCTTCGTACTGGTATCCATTGGCTTTAACGGGTACCGGCAGCGGGTTGGGGTCGTCGCACTGGTAGGGCATGGGTTGCTCATACACATAAATATCGTCGAAATTGTAGCTGTGGTGGTAGACCCATTCGGTGGCAAGGCTGCGGTCGCTGTTAAGTGCAAAGATGGGGCGTATCACCGGGTAGGTGCGTGTTACTCCTCCTACTGTGCGGTTTACTGAGATCAGGTTGCGGGCCGGCACTTCGCCGGGATAAATTACCGAAGAAACGGAACTGGAGCCAGAGAAAAAGCCCGCATTGATGGCCGCATAGGCACCTACTTCGGCCGTAAAGGCATTGACCTGAGCACTGGAGGGCCGCAAATAGGGGCGCACAGCAATTTCTGGGTTGCTCATATCTACCTCCAGGTACCAGGCTGCAAAAGTATTGTTGCCCGAAATGGTGCCATGAAAAAGTTTTAGCCCAGAGGGAAATTCATAGTTTGAAGAAACATCCTCCCAGGTAATGGTTTGCCCAAAGACGAGCGCCGGAAGAAGAAAAGCTGCAATTAATCTCACAAAGTTCTTCATAGTTGTAGGTGTTGAATGTATTTTCTGTAATTTTGCAACCGGAAAATTCTTCCTGGAGAAGATTTTTCGAAACAAAATTAAAATAATTTAAAAACCACACAAAATTATTTTTATAATCCTGTATATTTGCATAAGATTTTGCCGGCATAAAAAACTCCTGTTTGCTCTCCGGCACCCCTTGTTGCGATCAACAACTTATTGTCATTTCCTATAAAACACCCATCATGATACGAAAAATTTCCCGAATAGACCGAGCCGACATTAACTACTCCAATGTCGAGAAAACCTTTATCCAGAAGTCAGGAATTGATAAAATCAGTACACAGATCCCCTATGTTGTGGTAGATAATTTCCCCAGGCTGGGTTTAATTACCTCCCTACGGTTTCTGGAATGGGTATCTGAAAACCCCGAAGGGGTCATCAGCCTTCCCACCGGTAAAACACCGGAGTTTTTTATCAAATGGACCGACTATATGCTCCAGAACTGGGACAATAAAAAGGGCGCCGAAATGCGTGAACAGTTTGGCCTCAACATTAAGAACAAACCCGATCTGAGAGGTTTGAACTTTGTCCAGATCGATGAGTTTTACCCCATTAGCAGCAAGCAGCACAACAGTTTTTACGATTATGTGATCAATTTCTACCTTAAGGCTTTTGGCCTAGACAGAAATAAAGCTCTGCTTATCAACAGCGATGAAATTCCTCTTTATGCAGATCACCACTTCTCAGAAATGTTTCCCGACGGAACCATCGATCTGTCGTTGCGTTATCGCGAAGCTCGCTCTCCTATGGAAGAAATGCAACAAAAGTCTATCTTTCTTATCGATGACTGGTGCAGCGATTATGAACAGCAGATCCGCAACAAGGGGGGGATTGGCTTCTTCCTGGGTGGAATTGGCCCCGACGGACACATTGCTTTCAACGTGCGTGGATCCGACGAGTTCAGCACTACACGCCTTACTGCTACCAACTTTGAAACGCAGGCAGTGGCCGCCTCCGACCTGGGCGGAATCGAGATCTCCGGCAATCGCCTGGTAATCACCATCGGACTTGAAACCATCACTTACAACCCCGATGCTGTGGCCATTATCATTGCCGCCGGTGAAGCCAAAGCAGGTGTAGTGAAAAACTCCCTGGAGAATGAAATGTCGAACCTGTATCCGGCTTCTGTACTCAGTAAACTGCACAATGGCCGTTTTTATCTTACCCAGGGGGCTGCATCACAGCTTACTGATATGGTAGACAGGCACTTCAAAAGCGGCGAGTGGACCCACGAGAAAAGCGAGAAGGCTGTAGTAGACGTTTGCAAAAAGCTTGAAAAATTCGGACATCGACTGGTGCTCGACGATCTGAAAAACGACCGCCTATGCAAAATGATACCCAATCTCGATGAAACCATTGTACAGAAAGTATCTGACAGCATTGAGCAAAAGATTTTCAGAGGTCTTAAGGAAGAAAAGAACCAGGTGTTCCTGCATACAGGCCCGCACCATGACGATATTATGCTGGGTATACTTCCTTTTATTACCAAGCATATCAGCGAGCCAAGCAACAGGTTCAAGTTTGCTGTTCTTACTTCAGGATTCACTGCTGTCACCAACCGTTTTGTGATCGATCTGCTGAAAGATACCAAGCGCCTTATCGATAAGGGTCAGATTCAGATGATCAAATATGCCGACTTTTTTGATGTTGGATATAAGCTCAAAAGCGATAAGGATGTTTATCATTACCTGAATAATGTGGCATCGGGCAACCAGGAAGAGTGCCGAAGAGGTGTGTGCCACCGTATTGTGAGGGCTTTGGTGGAAACTTACAAAGTAAGGAGCGTAGACCATTTGCGCGATACGCTCAATGAAGTGATCGTAATTCTTAAGAACAGCTACGACGGGGAGAAAAATCCGCCCAAGATCCAGCAACTGAAGGGTATGATCCGGGAGTTTGAAGAGGAGCTTGTTTGGGCTCATTATGGGGTGCAGGTAAAGAATGTAGACCACCTGCGTCTGGGCTTTTACAAAGGAGATATTTTTACGGAGCAGCCCAAGCTGGGGCGCGATGTGGAGCCCGTTCTCAATCTGCTCAAAGAGGTAAGGCCCACCGTTTTAAGCCTTACTTTCGACCCCGAGGGCAGCGGCCCCGACACCCACTACAAGGTGCTGCAGGCTACTGCCGAGGCATTGCGCCTGTGGCAAAAGGAAGAAGACCTCTCGCAACTCAGGATCTGGGGCTACCGCAATGTATGGTACAAATTCAATCCGGCTGAAGCCAATATCATCTTCCCGGTATCACTCAATGCCATGGCGGAGATGAACGATGCCTTTACCAACTGCTATGTAAGCCAGGTTGATGCATCCTTCCCATCCTATGAACTCAATGGAAAGTTCAGCTCACTGGCCCAGAAGATCTGGGTACAGCAATTGCGAGATGTGCAACTGCTGTTGGGTAAGAACTATTTCTACCTCAATGATGATCCCCGTATCAGGGCAGCCCATGGATTGATCTACCTCAAAGAGATGACGGTGGAAGAATTCCTGTCGCATGCAAGGGAGCTCAAAGAATCTATGGAAGGGATGGTGGTATAAAGCCATCCCCGAACCCAAAGAATAACTATTTGTCTCCAGGGTTTTAGCTAGCCTGATGAGCATGAGATTACCCCGCGGATGTGTATCTGCAGGAAATTTCAATCTGATCAGACCTTAGCCGAGGCTCTGGAGATATTTTTTTTTAACGCCAGGGGAGTTCAGGGGATTGGGTCCTCTTCTTGTTGCTGTGCTGTGGGGGGAGTAAAGGGCTGCTCATCAGAAAAGATCAGACCGCAGGCTTGTTCGGCTGCATTTTGTTCTGCTTTTTTGATGGAATAATCTTTGCCTGTGGCTACCACAACTCCGTCGATGGACAGGTTAACCACGTAAATCTTGAGTTTTTTGTTGTTTTCGAGCTCGTCGGCCAGCACAAATTCTACGGTACGTTTTTCGCGCTGCGCCCATTCTATGAGTTTGCTTTTGAAGTTCACCTCTTTGTTTACCAGCTCTTCCAGATCAAGGTGATTCTGGATGATCTTCTGAACAATAACCCTGTGCGTAAACCGGTAGCCTTTGTCAAGGTACAAGGCACCCACAAAAGCTTCAAAGGCATCGCCCAGGATAGAAGTGCCCACAGCCTGGTTTTCGCGGCTGGTTTGTATCATTTTATCCAGGCCAAGTTTGCGGGAAAGGGTGTTGAGGTTTTGCCTGCTCACAATCCTGGAGCGGATCTCGGTGAGGAAACCTTCGTCTTTGTAGGGGTATTTTTTAAAAAGGAAATCAGCCACTACCGAGCCCAGTACAGCATCACCCAGGTATTCAAGGCGTTCGTTGCTGTGCCTGAAACCATTGTTTTCGGCATGTGCCATAGATTTGTGGCGAAAGGCCAGCTTATAAAGCGAAATGTTTTTGGGTCGAAACCCAAAAACATTTTTAACAGCCAGGATGAGAGCTTCATCCTGGCTGAAATGTTTTTTCTGAAATATGCTTAGGAATTTCAAAATATCAGAACCTATTCTGTATATTTTTTAAAGGCGATACAAGCATTGTGTCCTCCAAAGCCAAAGGTATTGCTCATGGCTACATTCACAGTTCTTTTACGAGCTGTATGGAAGGTGTAGTCCAGGGCGGGAATCTCAGGATCGTCGGTAAAATGGTTGATGGTGGGAGGTACAACATCGTGTAGTACTGCCAGAACTGTTGCTATGGCTTCTGCTGCACCTGCCGCGCCCAGCAAGTGGCCGGTCATCGACTTGGTGGAGTTGATGCTGATGTTTTTGGCATGATCGCCAAACAAACCTATAATAGCTTTTGGCTCTGCGATATCACCCAGGGGGGTAGAAGTACCATGAGTATTGATATGGTCAACCTCTTCGGGGCTGATACCAGCATCTTCCAATGTGTACCTCATCACATTCATGGCTCCCAGTCCGTCGGGGTGTGGGCCTGTCATATGGTAGGCGTCAGCAGAAAGGCCTCCGCCTATTACTTCAGCGTAGATTTTGGCACCCCTTTTTTTGGCATGCTCAAGTTCTTCGAAAATCAAACATCCTCCACCTTCTCCCAGCACAAAACCATCGCGGTCTTTGTCGAAGGGACGAGAGGCAGTGAGTGGGTCATCATTTCTCACTGAAAGTGCGGTGAGGGCATTAAATCCACCAATACCTGCTTCGTTTACGGCTGCTTCAGAGCCTCCGCTGATAAAGATATCAGCTTTGCCAAGACGGATATAATTCAGAGAATCTACCAAAGCGTTGGCGGCAGAAGCACAGGCAGAGGTAGTGGTAAAGTTGGGCCCACGGAAACCATATTTAATGGAAATATGGCCTGCGGCAATATCGGCAATCATTTTGGGGATGAAAAAGGGGCTGAAACGTGGTGTTCCATCTCCTTTTGCAAAATCGGTGATTTCTTTTAAAAAAGTATCAAGACCACCAATGCCACTACCCCAGATCACACCAACGCGGTCGGGGTCAAAAGCAAATGTGTCAAGCCCACTGTCTTTTATGGCTTCATCGGCAACTACCATGGCATATTGCGCAAAAAGATCGAACTTTCTGGCTTCCTTACGCTCGAAATGGTTGTTGGGATCGTAGCCTTTTACCTCGCAGGCAAACTGGGTCTTGAATTTGGAGGCATCAAACCGGGTGATAGGACCGGCTCCGTTTGCCCCATTAAGCAAACCGTTCCAGAATTCCGGAACGGTATTGCCTATTGGGGTAAGAGCGCCTAATCCTGTTACGACTACTCTTCTGAGTTTCATTTAAAACTACTTAAGTTTTACTTATTGTTGTTTTCAATGTAAGCAATCGCGTCACCTACAGTGCTGATTTTTTCAGCCTGATCATCAGGAATGGCAATGTTGAATTCCTTTTCGAACTCCATGATGAGCTCTACAGTATCCAAAGAATCTGCTCCCAGATCATTAGTAAAACTAGCTTCGGGGGTTACTTCTTTTTCATCTACACCAAGCTTATCAACGATGATAGCTTTTACTCTTGTTGAAATGTCAGACATGTTTTCTCCTTTTTTTTGTTAAACAGACTGCAAAGATAAAAGATTAAAATGGTTATAAACAACTTTTTTTTGGTGAAAAATTTCTAACAACCTACAACTCATTGATTTACTCTCTCTTGCACCGCATTACTGCTGTTATGGGCTAATGCTGCATTTGTCTAAAAAACAGCTTTTTAGCATTTTAACATGCGGGCCTGTAAATATTCAATTCAAACGATCGTTTTCTTTCGGCTAATCTATTGTGGGTTGTTTTGGTTTTTACTTCATTTTTATTGCTTTACATGGTTTTTCATCGTTCTGAGACTATAACAAACATATAATATTCAGTCCATGTTTTTGATTTGCCGCAACAGCCTTTCATCGGCTAATTACTACCCGGGCAGTGTGAAGCTGATTATCATTCTTCATAATTAAAAGGTATATACCCTGTGGCAGGTCCTCCACATTTATAGTATGGGATTCATATTGGCCTATGGGTAATAGGGTTTCTTTAACAATAGTGCCTGCTGTAGTTGCCAAACTGAGCTTCCAGGAATTCTCCCCAGGCAATGAAAGGGTAAGTTGCCGTGAGGCCGGCACCGGATAAATCTTTGGCGTCAATTGTATCCCAACCTCGTCCACAAAGGTTACATCCTGGAAAACTGCCCTTGCCTGTGTGTTTTCTACAATCTGAAATGCCACCAGGGGTGTTTCAATATTTTCTGAATTGATCTCCCACCGAACGAACTTCCAGTTTTCTGCAGGCATAGCCATCAGGGTAACTTCGTCTTCATAGCCGAGTGTGTAGGTTCCGGGCTCGGGATCCACTACTCCCTGGCCTTCTATGCTCACCTGCAGGGTTGGGGTGAAGGGTTCAAAGGCTGCCACCAGGGTTGTGTTTTGTTGCAAAGTAAAGCTATGCTGGGGCTGGTCAGAGAATGGGGTTTGCTGATCTCCTTCTTTGAGTTTCCATTGGTTGAATATCCAGCCGGGCAAAGGCTCTGCTTCAATATGTACTACACTGTTTGCGCCATAAGAGCCTGATCCGCTTACCATGCCGGCACCCTCAGGGGAAACCTCAATTTCCAGCGTAAAATCCCACGGGGCAAACCAAGCTGTAAGGCTCATGTCGCGGGTAAGTTTCAGCAGGGTTTGAGCACGTGTGGAGATGATCCTGTCTTCTTCCTGCCAATGCAGAAAAATATAACCCGTTTCAGGTTCTGCTACAATAGTAATAGAATCCCCCCAATGGTAAATGCCTTCTCCCTGGAGGCTTTTTGCACCCTCCGGGGGGTGTGCCTGAAGAATTACCTGGTGGGTTTGTGCCTCAAAGACCGCCTCCACAGTTTTGTCTGCATCAAGTAAAAGCCCCAGTGAGGTATCATTCCCTGCCTGTGTGCCGTTTACAATCCAATGACTGAAGATAGCAAATGGCTCCGGGTAAGCCTCCAGTAGTAGCTGGCTGTTGGCATTGTAGAGATAAGTTCCTGCTGGGGGCAGCGTAATACCGGGGCCCGTGCCGATCATTTGAAGCGAAAAAGTGGTTGTTCCGGGTTCGATAACGGCCTCTGCTGTATTGCTGGCAGATGAAAGGCTGCCATCGGGGAGCCTGGTTTTTACATACCATTGGTAACTGCCAACAGGTAAGGGGCCATCGGAAAAGGTAGTCTGCTCCAGGTCGTTGCCGGCAAAGATCAATTCGTTGTTGCGGTAAATATTCATTCCTCCTCCGTCTTGCTTGTCAGAGTCCTCATAAAACAATTCCCATGATAATGCCGCTATGTTTTCATCCACCAGGCTAAGCGTAAGATTTGCCGGATTGGGGACATCAAAATCGAACGAAGTAAGAATCTCAACATGGTCGATGGAAATGCCGCGTCCACGGTTGGCCACTCCCTCAAAAGCAATCTGGAGCTGATCCGAGAGTTGAGGAAGATCGACCAGCACGTGGGTCCATGAGAATTGGTTGTGCTGGAAGTTTTGCAATACAACCCATTCCTCTTCAGGATGGGTTCGGTACAATACTCTTAGTTCATCCTGATTATTTACAAGGGAGGGATTGGCATAATAAAAGGAAAGTACTCCCTGACTGAAAGCCGACAGGTTAAAAACAGGACTGATCAGCCGCGTAATACTTCCCATTTCGGGTATGGTGAGTACCCTGAAGAAAACATTTCGGCTCCCTTCCCATGGAGCAACGGGGTATCCGTCGTTGTTGCCCACTCCCGTTTGCCATAAGACTTCCCGGTTGATGAATTCCTGGTTCCAGCAAACAGAAATGACCTCCTGGTTGAATCCTTCAAAATAAGGAAAAGTGAGTATCTCTGCACAAAGGGTTTGTGCCGAGGCTTCCAGTGCGTTGGAATAGAGGGGTCCGGGGAAAGCATAGCTCCTGATTTCGTAGTAATAGGTGGTTTGAGGTGTGAGATTGGTATGGACAAACTCTCCGCCCTGTCCAAGGAAAACAATATTTCCCCCTCCCGGCAGAGTATCGCCAATGGAAACCGGACCTTCAACGGGGCCCATGAAAGGGTTGGAGTGGCTTACAATTACCACAGGATCGTTGTTGATATTGGCTTCCCAGGTAAGTCTGACTGAGGTTGGGCCCAGGGGAGTGGCCTGAAAACTAAGAGGGTTGTCCACTGCTGATCCGAAAGGATCGAGACCGTTGAGTATCTGCAGGTTTGTATTCAATGGATCAAGCCAGTCTTTGAGTCGGGTAGCGGGTGTACCCCCTCCCTCCCAGGAGATACCCAATCGGCCATACCAGTCGGGGAGTGTGTTGCCACAGGCTGCGCCACCACCATGCAGCTGGCCGATGATCCTGCCTGCTGCATCGAAAATGGGAGATCCGCTTGAGGCTGGCTCGGTGGTGGTGCCTCCGCTCCAGACTATACGCCAGTGGGTGGTGCCGGAACCGGGGTTGCCACCATAGGATGATGCCTGTACACCGCCTTCTGCAAAGCTGAATTTTTTGATGTCGCCCCTGGGATGATGAATGCCCACAATGGTTTCGTTGATGCTGGCCTCCAGGCTGCGGTTCCATCCGGCGTAGTAAGGGTTAAACTCATCGGGGATACTTTGATTGAGCTCCATAAGCCAGAAATCCGAGGTCGTGTTTCGTGCTCGTTGCTGGGCTCCTGTCATAGAGTTGTAGGGTGGGGGGGTACCGGGGTTCTCGCAGGTGGCACTTTGCCAGTTGAACCAGAAAACTACCGTAGAGGGAGTTCTGAAGCAATGGTTGGCAGAGAGAACAAAGGGTCGCTGGTCAAAAGCTGTATTGTTGATGAGAGCGCCGGTGCAAAAGCCATTGCCGCCTGTTACCAGCATTACCACCGATCTGATATGGTCCTCCCAACCAGCTGACTGAGGGCAGGCTACATTGAGGTTGCACCAGCCACTATCGCCAAACCCTTTTGCAAAGCTCCATGGATCGCGGTAGGCATGGGTTATCATTTGCAGGTTCAGTTGTCCATGAAAGGCAACATGGGCCGGCTCAAAATATTCTATGATGATTTCATCCCCAGGGATCAGGGTGGTGGCAAACCATCCGTCGTCCTGGTTGTTTTGCATGGTAAAAGCACCCAGCACATGCTTGCGGTCGGGGGTATATATATATAGCTCTGCTCCGGGCGGAAGTTTGTAGCGGTCGAAGGTAAGGTTTAAGGAGTATGCTCCAGGGGAGTATACCGAAAGTTGCCAAAGCTTGCTGCCATCCTCCAGCAGGGTCCATACACCCGTTTGAGAGGGGTTGAGATTTACCTCAATATTTTCGCCGAACCGCCAGGGGATATCCTTGACGGTATCCATGGCCAGATCTTCTGCCAGCAAGCGTTGTACATCAGGCTGGGGAGGGGTGAAAACAGGAATATCAATTGCAGAAGGTTGATAAAAGCCCGGGGGAGTGCCGGGTTGTGCAAGTTGGGCCTGGAGCTGAAAATTAAGGGTGAAAAGAATTACAAGCATCAGGTTCCCGATGGAGAAATACCGATTCATCGATTCTGTGTTTGAATAATAATTTGTGAAGTTAAGCAAACTTTATGCAATGCAGGGCGGAAAAAGTTTATAAAAAAAGAGACCGGGATCTCCGGCCTCTTTTTTATGCGTTGGATAGGGCTGTTTAATTGGAAACAACCAGTCTTTTACTGCTTACTACCTGGTTGTCGATCACCAGCGAATAAATATAAATGCCATTGGCCAGATTTTGTGTGTTGATGCGTGTACGTGTGGAATTGGGTTCCAGATTTTGCGTGAAAACGATATTTCCAACCAGGTTTCTCACAACCAGTTGGGCAGATCTGCTCCCTGAAGGAATGGCAAACCCTACCACAGTATGATCACGTGCAGGATTGGGACGAGCATCGCGAAGTTCCCAGCGGGTAATGGCCGGGGGGAAATAAACCTGGGTGGCATCGTCGATGGTGATTTTTAAAACCACACTCACCGTCTCAAATTCTTCGCGGTTATTGAAAAACTCAAACTTTATAAGAGAAACACCTGCCTGGTTGCCGGGCCAAAACTCGGCATAAAAATCGGTGGAAGAGGAGGTAGCACCCCCTGGCAGAACAATTGGGTTCTCGGTTTCATAATAATCGGGGCTGAAGCAGAAATCGTTCCAGCAAAAAGTACAGTCACTGCCATCAGGTTTTTGAATTTCTATTTTTCGAACCATAACCTCTACCGGTTCTTCTCCCATGTTGGAGAAGAAGATGTAGGTCTTGATCACATCCTCGCTGATGGAGCCCTGCACGTGAATGGTGTCGTTGGTAACATCAAGCTCGTGCACATTGGTTATTGCCAGCTGTGCATGGCTAGTAAAAATCCAGAGGAATAAAAATATGAGGGAAAAGTAAAACTGCTTCATGATTTCGTGCGTTTGGGAAAGCTCTGACGTGGAGGGAGCTGACCGGGTGTTTTGAATTCGGATTTAATATCTATGAGAAAGGATGTTATATACCTTGCCATGTTACAAAAGTAATCAAAAAGCGCTCCGAAAAGATGTAACATGAATGTTTTTTTACAAAAAAATGCAAAACAGGTGAAGATGGGCTTCAATACCTGAATTTATGATATTTACAACCTTTCGTTAAGCAATAAGTACAAAGGTAAAAATGAACTTTATCGATTTAGACTGTCGATATTTAGAAATCTGCAAAGACGCAAAAATGTCAGACGAAAAAACAAAAAACTACTTCAAAACACCTTGAGATTGCTGTTTTTTTAGTTGTTTAGTAATATATACAATCATAAATATGTTTAAATTTGACCATTACAAGAGTAAACCAAACCAATCAATCATTCAACTTACACACTTATGAAGAAGTATTTACTATTATTTGCTTTTCTGGTATTTTCAACCTTTAGCGTTAAGTCGCAGGTTGTTTTAACTGAAGATTTTGGAAGTGGCACTTTCCCTCCCACGGGTTGGAGTATAAGTGCCCAACCGGGCAACTGGGCTACAGTACCCACCGCCAATGCAGGTGGCCAGGCTCCAGAAGCAAGGCTGAACTGGACCCCCCAGTTCAATGGTCTTACACAACTGATCACTCCCTCCATCAATGTCTCCGAGAATACAACTGGGGTATTGTCGGTTTCCTTTCGACACATGGTAGACCATTATGGCGGCAATTTTCAAATCGGACTTGCCTACAGGGTAAACAACGGAAGCTGGGTTAATATCTGGGAGCAGACCGTAACCGGTAATATTGCAGCAGAAACCAAAGCTTTTGTTCTGGAAGGAAGCTTCCCTGCCAATGCTGAGAACCTTCAGTTTGCCATATTCTTCAACGGAGCCAGTTTCAATATAAATTACTGGTACATCGACGACTTTACTGTAATGATACCCGGTGTTTTCGATCTGGCCCTTACACAACTCATGGTTCCTGGTTTTATCACAGAGCCGCATCCTGTAAAAGGCCAGGTGTTAAACAGTGGTTTGCAGGAGATCAACTCCTTTGATGTAAACTGGCAACTGGATGGCGGTACAGTTTCCACTCAGTCTTTTTCGGGTTTAAACCTGGGATATTTGCAGAGCTTCGTGTTTGAAACCTCTGAGATGCTCGACCTGGAACCAGGTGGATACTTGCTGAATGTTTTCATCGATAACATCAATGGGCAGGCCACCGACGATAATCCAGACAATAACAGTCTGCAAAAAGTGATTGAAAGTCCCTATGCCGTTGTGCAGCGCCGGCCCATGTTTGAGTCATTTACCAGCTCAACCTGCCCTCCATGCTATACTTTCAATATCAACTTCTTCAATAACTTCGTAAACCAGAATAAAGAAAACCTTGCCATAGTAAAATACCAGATGAACTGGCCGGGATCAGGCGATCCTTATTATACTGCCGAAGGAGGTGTGAGAAGGAACTATTACGGTGTAACAGGCGTGCCCGATCTTTATATCGATGGCAAAAAAGTAGCCACCAATGCTTCTGCTGTTAATGCTGCATACAGTCAATCGCTTGCAAAACCAGCATATTTCGATATCAATGCCTACAGTATCATGCAAGGGCAATCGGTTGTGTTAAACGTACAGATCATGCCTTATGCATCATTGCAGAATGTTACCTTGCATGCTATTGTTTTGGAAAACTCCACCACGGGCAATGCAGCCAACAATGGGGAAACAGTTTTTCACCACGTAATGATGAAAATGATACCCAATGCAGGGGGTACTTTGATCAACCTAACCGCCCTGGAGGAATTCAACACCAGTTTCACGATGGATGTTTCGGCTACCAATATTGAAGATATGAACGATTTGTCTGTGGTAGTATTTCTGCAGGATAATGCCACGCGTGAAGTGTATCAGTCGGCTGTAGCCAATCATGGACCTGCTATTGCAGTGAAATTGCCGGTGGAGCATGAGCAAACAGATGTTGAGGTAAACCGTTCATTCCAGTTTGTATTTGGCCACCCCATGCAAATGCAGGATGGTGAAGAGATCACCGAAGCTTTGTTGCAGGATATCGTTACCTTCCAAACCTCCGGTCGCAATGATGCCGATGTGGCATTCAACGCCAGCATTTCCTGGGATAACCGCCGTATCACCGTTACTCCTGAGCAACCCTTGGATTTCAACACGCAATTTACATTAGGATTGCCTGCTTTTGAGGGATTGTTTGATCTTACCACAGATGCCATCAGCCTTGATTTCACCACACGCTCATCTTATGGCGCTCCTGTGGCGGGGTTCAATGTGAATCCCGATCAGACTGAGGTTCCGGTTGAAGATTTTACCTACTTTATCACATTTAACCAGCAAGTGCGTCTTCCTGATGGTACACCTATCACCAATGCCAATGTGGCCGACCTGGTGATATTCAATGAAAATGACACCAACGGACAAGAGGTTGGTTTTACGGCCACCATCAATGAGGCTGCCGATCAGATTACCATTTTGCCAGAGGATAAACTGGCATTCAGTCAGTTGTATGTTCTGGGTGTAGGAGCTGTTTTGGGACTGGATGATGAACTGAGCGATGCCCAGCACATCAGCTTTACCACCCGTACTTCCAAAGGTGCCCCTGTTGCAACCTTTAATGTTGATCACGAGAGTCAGGGTGTACTGGTTACACAGGCTTTTGCTGCAACCTTCAACCAGCAGGTGCGCAGAGCCGATGGATCCGCCATCTTCAACAACAATGTGCACCTGCTGATCAATTTCAGAGAAGGCAACGCTGTTGGAGCAACCATTAACTTTGTTGCTACCGTTAATGCTGAAAAGACCGCTTTCTCCATTACCCCATCTCAGAACCTTAAGTACAATCAAACCTACTATCTTGAGATTGCTCCTCTGATGGGCGAAGATGACGAAGTAAGCGATCCGGTATTCATTACCTTCACCACCGAAGATAATACCATAACCGATGTGTGGGAAACCAGGCAATTGAACCTTTTCCCCAATCCCGCCACGGAGCAGCTTTGTGTTGAGTATCCACTGGGGGTTAGCGCGGTTGCATTGCGTATCTTCAATGCCAGCGGAGCATTACAGTTTTCTGATATTGCTGCTGTGAATGCAGATTGTATTGATATTTCTGCTCTTGCTCCGGGTGTTTATTTCCTGGAGATCCAAACGGCTACTGCCAAAGAGCGCAGAAAGTTTGTGATTACCCGCTAATGTAATATCCTTGTGTTGCCGGCAAGCGTTCCGGGTTTTGTAATTGAAGTGGATTATTTGTAACTTCATTAGTCAAAATTTCAATTAAAAAACCATTTGAGCTTAGTGCAACAGGAATAAATCTCCTTCTTTTAAATTTCTGGCCTGCAATCGCGTAGGCCAGAAATTTAAAAATCTACCCGGGCAACTTTGCTGCTCCACAAGAAGCTCCCAATACTACTTTGATCATGCAACACTACAAATCGTTTCTGGCAACATTTATTCTTGCTGTTGGCTTGATATTCAGCTCGTGGGGGCAGGGTGATTTTTATCTGCTCAGGCTCGATAATTTTTTCGGAAGTCCCTTGCACAAGGTCAATGAGCCTTACACCCTCGCAGGAGAGGTTGCTTTTATTGGAGAGGGATTGTTGCAATCCGTTTATGTAAACTGGCAGGTACAGGGAGACCAGGAAGTCTATACAGAGTTTTTTCCCAACATCGGGAACTACCCCTATGTTCCCTGGCGATGGCAACTGCAACAAAACTGGCTCCCGGATCAGACCGGCGAATTTGATATTAGTATCTGGTTTTCAGGCCTCAATGGGCAGGAGCCCGATGAGCTTGCCAGCGATACCATGCAGGTAAGGGTGGAGGTGTATCCTCAGCTGGCTGTAAAGCAAATGGCCTTACTGGAGAGCTTTTCCAGCGTCATCTGTGGTAGCTGTGCATTGGTAACTCCCGCATTGCGGAAAATTGTGGATGAAAACCCGGAAATATTTGCCATGATCTATTATCATCCATTTCAGCATGAGAATAGTCCGCTTTTTGCCTTTAATCCCAAAGATCAGCAGCTGCGCCGGCAGTACTACCAGGTTTTCTATACTCCTTTTTCTGTTATTGGATCCCTGTTCAATGGAGGGAGTATCGATGTGGATAATTACCTGATGTTTTCGGAGTACGAAAAATGGGCTGGGTTTGCACTGGAAGGGAACTGGCAGGTTTCGCAGGACAGTGTGCTTACAGTGATGGTGCAAGGCGAAACATTCGTTAACACCCACGATAAGGACTACCGTTTGCTGATTACCGGCTTAGAAAGTGAAGTAAACTTCGACACCCCTCCGGGAAACAACGGTGAAAAAGACTTCTTTCATGTGATGCGGTTTTTTGTTCCCGATGCCAATGGCAACAAGCTTGCTACTTCGCCGGAGGAGAGTGGGTTTGAGTTTGAGTTTGTCATGGATATGCCTCAGGGTATTGACCTGGCGAAACTTAAGCTTGCTGGCTTTTGTGCAGGAAATGAACTCCAGGGAAGTATCGCAGGTTGTGAGGCTTCAGTTTCTTGAAGAAGAAACAGAGGACCCCACCCATGTGCCGGGTGTAGCTGGCCTGGAGACCATGCTCAGGGTTTTTCCCAATCCTGCAAGAGACTACCTTGCCATAGAGCCCATCCTCAACGAACCTTTTACAGTGTCCTTATTTGATATGCGTGGGGTACAATGGCTGCAAACACAGAATACCCACCGTATCGATGTCAGCCAGATGCCCCGTGGGGTATATATTCTGAGAATAGAGCAAAGCGGAATGATCTACCGTAGCAAAGTACAATTGTATCCCTGACAAGATCTGTTGGAATAATTATTGTCTGAGACCTTCAATGTTTTTTTAGCAAAAACCAATAAACTATATTCATGACTACTTTAAAAAAAGCACTTTTTTCTTTTGCATTGCTACTTTTAGTGGTAGCTGCGGCATCCGGGCAGGGAACCCGTAAGCTCCCCGAAATGACCATCAAAACCCTTGATGGAAGAGAGTTTCAAACCTCCTCTATTGCCAATGACGGAAAACCTTTTGTAATAAGCTTCTGGGCCACCTGGTGCCGTCCGTGCCTGAAAGAACTCAATGCCATTGCCGAGATCTATGACGAATGGCAGGAAATGGGTTTCAAACTGGTGGCCATTGCCACCGACGACGCACGTACCCGGGCCAATATCCTTCCCATGGTAAACGGACGCGGTTGGGAGTATGAGTTTTACTATGATGAAAACGGCGACCTGCGCAGGGCAATGGGTGTAAATATGGTGCCACATACTTTTATCGTAAATGGAAATGGCGAAATTGTAAGTCAGCACACCTCATTTGCTGATGGCATGGAATGGGATATGTTTGAAAAACTCAAAAAGCTCCTGCAAGAGTAGCAAGTGGTATGAAAGCAATTGTAAGGAAAAGTATAGGGGTGCTTACAGCAGTTCTATGTATCACCCAATACGGCCATACGCAGGATCTCCTTCCCGGATTGAGAGTTTGGGGCAACTTTCAGGTCGATGCACAGTATTACATGTCGGACACCTTGATTGATGCTCCTGATGTTCCGGAGAAAATCGGGATGAACGCCTTTGCCAATCTGAACCTTGCTTACGAAAACCTTACCATAGGTTTTCGTTACGAAAGCTACCAGTTGCCCCTTCAGGGTTTCGACAGCAGGTTTCGGGGTAGTGGTATACCCTACCGTTTTGCCTCCTGGACACAGGATAACCTGGAGATTACCGTTGGGAATTTCTACGATCAGTATGGCAACGGGCTTGTATTGCGTTCCTATGTAGAGCCCAACCTGGGGTTAGACAACTCCCTGGATGGTTTGCGTATGCTCTACCGGCCCGTTGAAGGCCTCACTCTGCGCACCCTCATTGGCGATCAGCGATTGTATTTCGACAAGGGGCCCGGAATTGTAAGAGGTGCCGATGCTGAGGCAAATCTCAATCAGCTTCTGCCAGCCCTGGCAGAGTCTCCTAATCAATTGACCCTGGGGCTGAGTGGAGTAAGTAAGTTTCAACGAGATCAGGATCCTTTATTCAACCTGCCCGAAAATGTGGCTGCCTTTGCCGGACGTCTGAACTACTCCCGGGGTGCCTTCAATATCAACACGGAATATGCATGGAAGTCGCAGGATCCTTCTGCCGAAAACAGAATGATCTACAAATACGGCGAAGCATTGGTGATGAGCGCATCTTATTCGGTCAGCGGGTTTGGGCTGTTGTTGTCAGGAAAGCGAATTGACAACATGGGCTTTCGCTCCAATCGCAATGCTGTGGCTAACGATCTTCACATCAACTATCTGCCTGCCATGACCCGCCAGCATGTGTACAGCCTTACAGGGATGTATCCTTATGCAACACAACCTAACGGTGAGATGGGTGCACTGGCAGAGCTGACCTTCCGCCTCCCCCGCCAATCTCTGCTGGGAGGACCCTATGGTACAACCATTGTTGTGAATACAAGCGTGGCCAACTCCATTCTTAGGGAAGCGCTCAACGACACCCTCCCTGTGGGGCAGCCGGGTACCGATGGCTACACCTCCGCGTTCTTTGCCCTGGGCGATGAAAAGTACTTCCAGGATTTCAATGTTGAGATCAACCGAAGGTTTACACGCAACCTCAGGGGTTCTTTTACCTATATGAATTTGTATTACAATCAGAATGTAATAGAAGGGAAGCAATTGCCCGATGAGGATAAAATTGTAAAGGCACATATTTTTGTTGCCGATATGACCCTCCGGTTGCCCAACCGGCAGTCGTTGCGCTGGGAATTGCAGCACCTGGCCACCCAACAGGATAAAGGGAGCTGGGCTATGGCATTGCTCGAATACAACCGGGCACCCCATTGGTTTTTTGCCTTATCCAACCAGTATAACTATGGCAATGATGATAGCGATAAACGCATTCATTATTTTATGGTCAATGCAGGCTACTCACAAAATGCCAATCGTTTCAGTCTGGGCTGGGGTCGGCAGCGTGCCGGGATTGTCTGTATAGGTGGAGTATGCCGGGTTGTGCCGGCATCCTATGGGTTTACGCTCAGTGTAACCAGTAGCTTCTAATCTTTAAAAAATCAACTATGATGTCAAGAAAAAAAATAGCCACCGTTCTGCTTTTGCTGGCTCTGCCAGTGCTGATGTTCTGGGGTTGCGATAAGATTGAAGAGCCCTACATGAAGCAGCCCGGCGAAAATGGCAACACTGAAGAGGTAGTGCGAAAGATATTGCTGGAAGAGTTTACAGGGCACCGTTGCCCCAATTGTCCTCAAGGTGCCCAAATGGCCAAGCTGCTCAAAAGTGTGTATGGCGACCGTCTGGTAACTGTATCTATTCATGCGGGTTTCTTTTCCAACCCCCTGAGCAGTCCTTTCAATTACGATTTCCGCACTCCCGAAGGCAATGCATTGAATGCTCATTTCGGGGTGGCGCAAAACCCTACCGGTATGGTCAATCGTACCGAATTTGAAGGGAGCCGTTTGCTAAGCCCTGCAGCATGGGGCTCTGCCATGACGGTGTTTGAGGATATGGATCCTGGTTTTGCGCTGCGGCTTTCGGCCAGCAAAGGTTCTGCTGCCAGCTATTCACTGGCCGTTGAAGTGGAAGCTCTTCAGGAGATGCAAGGTGATTTCTACCTGGTGGCTGTCATCATTGAAGATGGCATTATCAAACCTCAGAAAACCGATGATCTGGTAAACCATCCTACAGGAGAGATTCTGGATTACGAACATAATCATGTACTTCGTACGGGTATTACTGGTATCTGGGGCGAGAAACTCAACGAAAACTCTATGGATGTGGGGCAAAAAGTTGCAAAGTCCTACACCTTTACCCTCAACAGCCAATGGGTGCCCGAAAACTGCTCCGTGGTGGCCTATGTTATGAACCCCCAGATGGAAATTTTACAGGTTGAAGAACTTAAACTCCCCTGATGGGTTTATATGGGGTATAAACCGGATTTATAAAAAACAGCATATGCGTACAGCACTCATTGCAGGAGCCACCGGTTTGGTTGGCTCCTTTCTTTTACAGAACCTTCTTGAAGACCCTTTGTATGGGCAGGTAAAGATCCTGGTTCGGAAGCCTCTTGAAATTAAGCATCCCAGGCTTGTTCAGCAGGTGGTTGATTATCAAAAGCTTGATTTGGCCGATCTTTCGGCAGATGATGTGTATTGCTGCCTGGGTACTACCATCAAAAAAGCAGGATCCAGAGAGGTTTTCAGAAAGGTTGATCACGATTATCCACTGGCTTTGGCTCAGGCTGCACTGGGTGCCGGAGCCCGCAGGTTTGCCCTGGTATCGGCTATGGGTGCCAATGCCCGCAGCCGTATATTTTACAACCGGGTAAAAGGAGAGGTGGAGGATGCCTTGCGGCAACTTCCACTGGAGGTACTGTGCATTATGCAGCCCTCTCTTCTGCTTGGGCCTCGCAAAGAGTACCGCATAGGCGAAGAAGTAGCAAAGCTGCTTGCTCCGGTAATGGCACTGCTAATGCCTGCAAATTACAAAGCCATCCATGCATCGCAGGTGGCAGCGGCCATGCAGGATACATTGAAGAGTGCTTCACCGGGCATTCATGTTGTCCTGTCGGGCCAAATGCAACGCTGGCCCGTCAAAAAAACCATATAGAGGTATAACCTTTGTCGGGTGATCTGCGTAAAAGTTTTATGTACTGATAGTTAAAGCAGATTAACCCATTCAAATTACCCGACTATGGCTCGTTTTTACCTTTGGCTGCGCAGCAAAACCGTGCTGGTAGTATTGTTGGTTTTACTCTCCGGCTCTGCCTTGCAGGCCCGCGAATGTATAGCTCCTTTTCTCGATGGTCTTTTCCTTTCGCAGATGAAAGAACATAAAATTGCCGGGATCACCTTCTCCATGTTTTCTGAGGAAGAGGGTGATTTATTCAGGGCATGGGGGTACTCTCATACCGAAGCTGGAAGAAAAGTAAATGAAGAAACGGGATTCATGATAGGTTCTGTGAGCAAGCTTTTTGTCTGGCTTGCGGTAATGCAGCTCCACGAGCAGGGGAAGCTCGATCTTAACACTCCGGTAAATGACTATCTGCAAGGGGGTTTCCGGCTGCCCGACTCATATGCACCTGTTTCCATGACTCACCTGATGACGCACACTCCGGGCTTTGCTGATGTGCTGCACCTGTTCTCCAAAAGTCATGACCGGATCCCTGATGCAGAAACCTATCTGCAAAGCCAGTTGCCCGTACAGATTTATCAGCCGGGCACCACTCCTGCCTATTCCAATTATGGTGTTGTACTTGCCGCTTATGTGGTGGAGCAGATTACAGGACAACTGTTCAATGATTATGTGGACGAACACATTTTTGCCCCCCTGGGGATGCAGCAGACTACCTTCAGGCAACCTGCTGATTTCGTAATAACTGATAGCAAAAGCCGGGGGTATGTTTTTGAATCGGGTCGTTTGGTAAGCCCTTTCGATGAGTTCGTTGTTCCGTATGCGGCGGGTTCGGTGGTGTCTTCTGCAAAAGACATGAACCGGTTCATGCAGTTTCTGCTCCAGACAGGCAAATATGGCCCCGACAGTATTCTCAAACAAGAAACCCTCGCCCGTATGTTTACCCTGCTGTATCAACCCTACCCTCAGTCGGCTGGCTGGGCACATGGCATGATGCATTACAACTACAAGGGTCTGGATATTTATGGCCATGGTGGGCAAACCTTTTTCTTTCAGACTCTCTTTGTGGTAATACCCCAGCACAATACAGGCATATTCTTTTCGGCCAACACCGGTGAAAACGGATATTTTTCAGTGGATATGCTCCACCATATCATGGATTATCTTTTTGAGCCTGAGCAGGGAAATGGAAATAGCAATTTTCGCCGAAACAATGGGCTGAACCATTACAGCGGATCGTACCGCAGCAGCCGACGTACCCATGGGGATCATACACAGATCATTAACCTCTTCATGCGGGTAAAGGTCACTGCAACTCCAGAGGGCTTGCTTGTTCAGTCGGGAGGCAGACCGGGCGAATTGTTTAAACCTGCAGGCGAAGATTATTTTGTGCATGATTACAAAAAACTATGGTTCGAGAGAAATGACAAAGGGCAGGTAAATAGAGTGATCACCTCAAGCTCAGCATTGGGAGTACTGGAGAAAGCAGGATGGAGAGAGTCCATTGGCTTTAATGTAATCCTTCTGCTTCTGGTTATTCTGATCAGTGTAAAAAGTGTTGTGTGTCCTTTTGTCCATTTTTTCAAAAAGACAAAACGCAAAACCCAGCTATTCCGTTGGATTATGATACCTGCCGGATTGAGTATTATCGCTTTCTTCATCATGTTCTTTACTACCTTCAACAATGCAGAGAGTGTGATCTTTGAAAAGCCCCAGGGATTTATTATGATGATGCTTATTCCCTGGATATCTGTGCTTTTTGTGCTTCTTGCCGTATTATTCTGGTTTCAGAGTGGAACCATGGGCAGGCAGCGTTTGCCCAGAACCCTTTGGCAGTTTCTTGCTTTTGTGGTGCTTGTGGTGTTTTATGTGCAGATGTTTTACTGGAATCTGTTGAGCTACTCTTTTTAAAGTATATCTTTGCCAGGGCAATGGTGTCTGCCTTTAACCGTCCGGTTTTTTTGTGATCCGGAATGATGGCGCCTGATTTATGAATTAACGAAGACTGCCCGGCCACGGGCAATGCTTTCTGTTATGGTTTTATAAAGTAAATCAGGAGAATACTACTATGAACAGGAAACCTCATCCTATACTGGTTCGCTGGCAGCAGATCCCTGCTCTGTTATATCTTTTCAAATGGTTGTTTTTGTGCTTGTTGGTAGGTGCCCTGGCGGGTACTGCATCAGCGTGGTTCCTGGTATCGCTCGATTGGGCTACCCGGTTTCGCGAAAGCCATACCATAATTGTGTTTCTGCTTCCTCTGGGTGGATTGGTGGTAGGGCTGCTGTATCATTACATGGGAAAGAGTGTAGCAGGGGGCAATGATCTGATCCTGGATGAATTGCACCGCCCTGGCCGGATTGTCCCTTTGAAAATGGCTCCATTGGTTTTTGTGGGCAGTGTGATCACCCATTTTTTTGGGGGATCGGCCGGGCGCGAAGGCACCGCCGTGCAAATGGGAGGGGCTATAGCGGATCAGTTTTCGTGGATCTTTCGCCTGCGCCAACGCGACCGTGTTACTTTGCTGATTGCAGGAGTAAGCGCAGGGTTTGCCTCCATCTTTGGAACGCCTCTGGCAGGTGCAGTTTTTGCGCTGGAAGTGGTAGTGCTGGGGCGGATGCGCTACGAAGCTATGTATCCTGCTTTTCTGGCTGCCCTCATTGGCGATCAGATATGTCATTTGTGGGGAGTGCCGCACATGATGTACGAAATAAGTATCATTCCTCCATTTGCACTTACTACTGCACTGTGGGTAATCCTGGCGGGTATAGTATTCGGCCTTGCCGGATTGGTATACGCAAAACTATCCAATGCCATTCATAACTGGTTTTCCTCAAAAATAGCCTGGGCACCGTTCCGCCCTTTTGTGGGTGGGTTTATTGTGCTTGCCGGTGTGTTGGCACTGGGTTCTACACGATACCTGGGGTTGGGAGTTCCGGTTATTGCGGAAGCTTTTCAGCAGGAAGTTCCGGTGTATGATTTTCTTTTTAAGATACTTTTCACAGCTATTACCCTGGGTTCCGGGTTCAAAGGGGGAGAGGTTACTCCTTTGTTTTTTATTGGTGCCACACTGGGCAATGCCCTGGTATGGCTCATTCCACTTCCATTCGCCTTGCTGGCAGCCATGGGTTTTGTTGCGGTCTTTGCCGGTGCCACAAACACCCCCATTGCCTGCACCCTTATGGGGATAGAGCTTTTCGGTGCCGACGCAGGGATATATATCGGGCTGGCGTGCGTTACTGCTTATTTCTTCTCAGGGCACAGTGGTATTTATGGTTCACAGATCGTGGGCAGCCCCAAGCATCTGCTCTTCGGACGTCATAAGGGAAAAAAACTGAGAGATTTGTAATACCAGGGTTATTGACCAGATCTTTCAAGGAAGTAACGGGCCTTGGGGCGATCTTCAAAGCGGGTGTATATGTTTCCTATAAACCTGGCGTACTCCGGACGTGGGTCAATCTCCCATAATTTCAGAAAAAAGTCGAGCGATTTGCGAAAATCGGCATTGAGCACATCGAATGCCCTGAGCAACTGGGCATATTGGCGATGGGTTCGGTTATTTTCGTAGGCTTGCATCTCTGATCGGTACCGGTTCTCTGCCAGCCAGAAATGTTTTTTACCCAGGTGGAATAACGCCAAAGTGTTGTTTCGGTTGAGGTTAAGTAACTGATCTGCCAGGGCATCAAGTTCATCTTCGTTGCCCAGGGCCTGTTGTGCAATAAAATAGCCTTGCACATAACTCTCCTGGGCAGAGGCGTGAGGTTCTACTGAGGGCCACAGTGCCACTGCATCCTGATAGTTCTGGCTTTCCACCCATACTTCGAAAAGACGCAACTGCATGGCAACATGATGTTCTCCCTGCGGAAAGTTCGTTACATAGTGTTCCAGTGCAGTGATCTCCCTTGACAGGTTGTCGATTTGCCGGTTCAGCAATGCCATGGCATATTGTACAGGAGCATCGGCTGCTTCGGAATGGCGTATGGTATTCAGATAGTCAAGCGCTTTTGAGGGTTGATCAAGCTCAAAGGCAGCAAGACCTGCACCCCGGTATATGCTGTCGGGTATGACAAGAGGGTTGTTGCCATGCTGAAAAATGAAAGTTTCGTAATGCTCCAGAGCTTGAGCGTAATCGCCTGCCATGAAGGCCAGGGAGGCATTTTGAGCAAGTTGGGTAGTTTGTTTTCCTGTGGAACAGGCAGCCAGAAGTGCAAAAATGACAAGAACAGTAAATCGAAAAAAACGCATGAAAGATGTTGAAAAAGGGAAAGCCTTCCTTAAAGCATTCCGGGAACTTACTTAGTTAACCCTGCAAAGATAACTAATGCTGCCAATGCTGAAAAACCATCTTTTATGGATGTTTAGGCTGCCGAATTGTTAGCTGCAATTGAATCAGGGTTTTGCATACAAGTGCCAAAACTTCATAAACCAAACAGGCTGCGTGCCTTGTTGATCTCTTCCATGAGAATGGTGTGAGGACGATCCGGGAATATGTCAAAAGTTACCTGAGCCCCCATCTGGCTAATTTGAGTCACGGTATCATGGGTGCGTTGCAATGGAATGTGAGGATCCTTATCGCCATTGGTGATATAAACGGGTGTTCCTGCAAAATCACCGTTGTATTGCTTCGGATCCACGGATTCACCAATCAGCCCACCGGTAAAGATCCCTACCCCCGCGTATCTCCTGGCATTGCGCGATGCCACCTCGGCACTCAGGCAGGCGCCCTGCGAAAAGCCCATGATGTAAATCTTCTGGGCTGGAATATGGTTTTCGATGTGAAGAATCAGGCGTTCAATATTCTCCAGTGCACTGTTGAGCCAGGGTTGGTTTTGCTCACGGGGAGCCAAAAAACTCAATGGGTACCAAACATACTGGGTTGCCTGTGGAGCGGCTACGTAAGTGTTTTGGGTGTCGAAATAATCGGCAAGGCCCAGAATGTCTTCCGGGGGAGCACCACGCCCATGAATAAGGATGATTGCTTTTTCTGCTTCGTGAAGGGATGTTCCCTGCTCTACCCATTGATATTTGTGCATACTGCTTTTTTAAGGATTACAAGGGATTAAACAGCCGATACAATAAAAAAGTTCGCGTAGTAATACCCCTTGTTGATCCATATCTGGTTAACAAAAAATACTTTTCTGTTCTGCATTAACAATATTTTAGAAATAAGTGCCGTTAAAAAAGTAAACGACGTTGAAAAAGTTCTTTGTGCACAAAGTGTTTCTCACGCATTCGCCGATTACCATGTTTAACCATAAAATCCGATGCTATGAACACAAAAAAAACTCCCCGGAAAAATCTGGAAAACAAGAAGAGCTTGTTTCTGGAGATAGGTTTTGCCATTGCCCTTACAGGGGTTTTGCTGGCCTTTCAATATCGCATCACTGAGCGGACCCTCCCAGATATTCCTGTGCCACCTGAATTGATGACCGAACAGGAAATCATCGAAAACATCATTCCTCCCAAGCCGGAGCCTCCCAAGCCTCCCGATCCGACCACCTTTACACCGGTGCCCGACGAAACAGAAATCGATGAACCCACCATTGATATCAATGTTGACGTCTTTCAGCCCAATCCGGAGCCTGTAATTCTGGATCTTCCTGTATATGTGGAGCCTGACTTTGGTAATGAAGCACTTGATTTTGCTGAGATCATGCCCGAATTTCCGGGCGGAGAGGCTGCTCTGCGGCGCTATCTGGCAAATACATTGCAATACCCCAGAATTGCTATAGAAAACCGGATACAGGGAACTGTATTTGTGAGTTTTGTGGTGGAACGCGATGGAAGTATCTCCGAAATAAGAGTATTGCGCGGTATTGGTGGGGGTTGCGATGAAGAGGCCATCAGAGCCATTCAGAACATGCCTCGCTGGAAGCCCGGCAGACAGGGAGCTCACCCTGTGAGGGTTCGATATAACCTGCCTGTAGCGTTTCGCCTGAGGTAAAATCTGAAATCGTGTCAGAAGAAAGGCTGACTAACACATAATTACAAAATGTTGAGCCTGTCGAAACGATATCTGATAATCAGTCAGGCCTCCGCTTCAACAGGCTCAGCATTCATTAAATGAAATCTGCAGGCTGTCTCCCAGCACAATAGTGCTCATGCGACAGCCTTTTTTATTTAAGCATTATTGTTTCAAAAATCTTTCCAGCCAGTTGTGCAACTCCTGGTACCAGAAAATAGAGTTCTGTGGGGTAAGGATCCAGTGGTTCTCATCGGGGAAATACACCAGCCTTGCTTCCAGGCCCATAGATTTGTAAATGCCATATACCAGGAATGCATGTGCAACGGGAACCCTGTAGTCCAGTTCGCCATGGATCACCAGCATGGGGGTCTTGAAGTTGTGTGCAAACTGCGAGGGGTTCTGGCTGTTGAGGCGGTCAAAATTCTCCCATGGAGTACCTCCGTACTGGTAGCCTCTGTTGCCGGCATAGTCTGAAGCAAACTGCAGGTGCAGGTCGTACACTCCGGCATGGTTTACAAGTGCGGCAAAACGATCGGTATGTCCGGCAATCCAGCTTACCATGTACCCACCATAGCTTCCGCCTGTGGCAGCCATGCGGCTCTCATCAATAAATCCTCTGCTGATGAGGTAATCGGTGCCTCTCATGATGTCTTCAAAAGGTTTGTTGGCATGTTCTCCGTGGATAGACATGGCAAAATCGTTGCCGAAGCTGGTAGAACCATGGAAATTAGGCATAGCTACCACATATCCCGGAGCTGCAAAAAGATGTGCATTCCAGCGGTAATGCCAGAAGTTGCCGAAGGTACCATGAGGGCCGCCGTGGATCATAAGCACCAGGGGGTATTTCTTGCTGGGGTCGAAATCGGGAGGATATACAATATACATTTGCACATCGGCATCGTTGGCTCCTTTGTAGGTTACGTTTTCTACCCTGCCCAGTTTTAGCCCTGCCAGGCGTTCGGCATTAAAGTTTGTAAGCTGCGTGATATTTCGTCCGCGGGTGTCCATACGGTATATCTCAGCAGGTTTGTCGATGGTATGATGGGTAAAAACCAACTCATTGCCTCTTCGGCCTGCCAGGCTTACCCCACCATTGGTGCCTTCACCGTAAATAAGGGTATGCTGGCCCCCATTGGCCGGGATGCTGAAAATGGCATTTTGTGCAAGATGTTCGGCATCAAAGAATATGGTGCGGCCATCGCGGGAGAAAAACCAGTTGGAGCAGGAAAGATCAATATGAGCAGTAAGATTGGTATGGGTGCCGCTGGCACGGTTGTATTTTACCATCTGCACATTGTCGGCATAGAAATGATAAATATTCTGGCGGCCATACAGAATAACAGAACCATCGGGGCTGTAAACCGGGCTCAGATCGTTGGCCGGATTATCGGGGGTAATATTGGTTAGTGTTCCGCTACCATCAGTGGGAAGCAGAAAGATGTCGTTGTTGGTATTGTCGTAGGGGGGCTGTGTACTGTTCATGCTTACGGCAATCTCGCGGCCATCAGGCGATATGTCGTACGAAACCCCACCCATCATATTGAAAAAGTTGGCCGTATGGGGCATCAGATCGGTTACCTTGCCAGAGGCAATATCTACAGAAAACAACCTGGGATAGAACCCATCGGTAAGCCAGCGGTCCCAGAAACGGAACATGGTGTTTTCGGTAACCTTGGCCGTAACTTTAGATTTTCTCATTTCCTCCATGAGCCTTTTGAGCTTGTCGAAGTCGCCATTGTATTCGGGCAGAATGTTGGCTCCAAAGGCTATGCGATCGCCGGTAGGAAACCACTTGATGGAAAATACCCCTACGGGCAGGTCGGTTAACTTGCGGGCTTCACCACCTGCCAAAGGAAGAATGTAGATCTGGCCAGGACCATTGTGGCGGCGCGATACAAAAGCAATGCGGCTTCCATCGGGGCTCCATACGGCAGCACCCTCTTTTCCTGTAAAGGTGAGCTGACGGGTTTCACCTGTTTCTATGTTGAGCAGATAAAGGTCGGTGGCTGAGTTGTTCTCTTCTATATTATAACTGGTGAGTGTGAAAACAGCCCGTGTGCCATCGGGCGAAACCACCGGGGCACCCACACGCTCCATTTGCCACATTTTTTCGGCGGTGAAAATGCTGCCTTGTGCCCAGCTAAAACCCAAACTCAGGCATAATGCCAGTGTGAGGATAAGGTTACGTTTCTTCATCATGTAGAAAGTTTTAAGGTTTGAAAAACATCACTTGCGGTTAAGTATTGAGAGTCTGCTTGTTTGAAATAATTGTCAAAGCAACGGCAAAGAAAATCCAAGCCTCCCTTATTTGCAAGAAAAACATGTTGTTTTGGTTTTTTTATGAAACCCACATGAGCACCGAGCGCTCACAAAAGACAATGAACCCATCCTGAAATTAGCTGAGCTACCATGAGTATTCGCTCATACAAGTTAATCTGTGAAAGTAATTTTCCATGTAAGTTTCCTGCAAAGGCGTAACAGGCATTCGGCCAGATAGGTAAGAAAATGTTTTCCTGATAAAAGCTGCATAAACCCTAATGCGGCGCTCAATGGCAGATAAGGTTGTGATGTTTAAGACTTTCAGGCAGGGTGAGGGGGTCTAGCCCAATACTCTGGTGCTTTCAGCCACAAAACCCCAAAAAAGGGTGCAGCAAAAGTACAGTAGATTCAGTCTTTGAGAAATTGTTCTACGATTTGCAAAAAAGCATCTGGTTGTTCTGCATGCAGCCAATGTGATGCATTGTCGATGGTTTCAATGATGGCATTGGGGAAAAGCTCCATGATACCAGGTACATGCACATCGGTAATATAGGGGCTGTCGGCGCCACGGATGAAAAGTGTTGGTTTTTTATAGGGTCTGGGGCTGTGCAGTGCGCGAAAAATCTCGGGAAGATTCTCGTTGATCACTTCAAGGTTGGCTTTCCAGCCCAGTGAAGAGCGGTCTTTCCAATGGAGATTCTTGAGCAGGAACTGGCGGATCCTGGCATCGGGCAGACGCTGTTTGAGGTCGGCATCCACTTCGCTGCGCGAACTGTATTTGTGCAGATCGGTAGCCAGCATGGCCTCAATGATCTTATCGTGGCGGTGGTTGTATTCTTCAGGGCTGATATCGGCAACAATAAGTTTTTCAACTTTGTCGGGATTGTCGAAGGCAAACTGCATAACGGTTTTGCCGCCCATACTGTGCCCAAGCAGATGTGCTTTTGAGATGGAGTGGGTTTCCATGAATTCCACCAGGTCGTCGACCATGGCCTCGTAGTTGAATACGTTGTGGTGGGGCGAGCGGCCGTGGTTGCGCAGATCGAGGGTGTAAACGCTGTATGCTTCAGCCAGTTTGCGAGCATGGGTAATCCAGTTGTCTGACATGCCAAAAAGGCCGTGGAGGATGATCAGGGTGGGGCCTTGCCCCTGGTGGTGGTAATGGAGTTGCATCAGAATAAGCTGTGGTGGTTTGCAATGGTTGCCTGCTTAAACAAAAAACAGGACCCAAAGGTTTGCAGCCATACGGATGCCTTACCATGGGGGTCCTGTTGTTTTGTGTCTGCGGGCTGCCAGATCAGGGCTTTAACTCTCTGAGATACATCTGTATGGTGTTCTCCAGCCCAAAATACAATGCATCGGAGATAAGGGCATGCCCTATGGATACCTCCAACAGGTGTGGTATGCGTTGAGCAAAGTACCGCAGGTTTTCGAGGCTCAGATCGTGTCCTGCATTAAGTCCCAGCCCAGCCTCATGGGCTGCATGGGCAGCTTTTACGAATGGTTCGATAGCTTTTTCTTTTCCATGAGGAAACTGGGTGGCGTAGGGTTCGGTATAAAGCTCCACCCGATCGGTGCCTGTCTGGGCAGCTTTGTAGATCCGCTCAGGATCTGTTTCAATAAATATGGATGTACGCACCCCAGCTGCTTTGAATTCGGCAATTACATCTTTGAGCAGATCAAAATGCCTGAGTGTATCCCAGCCTGCACTGGAGGTAAGGGCGTTGGGCGGATCGGGCACCAGGGTAACCTGTGCGGGTTTCACCTCGATCACCATATCCATGAATTTACGCGTAGGATATCCTTCGATATTAAACTCGGTGGTAAGCAGTGGTTTAAGGTCATAAACATCCTTACGCCGGATGTGGCGTTCATCGGGTCGTGGGTGTACGGTAATGCCCTGTGCGCCAAATCGCTCGCAATCGAGGGCTGCTTTTACCACATCAGGAATGTTGCCTCCGCGGGCATTGCGGATGGTGGCAATTTTGTTTATATTTACACTTAAGCGGGTCATAGCGGTTTTCTTTTTTGCAAAGCTATGAAACATTCATGAAAATCAACCCAAAGAACCAGGAGAAACCACTTTTGTCGGCCTGCTTTGAGCAACTTTTTCCAAATTGTCAACGGTATTATAGTCTGCATCATAAAACCTGTGAAATGAACGTTACATTTGCAGAAGCTTTGCAATAAAGTCTTTGTTTTGCATTATGGAAACGTTGTCAGGAAAATATACCTGAAAAATTTGATAAAACGCACTTTATGTTCATTAAAAGTGCTAAATTTATGGACTAATAATTGTTTTATGCTGGCAAATGAAATGATAAGCGATGTGATCCTTCCCCTGCGGACTTCCGACTCGGGCAATACTGCCATTGCCTGGATGGATGAGCTGAGGGTGTCTCATCTTCCCATCGTAAACAATGAAGCATTTCTGGGGTTAGTGTCTGAGAAGGACGTTTATGCCATGAACGATATGGAAGAACCCCTGGGGAGCTATCCGCTATCGCTCATCCGGCCCTATGTGCATCACGATCAGCATTTGTTTGAAGTATTGCGGGTGCTGGCTTCTTTGAAACTCAGCCTGGTGCCGGTGCTTGATGAGCTGGACAATTACCTGGGTTGTATTACCCGTGAGCGTTTGCTTGAGGAGATTGCAGAATCGGGTTCCATCAATCAACCCGGCGGCATTATTGTGCTGGAGATGAACCTGATCGATTATTCTTTGCATGAGATTTCGCGGATTGTAGAATCCAATGATGCTAAAATTTTGCATTGTGCCATAAAAACCTTCAAAGACAGCACACGTATCGAGGTAACTCTGAAGCTGAACAAAATTGATGTTTCGCCTGTAATACAGACTTTCAACCGATTTGACTATCATATTCTTGCGTCATTTTCAGAGGAAAACAATTACGATGAACTGCTGCGGGAGCGTTTTGGCTCGTTGATGAATTATTTAAATATTTAGAAACCAAATAAAAGAGGATTATGATCAACCGGGCTGCTCTACTGTTCCTGGTTGGGCTTTGGTGTCTGCACTCCATAGCTCAGCAGCAGCTTGCTTCAGCGGGCAGCGAGCCGGTCTGGGGAGATGTGATCATTACTGGCAATAAACTGCGCGATGTTATTCTTCCGGAATACATCATTGTGCAGGAGATTCTGCTGGAGGGCAACGATGCTACCCAGCGACACATCATTCAGCGGGAGCTGCTTTTCTCGCCGGGCGATACCCTCAATCGCACCGACATTCACCGCATTATAGAAAGTAGTCGCGAGAATCTGCTCAATACCTCCTTGTTTAATTTTGTCAATGTCTCAATGATCTTTCATGAGGCTTTTCCTCTTGCCAGCATCAAGTTTACCTTCGTGGAGCGGTGGTATATCTGGCCATTTCCGATTTTTGAAGTGGCCGAGAGAAACCTGCAGGATTGGCTGCTCAAACCCAGTTTTGCGCGCACCAATTATGGAGCTTACATCGTAAAAGAAAACTTCAGAGGACGTATGGAACGGCTAAGCCTTCTGGTAAGAGCCGGCTACAGACAAAACTACAGCCTCAGCTACAGTATTCCCTATATCAACAATGCTCAGCGGCTGGGTATTGGATTCAGCATCGGGCTCAATCAGCGCAACGAGGTGGACTATGCCACTCGCGACAATATACAGCTGTTTTATTCAGAGCCTGATGGGTTTGCACTGCGGCATTTTTACGTTAACACCCGGCTGATGTACCGGATGGGGATACACCATACGCATCATCTGCTGCTTGAATACAACCATTACCGGTTTGCCGACTCGCTGTTGATCCTTAATCCCTTGTTCTCGCCCGGATCGGAAACCTTTGCCCCATTTTTCTCCATCGGTTATGAGTTCAAGAACGATCATCGCGATTTTCGTCCTTACCCCCTCAAAGGGTATTACTTCGACATCCGGCTAAGGAGGCAGGGTCTGGGCATACTGTCCAATGAAAAAATGGATCTCACCACTGCCGAAACCTCTATGCGAAGGTTCTGGCAACTTGCCCCCAGGTGGTATTATGCCGCCGGGGTAAATGCCAAAACTTCACTGGGCAATTTTCAGCCTTACTATCTTCAGCAGGGCCTGGGGTTCAGGGGCGATATTGTAAGAGGCTACGAGAACTTTGTGATCGACGGGCAGCATTTTGCCGTGTTAAAGTCTAACCTGAAGTTTGCTCTCATTCCCAGCACTGTGAGCAGGATACGATTTATCGAAAACCAGAAATTCTCCCTGATCCACTATGCGCTATATGTGAATTTTTTTACCGACTTCGGGTATGTGCACGATCGGTATTTCTTCAAGGATAATCCCTATTCCAATGCCTTTCTGGCCGGTGCCGGTGTGGGGTTCGACCTGGTGACCTACTATGATAAGGTGTTTCGCACCGAATTCTCGATGACCCGCCAGGGAGATTTTGGAGTGCACCTGCACCTGATCGCTCCGATCTGAAAATTGCACCCCTTGCCGGGTTTTATTCTTCTCTCCCTCTTTAAAAATCTCCAAAAAGGGGCAATGGATTTCCATAACCCGAAAAAATCCTTTAATTTTAGCCCGCTTTTCTGGGCAGGTTTCTGACATATGCAGACAGGGGGAAACCCGCGTAAAAGCAAGGAAAAAGGAGGTGGTTTTGTTGGTAGACCTATCGGTACAACCCTATGGGCTGTACCGCAGCAGATTTGTTTTACCCCGGAATCACCATTTGGAATTAAAGGATTTATTCATTTAAACAACAAGAAATGAAAGAACAACCACGCTTAAGTTTCTGGCAGATCTGGAACATGAGCTTTGGCTTTCTTGGCATTCAGTTTGGTTTTGCGCTGCAAAATGCCAATGTAAGCCGTATTTTCGAGAGCCTGGGTGCTGATGTGGGCTCCATCCCTATTTTATGGATTGCCGCACCTGTAACAGGTTTGATTGTACAACCCATAATCGGTTATCTGAGCGATAATACCTGGAACCGGTTTGGACGCCGCCGCCCATTTTTTCTGATCGGTGCCATCTTTGCCTCTTTGGCTCTCATCCTGATGCCCAACAGCCCCTACTTGTGGGTAGCTGCCGGTATGCTATGGATCCTTGATGCGTCCATCAATGTATCCATGGAGCCCTTCCGTGCTTTTGTGGGCGATATGCTGCCACCGGAGCAGCGTACCCGTGGCTTTGCCATGCAAAGCTTCTTTATTGGTATTGGCGCCGTGGTAGCCAGCGGATTACCCTACGTTTTTACCAACTGGCTGGGCTTCTCCAACGTGGCAGATGTGGCTGCAGGAGAGCGTATCCCCGAATCGGTCCGGTATGCCTTTTACCTGGGTGCCGGTATCTTTTTCCTTTCGGTGCTCTGGACGGTGATCCGCACCAAGGAATATTCTCCCGAAGAGCTGGCAGCTTTTGAAGCCGCCCGTGGCGAGAAGGAGATCAATAAACAAAAGCACAGCGACGAAATGCTGCCAGCAGAACGTTTTTTAAAATATGCTCCCACCTGGCTGCTGGGTGGCTTGTTGCTTACAGTTATGGTATATTTCTTCAAGCTGGAAGCTGAACTTTACATCCTCACAGCCGGAGTAACACTTTTTGGATTTATCCAGCTTCTTGCCGGGTTGCTCCTCAAGAGCAACAAAACAAAGGTGGGTTTTGTGGTGGTAATGAACGACTTGTTCCGAATGCCCAAAACCATGCGCCAGCTGGCGGTAGTGCAGTTCTTCTCATGGTTTGCCCTGTTTGCTATGTGGATTTACACAACTGCCGGGGTAACATCGCACATCTACGATATGAAACTGCAGGCCGCAGATGTAGAAGAGATGCAACAGATCAGCCAACAGCTGAACACACAAACCACCGCCGATTGGTTTGGTCGTCTGGCACGCATTGATGCCGAGCTGGACACCTACCAGCAGCAAATACTGGCAGGGAAATCGAACGTGGTGGCCAGTATGAGGGTAGTAAATTTTTTCCGCGAAGATAAAGGAGTTGAAGTAAGCCAGGGGTTGCAAAGCACCCTTATGCGTATTGAGCAGGAGTACAACGATGGTGCCGACTGGGTGGGAATAGCCTTTGCTGCCTACAATGGGTTTGCTGCCATCCTTGCTTTGTTGCTTCCCATTCTGGCCCGATGGACCAATCGCAGGTATACGCATATGATTGCGCTTACTGCCGGTGCCATTGGGTTTGTTTCCATATACTTTATCACCGATCCTTTAATGATCCTGGTTTCTATGCTGGGCGTGGGTCTGGCCTGGGCAAGTATATTGTCGATGCCCTATGCGATCCTTACGGGTTCATTGCCATCGCATAAAATGGGCACCTACATGGGGATCTTTAATTTCTTTATTGTTATTCCACAAATCCTGGCTGCCAGTATACTGGGCTTCTTTGTTACCACCATTGCCGGTGGACAGGCCATATATGCCCTCATACTGGGTGGTTTTTCATTCCTGGTAGCAGCCTTTACCATGTTCTTTGTGGATGATGAAGATGAAAAGATTATTGCCCACAAGCAAGCACAGGATCAGTAACCTCAACAGTATGCTGGTTTTGGGGTTTTGAGAATTGTAAACAGCATCTCTTCCAAACAGCAAGTTTGGTTTTTACACAAATATTTTATTAATTAGTTGTGTCGTTCTGAAGATACAGCTTAAACAAATAATAATGAAGCTTTCAAGGGTAATACCTGCATGTGAACAAGGATGACTTTAAAAGTGGGTTCGTTCGAGCTGATTTGATTTGGATTTGAACCCTGTAAGTTGTTTATGGTCCTTTTTAATGACTTAATTGCTCATGCAGGTTTTATCTGACCTCCAATCCCGGAAATACGGGTGGGTTCAGTGAAGCTAAATACTAAAAAAATTATCCAGATGAAGACAAAACGTTCAAGCGGAATATTACTGCATATTACCTCTCTTCCAGGCAATTATGGTATTGGAACCATGGGGAAGGAAGCTTACAGATTTGTTGATTTTCTTGTGGAATCAGGCCAGAAGATCTGGCAGATACTACCCCTGGGGCATACGGGCTATGGCGATTCGCCCTACCAGTGCTATTCGGCATTTGCCGGAAATCCTCTTCTGATCGATCTCGACAAACTTACCGATGAAGGCCTGCTGAAGAAAGACGACCTTCCGGTAAACCTCTATTTCGACGATGAAAACGTGGATTATGGCAAAGTGCACGACACCAAATACCCTTTGCTACGCAAAGCCTACGAAAACTATAAAGATCAGAAGAACAAACTTCGTGCGATCCGTTTTGCGAGCTTCTGTCAGAACCACAGCAAATGGATTGAAGATTATGCCTTCTTTATGGCTTTGAAAAAGCACTTTAAAGGGGTAGCCTGGACAGACTGGGAAGATGATATCAAACTAAAAAAGCAAAGCTCCCTGGATTATTACAAAGAGCAACTCAAAGATGATATCAATTACTACAGGTTCATCCAGTTTCTGTTTTTCCAGCAGTGGCTTGAGCTGAAAGCTTATGCCAATCTCAATGGCATACAGGTTATTGGAGATATACCGCTGTATGTGGCTTTCGACAGCTCTGATGCCTGGGCAAATCCGGAGATCTTTGATTTTGATGAAAGGATGAACCCTGTGAATGTAGCAGGTGTGCCACCCGATTATTTTTCTGAAACGGGCCAGTTGTGGGGCAACCCCTTATACAATTGGAAACAATTGAAACAAACCGGCTACCAGTGGTGGATTGACCGGGTTGAGGCAAACTTTACCCTCTATGATGTGCTGCGCATCGACCACTTCCGTGGTTTGGCAGCTTACTGGGCAGTGCCCTTTGGAGAAAAAACAGCCATCAATGGCCGATGGATTGAAGCCCCCGGTGGCGAAATGTTGCAGGCCGTTTTCGATGCCCTGGGCCAGATGCCCATCATTGCTGAAGACCTGGGGGTTATTACCCCCGATGTGGTAGAATTGTGTACCCGTTTTGGCCTGCCAGGTATGAAGATACTCCAGTTTGCTTTTGACTCGGGCGAAGAGAACGACTTTATGCCCCACACCTTCGATAAAAACTGTGTGGTATATACCGGCACCCACGACAACGACACCACTCTTGGACAATACAAGCAAAGCAAGGATTCGGACAAGCTACTCATGAATGATTACTTTGGTGTGAATGAGAAGGATCCGGCCTGGTCGTTTATCAGACTGGCCTGGGCTTCAGTAGGCGATGTGGCCATTGCTCCGCTGCAGGATGTGCTTCGTTTGGATACCCAGGCCAGGATGAATTTCCCCGGAAAGGCCTCTGGTTACTGGAAATGGAGGTACTCCTCCTCGCAGCTTACCGAAAAGCATGCTGACGAATTGATGAAGATTACCAAATTATACGGAAGATAAAACCATGCACTCAGGAGTTGCCTTGCTCAGCAGGCAACTCCTGTTTTTTTGCTGTCACAGATCATTTTATTTATATACCTGTCATCCTTATAGTATAATCAGGAAAACCGAACCCATATGGAACAAACGAATATTGTAAGAAGTGCTCTTGAAAAACTTAAAAAGTTTACAGACAGTAAGCATTTGCTGGTAGGCTTCGACGGATTTGTTGATGAGATCATTCATGTAGTTGACAAACGCAAAAACGATCAGGAGTATGATCGTATTCCCGACATCAAGGCTTTCTCTGAGCGTATAGCCCAGGTTGCAGGGCTTAGCGCCAACATCGAGATGGTGCCCATCCAAACCAAACTGGGTGGCAACGGACCCATCATGGCCAATGCCATCATTGCACAAGGGCATCAGGTGAGCTACATCGGAGCGCTCGGAAAGTACTACATTCACCCTGTATTTCGCGATTTTGCCGACTCCTGCCGCAAAGTAGTAACCCTTACCGAGCCCGGGCATACCGATGCGCTGGAGTTTTATGACGGAAAGATCATGATGGGCAAGATGAACAACCTGGTGGGGGTAAGTTTTGAAAATCTATTGGAGAAACTGCCACGCACAGAGCTGGAGAAGCTTCTGGCTGAGACCGACCTGCTGGCCTTTACCAACTGGACCATGCTCTCCAATCTCAATGGAATCATCACGGAGTTTAATAAGATCATTGCCAATCTGCCCAAAAAACCTTTGGTGTTTCTTGACCTGGCCGATCCAAAGAAGCGTACACACGAAGATATCCGAACGGTTCTCGATATCATTTCAGACATGAAAGCTGAAACTATATTGAGCATGAATCTGAGCGAATCGACCATCATTTCTCTGGTGCTGGGCATCAAAGAGGATGAAATCCTTACCCGCGCCATCCGTATACGCGAAAAGATGGGTATTGCAGGTATCGTAATTCATCCCACCAATGGGGCTGCGATTGCTACCCAGAGACAAAGCAAGTGGATTGACGGGCCCTACACTCCTAAGCCCAAGCTCACCACCGGAGCCGGCGATAACTTCAATGCAGGATTTTGCAATGCATGGCTTGCAGGTATGGAGCCGGCAGAATGCCTTGCGGTGGGAGTATGCTCTTCAGGATACTACGTGCGCAACGCAGGCTCCGCCACTCGCGACGACCTGCGTACGTTTATGAAGGAATGGATTGAGGTAAACTGTGGCGAGATCTGACAGTCCGGACCCTGGCTTATGGGGTGCCATCCCCGCCGTTCAATAACTTGCGGTATTGCTGCCAAACCCCGATGTCGGCCTGTGACCAGGTGAAGTTTTCGAACTCCTCCGGATCTACCCACTGCACTCTCGCATGGGTGTTGCAAAGGATTTTGTCTCCTTTGTAGTGGCAGATAAAGGGCATCAGCCTGACGATTTTTTCAGGATATTCATACACCGCATCCGGGAGCTTATCTTTGATTGCTATATCAATGGATAATTCCTCCCGGATTTCTCTTTGCAGGCATTGCTCGGGTGTTTCGCCAGGTTCCATTTTTCCGCCCGGAAACTCCCACGTGTGTCCATTGCTGTGGTGCCCCTTTCGTAAGGCAATAAGCACTTTACCATTATTTTCGATAAGGGCACACGACACGGCAAAAAAGGGTTTGTGAGGATGGTTCATGGCTTTGCAGGTTGCCCATTGCAAAAAATAAGAATCAGGGTTGGATCTGGTCTGGTTTGCCGGAGGGTGCAGGTGATTTGGGTGTTTTGCCCGATGGCTTTTTGTTGAAGAAGTTCATGGTACGTTCAATACCGATGGTGGCAAAGTTGATAACAATCTCCATGCAGTCCTTATAGAGCGGTTGTATGGTTTCCATCTCATCGGGCTGCCACTTGCCAAGAACAAATTGCACCTGGGCGCCTTTGGGAAATCCGTTCCCGATACCAAACCTCAAACGTGGGAACTGGTCAGTGCCCAGGATGCCGATAATACTGGAAAGGCCATTGTGCCCACCGGCACTCCCTTTGGCTTTCAGGCGCAGTGTGCCCAGCGGAAGAGCCACATCATCCACAATTACCAGCAGATTTTCGATGGGGATGTTTTCTTTGGAAAGCCAGTAATGGATGGCTTTTCCGCTCAGGTTCATATAGGTTGAGGGCTTGACCATGATAAAGGTTCGTCCCTTGAACCTGAACTGAGCTTTATCCCCATAGCGTGCAGGTTCAAAAGCGATCTGTTTGTCCTGGGCTATGGCATCCAGTACCATAAAGCCAATATTATGGCGTGTGTTGTGGTAATCGGGGCCGATATTGCCCAGACCAACGATAAGATATTTCACGTCTTCGGGGTTTTGAGGAACTTGCTTGGGTGTAATACCCAGCATCCGTCTGATAAAATTAATCATAATCGGGCAAGTGAAAAAAAAGCAAGGCATAAAGATAGAACCTTTATGCCTTGTTTATGATATACAGCCACAAAGGGCTCAGAGAAATCTTTATTCAGCAGCAGCTTCAGCACCACCTTCAGCAGCACCTTCGGCTCCTTCTTCGGTTTCTTCTTCGTCGCCACCAGCACCACCGGCACCACGGGCAGTTTTCACATTCACCACAACGGCATTGTGAGCATTGAGGAACTCAAGACCTTCGTAAACAAGATCGCCCACCTTTACAGAATCACCAATGTCGAGTTTGGTAATATCCACGGTAATTTCGTCGGGCAGGATGTTCATCAGGCCTTTTACTCTGAGCTTGCGAAGTTTCAGAATGAGTTTACCCCCTTTGAGCACCCCTTTAGACACTCCTTTGAGTTTAACGGGGATGTCAATTTTTACATCTTTGTTTTCGAACACCTGCAGGAAATCGCAATGGATTACCTTGCCAGAAACAGGATGAAACTGGGCATCCTGCAAAATAACGTTGTACTTGGTGCCTTTTACATCGAGATTGATGATACAGGCTTCGGGGGTGTAAATGATGTCTTTGAAAGAAAGCTCAGGAAGGGCAAATGCCACCTGCTTTTCTCCACCATACATTACGCAGGGAATAAGACCCTGACGGCGCAATGTTTTAGCATCTTTTTTCCCTACGTTCTCGCGGAGAGAACCGCTCACAGATACTGTTTTCATTTTCAGTTGATTTAAAGATTAATAAATGAGGTAATGCGAAACGCAAAAACCGGCTGCAAAGGTAATACTTTACAGCCGGTTTTTTGGAAATATTTTTTCAGAATCTACTGAATGGTTGAAAAGCCAAAATGAGAGCTGATGGATTCGTGATTATTTACTCTCTTAATAACATCGGCAAAAAGCCTTGCAGTAGACAGAACTGTTATTTTCGATGACTCGCGCGAGATGGGAATGGTGTCGGAAACAATAAATTCGTCAAAGGGGCTTTTGTTGATCTTATCGACTGCATTGCCGCTGAGTATGGGGTGAGTGCAAAGTCCTCTCACACTGCTGGCGCCATTCTCGATCATTACCTGTGCAGCTTTGGTGATGGTGCCACCGGTATCCACGATGTCGTCAACCAGCACAACATCTTTGCCTTTTACATCTCCGATGAGCATCATTCTGTCAATCTCGTTGGCTTTGATGCGTTGTTTGTAGCAGATTACCATTTCGCAGTTAAGAAACTTGGCGTAGGCTCCGGCTCTTCGTGTGCCTCCGGTGTCGGGCGATGCCATTACAAGGTTGGGGAGATTCAGGTTTTTGATATAAGGGACAAAAATAGAGGATGCGTACATGTGGTCTACGGGCACATCGAAAAAACCCTGTATCTGGTCGGCATGCAGATCCATGGTAATAACGCGGTCTACGCCGGCTGCGGTGAGCAGGTTGGCAATAAGTTTGGCCCCTATGGGTACCCTGGGTTTGTCTTTTCTGTCCTGGCGGGCAAAGCCAAAATAGGGAATCACGGCAACCACCTGCTTGGCCGATGCCCGCTTGGCGGCATCAATCATCAGCAACAATTCCATCAGGTTGTCGGAGGGGGCAAAGGTGCTCTGGATGATAAACACATCGCTGCCACGAATGGTCTCTTCAAAGGAAGGTTGGAATTCGCCGTCGCTGAATTTGGAAACAATTTCGTTTCCCAGGGGTTTGCCGTATTCTGCAGCAATTTGTTTGGCAAGGTACCGGGACGCAGATCCCGAAAAAATATGAACGGTGGAGGGCATGAGGAATGTCTTTTGGGGTTACAAACAAACAGGCACAAAATTAGAAAATTATTACTGGTTTGAAGGTCAATGGGAAGCGAAAAAACAATTTTTTTTGCAGAATAAAATTTATCTCTATCTTTGCACTCACTTTTAGCAAAAGTTCTTTTACATGCCCAGGTGGCGGAATTGGTAGACGCGCTGGTCTCAAACACCAGTGATAGCAATATCGTGCCGGTTCGATCCCGGCCCTGGGTACACAAAACAAACGAAGCTCTCTGATTATCAGGGGGCTTTTTTTTTGTTTGGGGGCATATTGGGCACGAATTGAACACTGTTTTCGTTGGGTTTTCCAGGTGTGTTCCCGTGCTTATATTCCGATACTAACCCCCTGAAATCTGACCAAAACCCCTTGTCAATTCTGCGCCTTCCGATCAATATGTTTGTAGCAGAGCCGCCTTATTTGTGAAAAAAGGTTGCACCGCCTCCTGACAGCAAATCAGCCTCAGCTTGTAACAGGTGGTGAGCTGAGCACCCAGCGCCATTATGCACCCGCAAAGCCGAATTTTATTCCTTCAAATAGCCCCAGCGAGGCGCAATCACCAGCACAGGGTGCAGCCCTGTGATGAAAATAGGTTTTTTCACCATCAAGTCCCAACGGGGCGCAATCCAGATCCTATGCAATTGCCTCAGTCTCTGGCGCGAAACTACATCCTGAACCAAAAGGAATATCATTATAAGAGAATTTTTCGCGAAGAAGATCATGCGTTTCTGAAAAAAACACAACGTTACTTACGATGAGAGGTATTTATGGGATCAGGAGGTTTTTGATTTCGCCCCGTTGGGGCTTATGGGTAGCGCATCCATGGAAATCCCGGGGCTGCACCCCGGGTTGATGATTACGCCCCGTTGGGGCTGTTCGGCAACGGTTGCAATATTTAAATATCACGATGTTATTACGGGGCCTTTATTTGAATGTTGTTTGTAGAACGCAAAAACTTCAATTGTTTTCTTCGCATTCCTCTGTCATTTTGCCCATCAACCCACGCTTCAAACCGCCCAGCTTTGCGTACACTGCCGCTTCCTTGTTAAAGGAGCGGCCACAAGCTGTTTTTCCGGAACAATCAACCGGTTGCCGGGGTAAAGCCTTCGGGCACCCAGTTGTCGTAGCTTTGAACGCTTGCTGCCGCAAATGCAAGGCCCAGCCGGAGTATCTCTTTCCATTGCTCCGGAGAAAAGTTTTCCATTGTATTGAGTTGGCATTGCTGCTGCAGCAGACCGTAAATGATGCCTGCATTGAAATTGTCGCCGGCTCCAATGGTGCTTACCACCTGCACCGGCTGAGCCGGCAGCTGAATGTGAACCGGACCATGCCGAAGCTCTGCTGTGCCAGCTGCACGCGTTAGTATGAGTACCTTACCCCGGACCTGGGGCAGGACTTCCCATTCCTCCAGGGTGCTGATCCCGAAGATCAGCTCAAGGTCTTCGTGGCTGGCTCTGATGATATGAGCTGCTGCCATATTTTCCAGGATAAAAGGTTTTACCAGGGGCAGTTGTTTGAGATGGGGTCTGCGGAAGTTGGGGTCGTAATACAATATGCTCCCTGCTTTGCGGGCGGCCTCCATAATGTGTTGCAACCGGCTGCGCAATGCAGGGTCAATGCCAAACCAGGACCCGAAAAGAAGAAGCGTATTGGGCTCGAACCGGGGGAGGGGGCCCGACAATCTTTGGGCGGGGTAGTTTTTGTAGAAATCGTAGGATGCATCGCTCCTTTCATCCAGAAAAGCCATGGCGAGGGCTGTCTTCATTTCGTTGTATTGGTGCAGATAGCGGGTTTGCACACCGTTGTTTTCCAGGAAGGTTTTGATCATGTTGCCGGTTTGGTCTTGCCCGGTTTCGGAGATCAGCGATACATGAATGCCGCAACGCCCCAAAGAAACGGCACTGTTGAGCATAGAGCCTCCGGCCCGGGCTGCCTGCACCTGGCCATCACGAAAAATAATATCAAGCACAGTTTCGCCCACGGCAAATACTGCAGGAGGGATCAGGTCAGAGGTTTGCATACGCTTTAAAGGTTGAGATGAAGGGGTTTGGCAAATATCATCAATTCGGGGCAAAGAACTGCTGTGTCAGGAGGTGGATGGCAGTTTTTTTATCTCCATTCCATACAACATTTTATGCCCCACAAGGTTTTTGTAATGTTGAAGGTGTTTTTACGACCCATTGTCATAACTTTAACCCAGGCATAGGGCAGTTTCAGTTGCAGGCAATTGCATGGGGTGTTCTGCCTGGTTTTACATACTCTCAAACTGGGTCCGGAAATACTGATTACGAACTGATAAACCAACGTTATGAGAAGATCTTATTTGTGTCGATTTGCTGCGGCAGTATTATTTGTGCTCTTTTCACTTGGGGGCAATGCTACAGAACTTGAGCAGCAATTGCGCGACCATGTGCGAATTCTGTCCAGCGATTCATTGCAAGGCAGGGGATTGGGCACCCAGGGTGCCGAGCGTGCCCGCAATTATATCATACAGCAATTTCGTGAGGCGGGAATAGAACCCCTTGCTGAGGATTACCTGCAGCCTTTCAATTTCAGGCAAAACCTGGTTTGGGTAGATGCATGGAACATTGTTGGGGTGGTAAGGGGCACAGATCCTGTATTGCGCAATGAGTATATTCTTATCGGAGCGCATTACGATCATCTTGGCTTTACGATGGATGGAGATTCCAAACGTATTTTTCCGGGGGCCGACGACAACGCCTCTGGGGTAGCTGCCATCATAGAGATTGGCCGGCATTTTGCCCAGAACCCTGATTTGCTGGGCCGGAGTCTTATTATTGTAGCTTTCGATGCAGAAGAGAGTGGGCTGTTGGGGTCGAGGTATTTTGTCAACCATGCGCCGGTGCCTCTTGTGCAGATCCGCAAAATGTTCAGTCTCGATATGGTGGGTATGTATGCTGCCAACAACGGAGTGCATCTCAGGGGCATCAGCTCGCTGGTGCAGGGCGACGATCTGGCAAGGGAACTGGCCGGCAACATGGAGGTTTCCATACGTCGGACCGGACAACGGATTGAGCGTCGCACCGATACAGCTCCTTTCGGTGATTCCGGTATTCCTGCCACACATGTTTTCACAGGGCAGAAATCGCCCTACCACAAGCCCGGCGATCAGTATCATTTGCTCGACTACCAGGGAATGGCCAGGGTTGTGGCCTTTATGAACGGGTTGCTGGCTGAGCTTTCAGTGCGGCCGGTTCTGGAACCGGCATCCTCTCTGCCCGAGGTAAGTGTGCAGAGTCAAGCCAAACGCCGTCAAGGGGTTGCAGCAGGTGCTTTGGTAAATATCGGATCGGGTTTTCACCGCTATCCCGATGAGTTTTTTACAGCCGACGCTCTTTTTGCATTCTCTGCCGGGCTGTATCTTCAGGTGCCACTTACCCGTTTGCTGACCCTGCAGGGAGAAGCCCACTACGATCGCAATGCAAGCATGATCTCGGGAGGTGAGTTTTACCGGCATTCTGTTACCTTCCCCCTCAATATACAGATAGGTACTCCGGGCGGAATGAGCCAGGATGTGCGCCTGTTTTATTTTGCCGGGCCCTATTACCGGTATAGTTTTGCCGGGAAGGTGGCCGGAGAAGCCATGGATTTTGACAATCTTTTCCGAAATGAAGAATGGGGCTACAGTATGGGAGTGGGTATGAATATTTTCCGTGTTTATATAGGTTATACCAGCCGCCGTGCCCTTACCAGCCTCAGTCGTCTTGAGGCTTTTGATCTGCGCGATTCCAATGGCTATTTTACGCTTGGCTACAGGTTCTGACCCTGTTAGAATCGGGCTAAGTGATATAGGATGAACTTGCTGGTTATCCCGATTTTGTGTTTGCTCCTGTTGAAAACTGCTCTTTTCTCTCCATTGCACGAAAAGATGCTCGCAGGGGGGTACAATGAGGATCGTTGTTAGCCACAGGCGCAACCAGAACACGTCGAAAACTAATTTGTTTGCCAACGATATGTTTAGAATTGCTGTTGCAGTTGTTTTTGTTATGTGGACTTTTGTCGGTCTGGCCTCCACCGGCATCATCGTCAGGGGCAGGGTGGTAGACATTGCCACTTCAGAACCTATGGCATTTGTTCATATCCGCGGCCAGCACAGCATGGCAGGAGGACTTACCGATATCGACGGGAATTTCAGGATAGAGGTATCTTCTGATGAAACGCACCTGCTTTTCTCTTTTGTGGGGTACAATACTTTGGTCCACACCCTGGATGCAGAGCGCGACTTTCATTGGATTGCCATGCATAGGGCTATGGTAGAACTTACCGAGGTAGTTGTTTTTCCGGGAGAAAACCCTGCACACCGAATAGTGGAAAATGCCATTGGAGCCCGCAGGCAGCACGATCCTATGCGGTTGTCGGCATTCAGCTATATCAGCTACAATAAGCTGGTAGCTACACTCGATGGTGATCATTTTGAGCAGCAATGGGAGCAGAGGGGCGACTCTACAGCCCTGCGTGTCATACAGCTGCTTCAGCGGCAGTACCTTTTGCTTATGGAGTCGGTTACTCAGAGGCGCTTCCGCTATCCCGATCTGAGCAATGAGGTGATACTGGCCAACCGGGTGTCAGGGTTGGAAAACCCTCTTTTCACTATGCTGGCAACCGAGTTGCAATCCTTCAGTTTCTACGGCAATCATGTAACCCTGTTGGGAAAAGACTATGTAAGCCCGCTCAACCCCATGGCCTTTGGCAGGTATTTTTATCTTCTTGAAGATACCCTTTATCAGGGAAGAGATACTGTGTTTGTAATTCGCTACCGGCCTTCGCGCAATACCCGGTTCGAGGGGCTGGAGGGTTTGTTGTATATTCATTCTGGTGGATGGGCATTGCAGAATGTAGTGGCCGCACCACATCAGCAGGAGCGACAGGGCTTTTCATTTCGCATACAGCAAAAGTATGAGCAGATTGATGGGGTACATTGGTTTCCTGTGCAACTCAATACCGACTGGGAGTTTGATGCCGGGTCGCCCGATACGCCCTCTGGTTTGCCCATTCGGGTGAGTACGCGCAGCTACCTGGGGCAGGTAGAGATCAACCCTGATTTTCGCAGACGCGACTTCTCGGGTTTCTCCATCGATTTCGATCCTTATGCCAACCGGGTACCGGAAGAGGTATGGGATCGGTTCAGGCCAGATACATTGACTCGGCGCGAGCGAAATACGTACCATTTTATCGATAGTCTGGGGCGCGAACATAACTTCGAGCGGATTGTAAACCTGGCGGAGCCTTTGTTGTTTGGTGAAGTGCCCCTGGGAGGCATTAATCTGCGCATTACCGATTTCTACCGGTACAACCAGTTTGAGCGGCACCGCCTGGGTATTGGAGGTGCCACCAACCGCAGGTTTTCGCGCCGCATAGTGGCCGGAGGGCATTGGGCCTGGGCCAGCGGCGATCGAAAAAGCAAGTATGGATACTTTGGCGAATGGGTTTTGCTGCCATCGGCAGATCTGCGACTGGGAGGAGGACATTCCTTCGATTTGCATGAACGTGGTGTGACGCAGTTTAAACAAGGGGGTGTGTTGAGCCTCAACGAGCTGGTGCGCGACCTGTATGCAGGCACGCGCGATTACTCCAGGCAGACCCGTGTTTATGCCTCCTGGCAACTGATGCGCAAATACCTGCGTGCGGAGATAGAAGCCAGTGAGGGTCAGGTATGGTGGACCGATGAATATGCTTTCCTGGGGCCTGGATATGGTGAGCCGGTTCGGCAATTTCATTTTGCGCAGGCTGCCCTTAAGCTGAGGTTTGCATGGGGCGAACAGATGATGAATACTCCCCTGAGGACCATTTCCCTGCCATCGCGATGGCCGGTGCTCTCTTTAAATGTTGTAAGAGGTTCCCGGCAGGTGCGCCAGGGTGATTTCGATTACTGGAAAACCGAAGGACAACTTACCTGGGATTACCCCATTGCACTCATTGGTCAGCAATACTGGTTGGTGGAGGCAGGTTGGGCAGACAATGCGGGTTTGCCCTGGCCCCTGTTGTTCTCTGCCAGGGCAGCCGATCGTTCTGGGCTGCTGGCAGCTCCCTTTAGCTTCGGCACAATGTTTATGAATGAGTTTGTGTCAGACCGATACTTCCATGTATTTTTTCAACACAATTTCCGTAGCTTGTTATTTCGAACCTCCTCCTGGACTCCTGAACTGGTGCTTGTGGGTTCGGCCGGTTGGGGTAGCCTCCGAAACAAGGAAAATCATCTTTTTGTGCCCGTGAAAAGCTATCCCAAAGGGTACTTTGAGTCGGGTGTGGCAATCAACCGAATCCTCCCTCAGCAATGGGTCAGAAGGGTTGTGTTGGGAGTGACCCCCGGCATTGAGGTGTTGTGGCGCTACGGTGCCTATGCTATGCCCGAGAAAAAAGACAATCTCACCCTGAAGCTTAACCTTCTCTTTGCTTTATGATTGCTACAGGGCTGCCTTCTGCCTTGTATAAATTCATTCTTTATCTATTGTGAGGCTTTGGTTGCTGTGATAGTTGGCAAACAACAGCAAGGGCATGCAGCGTAAAGCCCGGTTTTCCAATTCATTGGATGTTGGTGGAAGAGAAAAGGCTGTAATTTATTAACATTTTTTATTTGTATATGTCTTTAATAAATCCTTGTTCGTAATATGTAATGTGTTGTTTGTTTTAAAACATTGATTTTGTTGATTTGAGCTGACAGCTCGGCAGCTTTAAATTGCTTGTATTTGTCGATTGTTTAAAGCAAAAATCCATATATTTGGCCTCAAAAAACCATGGTCAGGCTCAGCAAGATCACACTGGCTTTCCCGGATTGGAGTGAAGAGGCTTTGTATCAAAAGGCCTTTTTTCGCGATTCGTTGCAGGTAGTCAGGGTGGCTATTCTGCTGGCCGCCTTTCTGTATGCGCTGTTTGGTTTTCTGGATGCTCTTTTTGCCGCTGAGTATCTTGCCACGTTCCTTTTCATTCGTATGGGAATTGTGGTGCCCTTTCTTCTGGGAATCGTACTTCTGTCCTATACTCCATTTTTTCAGCGCATCTGGCAGGGATTATTGTTTTTAGCCTTCATGGTTTCAGGTACCGGTATCGCGGTTATGATAGCCCTGAACCCCGAAAACTGGTCCTATTATGGTGGGCTGATGCTGATCTTTTCGGTGGGTTATTTTTTTATCCGTCTTCGGTTTATTCTGGCTACCATAGGAGGCTGGCTTAACCTGATCATCTTTAACCTTTTGATTTATCTTGTGGCTGATAGTCAGCCCCAGATATTCCTGGCCTACAACTTTTTTTATGCCTCTGCCAACCTGATCGGGATGTTTGGTTCGTGGTATTTTGAGCTGTCGGGGCGACGCAACTTTTACCTTTCGCGTCAGCTGGATCAGAAGCAACGCGACCTGGAGCAGGTAAACCAGGGACTGGAAACCACCATTGAAAAGCGTACACGACAGCTGCGCGAGAATGAAGAGAAGTACAGGTTGATTTTTGAAAGCTCCCCCCTGGGGCTTTTCCACTTCAACGATAAAAAGGTTATAACCGAGTGCAACGACCATTTTTCGCTCATCATTGGGTTACCCCGGCACAAGCTGGAGGGGATGGGGCTGGAAGAGTTTGCCGACCAGAACATAATGGCTGCCGTTGACCAGGTGCTGCAAGGGGGCAATGCCTCTTTTGAGGGGCTGTTTCAGGCGCGTGGCAGAGCCAAATCTACTCCCGTAAGGATGCTTTTTGCTGCCATTACCGAAGGGGCTCAAAGTGCTGCAGGAGGTATTGGGCTTGTGGAAGATAGAAGTGAGTTTATCGAAAAGCAAAACCTGGAAAAGCAGGTTGCCGTTGCGCGTGAAGCGGTCAATTTCAAACAACGGTTTCTGGCCAATATGAGCCACGAAATCCGGACCCCTCTTACCGGTATCATTGGTATGATCGATATTCTCTCGCAAACCAAGCTTAATAAAGAGCAGAAAGACTATTTCAGTACCCTTAAACTCAGCAGCGAGAACCTCCGCGAAATCATCAACCAGATCTTGGATTACTCCAAAATTGAAGCAGGCAGAGTAAGTGTAAAGCCAAGAGGGTTCAACTTTCAGGCCCTGATCAACAACGCTGTGAAACTCTACGAGGCCGTTTGCCCTGCAAGGGTTATACTGAGTTCCTTTATTGATCCTCAGATTCCGGAGTTTGTGAAAGCCGACGACCAGCGTGTTTCGCAGATCATCAACAACCTGCTCAACAATGCCATAAAATTCACCAGGCAAGGGAATATCGATTTGCTTGCCTTTCCTGAGAAATGGCTTTCGGATGGAGACTTGCTGATCAGGATAGAAGTAGCAGATACCGGCGAAGGCATTGATCAGGAAAAACTCTCTCGGCTTTTTAAACCATTCAGCCAGTTGGAGGGGGCCGAGAACCAGTATTTTGAAGGTACCGGGCTGGGACTGTCCATTGCCAAGGAGCTCTCCGACCTGATGGGGGGTGAGATTGGGGTACGAAGCGAACAAGGCAAAGGGAGTACTTTCTGGTTCAACTTTAAGGCACAAAAGGTTTCGCGCGAAGACGCAAGACGCACACGTAATTTGACTACCGTGCGAAAAACAGGGCCTCTGAATATTTTATATGCCGAAGACAAGGTTATCAACCAGAAAGTCGTTAATATTATGCTGGCATCGCTGGGGCATAAAGTTACTTTGGTAAACAATGGTCAGGAAGCGCTGGACAAATACCAACCCGGTGAGTTTGATCTGATCCTGATGGATATACAGATGCCTGTAATGGATGGGGTTACCGCAACCCGGTTGCTCAAGGAGAAATACCTCGACATTGCACCCATTGTGGGCCTCAGTGCTAATGCCTTTGAAGGGGACAAAGAGAAATACATCAGCATGGGGCTTGACGAATATCTTACCAAGCCCATCAAGAAGGAAGACTTTGTAATGCTTTTACACAAACTTTCCATCAAATAGATTTATAGGATTACTTTTCAAAACCAAAAAACAGTGAACAATTACAGCATTGATCTGAAGCGGATCCTGTCGCAGTACGGACCACACAATGAGGATTACAATCATGTAATCGATATTGTTAATCAATTGAATTCGGAGGAAGAAATTGAGAACTTTCGTAATCTGATGGATCCCGTACTTACTCCTGAAACCATCATCGGGCATTCCTTTCAAAAACCTCTGGGGTACAGTGGTGATTACCAGATCATTGAAAAGATCTACCAGAACTACAAAAATCCCCGCAATGAGTTTGTGAAATGGGATGAGTTTTTCCACTGCCTGCCTGCAGCCATTGCGGTAAATAACCGCAAGCAAATGGCTGTAAGGCTTTTGCAGGAGCTCAATCAAAGGGCAGGGGGAAGCCCGCTCAAGGTGCTGATCCTGGGCAGTGGCCCTGCCACTGAGGTTAAGGAATACATGGATCTTTGCCCTCAAAATTCCTTGTATTTCGATCTGGTAGATTTTGATCAGCGTGCTATCGATTATGCAATCAGAAAAAACAGAAACCACCTTGAGTTTCTTACCTTTCACAACAAAAATGTGTTGAGGTTTAATCCTGACTACTGCTACGACTTCATCTGGAGTGCCGGATTGTTTGATTACTTTCAGGATCGGCATTTCATTCGACTGCTGCGTCGTATGTTTGTAGCTCTGAACCCCGGAGGGCAAATGATCATTGGCAATTTCAGCACCAGCAACCCTTCGCGAAAGATCATGGAAATACTTGGCGACTGGTATCTGCACCATCGGTCAGAAGAACAGCTCAGGCAATTTGCCCTGGAGGCGGGTGTGCCACAGGCCGACATCAGTATCCTTTGCGAACCCCTGGGAATCAATCTGTTTCTTAAGGTTGTTCAAAAGAGCAATGGTCAACCTGATTCTCTCTGATTTCTGCTGGCAAAATACTAGATGTTGCTGCAGATGAGCAACAGAACCGTTGCTTGTTTTTGCTGAAAACAAAATACCGGTCTTGCATTTTAACATGATGCAAGACCGGTTTATTTTTGGGATAGGTCCTTTTAACCCATCCTGGTGAAGCGATCTGCTTGTGATATTTTTGTCGGGTGTTGCCCTTAGCATAAATACCGTATTTCCCCTATGAAAGTTAACATACAAGAAGTTACTTTTGATTGTGGGGAATACAATTGTCGCTTTAGCTTTTTGCGGGCAGTACAATAAAGCCTCACTTTTCTGTCTGCAGTTTGTGCTGGAGTTTTTCGAAGGCTGGCCCTTTGGCCAGTGAGCAACCCTGATGAGCCTGTAAGATTTTAATGCTTATCCGGAACAGTCAATATGTATAATTCAAGGAGGTGAAAAATGAATGGTTCTCGAGGAAATGATGCAGATCAGCAACTGATGCAAATACTTCCTTTTATTCTTGATTCTCCTTCACTCTTTGTTATTAAAACTGATCATGAGGGTCGCTACACGTTTGTAAATAAGACCTTCCGCGAACGGTTCTTTCCTGGACAGGAAGAGGATAAGATTTTAGGTACCCTTTCTCTGCATACCATCCTTGAGGAAGACCATGCCCTTTGTATTGATACGGTGAAAAAATGCATGGAGTGTCCGGGTAAGACTTTCTCTGTTGCGCTAAGAAAGCCTCTGCCCTCAGGAGGATTGCATGTGAATCAATGGGATTTCAGGGCCATTGCCGATTCGCAGGGAGAGGCGTGCGAAATTTTGTGTACGGGCCATAGCGTTACAGAGAGAATAAAAACGGAGGAAGAGCAGCGCCTGATTCTGGAAAATATCAATGGAGTGCTCACAGCCATCAATCACTTTGGCGATTTTACCTATGTATCGCCCAGCTGGACACGACTTTATGGATATTTACCCGAAGAAACCCTTGGCAGATCTTTCGAAGGGTTTGTTCATCCCGATGATTGGGAGCCTTGCCGTATCGCTCTTCATAATCTTATCGTAGCAGGGCAGAATCCCGTGCTGGAGCATCGGGTAAGACACAAAAACGGGTCTTGGCGATGGCTTGCAACCCAGGGAAATCTACATCCTCTGAGTGGCGATGTGATTCTTGTGAGCCAGGATGTTACGGAAATACATAAATCCAATGAGATGCTTCATCAGTCGGGGCAGATGCTGAAAAATGTGCTGGAGCAGATCACCGGGGTTGTTTTCTGGAAAGACCTGCAGGGGAAATACTTGGGGTGCAACAAGGCCTTTGCCAAGGCTGCAGGGTACGCCGATCCGGCAGAAATTTTTGGTAAAACCGATTTCGACCTCCCATGGAAAGATACCGAAGCCAGTGCATATGTTCAAGACGACCAGAAAGTAATAGCTTCTGGCGAACCTCGCCTGGACATCATCGAAACCCAGCACGAAGCTTCCGGAAATCTGGTCTGGTACAATACCAGCAAACTGCCTCTGCGCAACAGCAAAGGAGAAATTATTGGAGTAATGGGGATTTCAATCGATATTTCCCACCTGAAACTTGCAGAAGAGGCCATTCGCAAAAGTGAAGAACAGTTTCGGTTTATTGCCCAGCATACCTCCGATGCCATCATTCGATATGAGCAGGGCAATTATACTTTCATTTCGGCCTCACATGAGAAACTCACTGGGTACAGCGGCGAGGAACTGAGCCACCTTTCAACCGATGAGATTATTGATCTCACTGTTCATCCTGAAGACGGGCCCATTATCAGGTCGCGTCTGCGCTCTGCCATTGCAGATTGCAAAGCTGATCTTACCTACCAGTACCGGTACAAACGTAAAGATGGCTCCTGGTTTTGGCGAGAAGATAATGCAAGCTTTTTTTACAACCAGGACCATTCCTTGCAGTTTGCAATCATTGTTGCCCGCGATATTTCGGCCCGCATACAAAATTTCGAACTGGAAAAAGAGATGCAGGTGGCACGCAAAACGCTGGATTTCAAACAAAGATTTTTAGCTAATATGAGCCACGAAATCCGCACTCCTCTCACCGGTGTGCTCGGAATGGCTGAGATACTCTCCAGTACCACCCTCGATGCACAACAGCGAGAGTACCTGCAAGTATTGATGCAGTCGGGAGAAACTCTCAGGGAAATTGTGAATATGGTGCTCGATTATTCGAAAATTGAGGCAGGTCAAATACAGGAAAACAGCCAGCTTTTCTCCTTCACGGAGCTGTTGAAGGCAGCCGAGAACCTTTTCAAAGGGCTCAATAAAAAGGACCTGGAGTTTGAAACCTTTTGCGATCCTCTGATCCCCGGGAAACTTATTGCCGATATGGGGAAAATCCAGCAGATCATTGCCAATTTGCTTTCCATTGCATACAAATTTACGCCCCATGGAAAAGTTGTTCTGAAAGCCTTCTGCGAGAACCCTCCTCATGAGCCCAGCTCCGATACTGTTAAAGTAAGGATTGTGGTCCAGGATACGGGTATTGGTATTGATCCTGCCGATCAGGAAAAACTCTTCAAACCCTATGTGCAGGCACAACAACAGGAGCAGCAACCCGTGGGTACAGGCCTTGGCCTGGCCATAAGCAAAGAACTCAGCCGCATTCTCAAAGGAGAAATGGGCTTTGAGAGCACTCCAGGCTCTGGTTCTTCCTTCTGGTTTTCATTTCTGGCTAAGGTGGGTAAGGAAGAAAAAGTACAGACCGAACAAAGGCAGGGCCAGGCCGATCTTCCCCCTCGCAAACTTAAGATATTGGTGGCCGAAGATCAGGCTGTAAACCAAAAAGTTTTGCAGATCATGATTCAGGGGCTGGGTCATGAAATTACCATTGCTGCCAATGGTGTGGAGGTGCTGGAAAAATTCCAGCCCGGAGTATTTGATCTGATTTTGATGGATATGAGAATGCCTTTGATGGATGGCATTACGGCAACCCAAAACCTCAGGGAGAAATATTCCATATTGCCCCCCATAGTGGGCCTTAGCGCAAATGCACTGGAGGGCGACAAAGAGTTTTTTATGCAGCAGGGGCTGGATGGGTATATCTCTAAGCCGATGAAGATTAATGATTTAAAGAAGCTTTTAACAGATATTGGATCTCCCTGGGAGTAAAAAATATACCATGAGAAAAAATGCCGAAATACTTATTGTGGAGGACAATAGCGGAATTGCCCGTATCCTTGCCTCAAGCCTCAACGAAAATGGCTACAATACCGGTATTGCCTCAACCGGACAACAGGCCATTGCCATGATGAGCGAAAAACATTGGGATGCACTGGTGCTGGATTATTCTTTGCCCGATATGGACGGAAAACAATTGATTGCTCAACTGGGGCAGAATCAAAGAGAAATCCCCCCCTTTATTGTTTCTACCGGAAGAGGCGATGAGCAACTGGCGGTAGATATGATGAAGCTGGGAGCCTACGACTACCTGATCAAGGACCCTGCACTGCTCAAACGTTTGCCTGAGGTAATGGAGCGTATGCTAAATGACAACAGGCTGGAAAAAGAACTCAAACAAGCCCATGCAGACCTCAAGGCCAGTGAAGAACGATTCAGAAGCCTGGTGGAAAACTCCGGAGATATTTATTTGCAACTTGACTCTAAAGGCCGATATGTTTATGTTTCTCCCAATGTTTTCAAACTGCTGGGTTATGCACAACAAGACTTTTATGGCCAGGACTTTACCCATTTTGTGCATCAGGAAGACCTGCCTGCCACGCTTTCGGTTCTTTACGATATGCTGCGCAAACGTAGCACCGATACTTTTATACAATACCGGATCAGGCACAAAGACGGAACCATCAGGTATCATTCCCTTACAGCTAAAGCCATTTATTCAGATACTGAACCTTTTTTCAATTGTATTGCCCGGGATGTTACCAGTAGCTATATAGAAGAAAGACGACTGGCTCAGACAATTCTGGAAACCGAAGAAAAACAGAAGGTACTGCTGGCCGACTTACTTCATGAAGATCTGGGGCCTCTTATGGCTGCCGTAAAATTGTATATGGGAAAGATTAAAGCCCTTGACTCGAACAAAGAACAGGATTTTGAGATTATCAATTATATGGATAGCCTGGTAGATGAAACAGTGGGCAAGGTAAGAGAGATCGCAAGGCAACTAAAACCCGGCATTTTGTTCGACTTTGGATTGGAGAGGGCTCTGAAGTCGCTGCTGGATCAAAAAACCCTCTATTATGGCATCCAGGCTGACCTGCAGATGAAAGAAAAAATGGATGAGTACTCCGAAATTTCACGCATTATCATGTACCGGATGATACATCTTCTTCTGGATAACTCGGTCAGCATCCCCTCGGTAAGTAAGGTTCTGGTTTCCATAGGCAAGAGCGATGAATCTGTTGAACTGACATATGGTGATAACCGAAAAGATTACAACCCGGAAGATTTTTTGCCCCACACAAGCCGCAATCAACCCTTTCTGAATCTTTGTGCCCGTATACACACTATCGGCGGGGTAGTGGAGTGCAGCAGAATTGGAGCGCTTGGGCATAAAGTGCGGGTGGTGTTACCCGCAGCATTATAGACATGCCACAGGAGTTGACGACAAAAAGTAACCAATTGTCGAAAAACCATACGTCTTATTTTGATAAGTTAAGTTTTCCTGCTATTTTTAGAGCATTAAACAAAGGGGAACCCATTTTTTTTATATTAAGTGTTGTGGGGTCTCCCCCAAAAAAAACGTACCCATGAGCAGACTGGCCAAACATCCCTTCAGTGGTTTGGTGTTAGCTGTTGTTGCGCTGGTTATTCTGGCCGCAGCAGGTACCCTGTCTGTGGGATTTCATGCCCTGCATTTGCTTGGGTTTTCGCTGCTCTTTGCCCTGATCATGCTTTTGTTGCGCGAACTCTACAAAAAACATAAACTCCTTCAGGAACAGCAAACCGAAAACCAGCGTATCATGCAGGAGGTGGTTAACGGGCATCCTGCCGGGATCTATCGTGTTTTGCAAAGAAAAGATTCTCCCCTTGTTTTGGATTCGCTTCCCCAGATCACCTATACCTATCTGAACGACAACCATGCCACTATTACCGGTCTTTCGCGTGAAGAGCTGATGGAAGATGCTTCACGTATTCAGAGCATTGTCCATCCTAAAGATCAGCGTTCCTTCTTTGCTGCCAACAACCAGGCAGTTTCCACTCTCGGGCCTTTTCGCTGGGAGGGCCGGATACTTACACCACAGGGGTTGCGCAAATGGGTGAGGATCGAATCAAACCCCAGAAAAATACCCTCCGGAGATACTCTATGGACCGGCATTATGATCGATATTACTGCTCAAAAGGAGTTGGAGGAGCAAATCTTAAGGAGAGAATCCTTTGAGAGGCTTATAACTGAATTGTCGTCGGATTTTGTCAATATCAGAGAGGATGATTTTGATAGACTCATTAATATGGCCATAGAGCGAATAGGCCGGTTTTGCCATACCGACCGTGCCTATGTCTTTGTAATTGACCATGCCAGAGGATTTGCCTCCAATACCCACGAATGGTGCAACCTGGGTGTTAGCCCCCAAATGCATAACCTGCAGGAAATTCCCCTACCGGATATTTCTCCCTGGATCACTGCTTTGCAGGGGTTTAAGCCCATAAACATCTATGATGTGAGCCAGATGGATGAGCACTGGGCGGAAGAGAAAGCCATCCTGGAGGCACAAGACATAAAGTCGGTATTGGTTGTACCGATCATTTCTCAGGATCAGCTTATGGGATTTGTGGGGTTCGATTCGGTAGCCAATCATCGTAAGTGGGAGGAGTATGAGCTCAAACTCCTGAAAGTTTTCTCAGATCTGATCTACAATGCCCTGGAAAGGAAAGCTACAGAACTGGCCCTGAGGGCTTCCGAAAAAAAGTACCGTGTGCTTACCGATAACGCCTTCGATGGTATCTACTTACTGCGCAACCAGCGTTTTGAATATGTAAATCAAAAATTTTGTGAGATAACCGGATATACACCCGAGCAACTGTATTCGCCAGAATTCGATATCTGGGAGATGTTTACTCCAGAAAGCAAAACCCTTGTGGAAAACCGGCGTAAATCCAGGCGAAAGGGTGAGCAAATCCCTGGCATTTATGAGGTGCAGATATTCAGAGAAGGAAGTGAGATACTTGATGTTGAAATCAGCACCAATCCATTGTCGGAAGGCGAAGATATTCTGATTCTGGGCATCATGCGCAACATCACGGAGCGAAAACTCAACGAGAAACTGCGTAACCAGGTGGAGGTGGCCAATCAAACAGTGCGTTTCAAACAAAACTTCCTGGCCAATATGAGCCACGAGATCCGAACTCCTCTTACGGGTGTGATGGGGATGATTGAAATCCTCACCAATACCAGGCTCGACGATAAACAGCGCGATTATCTGAACACCATCAGACTCTCTACCGAAAACCTGCGGGAAATCATCAACCAGATACTGGATTATTCCAAAATTGAAGCGGGCCAGGTAAATCTCAGGCCCAGGTTATTTGATGCTTTTACCTTTTTTGAAAACACGCGCAAACTCTACAGCTCCATTTGCCAGAAAGATATCCAGTTTCGCATTGTGTTGCATCCGGGTTTGCCCAAGTACCTGGTAGCCGATGAAAACCGTCTGGCCCAGGTTGTAAATAACCTGATCTCCAACGCTGTGAAATTTACCCGGCAGGGAGAGATATCTCTTGAGGTAAAGGCGTCTAAAACCCGAACCCCAGACTGTTTGCGTGTAAAGGTTACGGTATGCGATACTGGAATCGGTATACGGCCTGAAGCTATCCATAAACTCTTTCTCCCTTTCGAGGAAATCGAAACCAGCGATAAAAGACACTTTGATGGTACCGGGCTGGGCCTTTCTATTTGCAAGGAGCTTGTTAAGCTTATGGGCGGTAAAATACATGTTACCAGCGAACCGGGAAAGGGCTCCTGTTTTTGGTTTACTTTCCTTGCACAGCAGGCCTCAGAAGAGATGATGGAAGAAACTGGGAGCCAGCCGGAAACCTCATTTTCTGAAATAAAAGGATTGCGTATTCTCTTTGCAGAGGATAAAATGGTGAATCAAAAAGTAATAGAGCTGATGCTTTCCGGAATGGGGCATTCAGTAACTCTTGCCAGCAATGGGAAACAAGTTTTGGATGTTTTTCAGCCAGGCAAATTCGACCTTATCCTGATGGATATACAAATGCCCGAAATGGACGGTATTTCGGCAACCAACCTATTGAAGGAAAAGTACACTGACCTGCCACCCATAGTGGGCTTGAGTGCCAATGCTTTTGAGGGCGATCGTGAAAAATACATAGCCTTGGGCCTCGACGAATACCTTACAAAGCCCGTTAGCATCAGTGATTTTGAAAAAATGATCAAAAAACTATTCAAATACTGATCTATGTTGTTTTCTCTCCTTTCTGTATTCTACGGTTTCTTTTTGCTGCAAACGCATCTGACTGCTTCGTCTTTTAATTTTTATGTTGGGTTCCTTTTGGTGTGTTCTGTTTTGTTTGCCATACTGGCGGCTGTGCTTTGGCAAAAACTGCAAAAAAAGTCGAAAGAACTTGAGTTTCGGACCGGCATTATGGAATCTGCCAACCGCATGCTGGGAGAAATGCTGGATGAAAGAAGGCGGAATGAAGAAACCTTGCGTGAAAGCCAGGAGAGGTACCGCCTTTTGGTAGAGAACCAAAGTGACATGATTGTAAAGGTTGATAACAAAGGGCGGTTCTTGTTTGTAAGCCCTTCCTATTGCCGGATGTTTGGCAAAACGCAGGAAGAGTTGCTGGGGCAGGCATTCATGCCCATGGTACACCCCGACGATCAGCAGTCTACTGAAGAGGCCATGCAGCAACTTTACTCTCCACCCCATACATGCCGTCTGGAGCAGAGAGCCATGACTGCCAGTGGATGGCGGTGGCTGGCCTGGACAGATACAGCTGTGCTCAATAGCAAGGGAGAGGTGGTTGCTATCATTGGGGTGGGCAGAGATATTACTGCTCAGAAAGAAGCAGAACTGGCACTAAGAGATTCGGAGAGACGATGGTTGCTAGCCCTGGAAGGATCAGGAGATGGCGTCTGGGACTGGAACCTTGAAACCAATGAAGTATTTTATTCCAAACACTGGAGCCTCATGCTAGGCTACGATGCCTGGGAAGTGGAAAATACTTATGACGCCTGGGCGCAATTGGTGCATCCGGCTGATCTGCAGAATGCTCAACAACGCATTCAGGATCACCTGGATGGGAAAACCCAAAGCTACATGGCCGAATACAGGATGATGGCCCGCGATGGATCGTGGAAGTGGATGCTGGACAGAGGCAAGATCATGGATCAAGGCCCACAGGGGAAACCCATAAGAATGGTGGGAGCCCATACCGATATTACCCACATCAAAACGATGCAGGAGGAAATGCAAAAACAAAACGTTTTTATAAGTACTATCCTGAGAAATCTTCCCATTGGTGTGGCCGTAAATTTTGCCGACAGCGGAAAAGCCATTTATATGAACGAAGCCTTTTCTAATATCTATGGCTGGCCTGCAGAGATAATCCAGGATGTTGAAAAGTTCTTTGAAGTGGTTTATCCAGACCAAGACTACCGTAGCCGGATCCGTAGCCGTGTCATGGAAGATATTGCCTCTGCCAACCCCAAAAGAATGCGCTGGGATGAAGTGGAGATTACCACCCAAAGTGGGCAGAAAAGGTTTGTGAATGCCTTGAATATCCCTTTGCCCGATCAAAATCTCATGGTATCTACCGTACGAGATGTTACCCATAAAGTGCTGGACCGGCAAAATCTCAAACAACAGCAGGAGATGCTTCGCTATATCGTTTTGCACGACCCCAATGCAATAGCTGTTCTGGACAATGATCTTAATTTCTTATTTGTGAGCAATCGTTTTCTTGCCGATTATGGTCTCCAGGACCATGACCTGGTAGGCCGGCATCATTACGAAGTCTTTCCTGATATACCAGAAAAGTGGAGGAGAGTGCATCAAAGAGCTCTGCAGGGAGAAATCATAAGTGCCGAGGAGGATGTGTTTCGCCGCAGCAATGGCAGGATAGATTATACCCGATGGGAGTGCCGTCCGTGGTACAAGGATGATGCAACCATCGGAGGGATTGTTTTGTACACCGAAGTGATCACCAAACGAAAGCTCCAGGAAATTGACCTGCAACGACAAAGAGATCAGCTGCAGCTAATGCTGGATATTACGCAGACCATGGCGGTGTCTGTAACCTATGAAGAAGGCTTATTGCATACCCTCAAACAGGTTTGCGAAAATACTTTATGGGAGATAGGCGAGGTGTGGGAATTAAACCCCCTAACAGAAAAACTTGAGCTTGGCTCGGTTTGGCATGCATCCCATCCTGGTCTCAGTGGATTTCGTGAAGAGAGCCTGAAATACTCTTTTGCTCCTGGAGAGGGCCTTCCGGGTATTGCTTTTAAGCTTTGCAAGCCTTGCTGGATGCATGGTATTCAGGAGAATGACCAGTTTGTGCGAGCAGGTGAGGCCAGGCAATTCAAGCTTCAAACCGGAGTGGGTATACCTGTCAGCGTCGGAAAGGAGGTTGTAAATGTGATGGTGTTTTTTTCCCGGGAGGTAGTGCCGGAAGACGAAGAATATGTAAAAGTATTTTCAGGGACGGGCTTGCAATTGGGTGAACTGTTCAGGCTTAAGCAGGCAGAGCGGCAAACTCAGATCCTCAACAGCGAACTTGAGCACCGGGTTAGGGTACGAACGGCACAGCTGGAGGCCGCCAACAGAGAACTGGAAGCTTTTTCCTATTCCGTATCTCACGACCTCAGAGCTCCCCTGAGAGCGATTACCGGGTTTGCACGGATACTCTCGGAAGAACATAGCAATACCCTGGATGCCGAAGCTTTGCGGTTGCTTGCCATAGTAGTGGAAAATGCCACATCAATGGACAAACTTATCACCGATTTGCTGGCTTTCTCACGGGTCGGCAAAGGTGATATGAACAAAACCACGGTCGATATGCACACATTGGCCGCCAAAGTTTTTGAGGAGGTGGCTGGAGAAGCCAGGCTCCAAATCAAATTCATACTGAAGGATTTGCCCCCAGCCATGGCCGACCCCGATTTGATGCTGCAACTGTGGCGAAACCTTATTTCCAATGCAGTGAAGTATTCTGCTAAGGAGATCAATCCTGTTATTGAGGTGGGTGTTGCCTCCACCCCCGGCGAACATATGTACTTTGTAAAGGATAATGGGGTGGGGTTTGACCCAAAGTACCAGGAGAAGATATTTCAGATCTTTCAACGCCTGCACCGGCAAGATGAATTTGAAGGCACCGGAGTAGGACTGGCCATAGCGCAAAGGATCATTCTGAAACATGATGGCCGCATATGGGTTGAAACTCAACCCGGTAGGGGAGCATGCTTCTGGTTTGCAATTCCTGCAAATTCATAGTTTTGCGTATTGGATTTGTCGGATTTTTTTTTAAATTGCAGTGCTTTATCCCCTCTTTGTTACTGCTATGCATATACCTCTGGAAATACTCCTGGTCGAAGACAATCCTTACGATGCCGAACTTACCCTCAGGGCATTGAAAAAATATAATCTTGCCAATCATATCGTGCATCTTTCCGATGGGGAACAAGCCCTGGATTTCCTCTTTCACAAGGGCGAATTTGCCTCTCATGCCCGCCTGGACAAACCCAGGGTAATTCTTCTGGATATCAAATTGCCGCGTGTTTCAGGGATTGAGGTGCTCAGAATTATCAAACAGGATCCTGAATTGAAAAAAATTCCTGTGGTAATGCTTACTTCATCGCGCGAGCAGGCAGATATTGTAGAAAGCTATAACCTGGGGGTGAACAGCTATATCGTTAAACCCGTAGAGTTCGATAAGTTTATGGAGGCCATAAAAGAGATTGGTCTGTACTGGCTTCTTCTTAATCAGCCTCCAGATTGATCATTGCGGGCCTGAAGCCCGAGCTGCAAAAAAAAATGCTATTATGCCTGAGCCATTGAAAATACTGTTTGCCGAGGATTTTGATCCCGACTTTGAGCTGGCCTTAAGAGAATTGAGAGCCTCTGGCCTTCAGTTTACTTTCATGCGGGCCTGGACAAAAGACACCTTTACAGATACTTTGTACCGGTTTCAACCTCACATTATAGTATCTGATTTCAATATGCCCGGATTCACCGGGATGCAGGCCCTCGAAATCAGTTTGCAGTATGATCCTGTTCTTCCTTTTGTGGTTTTAACAGGATCAATCAATGAAGAAACGGCAGTAAACTGTTTGAAAGCCGGTGCCTCAGACTACGTGCTCAAAGAAAGTATCAAAAGATTGCCTTTCGCAGTGAATGAGGCTCTTTCCAAACGAAAGATACTCATAGAGAAGCAAGAGGCCCTTGATAAACTCCGCGAAAGTGAGCAGCAGCTAAGGCTGGCCCAGAAAATTGCCAATATCGGCAGTTGGGAATTCGACTACAATACCGGAATGGTTAATGCTTCGGAGGAGGCCCGCAGAATCTATGGAACAGGACCGGGCAAACGAACCATCCGTGAGATCCAGGCCATGGTACTGCCCGAATACCGCCCCTTGCTTGAAAAAGCTATGAAAGAGCATAAGCAGGAAGGGAAACCCTACGAGGTAGAATTTCAAATTGTCAGGGAACAAGATCAGGAAGTTCGGTTTGTTTATTCCATGGCAGCTTTTAATCCGGCCCAGAATAAAATAACCGGCATTATTCGCGACATTACCGAGCGCCGAATTGTAGAACAGCTGAAAAAGGAAATCCTGCTGGCCCAGGAGGCAGCCAGGTTTAAGCAAACTTTCATTGCCCATATCAGCCACGAGATCCGTAACCCTCTTACCGCCGTCGGTGGGATAGTTGAACTTATGACACAAACCGATTTGGATGAAACCCAGAAAGATTTTTTGGAAACCCTGAGGCTATCGGTGGAGAACCTGCGCAATATTATCAATGAAGTTCTGGATTTCTCCAGTATTGAAGCGGGTATTATTAAACTCAACCTTACCTCATTCCCCGTTGCGGAGATATTCGAACATGCTGCCAAACAATTTGCTGCCATCACAAAAGACTCGATCCGCTTCAGGATCAGCGGTCAAGAGCTGCTTCCGCAAGCCATACATGCAGACAGGCAGAAAATCATTCAGGTGCTGAATAATCTGATATCCAATGCCATAAAGTATGCGGCACATGGGGAGATACACCTGGAAGCCCGGATGGATGGTGCACCCTCCAAGCCTGCTATTAAGTTCCTTGTTCATGATCAGGGTAAGGGAATTTCCCCGGAATTGCGCCAGAAGCTGTTTCTTCCCTTTTCGCAGGTGCACGATAAAAGAGAGGTTCAGGTGGAAGGCACCGGCCTTGGCCTTTCTATCTGCAAAGAGCTCGTTTCGCTAATGGGAGGCGAGATCGGGGTGGAAAGTACCCCGGATCAGGGCAGTTCCTTTTGGTTTACATTTCCCTTTACAACTGCTGTAAATCAGGAGAACCTGCAGCAACCCGGATCTGTATTTGCCGATACTTCAACCCGATCGCTCAACATATTGCTGGTAGAAGATAAGGCCATCAACCGCAAGGTAGTATCTATGATTCTTGAGGCTATGGGGCACAGGGTGAGCCTGGCAAACAATGGAGAAGAAGCCTGTGCCATTTGCCAGCAAACTTCCTTTGATATGGTGTTGATGGATATCCAGATGCCGGTTATGGATGGGGTAGAAGCAACCCGGATCCTGCGCCAGCTTTTCAAAGATAAACTGATTATCGTTGGGCTGAGTGCCAATGCCATGGAAGGCGACAGGCAGAAGTATATCCAGATGGGAATGGACGATTATCTCACAAAACCTGTAAAAGGTCAAGACTTTGCAGCTCTTATCAAAAGGCTCAATTTACATAAAGCCTGATCCTCATCATGGGCGTATCAAAATATAATGCATGAACGATACAAGAAAAATATTCACCCTTACTGATCTTGGGAAGAGTTTGCGGTCGGTGATAGAGAAGGCCTATAGTGCAACCTATTGGGTCAAGGCTGAGATTGCCCGGTTGAACTATTATCCTCGTAGCGGCCATTGCTATCCTGAGCTGGTGGATAAAACCGGTAATGTGGTGCAGGCCCAGATGCGGGCAACATTGTGGGCAGCAGACTTCAGCCGGATCAATAAGGCTTTCATGGATTTGGCCGGTGAACCCTTGCGCGAAGGAATGTCGATCCTGTTCAGGGCCTCGGTTACTTTTCATCCTGTACATGGCTTATCCCTACAAATATGGGATATTGAGCCTGGTTTTACCCTGGGCGAAATGGCTCTGGAAAAAGCAAGGGCCATAGAAAAACTGCGCTCCGAGGGGATCTTCGATGCCAACAAGAAAACCCATATGCCCTTATTGCCCAAGCGCCTGGCCGTAATTTCGGTAGAGACAAGCAAGGGGTATCATGATTTCACCAATATTCTGCAGGCCCATAAAGAGAGGTATGCCATATGGTGGCATCTTTTTCCCTCTGTTTTGCAGGGCGATAAAGCGGTGGAGGGGATCATTTCGCAATTGCGAATCATCAGAAAACTGGTTTCCCGCTTTCATATGGTGGCAATTATCAGGGGAGGAGGGGGCGATATAGGCCTGAACTGTTATGACAACTATGCACTCGGAAAAGAGATTGCCATGTTTCCATTGCCCGTAATAACAGGCATTGGGCACTCTACCAATGAAACCCTTGCCGAGATGGTGGCCTGGCAAAATAAGATTACCCCCACCGATGTGGCATATTTTATCCTCGATCGTTTCGAAAACTTTTTCCACCGCACAGAGTTAGCCGCCCGAAAAGTACATAGCCTGGGAAATCAATTTCTAAATCAGCAAAGCCAGAGGTTAGACTTTACTTCAGATCGGCTACAGATGGCCTCGCAAAACCTGTTAAGACATGCAGGCATTCGTTTGGATAGGCTGTCCGACAAAGTCCACCTGCTCAATCCCTCCAGCATACTCAAACGCGGCTACTCCATTACCCAGATCAATGGAAAGGCTCTTACCGATTCCCACCTGCTGAAACCCGGCGACCAGATTGAAACCATCTTCTTTAACGGTAAAGCCACCTCTATAATCAAAGCGACAGAAGAAGCCAAATAATGAGTTGATTGGTTTTTTATGATAGACTTATCTGAAAAATAATCTGTTGCTATACCAAAAGGACCGCAGCACTCTCAGGTGCTGCGGTCCTTTTGGTATTGTAAGGTAATATTCGAGGAGATTAATTCATCTCGAATTTGCTGTTTTCCAGTCCAGTATTTACTTTAACATCTACCAGATCCATTTCCAGTGTCTGGGGGCCCACTTGCTGGTCAATGCGATGGGGGAACAGAAGGGTGGTCTGTTCTTTCTGGGGCTTCTTGCCAAACAAACGGCCAAAGAACCCGGGCTGAGAAACTACACGTTCGCCAATAACCACCGGGCGGTAGTCTGCAAATTTTGTGCTTCCCATTTCAGAATCGGTGCGGATTTTCAAGCCCGTTTCCACAGCGTAATACTCAATGGATTGCTGGCCACCGGGAGTGGTTACCTGCACCTTGTAAGCCGCCTTGCCATCAATGGTTTCTATACCTTCAAGGGTTTTTACGATACCATAATCCTGGTAGTGAAGCTCCATGTGCATAACCGACTGGATCTTCATCATTTCAAACTCAGGACCTTCGGTAAATTCCTGTTTGCCCATGGGAGAGGTAACAATGGCGCGGGTGCCATCAAAAAGCTGGGTCGACATTACATTGCCACCCATGGCAGTTTCCATACGGAATTTGTTGGGTACTTTCTGGAAGGAGGTGAGGGTAAGTTGCATTCCCATGATAGAAGTATTCATAACCTGGGTCATGTCCTTTATCGATGCAAGGGTCTCTCTTCCTCCAATGGCTTTGAGGTAATTGTTGAGTACGGTTTCTACAGTAACTCCGGCGGGAGCTGTTTCTACTGCAGCAGCCACAAACGGACGGCCAAAAGCATCGAAGAACTCTACTTCACCTGTTGCACTGAAACGCTCAAGGGTAGGGGGAACATCCTCTTTGTGCCCTACCACAGCAATAATGGCATTTTCGGGCTTAAGATATTTGGCAGCCATGGCCTGCACATCCTGAACGGTTACAGCAGCGAGCTTCTCCAGGTATGTGGCATAGTAATCGTCGGGGAGATTGAAACGCGCAATGTTCAGTGCAAAATTGGCAATGGTCCTGGGGCTTTCCAGCGAACGGGCAAAAGAACCATTCATAAAGTTTATAACCAGTTGCAGGTCTTCTGCACTAACTGGCTCATGAATAAGGCGGTTCATTTCATACAGAATCTCTACCACTGTACTGTCGGTTACACTGTTGCGCACCTCTGTCTGAGCATTGAAACGGCTTACCAGGCGATCGTTGTTGATACTGGAACGTGCACCATAGGTATAACCTTTGTCTTCGCGCAGGTTCTGCATCAATCGGCCTGAAAATACGCCTCCACCCAGTATGCTGTTCATAACACTTACCTTGATGGCGTCAGGATGTCCAGGTGTAAGCACCAGAGGATAGGTTACTGCCACATTGGATTGGGTGGCTCCCACTCTTTCTGCAAATACTACTCTGCGTCCGGCGGGGGCTTGTGGGGTAGGCCATGTATGGTTGGGTACTTCACCACGCTGCCAGCTGCCAAAGTACTGGTTCATGAGCTGGCGGGCCTGGGTTGCATCAATATCTCCTACAATAACCATATAGGCCACATTAGGCTTGAAATAGGTGTTGTAGTAGTTGCGAAGGAGTTCTACATTGATATTGTCGAGCGATTCTTCCGTTACGATCTCACCATAGGGGTGGTCGCTTCCGTAAACCTGGCTCATGGAAAGATTGCGCAGAATAGAGTTTCCATCAGTTCTTATGGTTTGAAGCCCACTGCGGGTCTGGGTAATACGGCGCTGCAACTCCTCATCGGGAAATACCGGGTTGAGCAGCACATCTGACATAATATCCAGCAACACATTTTTGTGGCGCGTAAGGGAAGAGGCAAACATACCTGTGGAGAATGTAGACAAATTGGCCCCGATAAAATCAATGGCTTCGTCAATTTCTTGTTTGCTGCGATGGGTGGTGCCTTCACGCATAAGTTGACCGGCAAAGTCAACAAAGCCCTTGGCTTCTCCTTCAAGGATCGGGTCGATGTCGAGGGTTAACTGAAAGGAAACCACTGGCACATTGCGGTTCTCAACCACAATTACCTTCAGTCCGTTGTCAAGCGTAAAGCTCTCAAAGTTTCCGATCTGTATTACGGGAGCCGGACCCGGTTGTGGGCGCTGGCTTCTGTCGAGTTGGGCACTTGCCGTAAAGACAAGCAAAATACTGAAAAGCAAATAAGTGAATATCTTCTTCATTGCAGTTAAATGTTTTATGTTGCTGACAAACCCTCTGATCTGTATGTTTTTTCTGCTCTATGTTGGCAAGGATTAGATTGCAAGGGCTGCGCAGATTTTTATGTTTGAAATATTTTGAATATCAATACTCCCAGCTGATCTGTCGTACACTACAGGAGTAATGACCCGGTTCAACCTTTAGCTGGCTTGTTTGGGTAACCAGTAAATCACTACCCGGTTGTCTTCTCTGAAGTATTCACGTGCTACGCGAAGGATGTCCTCACGGGTAACCTGCATATACCTTTCCAGCTCTGTATTTATAAGGTTGGCCTCACCGAAAAGCAAGTGGTAGTTGGCCAGGTTCATTGCGCGGCTTGCTATAGTGGTGTTGTTGTTTACAAACTGGCTTTCGAACTGGTTCCTCAGTTTTTCCATCTCCTGTTCGCTGATCAGTTCATTTCTTACTCTTTCAAACTCCTCATTTACAATCTTCTCGATATCCTGAAGATCAATGCCCATATTGGCAAGGGCAAAGGTGAGGTTGAGGCCAGGGTGCTCAAGGCCGAGGGGGAAAGAGAAAACCTGCAATGCTTTTTGCTCCTGGTCTACCAGGCGGCGATACAAGCGGCTGCTCTGTCCTTGTGAGAGTAATGCTCCCAGCATTTCTACTGCATAGAAGTCGGGCGTGCCCTGGGCCGGGATTTTAAAGGCCTGGATAAGGGCTGGGATCTGTACATTGTCGAAAACAGTGTCGCGTACCTCTGCAGTGCGGCGGGGCTCCAGGTCAGCCAAAGGACGGCGGAATTCTCCATTGCCACGCGGAATATCTCCAAAATACTTTTCTACCAGCCTGCGGGTTTCTGTTTTGTTGATATCGCCGGTAATTACCAGCACCGCGTTGTCGGGAACATAAAACATGTCATGAAAGCCCTTGATGTCTTCATCGGTGGCATTGCGCACATGGGGGTCGGCTCCCAATACATCCCAGCGATAAGGGTGCTTGGTGAAGACTCTTGAAATGGTTTCAGTAAGCAGTCGTCCATAAGGCCGGTTGTCGCGGGTTTGCTTCATCTCCTCGGTTACAACATCCTTCTGGGTTGCAATTCCGATGGAGTCAATCACCGGATGCAGCATCCTTTCGGCTTCCATCCACAATCCCAGCTCAAGCTGGTTGGAGGGAAGAAGAATGTAATAGTTGGTTACATCAAAGCTGGTGTAAGCATTCAGGGTGCCTCCTGCTTTTTCTACAAGCTCCGAAAATTCGTGGCGACCGATGTGTTTCGACCCTTCAAACATAAGGTGCTCAAAAAAATGAGCAAAGCCTGTGCGCTCGTAATGCTCGTTTTTCGATCCCACATGATACATAATGTTTACCACTACATTGGGTGTAGTGTTGTCCTGGTGCAAAATTACGTGCAAACCATTGTCCAGGGTGAATTCAGTAAATTCAATCCTGGGGGCATTGCCGAAGAGCTGCGCGCCCGACAGCAACAAAACCAGGCTCAGAAGTAGTTTGAATTTTAATTTCATAGTACTGTTTTGTATTGATTTAAAAATGATAAGGTTTGATTGGAAAGAGAATTGTTTTTATTTTGACTACGTATTAGTCTGCTTTTTCAATCAATAATTACAATTATTACATAAAAAGGTTCGAAAAACATGTCTAATAAATCAGGTCGAGATCCAGATCATTCTTCAGTTTTTCAAGATTGGGGTTTTTCTCCACCATTTTCTGAAATTTTTCTGCAGGCAAATATGCCTTCTGAATTTTGGGGGTTTCGTTGATCACTATCTCGAAATTTACCGCATAATTGTTGAGGTTTTTGCGCAGAAAACTGAGCATTTCAGGTTTGTGCTCCTGTATTGCATCGCGCTGAATAACATTGTCTACTGTTACTTTAAGTATGTAGTCGGAGCCTGTAATAGGTTCATAAGTGTTGAAAGCCGTGAAAATGGTAACACTGCTCTCCTTATACCTTTCCTTCAGTCGATTCCATACGGCCAGAAGTTGTTGCTGATCAAAACGATCTTCAGGGCGGTCTTCATCATCTATACCTGGGGTTAGCTCAGGTTTTTTTTTTTCTTCCTCCGTGGGCTGGGGTTTATTGATCTTGATGCTCATGGGGCGTGGAGCAGCGGATGCTGGTTTTGCAGGTTCTGCCTTTGCAGCTGAAGCAGTGCCGGTAGTTGGCTGGCCAGCAGGCTCCTGTGGTTTAGGGTCAGGTGAAGCCACTGGTGCTGGGGCCGAAGCGGTGGATGCCGGTGCAGAAGAAGGGGCTGATGCCGGTGCCGAAGATGGGGCGGGTGCTGCAGGGGGGGTACGTTGAACATCAGCTTGCTGAAGCAGTGCGGCAATCTGGAGCATGGCAAGCTCCACATGGAGTCGTTTGTTGTTGCTGTTACGATAATTTACATCGCATTTGTTGCTGATATCAAGAGCCCTTAAAAGAAATCCCGGGTGGGCCTGCTGGGCTTGCTCCAGGTATTTTTTCCGTATGCTTTCTCCAACCTCCAGAAGTTTTACCGTACGGGCATCTTTGCACATGAGCAGGTTGCGAATGTGAGAAGAAAAACCGGCAATGAAGTGCGAGCCTTCAAAACCCTTTTCAACGATGCTGTTGTAGAGCAAAAGTATTTCTGTTGTATCTACAGCCAGAATGTGATCTGTCATAGCAAAGAAATAGTCGTAGTCGAGCACATTGAGGTTCTCGGCAACAGCCTTGTAGGTAACGTGGTTGCCGGCAAAGCTTACGATCTGGTCGAAGATGGAAAGTGCATCGCGCATGGCACCATCGGCTTTTTGGGCAATCACATGCAGAGCATCATATTCGGTCTCTATGCCTTCGTTGCGGGCCACATACTCCAGCTGGCGGGCAATGTCTTCTATGGTTATGCGGTTGAAATCAAAGATCTGGCATCGCGAAAGGATGGTAGGGATGATCTTGTGCTTCTCGGTGGTTGCCAGGATGAATTTGGCATAGGCGGGGGGTTCTTCAAGGGTTTTCAGAAACGCATTGAAAGCCGCCTGCGAGAGCATGTGAACCTCATCGATCACATACACCTTATACCTGCCAAGATGCGGAGGAATGCGCACCTGGTCTACAAGGCTGCGTATGTCATCTACCGAGTTGTTGGAGGCAGCATCCAGCTCATGCACATTGAAGGAGTTGGAGTTGTTGAAAGAAACACACGAAGGGCAAACATTGCATGCTTCGATGTTTTCTGTAAGGTTTTCGCAGTTGATGGTTTTGGCCATGATGCGGGCACAGGTGGTTTTCCCTACTCCACGAGGTCCGCAGAACAAAAATGCCTGAGCCAGGTGATTGTTGCGGATGGCATTTTTCAGCGTATTGGTAATGGATGCCTGACCTACCACCATGTCGAAGGTGGCCGGCCGGTATTTTCTTGCAGATACAACAAAGTTCTCCATGTAATTCTTTGATTTTCTTTTGGCTGTGGCGGAAGGGTTCCCCAAGACAAAAGTATGGCTTTTTGCCTAAGCAGAAAAATAAAAATTGTGAATCTGGCCTTACTCCACATAGCAATTTGGCAAAGCTTCATGCAAAAACTTTTCTAACTTTGCCACACCCTTAAATCAACTAAACATCACCCAATGGAAAAAATTCTTGTAATTGGATGCGCCGGCCAGATCGGCTCAGAACTCACCCTGGAATTGCGCCGAATCTATGGCGATTCAAATGTGGTTGCCACCGATATAAAGCCGGCCGATAAAGAAATTACTGAAGGGGGCCCCTTCGAAATCCTGGATGTGCTGGATACGCACCGTCTGTTTGGTACCGTGAGCCGGAATAAGATCACCCAGATCTATCACCTGGCTGCAATCCTCTCTGGGAATGCCGAAAAGAAACCCATTGCCAGCTGGCACATCAATATGGAGAGTTTGCTCAATGTTCTTGAGCTTTCCCGCGAGCTTAACCTGCACAAAATTTTCTGGCCCAGCTCCATTGCCGTTTTCGGTCCCACTACTCCCCGCGAGCAAACGCCACAGTTTACCGTTATGGAGCCCAATACCGTATATGGTATCAGCAAGCTGGCCGGAGAGCGCTGGCTGGAGTATTATTTCCAGAAATACGGAGTGGATGGCAGAAGCCTGCGTTATCCGGGTCTGATAAGCCACAAAACAGAAGCCGGAGGTGGTACTACCGACTATGCTGTTGAGATCTTCTACGAAGCCATACGCGAAAAGAAGTATGAGTGTTTCCTCAACGAAAACACCTACCTGCCCATGCAGTTTATGGATGATGCCATCAAAGCCACCATTAACATTATGGAAGCACCTGCCGATAAAATTTCGGTAAGGTCGAGCTACAATGTGGCAGGTATCAGCTTCAACCCCAGGGAGATCGCCGAAGAAATCCGCAAACACATTCCGGATTTCAGCATCAGCTACAACCCCGATTTCCGTCAGGCCATTGCCGATTCATGGCCCAAGAGTATCGACGACAGTGTTGCTCAACGCGACTGGGGTCTTAAGAGCACCTTCGACCTTCAGAAAATCACTGAAGTGATGCTGCAGGAGGTGGGTAAGAAATTTATCAGAGAATAAGTTAGTTCGTTGACTGGTATGGTGGAATTTGCATGTCAATTCTGACTGCGTTGGGCTTCGGTTCATCGTTTTTTGTGAGCCGCAGTGCTCATGCAAGTTTCAACAGAGAATCAACCGGATTAAAATAAAGGGGGCAGGGGTGGCAAAATCACTGCCCCCAATGGTTATGGAATAGAAAATTCTTTTTTGCTATGCCCATTTATGTGGATACCCATACCCACCTTTACCTTGACGCCTTTGACGAGGATCGCACACAGGTGGTAAATCTGGCCCTGGAAAATGGGGTGAGGCAACTTTTGCTCCCCAATGTTGATGCAGAAACCCTCGCTCCCATGTTGCGCCTGTGCGATCAATTTGCCGGTATTTGCATGCCCATGATCGGATTGCATCCCACCTCGGTGAGGGAGGATTTTGAACACGTGCTTCAGCAGATGAAGCCACTGTTGACCCGGCAAGATGTGGTGGCCATCGGCGAAACCGGAATAGATCTTTACTGGGATACTGCCTATTACCTGCAGCAAATAGACTCTTTCCGGTTGCAGATCCAGTGGGCGCTGGAGTATGATCTGCCCATCGTTATCCATTGCCGCAACTCCATCGATGAAATCATGCAGGTGCTCGAACCCTTCGAAGGTAAAGGCCTGAAGGGGGTAATGCACTGCTTCCCGGGAAATGCCCACCAAGCCGATTGGTTTACCCGTTTTGGGTTAATGCTTGGCATTGGAGGTGTTGTTACTTACAAAAACAGCATGATGGCCAAAGTGGTTGAGCATGTTGATCTGAATTGCCTTGTGCTGGAAACCGATGCCCCTTACCTGCCCCCTGTGCCTCACCGCGGCAAACGCAACCAGCCCGATTATCTGCTTCATGTGGCCGCCAGAATTGCAGAAATAAAGGGATTGTCGCTCAAAACCGTGGCCATGGAAACCACGCAGAATGCATCCCGTTTGTTCAATCTCAATCTTTCAGAAACATCCCTATGAATCAAAAAGCCAGGATACTTGTAATCTATACCGGAGGTACCATTGGAATGGTGCAGGATACTGAAACCGGAGCACTCAATCCTTTCGATTTCAAACACCTCACCGACCAGATCCCCGAAATACGGAAATTCGGGTTTCATATCGACAGTATCTCTTTCGATCCCATCATCGACTCTTCTAATATGCAACCCGAGATATGGGTGCGGCTGGCAAAGATCATTGAGGAGAATTATGAGAAATTCGATGGGTTTGTGATCCTGCACGGATCTGATACCATGGCCTATACCGCATCAGCCCTTAGTTTTATGCTTGAGAACCTCTCCAAGCCGGTTATCCTTACCGGTTCGCAGCTTCCCATTGGCATGATCCGCACCGATGGGAAGGAAAACTTTATTACCTCGCTGGAAATTGCTGCTGCCCGCCACAATGGAGAGGCGCTGGTGCCTGAGGTTTGCATCTATTTTGAATACCAGCTTTACCGGGGCAACCGCACCCACAAATTCAATGCAGAGCATTTTGAAGCTTTCCGCTCAGTAAATTATCCGGTTCTGGCCCAGGCAGGGGTGGAGATCAAATATAATACCGACGCCATTCATAAAGCAGTAGGGCAGGAGTTCAGAATTTTTACCCGTATGGATACCCGGGTAGGTGTGCTTACTCTTTTTCCCGGCATCAGCCGTGAGGCGGTGCATGCCGTGCTCAATATCCCGGATGTGAAAGCGGTGGTAATGGAAACCTTTGGCTCGGGCAACGCACCCACCTACCCTTGGTTTCTGGAAGAACTGGAAGATGCCTGCAACCGAGGCCTTATCATCCTTAATGTTACACAGTGCCGTGGTGGTTCCGTAAAGATGGGGAAATACGAAACCAGTGTAAACCTGCAACGTATTGGTGTGGTCAGTGGGCACGATATCACCTTTGAAGCAGCCCTTACCAAACTGATGTACCTGCTGGGAAATGATTATGCGCCCGAAAGGCTTAAGAAATACCTCCAAACCCCGCTCCGGGGAGAAATGACAGTTTAACCCTTTGGCAAGGACCCCTACCGGGATGATTTGGCACGGGTAACCTTGTCAACCAGGTACAGGATCGATTGGAATGATTTCTCACTGTGCAGGCTCAGGCCAATTTCGCAGGTGCGCGAGGTAGAGTATCCTTGCACTGCAGAAGAGGCCTGTTCTTTTATGCTGCGCAAGCCATGTGCATTCAGCTCAGGATAACTGAATCCACGATCGCCGGCAAACCCGCAACAGTTGGCATCAATCTCGGTTACACGCGTCGAACACATCCTGGCCAGTTGGGCCAGTGAAGCGTCTAGCCCCATTTTTTTTGCACTGCAAACAGAAAACACCGCTACTTCCTGAGCAATGGGAGTGAACTCAAGATGCTCCGCAAGGTATTGCAGGGTAAACTCAATGGGTTCGTAAAGCTTCAGGGCCGGTTCCATGTTGGTTTTCATGGTATACAGGCATGGGCTCATATCGCACAGAATGGGGTACCTGCCTTGCTGGCTGGCCTCAAAGAGTGCTGCCTGCAACTGGTCTGATTTGTATTTGCCTTGTTCTTTGTATCCTTTGCTGGAATAGGCCATGCCGCAGCAAAGCTCTTTTAAGTTTGCAGGGTAGATTACCTCAAACCCTGCTTTTCTGAGCAATGCCGGAATTTTGTCGGTGAGAGGGGTTTTTTCTGCATAATCGCGCGAAACACCCATGCCCCTGTTGATGCAGGAGGGGAAATAAACCACCTTCAGAGGGTTGTCGGGGTTTACAGTGTACGAAACGATCTTATTGCCTCCTTTGGGGAACCATGGGTTCCACATTGGCACGAGGCCTCCGCTGAGCTTGCGCACCCCACGTGCCAGCGCACCCAGTACTTTTGTGCCCAGCAGGCGATGAAACAGATTTACAGTATCCAGTCCAAAGCTGGCCATGCCAACTACTTTGGCGGTATTGCGCGAAAGACGCCAGGCGATTTTATGGTTGACGGGCCGTAGCTTATGGTAGCGGATGGATTTTACCATGGCCCCGGTGTCAATCTTTACCGGACAGTTGATGGCACAAAGGCCATCGGTAGCACAGGTCTGGTCTCCTTCGTAGTCGAAATCGCCGGTCATCTGCGCCAGTATATGCGGCTGATGCCCTGTTTCTTTGAGTCTTTCCATTTCGCGCAGCACCACAATGCGCTGGCGTGGGCTCAGGGTAAGATCTGCTGAAACACATGCAGGCTCACAAAAACCACATTCTATGCACTTATCTACAAGTTCATTTACCGGGGATAGCGGCTTGAGGTTTTCCAGGTGGGCTGTGGGGCTCTCATTGAGAATTACCCCGGGATTGAGCAATTGCAAAGGATCGAAGATAGTCTTGATCTCTTTCATCAAGGCGAATGCTTCACTGCCCCATTCTTTTTCTACGTAGGGGGCCATGTTGCGCCCGGTTCCATGTTCGGCTTTCAGGGCTCCGCCGTATTCATCCACCACCAGGGTGGCAAGCTCATCCATGAAGCGGGCATAGCGATCCACTTCCTGGTGTGTGCCAAAATCCTGGTTGAAGACAAAGTGCAGGTTCCCCTCAAGCGCATGCCCGAAAATCACCGCTTCATGGTAATGGTATTTTCTGAACAGTGCCTGAAGGTCGAGGGTTGCCCGGGCCAGTTGCTCAATAGGGAAAGCCACATCTTCGATCAGGCAGGTGGTTCCTGTTTTGCGCATCGCTCCCACCGAAGGAAACAACCCTTTCCTGATATTCCAGAGAACCATATACTCTTCCGGGATTGCCGTAAAAGCTATGGGAAGTACCACAGGTACAGGCTTCAGCGTATCGCAGATATTCTGAATCTGCAAATCAAGCTCTTGGTGGCTGTGCGCCCGGGTTTCCACAAGCAGGGCGGCAGCTTCATCAGAGAGATCCTTCAGGTAAGAGGGCATGCCCTCATTGTTTTGCACCGAACGCAAACCTGCCCTGTCCATCAGCTCTACGGCTGCTACCGGCTGGCTCTTGAGCAGGCTTACTGCCAGGCAGGCCTGCTCAATATCAGGGAAGATCACCAGGGCACTGGCCTTGTGAGAGTGCTCTGCTACCGTGTGGTAAGTGATCTCCGACATAAAAGCAAGGGTGCCTTCTGACCCTATCATCAGGTGTGTAAGGATATCAAAAGGATCCGAAAAGTCTACCAGGGCATTGAGGCTGTAGCCCGTAGTGTTTTTCATTTTGTATTTTCTGCGGATCAGCTCCGACAGCGATGCATTGTCCTTAACTTTTCGGGCCAGTGCCGACAATGCTTCCAGCAGATAAGCATGGCTGCGCACAAAAGATTGTTTGCTCTCTTCACTGGCAGTATCCAGAAGGGTACCATCGGCAAGTATCACCCGCATACTGTCGAGGGTCTGGTAGGAGTTTTGCGCGGTGCCACAACACATTCCGCTGGCGTTGTTGGCTGCAATTCCACCGATCATGGCTGCATTGATGGAAGCAGGATCGGGACCGATCTTTCTTCCATAGGGAGCCAGGTAGATATTGGCGCGGGCTCCAATAATGCCGGGTTGCAACCGGATTTTGAGCCCATTGTCAAGGATAGTGTGTTTTTTCCAGTTTTCGGCAGCTACAATGAGCACCGAATCGCTTATGGCCTGTCCCGACAAGCTGGTGCCGGCAGCCCTGAAGGTGGAAGGGATCTCCAGCTGGTGGCAGCTTTGCAGAATTCTGGCCACCTCCTCCTCTGTGTGGGCTTTTACTACCATTTTGGGTATCAGGCGGTAGAAACTGGCATCTGTGCCCCAGGCAAGTGTGCGCGTGGGGTCGGTAAATATCCGGTTCGCGGGGATAAATGCTTTTAACTGCTCGAAAAGGGTCTGGTATTTTCCGGTAAGCATAATCTTCGGTTTCAGTGTATAGTGTTGATGTGGTTAGCGGAGTTGAGGGCTGTTTTTTATGTCGATAAGGCGTGCCAGTATACTTACGGCAATCTCAGCAGGGGTATGGACCATAATGGGTATCCCTGCCGGCATTTCGATCTTTTTAACCTGTTCAGGTGTGGCGAGGCCTTTTTCGAGCAGGTATTCTCTTGCAGCCTGCGCCTTTTTCTGGCTGCCAATCATGCCCAGCCATGCAAGCGAACGGCCTGCAAAAACAGCAAGCAGGTCGCGATCTGTTTCGTGGCTGTGGGTGGTAATGAAAACAAAATCGCTCTCACGGATATCAAGACTTTGAGCCTCTTCAGTATAAGCTTTGCTTTTTGTCAGGAACCCTTCATTCTCAAGTTTTTGAATAAGATCGGGGCGCGGATCGATAACAATGCACGAGAAACCTGCATGTTTTGCCAGTCGGGCCAACGATGCTCCCACATGTCCTGCACCAAAAATAAAGAGTCTCTCCCGGGCAGGAAGGGGGTCAAAAAAAACAGTGATCCAGCCTGAGGGTTGTTTTTCATTGTGGTCGTGGCGAATGTATTTTTTGTGCAGGGGGGCGTTGTTCTGCAATACCTGCAATGCATCGGCAATTGCTTCTTTTTCCATGACTCCTCCTCCAATGGTGCCTATGATGCCTCCATCAGGCAAAACCACCATTTTGCTCCCCGCTTTCCGGGGCACGCTCCCCTGGCTTTCAGTGAGGGAGCAAAGCACGAAAGATTGCCCTTTTTGCTGAAGTTCCTGTATGTGCTCAAAAATGTTTTCCACGGGGGTAACGATACTGTGATTAGCACCTCAAAAGTAAAGAAAATGCTGCAAGCAACTCGCGAATAATTGTACATCTTTTGAACCCTGCAGGGGTTCTTTGCGTATAACAATTGTGTGAAGAAGTAAACCCTTTTAGTGATGAAGCGAAGATATGACAGAATAATGGCAAGGCTCAGGGAAGCCGTAAATTTTGTTGAGCGTGACGTGTGGAAGATCCCTCTCAAGGATCTGCCCCCACGAAAATCATTCCTCATCAAACAATTGAGGATCTTTATTCTTGCCTTTCGTGGGTTTAAGGAAGATGTGCTGCACCTGAGGGCATCTGCACTTACCTACTATACTTTGCTGGCCATTGTTCCGGTGGTAGCCATGGCTTTTGGAATTGCCAAAGGCTTTGGGCTGGAGGCATTTGTAGAAAGACAGTTGCGCGAGGTATTTGTGGGAAGGGAAGAGGTTTTTGCATGGATAATGGAGTTTGCCAACTCCATGTTGCAGACTACCCAGGGCGGTATTGTGGCAGGGGTAGGTCTTGTAATACTGCTTTACACCATCATTATTGTGATGATGTATGTAGAAGAGTCATTCAATGGCATCTGGCAGATCAAGCAGGCGCGGCCCTTCGCCCGCAAGGTTAGTGATTATTTTTCTATGATGTTTGTTGCTCCCCTTTTCCTTATTATGTCAAGTGCAGCAACGGTTTTTCTTACTACCCAGGTAAGCAGTTTTGCAGAGCAGCTTCAGTTTTTTCAGTTTCTCGGACCCACATTACTTTTTCTCGTTAATCTGGTTCCCTATCTGCTCATATGGTTTGTGTTTACCCTGGTTTATATGGTGATGCCCAATACCAACGTAAAATTCTCCTCGGCCCTGATTGGTGCTGTAATTGCAGGTACAGTTTTTATTCTGGTGCAATGGGCCTATATTCATTTCCAGGTGGGCGTATCACGGTACAATGCTATCTATGGTAGTTTTGCAGCATTGCCCCTTTTATTGTTCTGGATCCGTATCAGCTGGCTCATTGTCCTTTTTGGTGCAGAAATTTCTTTTGCCAATCAGAATGTTGAGTACTACGAATTTGAGCATGAGGCAAAAAACATCAGCCCCTTCAATAAGAAAATACTTGCCTTGCTGGTGTATAACCTCATTGCCCGCAGGTTTGCTGCAGGCGATCCTGCCTTTACTCCTCCGCAGATTGCCACCGCCCTGGAGATGCCCATAAAAATTGTTCGGGAAATCCTAGACGATCTGGAGGACTTGCGCTTTATCTCTGCTGCCCGTTCGGAGCATCATAAGGAGGATGCCTTTCAGCCTGCTTCTGATATTCATAAGGTGAGCATCCGGCATATTGTTGAAAAGCTCGAACATAAAGGAGTAGACACCATCATTGCCCGCGATACCGAAGAGCTTGAAGAACTCAAACGAACCCTCAGGGCCTTCAGCAATGTTATTGCCGATATGCCCGAGAATAAGCTGGTAAAGGATATCTGAGTGAGGTCATGTGCCCCTGAAATGGGGAGTAACCCATACAGGATGGATTGGGTCAGCCTTTCCTGCCCAGCCGGCGGATGGCCACAAGCAATGCCAGTGTAACAAGCAAGCTCAGCAACGCCAGGTAAATCCCATCATTCCCTTTGCCTATATTTTGCAGGGTGTCGTCGGTGAGCTGATGATGAAAAAGGTAAAAGGCAATCACCGCAGCAGCATTGTTAACAAAATGGGCCAGGATCGCTGGCCAGATACTGCCACTCCATACCACCATATAGCCAAATAAGGCTCCCAGGATCATTCTTGGAAAGAAGCCAAAAAACTGAAGGTGGATGGCGCTGAAAATCAGTGCCGAGGTCCAGACTGCTATGTGGGTGCTGGAACTCCACCGCAGAAATATCCGTTGTATCACACCCCTGAACATAAGCTCCTCACCAAGGGCTGGTATCACTGCAATCATGAAAAGATTGAAAAATAATCCGGAAATAGTATCAACCCTGAGAAAAGCAAGGGTAGTGCGTTCTGCTGCAGCTTCTGTGCGACGCATCCATTCCTCAACCGGTTGCAGATACTTTGGCAGATGCATCTGCATGTTGAGCTCCAGGATGTAATTGATCAGTGGCAATGCCGCAAAAATCACCAGTGCCGACAGCAGGTAGATCTCTATACGGGGAAACCGGTTGAGATAGAGATATTGAAAAATGCTTCTGCCAAACAGCCAGGCAAGCAGAAACGAAGAAAGAATAAACAAACCCAGGTGGCTTATGATCTGCATGTATCTGCCCAGATGGATGTTGTCGGGGTGAGACAGATCGGTGCCTTCACCCATAAGTTGCAGCACCTGATCTCCCAAAAAGGGAAGGGCAAGCAGCAACCCCAGAAGGGTAACTACAATCCCTGTAAACAAAGCAACACCGGCAGTAGCGATCAGCTGCCCCGAAGGATGCATGTCTTCCAGCCAGCCTGTCTTTCGAGTCGTCATAAGATTTGTATTTTTGCAGTGCAAAAGCGATGTCAGGATGATTTCAATTTACCTGTAAGTATGTCTGCGGGTTCTGAAATTACAAACCTAATCCTTTTTTTGTGCACTTTTCAGAAAAATAAAAAGAATGGATCCACTGCGTCCTGTTAAAATCGGTAATGTTTCCTTCGAACGCCAACCGGTTATTCTTGCTCCCATGGAAGATGTTACCGATCCTCCTTTCCGGGCTATTTGCCGCCAGATGGGGGCCGATTGGGTGTTTACAGAGTTTGTTTCCTCTGATGGACTGATCCGCGATGCCCAGAAAAGCAAGGTCAAGCTGGATGTGTATCCGCAGGAACGACCGGTTTCCATCCAGATTTTCGGGGCTCATATTGATGCCATGGTAGAGGCCGCACGCATAGTAGAGCAAACCCAACCCGATTTTATCGATCTCAACTTTGGCTGCCCCGTGCGCAAAGTTGCCGCCAAAGGTGCGGGTGCGGGTATGCTGCTTGATATCCCCAAGATGGTAGAAATGACCCGCCAGGTGGTAAAAGCAGTACAGACCCCTGTAACCGTGAAAACCCGCCTGGGATGGGATGAAAAATCGAAATTGATTGTGGATATAGCTGAGCGGCTGCAGGATGTGGGTATTGCTGCTCTTACCATACACGGTCGTACCCGGAACCAGTTGTACAGTGGTGTTGCCGACTGGACTTTGATCGGCCAGGTAAAAAACAATCCCAGAATGCACATCCCAATCATTGGCAATGGTGATATCAAAGATCCGCAATCGGCCTTACACGCAATGCAGACCTTTGGAGTAGATGGAATTATGATTGGCAGAGCCAGTATCGGAAATCCATGGATATTCAGCCAGGTATCCCATTTTCTTCAAACGGGCGAGATGCTTGCCGAGCCCGGCCTTTTACAACGTGCGGAGATATGCCGAAAGCATCTGGAAATGTCGGTTGCCTGGAAAGGGGAGCGTGTGGCCGTTTTTGAGATGCGGCGCCACTATTGCACCTATTTCAAAGGGGTTCGCAATTTCAAACCCTTCCGCATGCAACTGGTTACAGCCCCCGATGCCCGGCAGGTATACGACCTGCTCGACCAGATCTGTGTCACTGATTTTGAAGCCTAAGCATCACCGAATCCCTGAGTTTTCCCTCCTCAAAAAGATCAGTAATCTTCTCCTTTTGCAGATCCAGCCAGTAGCCCCACAAGCCTGCTTTACGCGAGCCCTCCACGTGCTGAGGGCTGTCGTCGATAAACAATGTCTCGGCAGGGTTCAGCCCATTTTCCTTGATCACGAAGGAAAAGATCTCCACATCAGGCTTGCGCATACCAATTTCATGAGAAAGGTAGTGATTGTTAAACAAGCCGGCAAGGCTTTCATAGCCGTGTGCTTCTTTGAGGTAGCGCGTATAGGCCGGGTAATGGATGCTGTTGGTGTTGCTAAGCAGGTAAGTGTTGTAGTGGTTCCTGGCTTGCTCAAGCAATTTTATACGCTCTGAAGGCAGATCCAGAAGCATGGCGTTCCACGCTTGATCAATCTTATGCTCTTCAAGCTCCAAGCCACTTATTCGACGGATCTCCTGGTAGAACTCTTCGGGCGTGTATTCTCCCTTGTCGAGTTTGTCGAACAGATGATCCTGACGAGCAAGGGTGAAAAAGTTGTCAAACTGATGTATGCCCAGATTGCGAAATGCTTCGATGGTAGCTTGGGTGTCCAGATTGAGAAGTACACCTCCCAGGTCAAATATGATATTGCGGATTTGCATTTTTGCAGATTTAAAGACCGGCAAATTTATGGCTTTTCCGGGTTCTGGCATTCATTTTTATATCTTTGAAGTTCCATCCCAGCCAAAGCAGGATGGATTTTTAAAAAAGATTCCATCTCCCTTTTCAACTGTGAAAGTTATGCTACAGCCCATTGAAAGAATTGCCTTGCTGCTTCAACCCAAAGATGAGTTTTACAACTGGCTGGCCCAGGCCGATCGTAAGGCGGGCTCCGAAAACAATGATGCATTTCGCAATGATCCTACAGTTTATCTCATTGAGCCTTTTTATACTTTGCAGGAAAAGGAAAAGTTCCTGCAGGATCACTATCTGGAGCTATGGCGCAATGAGTTATCGTTGTGGCATGAAGAGGAGTTGTGGCCCACGGATATGAGCCTGGGGCAGTTTCTGCAATGGTTCGATCTTCTTCTGCATCGGGAAGTGTTTCAGTTCCACGCGCCGTAAATCTCAAAAAGTGAATGGTTTTAAGAAGAGGATGCCCGATAAAATCAGCTTGCCCTGAAAGTTTGAGAGGAAAAAAGAGAAAATCTTTCAAAAAAAATTTTGCAAAATAGAAAATTTACCTACTTTTGCAATCCGTTAACAACAACGAACATTGACCGATGGTGTAACGGTAGCACTGCAGATTTTGGTTCTGCCTGTCTAGGTTCGAATCCTAGTCGGTCAACATTGAAAAGCCTTCCAAGTGGAAGGCTTTTTTTATTCCAGCCTTTCGACAGTATACCCTTGTTGTGCCAGCAGATCAAGGATGCTGTGTTCTCCGGTAAAATGCCCTGCTCCTACGGCAAAGAAAGTGGGCGTTTGTTGCATAATAGCTTCCATACGTGGTATCCAGCGCAGGTTTCGTTCCTCCATCAGGCGGCGGTTGAACTCCTCGTGCTTGCTTTGGCTTTTTAGGAATAGTTGATTAAGTGCCAGCAGATCCTGGGTAAGGTAGGTGTCTACCAGTTGCTGCAGTTCCTGGCGTTGCTTGTTGTAATCGCGCAGGGTTTCCAGCAGCATTTCGGCTTGTTGTGTGTAGCTCATGGCTGCAAACACGTTGAGTTGTTCCTGCAGGGTTTCCAGCCCCTTTACCGGAAGTTGCATCTCCTTTGCTTTGTTTACAAAAAACTCTTCGTAGCTTTTGGGCTGGCATTGGATCATGTGCGGAAAGGTCATGCTCAACAGAAAGAAGGGCTGTATGCGCCCCACAAAGCCCACCTGCATGCCCAGGCTGTCGCTCATAAAGGTTGACAGAAACTGGTAATCTTCATGGGTGAGCAGATCCTTGATCTCAGTATTGTTCTGCATAAGCATGCCCATCTGGATGCCCATCATCAGCTGAGGGTCGGTAAAGTCGAGCTCCAGCACTATTTGCCGGCTCTGGGCAAGGGCCTGTTGGGTGCCCGGAAACACCACAAATGCTTCGGGGCAGATCATGTGGATGGTACCAAAAACGAATGACGGTTCGCTCAGGCCATTGCCTGAGATTTTCCATAACAAACCCTTGGCGAAGGGCTGGGTAAAGCCTTGATGGCCTGCCAGTAAAAACAGGGCAAGAATAATGTATTTGCGCATATGTGTAGGGGTTTTTTAAGTGATCAGCTATGTTCAAACTCAGTAAGCTCTTTGTAGATCTCCTCCAGGTAGCGGATGTGCACATCGTAGAGCTTTCGTACATAAAATTTCAAAAAGAACCAGAATCCTGTAAAAAGGAGCATCGTAACCGTGATGCCAACCAGTATGAGCATGTGCAACGACAGATGTTCTTCAAGGATCAAGGAAGTGATCTTTTCGCCCCCCGAGCCCAGTCCGAACCCAATCACATAGCCGAAGTACATGCCGAATGGAAACAGGATGATGTTGAGCCAAAAATAGGTATTGCGAAAAAATTTCACCAGCATTAGAGTGCTTTCCAGGCTTGTGCGAAGGTTTTGCTGGCTTTGGCTCCAGATCTTCTGCAGCTTTCGCAGGTTGATAAAATAATAGATCAGAGAGCCTGCAAAAACAGCAATCAGGATAGTGGTATTGATGATGTAATAAACCTTTTGCAATTCCAGCATGATCAGGATCAGCATCGGAATGGCAATGAGGATGGCTCCGATCTCTATGCGCAGGCTTTTCTTGAGCTTGTCAACCGGGCCGGCAGATTTTTTCTGCATCAGCATCAGCAACTGCTCCTTGTTGGTGGGCTGTAACTCGCCCCCAAAGGATTGGTCCCACATTTTTTTTAACTTACTGAATTCGTCCATAATCCTATCAGTGTTGTTCGAGAATTTTTTTTAGTTTTTCGCGGATGCGCAACATCTTTACCCTTACATTGTTTTGGGTGATCCCCATGATGGAGGAAATCTCTTCGTAGGATACTTCATCCAGGTAAAGCATTACCATTGCCTTTTCTACTTTCGACAACTGCCCGATGGCCATGTGCAGCAATTCCAGATCTTCCTTTTTTCTCCGCTCATCGTCGTAGCTGAGCTGAACATCATCGGTGGTAACCGAATGGTTCAGCGGATTTCGTTTTTGCTTTCTGAAGCCCGAAATGGCTGTGTTCAAAGCGATACGGTAGATCCAGGTGCTGATTTTGGCTTCCCCTCTGAAGCCCCCCCAGGCGCGCCACAATTGTGTAATGATATCCTGGTAAAGGTCGTGGCAGTCCTCTTCCAGGGGGCAATACATTTTACAGACCTTAAAAATAATTCCACGATGTGTTTCAATGGTTTCGATAAAGTCTTTTTCCACGTGGTTTCAGTTTTTTTAGTCACTCAACAGATTTGTCGCAATTTCCTTTGAAGAATTACACACAGGAATCACCATCCGGATCTAAAGAAGAACGGAAGAGGCACAACCTCAGAAAAAAAAGTTTGGGTTGATCAGCCCTTTTGGCTGTTAAGGGGTCTTAGTGGGCATCGCGCATATATCTTACGGAGAAACCACACCTTTTGTCATCTATGATACGGTGTACCTTATCCTTCTTGAAGATGAGATAGCGCAACCAGGCGTTGGCATCGCCGGCGGGGGTGCCGGTCCAGAAGTCGGCAGCCCTTTCGATACTCAGGAAGGCTCCTGTAAGGCTGCGGTATCCGGCAAAGAGTGCGTCAAAACCAGATTCTCCTCCCTCCAGTAACTGGTGAAAGGCCTGGTTCTCTCCACCCAGATGGCTGATCAGTTGTTCCCAGTCTTCTTCGGTGGGCAAGCGCCAGCCTTCGGGGCAAGCCTGCATGGCCGCATCCCAGGAGTACAGCCGGCCAAAAGGTTCTCCCTGGGCGGCATCATCATTGTAATACCAGCTGCCGGGGGTAAGCAGTGCCAAATTTTCGGCCATCCAGATCTGGTTGCCGATCTTTACTGTACGGTATTCTTTTCCGCCCATCTCCAGGGGCGCAGGGGTTGGGGTGTGCATAAGGCTTGGTTTTTGGCGTTTGATTCTGTAAATATAGTGAAACTTGCAGCAGTTCCGCCCCTTGCTTTATAAAATATTCTTCACATATCCCTGTTGGGCAGCAATGGTTTGTTTAAATTGGTGTTGGCCTGATTTCGCCTGTTGCATAGTCGTCAGACGATTGTATGAATGCCTGAATCGTCATACAACTGCGCTGTAAGCAGAAATGTGCCGGGCCGGGGAGAGCTATTGCTGAATGAGCTTCATGCCAAAAAGTTCGGCCAGTTCGATCTTCAGCCGGTCTTTAACTTCCTGCATATCCACCTCTGCCCCCAGTTCTCTCTGCATGCTGGTGGCCTTCTTGTCGGTAAACCCGCAGGGGTTTATATAGTCAAAGTACCTCAGGTCGGTATTGATGTTGAACGCAAAACCGTGCATGGTTACCCAGCGGCTGGTGCGAATTCCAATGGCACAGATCTTACGGGCTTTGGCCGGGTTCTGTGGATCGAGCCACACCCCGCTGGCGCCTTTGAGGCGGTCGGCATGGATCTGGTAGCCTGCAAGTGTTCTGATCACGGCTTCCTCCAGATGGGCCACATACTGGTGGATGTCGGGCGAGAAATTGTCAAGGTCCAGGATAGGATACCCCACAATCTGGCCTGGCCCATGGTAGGTAATATCGCCGCCACGGTTGGTTTTTACAAAGGTGGCCTCATGGTTTTGCAGCTGAAGGGCATTGATGAGCAGATTGTTTTCAGAACCGTTTTTCCCAAGGGTGTATACATGGGGGTGCTCCACAAACAACAGGTAGTTGGGTGTGGGGGCCTGGGTTTCTTCCGATTGTCTGTTTTGCAACTTCAGTGCAATGATCTGGTTGAAAAGTGTTTCCTGGTAGTCCCAGGCTTGCTGGTATTCCATGCGTCCCAGGTCGCGAAACAGGGTGGTCTTATTCATAGGATTTTAGGGTGAATTGGGATTATGGGGGTTTGAAGTACCCTGAAGGGCCTTTCCCTGAAAGGTTTGCTTTCGCAGAGATTTAAGTTCATGTAAAGGTTCTTCAAGCAGGCTGTCTGCCTGGTGAAGCAGCTGCATCAACACTGCCTCGCGGGCTGGTGTATACCCTTCCTTGGGAAGCAATGCAATGGCCAAAGCCTCCGGATAGATCTTATGGGCCACTTCTTCCATTCTGTCCATCAGGATAGCCACCTGATTGAAGTAGAGGCTGTCCTTCTGAGGCCATGGGAACAAATAGGCCTGGTCGTAAAAATACCTGGTGAGCGCCTGCATGGAGTCTACTGCAAGGGCTGCTGCAATGGGGTCATTGGAATGAAGTGACCTGGCAAATTCCTTTTCCTGCTCTAAAAAACCGGTAATGATTTCCATGGCAAAACCATCGGCCCTTTGGGCACGATCGTCATGGCAACAAGCCATACATCCTGCCAGTACCAGCACCAGCAGGTGTAATTTTTTGGGATAAAGGGTGTACCTTTGCATCTTTGGTATTTGAAAGTTTTGTCAGCATACAAAATTATGGAAAACAAGCAAAACAGGGTTGAAATAATGTCGCCGGTAGGTTCTTATGAGTCGTTGATGGCGGCCATACAGGGTGGTGCACACTCGGTATATTTTGGAGTGGGTAAGTTGAATATGCGCTCGCGGTCTTCGCAGAATTTCTCTCTGGACGATCTGGATGAGATCTGCCGGATAGCACATCAGCACCAGGTAAAGACCTATCTTACGCTCAATGCCATCATTTATGATGAAGAGATGGAGGAGATGAAGGCAACCCTTGCCAGGGCCCGGGCTGCCGGAGTGAGTGCCGTGATAGCCTCCGACCTGAGTGTAATTGAATATGCCCACAGCCAGGGTATCGAGGTGCATATTTCAACCCAGTGCAACATTACCAACCTGCAGGCAGTGAAGTTCTTCAGCCGGTATGCCGACGTAATGGTAACGGCCCGCGAGCTGAGCCTCGGGCAGGTAGCTGCCATCGTAAAAGGAATTGAGGAGCAACAGATCAAAGGCCCTTCAGGGGAGTTGGTGCAGATCGAAATATTTGTGCATGGAGCCTTATGCATGGCCGTAAGCGGGAAATGCTACCTGAGCCTCGACAACATGAATTTCTCTGCCAACCGGGGTGCCTGTTTGCAGCTTTGCCGCAGGGGCTATACCGTAAAAGACAAGGAAGGGGAATTTGAGCTGGAGATCGACAATGAGTATATCATGTCGCCCAAAGACTTGTGCACCCTGCCCTTTCTGGATAAAATACTGGCTGCAGGGGTAAAGGTTTTCAAGATCGAAGGGCGGGGGCGCGGCCCCGAGTATGTAAAAACCGTTACACGAGCCTACCGTGAAGCTACTGAAGCCTGGCAGGTGGGTTCTTTTACCCCCGATGAGGTAGAAAAGTGGATGGCACAGTTGCGTAAGGTTTACAACCGCGATTTCTGGGACGGATACTACCTGGGTCGCAAGCTGGGCGAATGGACACAGCAGTACGGATCGCAAGCCACCCATAAGAAGGTTTATGTGGGCAAGGTTACCAACTATTTCTCAAAGTTGGGGGTGGTCGAGGTGAAGATGGAAACCGGCGAACTCTCCACTGCCGATGAGATCTACATTACCGGACCCACCACCGGTGTGGTGGAGATGCAGATGCCCGGGATAAGGGTAGATCTGAAACCTGTTGAAAAAGCCGTGAAAGGGGAGATGTGCTCATTCTCTACCCCTGAGCTGGTGCGGCGTGGCGACAAGATCTACAAGGTAGTGCCGGTGGATCGCTGATGCCTACTGGGCCTGGCTGTCAAAATAATGTTCAATTTCATTCAGCTCCCCGTTGGTTTGGGGGCGGATGTCCTTGATGATTTTCCCTTTCTCCAGGAGGATTACCCGGGTGCAGATCTCTGCCAGATGATTGATGTTGTGGCTGGAGATGAGCATGGTTGTGCCCTGGCGGGTATTGATCTCTTTGAGAAGCTTGCGCACCACAATCTGCGAGCTGGGGTCGAGGAAGTTAAAGGGTTCGTCAAGTAAAAGCAGGGAAGGGTTTACCATCATGGCTGCCACAATACCCACCTTTTGTTTGTTGCCGGTAGAGAGTTGCCTGATGTATTTGGAGGTGCCGCAGATCTCCTCGCCCAGGAAACGTTCGAAGGGCTTCAGTGCTTCTTCTACCTCTTCCGTTGTTTTTCCATAGGTTTGCCCGTTGAAATGAAAGTACTCCTGCGGGGTGAGAAAGCCTATCAGGAACCCTTCATCCAGAAAGCTCCCCGTATGCAGCTTCCAGTGGCTGGAGGTTTGCACGGGCTCTTCCCCCAGTATGATTCTGCCCTGATCGGCGGCAATCAGGTCGAGGGTAAGCCGCAGCAGAGTGGTTTTGCCGGCTCCGTTGTTGCCCACAATGCCGGTCAATTCGCCTGGCTCAATGGAAAGGCCGGGGATGTCGAGCACCACCTGCCCCTGGTATTGTTTCTGAAGGTCTTCTATCTGGATATGCATGGGAGATTATTTTTGACGATACAAAGCAAGGTTGATATGTTTACACTGTTCCAGCCTTTGGGCAATGGTTTTTGTCCAGCGCCGGTGAGTAAGCAAAAAGGCCAGTCCGGCCGCTCCCACCACCAGTGCGGCACCATGGGGCTGGGTGATGAAAAAGCCGATAAAGAAAAGAGGAATAATGGAGATAATCATTAAAAAGCCTGAGATGAATTTCATGCCACTGATCCCTTCCATGTTGAAGCTCGATCGGCCTTCGGGGTCGAACCGCGACGAATGGCGTACCCCCATGCGCAGGTAAACATAATACCCTGCTCCGCAGACATACAGCGTAATGGCAGCACACATAAGCATGACCGGCAAATTGATAAAGCCGGTAGCCAGGCTCACAACTACCATTTGTATCATGGCAATAAAGGTGTAAAAATAGAATTTCGCCCTTACGTATCTTTCCATGGAGATATTGCGGCTTGCCAGGAAATCGAAAAAGTGGCTGTCCCACGAAAAGGCATGTTGCAGCTGAAGCCCGCCCAGGCTCCCTGCCACCATGATGTAGATGATCATTTGCCCCAGCTGGGCCGGGTCGGTGAAGGTGAACGCTGCAAACAGTGCATAGGCCAGTGCCATGGGTAAAATAATGTAAACCCCCGACCGGCTGCGCCGGTTGCGGATCAGCAAACGCCATTCCAGCAGCCACAGGTCGCCGTAGCGGGGCACTGTGGCAAGCCATCTTTCCCAGGCATTGTTGCCCGTGCGTTGCTCTTCTCTCCCTGAAATCTCATACAACAAATGGTAGTTTTTTACACTCCCGATCATGGCAAGCCCATGCAATGCAGCCAACACTGCCAGTGGGATTACAAAGGCCATGGGCTTTGCATACACCATGGCAAGGAAAAGCTGCATGGAATAATCCATCATCCTGTCAGCATAAAACAGGTACGAAAGGCCGGTAAGCGCCAGCAGTGCTGTAAGCACCAGAGCCACAACCTTGCTCATACGTCCGGGAGTGCCCAGCAGCATGATGATGCTCTGGTTGAAGGAGGTAAGCAGAAAGATGCCCAGTAAGCCCAGGTGCTGGCTGCTGGTGGCCGGGTTGATGGTCATCTGGATGAAGGGCCAGAAAAAGAAAAGCAGGTATACATTCATGGGATGCAGCCAGGCATTTACAATCCACCAGGCTGAGAGGGTGGGCCTGCTCACCGGAAGGTGCAGGTAGGGCAATACGTGGCGCCGGGGTGTTTTCTGCAGAAAAAACCGCATAAACAGGTCCGCAAGCAAAAACAGCGGAAGGCTTCCGAAAACCCAAACCGCCGGAGCCCGATCGGGCCACGCTTCATTGAGGATGCCCGGAAGCATCCTGCCCATGGCGAAAAGCTGCATGACCATAAAAAATACCATAAACGCCAGGAAACCCCGCGTGAAAAGGTTTTTCTCGAAAAAGGGAGAGCGGCGAAGCATTTGCCAGGAGTGCCGCAACAGAATGGTAAACATAGGGAGGACGGATGGGTTTGCTGGCCCAAAGATAGTATATTTCCAGAGAGGTGCAGCGCTCGGGTCTGTGGTCTCGTTGTGGCAGCAAGGGCGCTCCTTTGAACTTTTCAAAATCCCCTTTGTTTCCAATCCAGAATTCACTATCTTTAAACAACTGTCCGACAACACCCTCCCTGTTATTTTCCGTTTTACGGAGCTTTTTTTTGATTACGGTTAAAAACAAAGGTTATGGAAAAAAGGATCTCTACTCTCACCTCGGCCGTAAGGTTGCCGGGGCTCTTCGTTTTTGTCATCGTTTTTTGGGTTGCAGGCCTGTTGGGTGTGCATGCACAAACTTATGTTGCCGGCGACCAGGCATCAAATTATTCCGAATGGAATAATGGCAGCAACCAGGGCTATGGTTTTGGGCCATGGGTTATAGCTACTGGCGGAGGAGGTTTTGCTGGGGCGTTTATTGGCGATCCGGGCGATGGAGAAATCACCGGGCTTCCCAATCCATCATTTGGCCTGTTTGCCAACCCTGCAGGATCCGGTGCATTCGTCAATGCCGATCGCAATCTTATCTACCCGCTGCCCGTGGGAGCTACCCTAAGCTTTGACTGGGGGGTGAACTGGGACTCGAATGGGGATGGCAACAAAGGGTTCAATTTGTATGTGGGAGGAACTCAGGTGATCAATATCAACCAGGGAGGCACTGCAACCATCACCATCAATGGTGACAACATGTTCACCAATTACGACACCCAGGCCATGACCATGCATTTTGAGCGGGTGTCGGCCACCCAGCTGCGGGTACATGCCACCGGGCGCAATGGCGTTGAAACCTACGACAATACCTTTACCCTTGCCAACTCTGCCATTGATGCACTGCGGTTTTATGCCAGTGGGCTTGCTGGAGGAAACCAACGGCAACCTTACTTTAACAATTTCCGCATCTCGTTCCCTTCCGGTTATACCCTTACTGAGGATGTTGAAGCTGCAGCCGTTGAGATTGCCAGTGGGTCGTCGCTGGGCCTGGGCACCCACCAGCTTTCCATTGGCGGGGCTGGTTTTACCGGGTTTTTGCAAAACAACGGCACGCTGTTGCCGGGCACCGGCACCGTAAGGTTTGCAGGTGCAGCCTTAGTGAGCGGCAATCCTGTTGTATTCCACAACCTGGTGCTCCACTCCGGGGTTGGGGTAAACTTTGGTGCTGGCCTTAGCACCGTGCAGCAGACCTTCGAGATCAGAAGCGGATTTGTAGAAGAGAATGCACCGGTGCTGCTGGAAGGATCCACACTGCTCTATGCCGCGGGTGGGGGGTACAACCGCGCTGTGGAATGGAACAACCCATGGCATGTGCGGGTGGGGTTCAACACCCAGCTGAACCTCAACCTCAATGCCTGGGGCGACAATATTACAATCGCCGGCAACCTCACCATCGATGAGAACTCCGGACTGAGCGTAGATGCAGGCCCTGACCCATGGGACTTTGTCCTTGCGGGAGACCTTAATCTCAATGGGCAGCTGATATTGTCTGAATCTTTTGGGCGCGATATGCAGATCCGCGGCTCATGGAACCAAAGCTTCACGGGGAGCTTCGATCCCAACAATAGAGAAGTGGTCTTCAACGGAACCGGGGTGCAATCCATCTTGGGCAATCCAGGCTTTGCCTTTTTGCGGATGGCCAACCCCGGCGGAGAAGTAGTGCTCCACAATGCCCTCACGGTAAACAATCGCCTGGAGATCGACTCGTTGGCTACCCTCAACATGCAGCACCATGTTGTATCGGGAGGGGGTGCATTCAATCTCCGGGAAGGGGGTATCCTTAAGATCGGCCACCCGGAGGGTATCAGCACCCTGCCCAATACGGGCAATGTGCAGATGAGTGGAGTGAGGACCTTCTCCGCCCATGCCACCTACCACTACACAGGCCAGTCGAACCAGTTCTCGGGGAATGCGTTGCCCACTGCCGCTGCCCCAAAAACCCTAATTGTGGAGCTGGGTGAGGATGAACATGCATTCAGGATAAATACGGGTTTTGGAATTGTAGTCACTGAGCCTGGCAGATTGGAGATACGGTCAGGAACGGTTATAGAATCCACAAGCTTTGCCCAGGGACGCAGTGTGTCTGGCAACGGAAGTCTCGTGATGACCGGAGGGGTGTTTCGGTTTGAGAGGACGACAGTCGCTACAGGGAATACTTTTCCCCGATTTACAGGAATTTATCAGCTTTCCGGGGGTGTTATTGAATTGGCCGGGATTACAGACTCTCCATCCAGTATCCAAAGGTTGAGAGGCGGTGAGAATTATCATGGTGTGCGAATTGCCGGCACCTCATCCGGTGGAGGGTACAAGACTCACTCCAGTGCCATTGTGGTGAATGATGTTTTCGAAATCACCGGGGACAATGTGTTTGATGCAGGAAGTAATGCTCTTGCAGGCCCCGCAAGTCTGATCATGGACAGTGGCAGGTTGCGGATTTCAAAATTAACCGATACACAACCAGAACTCACCGGAGACTATTTTTTAACTGGTGGAACTATAGAATTGTATGGTACTTCCAGTTCTCAAAACCAAACTCTCAGAGGGGGAAAGACTTACCATAATGTTGAAATCAATGCCAACGCGGCCAACCCTTTTGGAGATGGGGGGAATGTAAACATTTCATCCAGTATCAACGTGGATGGTACTATGAGTGTGAATGCTCCCGCTTGCTTTCAGGCAGCTCTTAACTTTTCTGTTTCAGGACCTGGATCTTTTATTTTGCACAACGGGGCATGGCTAAGGTATGGGAATGCCGCGGGAATTACACTTTCTGCAGATGCAGGTAATATTCGGACAGCATCTCGTTCTTTCTCACCAGAAGCGGGTTATGTTCTGATAAGTAGCAGTAATATGGTAACGGGTAATGGCCTTCCTGGAACTGTCAATGCTTTCGTTGTACAAAAACCCAACAGCAATCAAACAGTTACGCTTTCGTCAGATTTAAATGTTATGAATCAGCTGGTGCTTATAAATGGGATCGTTAAAACAGATGATAAGCAGTTGTACCTTTTGTCAGCCAATCCCGATGCACTTATTGCAGGGACTGGGAATTTAGATTTCAAGAATTCCTTTATTGATGGCAGATTCCGAAGAGGAGTCAGTGGTCCGTTGACGGAACCTTTTGTATTTCCTGTTGGCAGGGAAAACGTAGTGATGACTGCCTCGGTTCTGTTTACTGAAGGCCCTGCCAACAGTGGTAATCCAATCAGTCTTATTGCAGAGTTTGTAGATGATTTGCCAGAAGACTATTATGGTAATTTGCCAATTACATCTCATAATGTGTTTGTTAACACCCTGGCAGATGTTGGTTTTTGGCGGATAACTGCACCTGATGATATTGGCGGGTCCATTTATGATCTTGAATTGTTTGCAAATGGTTTTGATAATATTGTATTTCCCGACCTGGTTTCCATTGTGAAAAGACCCGATGGCAGTGATGAATGGTCACAGGCAGGTGCAGGCATTATATATGAAGGTAGTGAACTCGCTTACCGTTTTAAAGCTACCGAAATTGGTTCAGGCTTTTCCGAATTTGCCATTGGTAGCAGTTTTCAAAACAACCCTCTGCCCGTAGACTGGCTCTCCTTCTCTGCTACCCGCCAGACCGATGAGGTGCTGTTGCAATGGCAAACGGCCACCGAGATCAACAATCACTATTTTACCGTATTGCGCTCGCACAATGGACTGGATTTCGCTCCACTGTCCCAGCTGCCCGGAGCCGGCAACAGCAACCAGATCCTTTCCTATGCCTTTGCCGATAGCCAGCCCTTGCCGGGGGTGAGCTACTACAAAATACGCCAAACTGACTTCGATGGTAAGACCGACTACAGCAAAATCCTGGCGGTAGCCTTGCCCACCACCCTTGAGCCGGCATTGTGGTACCAGGGGCAGACCGTATACATCCACCTGCCTGCACAGTCCTCGTTGTTTCCCTGGAGTTACCGGTTTGTAGATTTGCAGGGGCGCACCCTGCATCAAGGGCAGGTAGCCGGTCAGGAGGGGCTCATCACGCTGGAGATCCCTGCCGGAAACCACCGTATCGTGCTGTTCTCCATAACCCAGGGGGAGCAACGCCATACCCTGAAAATTCCTGTTTCAGACAGTCGGCACTGAATGTCGTCCCGTAAAAAGAGAAGGAAGGGAATGGACGAAACTCGTCGATTCCCTCCCTTCAACGGTGCTTGTCATTCATCAGTGAAGCCTGGAGCCGGATTGTCAAAATCTGAACCGGTATTTTATTCGAATCAATTTGATTTAAGTTGTTGAATGGAACCCACATACGCTATGTTTATTGTCTTTTGTGAGCGCTCGGTGCTCATGTGGGTTTCAACAGATAATCATTAAAAGCTAAATTTGCCTGTTTTTAAGGATATGGTCTTGATGGCCCTGAACGAATAGTGAGCACCTTGACAGAAAAGCCTTTTTGTTATAAATGTTAGCATTGTTTTGACACCTAAACTTTTAACCCAATCATACTACAATGAACCGAAATTTTACTGTAAGACTTCGATTGATTTTCCTGATCTGGATCGTTGCCGCTTTTTCCATTCCTTCTCTGAAGGCCCAGATATTTCCGCCCGATGGTGTGCGCATGCCAGGCCAGTGGAATGGCTGGGCCAACTCTACCTCTATGGGAGGTGATTTTGACCTGCAACGGATCACCTCCGGAACATTGCGTTGGTCTGCCACCTTTGAGTTTACAGGTGCCACAGGCACTCAGCAGTTCAAATTTGCAAGTACATCCTTTGGCGATCCCTGGGGAAACCAGTGGGCAGGTAACACAACTGTGCAGATCAATGCCCTGCAGAATTTCACCTATGGAACTCCCAGTGAACCCAACAACGAAATTGCGGTGACCCAGGGAAAATGGTACACCGTGTTGTTCGAAGACAGTGGCTATGCAAATACACGGGCAGTATTCATGGAAACCGACCAGCAACCGGTGCAGATACTGGCGGTGGCACAGCATCCGGCCCTTCCCCAGGCCGGAGAACAGGTGGAAGTAACCGCTCAGCTGAGTGCAGCGCCCTCGCAACAGGAAGTGTTTTATCTGCGGTATACCACCGATCAATGGCAATCTTCCACCATGGTTGAAATGAATGTGACCGGAACCCAGCTGGCTGCCAATATGCCAGGGCAGGATTCCGAAACCCTTGTAGAATATTATGTGTTCAGCTCTGTAATTGCAAATCTCTCGCAGGAATTTGATTTGTTTACCCTGCGTTTCAACAACAACAACGGGCTCAACTTCTCCTACGTGGTAGATCAGCCCATCGACTGCGGACAGCAGATCGATGTGGTTACTACCCAGCCTGCCTTTCCCCTTGACAATGCAGAGGTTACTTTGTTCTTCAATGCTGCCCTGGGCAACGGAGGTCTTTTCAACTTTGAGGGTGAGGTGTATGCCCACACCGGAGTTATTACCAACCTGAGCCAGGGATCGTCAGACTGGCGGTATGTGAAAACCACATGGGGGCAGAATACCCCGGAAACCCGGCTCACCCGGCTTGAAGATAACCTGTATATGCTTCAGATCCCCAATGTGCGCCAATACTACGGTGTGCCCCAGTCGGAGCAGATCCTGCACATGGCATTTGTTTTCAGAAGTGGCCAGGCGGATACCTCCGGCAATTACCAGGAACATAAAAACGCGGATCAGTCCGATATCTTTGTAACGGTTTATGAGCAGGCACTCAATGTAAAGATACTCAGTCCTGGTTCGCGCAATCCGCTGGTCAGTCCTAACCAGGTGTTGCCCATTTGTGTTGAAGCGCTTGAAAACCCGGAGTTGTCCATTTTTCTCAATGGTGAGCTTTTAAGTCAGCAGCAGGGCTCGTCGTTGTCTTATCCGTTGGTGCTGCAAACCCTCGAACCCGGCACCCACTGGATCAGTGCCATGGCCAGCGATGCAACGGCAGAGGCCTGGGATTCGGTGGCCATTTACCTTCGTGGGCCGGTTTGGGTAGAAGAGTTGCCTGCCGGAATGCAAAACGGCATCAATTACCACTCCAACAATACCTCAGCTACTCTGGTGTTGCACGATCCGGCCGGGTTGAAACAGTTTGCCTTTGTAATTGGCGATTTCAGCAACTGGCTGCCCACCGATGCAACCTATATGAAGCGCACCCCCGACGGACAGCGGCACTGGATAACACTGGAAGGCCTGCAGCCAGGGGTAGAATACGCCTACCAATACCTGATCGATGGTACCCTGCGCCTGGCCGATGCCTATGCAGAGAAGATCCTCGATCCCTGGAATGACCGCTGGATCCCCCAGAGTACCTATCCGAACCTCAAAGCATATCCTTTCGATAAAACCACCGGTATCGTAAGCATTCTTCATCCCGGAAGAGCACCTTTTCAGTGGGAGGTTCCCGATTTTACGCCGGTGGCCCTCAACGAAACACAGTCCGACCTGGTGATCTATGAATTGCTGGTGCGCGATTTTCTTGAAACCAGAGCCATTGCCGATGTCATTGACAAGCTCGATTACCTGGCAGACCTGGGGGTGAATGCCATTCAACTGATGCCCATTATGGAGTTTGATGGCAACGACTCATGGGGCTATGCTCCCAATTTCTTTTTTGCCACAGATAAATACTATGGCACCCGTCAGGCCTACAAGGAGTTTATCGATGAAGCCCACAAAAGAGGTATTGCTGTGATTCTGGATATAGTGCCCAACCATGCCTTTGGGCAGAACCCCATGGTCAATATGTATTTCGATCCCTCTGCGGGCGAATACGGGCAACCTGCACCGGAGAACCCCTGGTTCAACCCCCAGGCGCCGCATCCCTATAGCGTGGGATACGACTTCAACCATGAAAGCCCCCATGTCCGCGAGTTTTTTAAAAGGGTTTTTGCCTACTGGCTCACAGAGTTCAATGTGGATGGATTTCGTATAGATCTCTCCAAAGGGCTTACCCAGAATTTCTCTGGTAGCGATATGGGTGCATGGAGTGCCTACGACCAGAGCCGGATCAATATCCTTACCGATTATTACAACCATATCAAATCGGTTAAGCCCAATGCTTATGTTATCCTGGAGCATTTTGCCCACAACAGCGAAGAGACCGTGCTTGCCAACACGGGAATGATGTTGTGGAGTGCCATGCACGACAACTACAAGCAGGTAGCCATGGGCTGGCAGGATAATTCGAACCTGGCATGGGCCCATCATTCCACCCGGGGCTGGAACTATCCCAACCTGATCGATTATATGGAAAACCATGACGAAGAGCGATTGATGTTTGAAGCACTGAGCTGGGGCAACAGCTCCGGAGGCTACGACCTGAAGGATACCCTCACTGCCCTTACTCACATGCAAATGGCGGCAGTATTGTTTCTGGGTATTCCCGGGCCCAAGATGATCTGGCAGTTTGGTGAGCTGGGTTACGATTACAGTATCTTTTACGGGGGCGACCGTACGGCTGCCAAGCCGGTACGCTGGGACTACTGGGATGTGCCCGAACGGCAGGCACTGCACAGGGTCTACAATGCCATGGTGCAGCTGCGCAGTCGCGACGCTTTCCGGTTCGGACAGTTTACCCACGATCTGGGGGGATTGGGCAAACGGATGTGGGTAAGCCATGCCTCCCTCAATGTGGTGATAACCGGCAACATGGGTGTAACAGGGTTTGATATGGCACCGGGCTTTCAGCATACAGGCACCTGGTACGACTATTTCACTGGCGAAAGTTTTTCCGTTACCGACCCGGCAGGCCACAGCTTCTATTACCCTCCGGGATTTTACCGTGTTTTTACCAGTCAGCCGCTTCCCAGGCCCTTCTTCAATTTGAGTGTAAAAGTGATAAACAAGGAGGACCAAAGCCCCTTGCAGGGCGCCAGGGTGAGTGTACAGCGTGCCGGGCAACGGCTCACCGATACGGCAGGCGATGCCCGGTTTACTACTCTCCCGGGCTCCTTCGAGCTGGAAGTTGATCTGCAGGGGTATGGCTCCTGGACAGGTACCGTGCACATGGATCAGGACCGGGAGTTGGTGATTGAACTTGCTCAGGGAGGTAATGTAAATGTTACGGAAGTGGCTACCCTGCCCACCATGCGGATTTATCCCAATCCAGCACAGCATTATGCAGTGCTGGAAGCCTCGCAGGGAAGTCACATACGCATATACAACCTTAGCGGACAAATAGTGTACGACAACTCTGTACGCCATGTACAACATCGTATCTCTACACACGACTGGCCCAGGGGGGTGTACCTGGTACATACCACCTGGCAAGGCAACAAGCAGGTGCAAAAGCTTATTTTGAAATAATCACTCCTGCCAGAAAATTCCCGAACCTCCCTGCAAACAACGCAGGGAGGTTTTTTTAACCTTATCTCCGGAAAATTCCAAAAGCATCGAAACCATTTGATATTTTTGCTGTTAGTATTGTTGAAAATTAAAAAAGCTGTCATGAATTTGTTTACGGAGAAATGGAAGTTTATGAGCCGTGAAGCCCGGATCAATGGGTTCCTGGTGATTTTTTTTACAGTGGGTGTTGCTGGCCTGGGCCTAGAGGCAACCCGTGAGTTGTTTATCGGCCTGATGCCGGTTTCGCTTTTGCTGGGCATGGGGCTGATGTTCTGGGCCCAGGATCGCTGGAAATGGAAATACGTACTGGTTTTTCTGCTGGTGGCATTGCTGGGGTTTTTTGTTGAAGTGGTTGGAGTGCTTACGGGTGAAGTATTTGGAGAGTACAGCTATGGCAGGGCTCTGGGTACCCAGATCTGGGACACCCCGCCCATGATCGGGCTCAACTGGCTGATGCTGGTGTACTGTGTCTACATCATTTTCCGTAAAACCCGCCTGCACGTGTTATTGCAGGTATTGCTGGGTGCGGGTTTGATGGTGGTTTACGATCTGATAATGGAGCCCGTGGCAATTCGGCTGGATATGTGGAGCTGGGGGAGTTACGATATTCCGTTGCAAAACTACATAGCCTGGTTTTTGATTTCGCTGGTGCTGCTGGCCATCTTTCATATTGCACAGTCTCGCTTTCGCAACCGGGTTGCTCCCACCTTGTTTTTTGTGCAGCTGGGGTTTTTCATCGCATTGAACTTAATCCTGGTTTAAATCCAAAGGCATGATCAAGGCCCGACACTCCAAATTCTTTCAATCCCTGTTCGGATTGTACCTTTCGGCAGCTTTCCGGCGGCACTTTCAGAGCATGGAGGTGATCGGGGAGGTGGAGGATAAGGGTCTGCCATTATTGATCATTGCCAATCATATGAGCTGGTGGGATGGTTTCTGGATCCTTGAGCTCAACAAAAAGCTTTTCAGGAGAAGGTTTCATGTGATGATGCTGGAAGAACAGCTCCGGCAAAACCTCTTTTTAAGCCGGCTGGGTGCCTTTTCTATCCGTAAGCGGAGCAAAAGTGCCAGCACAAGTATTGCCTATGCTGCTTCCTTATTGCAGGATCCTGCCAATCTGCTGTTAATCTTTCCCCAGGGGCAGATTCAGTCGCAGCATCACCATGAGTTTTCTTTTGAGCAGGGCTGGGGGCGTATTCTCAACCAACAGGATGAGCATCCTCTCCAGATCATTTTTGTGGCCAATCTGCTGGACTGGGGGTCGAAGCAAAAACCCATTCTGCGACAATATATTGCCAGCCCGCCAGCCGGCCAGGGGTTTACCTGTGACGACCTGGAGCAGCAATACAATTCTTTTTTCAACGATTGCCTGAGCAGGCAGAAACAATGGTTGTCATGATTGTGCTGGCATGGATCGTGCTGATCCTGACATTTCTGCGGCTGGCAGTAGTGCTGGCCAATGTACTTGGCAAACAATGGTTGCGCAAGGGTAAGCTGGAGGGGCAACCTCTGGTTTCGGTGCTTATCCCTGCCCGTAACGAAGAAAAAAACATTGGCAAGTTGCTGAATCAGCTCACCTCGCACGATTACAAACATCTTGAAATACTGGTGTATGACGATCTCTCCACAGATCGCACGTCAGAAATTGTGAAAGGCTTTGTGGCCAGGGATCAGCGTGTGCGGCTGTTAAATGGAAAAGTACTGCCTGCCGGTTGGCTGGGTAAGAACCATGCCTGTTACCAGCTGGCCAACCAGGCCCGCGGCGATTTTTTTCTTTTTCTTGATGCAGATGTGTCTGTGAAGAATGGTTTGTTGCGGAATGCCCTTGGGTATATGCAGAAACACCGGCTTAAGCTTCTTTCTCTCTTTCCGGTGCAGCAAATGGGAAGCCTTTCCGAACGCCTTGTGGTTCCTCTGATGAACTGGATACTGGTAAGCCTGCTCCCCCTGATCCTTACCCGGTTATCCTCCCGCGCATCACTGGCTGCTGCCAATGGCCAGTTTATGCTCTTCGAGGCTGGCAATTACCGGCAAAACCAGTACCATGAGCTTCTTCGTTCACACAAGGTAGAAGATATTGCCATCTTTCGTCAGATGAAGTCAATGGGCTTCAGGGTGCAAACCCTTTTGGGAAGCCCTGCCATCCAATGCCGCATGTACCAGGGGGGGCGAGAGGCTATGGATGGCTTTTCCAAAAATGTTTTTGAATTCTTTGCGGGCAAACCTTTGCTGGCCATGGGTTTCTGGCTGATTACTGCACTGGGATTTATCCCCGTATGGCTTGCCCTGCCTCCCCTGTATACTTTGTATTACTTCTGCTCCGTTTTTATTATGCGCTTGTGCATTTCGCTTGCCAGCCGCCAGCCTGTTTTCCGGAACCTTCTTCTGGCCCCATTGCAGATGATTGCTTTCGGAGTTCTTATCGCATATGCCTTTGACAAGCAACGGCGCAAAGTTACACAATGGAAAGGCCGGAATATTGATATTATGCAATCTTAAAAACCCTTGATCATGATCCGCAGAATATTTTTTCTTCTGACAATAAGTGTTTTGGTATTTTCGTCGGTTACTGCTGCAGGACAGGGTTTGCAGGCCCGCTTTCAGGACCGGCTTTATCAGGCATTTATCAGTGGTACTGATGGCGACTGGGAACGGACCCTCATAGAGATGGAGGCCTATTATCAACGCAATCCTTCTTCTTCGATGCTTTACGATCTTTTGCTGGCCCGGTATGGTTTCATTGCCATGTGCCTTGAGCGAAGCAACAACGACCGGGCTCGGCTTCACCTGGATCGTGCGGAGTCGGAGCTTGAAGTGCTCAGGGCAGATGCATCTTATCTGTCGCGGGTGCTGGCTCTGGAGGGTGCTTTTCTGGGTTTTCGCATATCGCTACGCCCTTTGAGCGGAGTGCGGCTGGGTCCACGGAGCTACCGTCTTATTGATGCAGCCATTGATGCAGACCCCCAAAACCCCACTGCATGGATGGAACGGGGCAACTCACGTTTTTATACCCCCTCCACATTTGGAGGCAGCAAGCAGGAGGCACGCGACAGCTACCTGAGAGCGGTGGAATTGTTTGAAAAGAATCTGCAGCCCAACCAGCGATGGCTCTACCTCAACAGCCTGGTGGGGCTCGCCAGAAGTTACCAGTATACAGGGCAGAGAGAGCTAAGTATTGCCACCTACAGAAAAGCCCTGGCTTTTGAGCCGGGCTTTACCTGGGTAAGAGACGAGTTGCTGCCCGAAGCATTGCGCAGCAACTAAAGATAGATTACATTTTTTTATATCACCTGCTCATCGAGCACTTCGCGTAGTTCCTGGTCTATGGTATTGCCGGAAGGGCGGCTGGGGTTGTTGTTGTGGATCATGCCATTGCGGTCGATGATAAAGAACGAGGGCACTCCCTGAACATTATAGAGTTGTGCAATATCATGGCGCATCCCTTTTACATTCACATGCACTCCTTGTATCTCCTGCTGGGCAACAGTGCGGCGCCAAGCTTCCTCATCCTCATCAACCGAAACATACAGAAATACCAGGTCATTTTCCCCTTCAAACCGTTTTTTCAGTTCTTTGGCAAAAGGCACTTCACGCATGCAGGGTCCGCACCAGCTGGCCCAGAAGTCCAGGTAAACCACTTTGCCTTTGAAATCTTCCAGCGACACTTCTTCGCCCTCAATGCTTGTGAGCGTAAAAGAGGGGGCGGGTTGTCCGGGGGCTACCCTGCTGGCTTTTTCATACACACCGGCCAGCATAGCTTTGTACTCCTGGCTGTTTGATGAGGCTTTGAATTGTTCGTAAGCGGCCTGGCCGTTGGCAAAATTTCCATGGTTCAGCTCAGATACTATCAAGGAAACCTTAACATAGTCGCGGGTTTTGCCGGTAAAGAATTCGTCTGCGATCCACATGCGCTGTTCAAAGGCAGTCAGCTCTGCAGGGATCTGATCTTTGTGTTTTTCCTGCAGGTAAGTGAGCAGATCGCCCAGGAAGCTTGTATATGCGGGAATGATAAGCTTGTTATCGTCAAAATCCATAGCATCGGCCAGGAAGTCGAAGAAATCATCGGGCAATACCGGCTTTTCTTCCAGTTGAGCAAACCATTGGCGATAGCTGGGATAGTTTACAAGGTTGCGATACACCTGGTAAGAGATATGGGTATCAAAATACTGTCTGAAAGTTTCGCCCAGGGGGTTTTCGCGGTGGAAATCATCCATAAAGGCTGTGCCTTCGATAAACATTTGCCCGGCATAATGGGCAAACTCTTCGGGGCCGGCCTCGCGATACATGGCAAAGGTTTGCTGCTGGCTGAAGCGGGGAGCGATTTCCTGGTTGTATCTTTTCAGGAATTCGTTTTCGGCTGCCAGTGACCCCTCAAAGGAAAGGGTGTTGTTCCAGTCGTGCATATCCGCATGGATCTGCACCTGCGCGCCTGGCTCCAGGTAAAAGGAGATCCGTTGCCGGCCCAGGGTAAGAAAAGCCATGGTGGCATTGGCGGGGTTGGGCTCAAAAAAGAAGTATCCCTCTTCGTTGAGCGTTGCAGTAAGGTCTTCGGAATTGTAGGTGATGTAATCGTGCAGGATCTGCAGTTTGACCTCGTCAAATTCTGCGTTGGACAGATGCAGCTTTACTGTGGTTTGGGTAGTTGTTTGGCTGCTGCAGGCAAACAATACAGGGATAAGCAATAAGAAAAGAATTTTTTGCATCAGAAAATAATTTAGTTAATTCATCAGAAAATAAATTGTTTAAGTAATTGGTCGTATGCCTGCCCCGCCTTTGCGGGGGAACTTGCATGCTAATTTTGACTGCTTCGAGCATCGGTTCATCTTTTTTTTGTGAGCGGTACTGCTCATGCAAGTTTCATTGGACGTATACCTGCCCCGCCTTTGCGGTGGAACTTGCATGTGGTTTTTTGACTAAGTCAAGCTTCGGTTCATTGTTTTTTGTGAGCCGAAGTGGTCATGCTCGTTTCATGGAAGATCGGGTTGGTTTAACAATTTGGGGTTGCCGGATTTCTTAGGATTCCGGCAACCCCAAAAATACAAATTTCAGAGGTACGATATTATTTTATTATAAGAAGAACCACTCCCTTGTTTCCATTTATCATCCGGGCGAGCTCTTCCCATGGGTTGTTATTCTTCCATTACCAGAGGATGCTCAGTATAAACATCAACGGGTTCTTTTACTGTATACCACAGAATGGCAGAAATGGCAACGGTTGAAGCACAAATCAAGAACAATGAAGCCTGATTGGCTGTCTGGTCCAGGTATTCTCCCACGGCAAAGCTGGCCACAAACTGTGGCAGTACAACGGAAAGGTTGAACAGGCCCATGTACATACCCATTTTGGTTTGCGGGATCTTTTGCGACATGATGGCAAAAGGCAGGGAGATCGTAGCTGCCCAACCAATACCCGCAACGGCCATAAAGGTATAGATCAGTGCCGGGCTGAACCCAGCAAAATAAAGTCCCAGGTAGCCCAAAGTGAGAAAGAGCAAAGAGGTTGCATGGGTCTTTACCCGGCCATAGCGGGCAGCAACCGGCTCAAGCAACAATACCGGAATAATAGCCGCCACAAGATTGAGCGACAAGAAGCTCCAGTTGGTAATGGATCCGATAAGATTTTTTACATCATCGAACCCTTGCACATCAGACGCACTGGCCAGAAAGGTGGCAAGATAACTCTGATCAAAAGTATCTCCTGAGAGCTCTGGGATCCGGTACTTTACAAACGAGAAGAAATAAATAAACATAGCCTGAACACCTATCCATGTAAAAGAATGGGCGGCCAGTACCTTGCGAAAACCAATAACCCCGTCGCGGCTTCTGGAAATACCCTTTTCTTTTCTGGCAAGGGTATAAAAGATCAATACTACCGTAAGGGCGGCGGCAAACATTTCCAGTTTGTAGCCCGGAATCCGCGGCATGGGGGTGATCTTGGTCAGGATGATGTAGATTGCATAGATCAGGTATCCCCACAAGGGTAGAATGGTCCTCATGATCTCAACCAGCGAAGTCTTTGTCCTGGGGGGTACGCGATCGGTAAGATCTTCCTTGTTGCCGGCATCCGCTTTATCTCCCGATGCCCCCAGTACACGAGGTTCCTTAACGAAAAACGGAGGAAGAATAGAAAATGCAAATACCAGGAAGACTCCAAAATAGATCAGCACATAGTTGTTAAATACTGCTCCGATGAAGTATCCCAGTACGCCAAAGGACCCTGAGATGGTCTGCATCCAGCTGAAGCCCTTGGTTCTGGGTCGGCCTTCGGGGGTTACATCGGCAATGAGCGACCGGGTGGGGTTGAAGCTCACGTTGATAGCCAGGTCGATAGAAAGAGATACGATAATGGCAATCCCCAAAACACCCTCCAGGCCCAGTACATTTTGTATCAGACCAATGTTGGGTAAAGCCAGCAAACCCAGTGCAGCAATCACCCCTCCAATCCAGATGAATATCCGTCTGCGGCCATTCCACACCCACACATTGTCGCTAACAATACCAATGATTACCTGGCCCAGAATTCCTGCCAGGGGCCCGGTGGCCCATACCAGGCCAATTTCCTGCAAATTGAGGCCATATTTAGTGCTCAGAAGCCAGCTCAGTGCAGCTATCTGTACCACAAGACCAAAACCCATTGCTGTGGCAGGTAAGCTCAACACAGCATAGAAGGTATTGGTAAGTCTTTTTTGAAAGTCCAGCATACCTTGATAGTTTAAAAAATCCTTAGTTTCCTTTTATAATCCTTTTGCTTCAAAGGCAGTAGCATTCAGAGCCCTGCTGTAAAAGCGGCATAAAAGTAATGGAATTTTTTAATTATCTGCATTTCAATTATCGAATCGAAGTGCAAAGGTCAGCAACAATGCCCTGGAGAGATTACTTGCATTGTGTGCCCCAAAGGCCTTATAAACAGCGAGTTGTTGTTGGGAGTTACTTTTTCCGGAAGAAAATCCTGATGGGTACTCCGCTGAAGTCCCAGTTTTTGCGGATCTGGTTCTCCAGGAATCGGGCATAGGGCTCGCGAATGTACTGGGGCAGGTTGCAGAAAAAAGCAAAGGACGGATAATGGGTGGGCAACTGGGTGATGTACTTTATCCGGATGTACTTATCCTTAACCGCCGGAGGGGGGTTGTTTTCAATGATGGGCAGCAATACATCGTTGAGCTTGCTGGTGGTGATTTTCTGCGTACGGTTCTCATACACCTTAAGAGCCACTTCCAGCGCTTTCAGGATACGCTGCTTTTTCACCACTGAGGTGAACAGGATGGGCACATCGGTAAAGGGAGCAATCTTGCGGCGGATCTTCTCTTCAAACTCCAGAACGGTTTTGTGATCTTTTTCGATCAGGTCCCATTTGTTTACCAGTATCACCACCCCTTTGTTGTTGCGGGCTGCCAGGCTGAAGATGTTTACATCCTGTCCTTCCAGGCCCTCTACGGCATCAATGAGCAGCAGGCAAACATCGGAGTTTTCGATGGCTCTGATGGAGCGCATAACGGAATAGAACTCAATGTTTTCCTGCACCTTGCCCTTTTTGCGTAAACCGGCAGTGTCGACCATCAGGAAGTCGAAACCAAAGCTTTTGTAGCGGGTGTATATACTGTCGCGGGTGGTGCCCGCCACGGGTGTAACGATGTTGCGTTCTTCGCCGGTAAGTGCATTGATCAGCGAAGATTTACCCACGTTGGGTCTGCCAATCACGGTGAGTTTGGGCAGATCTTCCACCTCCTCATACGGGATGTCTTCCAGGGCTTTTACCACATCGTCGAGCAAATCGCCGGTGCCGCTGCCATTGATAGAGGAAACACTGTAAACTTCTCCCAGTCCCAGGCTGTAAAACTCAGATGCACCGGCAATGCGTGCGGTATTATCGGCTTTGTTGGCTACCACCATCACTTTTTTCCCTGATCTGCGCAACAGATCGGCCACATCCTCGTCCATGGGTGTAATACCTTCCACCACATCAACCAGGAAAAGGATCACCGAGGCTTCTTCAATGGCAATCTGCACCTGTTTGCGGATCTCCGAACCAAAAGCATCTTCGTCGTTTACCACATAACCGCCCGTATCGATGATGGAAAATTCCAGCCCGTTCCAGTCGGTTTTGCCGTAATGGCGGTCGCGGGTTACCCCGGAGGTGGGGTCAACAATGGCCATTCGGGTTTGGGTAAGACGGTTAAAAAGTGTGGATTTGCCTACGTTGGGGCGGCCCACCAATGCAACGATGTTTGCCATGATACTGTTTCTCAGTTTACTAAAAGGGGGTGCAAAGATACGAAAATTTGCACCAAATGCTGTGTGCTTTTCTTTACGTTGGAGAATACCCCTGGGAGGTGTTGATTGTTGAACCCAAAACCATGGTCTGGAGAGGTGTGCAACCCAATGATTTTTGAACAAAATTAACGGGCCAGGGTTTCCGTAAGTACTTGTTATATTCTACCTTTGCCTAAATTTTCAAAGATACATCAGCATGTTTACAATCACAGACAAAGCCATAGCCGAACTCAAGCAGATCCTTTCCGGACCCGATATGCCAGAAAAGGCCGCTATACGTGTTTTTGCCCAATCGCAGGGTTGCTGCTCCTCCCACCAGCTGGGTATTGAGATTGCCGATCTTTCCAAAACCGATCTCAAAGGACAGGACTTCAACGGTCTGACAGTTTTGATGGATGAGCAGGCCGAGGCCATTGCCCAGAAGGCTACCATCGATTTTTATGATCATCTGGATAATCCTGGCTTCAGAGTGCTTTGGCAAAAATCCGAAGAGGGCGGATCGTGCGGTTGCAATTGAAATGGAAGCACTCCGGATTGATAAATGGTTATGGTCGGTGCGTTTGTTCAAAACCCGCACCATAGCCACTGATGCCTGCCGTACAGGTCGGATCAGGATTGAGGGTGATGCCGTAAAGCCATCGCGCGAAATTCGTCCCGGGCATGAAATATCGCTGCATATGGGTCCGTTTACCAAAACCGTAAAGGTGATCGGATTGCCCAAAAGCAGGGTGGGAGCCAAGCTGGTTCCCGATTATATGCTCGATCTCACCCCATCCGAAGAATATCTCAAACTCGAGATGCTAAAAGAAAACCCTTTCGCGCAGCGAAAGGGCAGACCTACCAAAAAAGAACGGCGTGATATGGATGAATGGTTTGGCTGGGAAGAATAGACCTATTCTTCTCCTTTGCCAATGGCCTTCACCTTAAAGCCGATCCTCCTGAGTTGTGCATGGTTTAGCAGGTTTCTTCCATCGAAAAGGAAGGCGGGCTTTTGCATGTTGTTGAAAATCTTTTCCCAATCCAGGTCTTTAAACTCATCCCACTCGGTAATGATGGCAATGGCGTGTGCTCCCTGGCATGCATCGTAGGCATTGGCATGCACCTTGAGCATCTGGGTGTTTTCTTGTGCCGGGCGGGTTTGCAGGTAGTTCAGGTCGGCATACATGCTTTTGGCAGGTACCCTTGGATCGTAAACACTCACCTCAGCCAGGTCGCTGAGCAGATCATCGGCCACATAAATGGCGGCAGACTCACGGGTGTCGTTGGTGTCTTTCTTAAATGCCCATCCCAGTAGTGCAATCTTTTTCCCTGATACGGTATTGAAAAGGGTGCTGATGATATTGCGTGCAAAGCGCTTTTTCTGGTAATCGTTCATCAGGATTACCTGCTCCCAGTAGGCAGCTACTTCAGGTAAGCCAAAATACTCGCACAGGTATACCAGGTTGAGGATATCCTTCTGGAAACATGACCCTCCGAACCCTACCGAGGCTTTCAGGAACTTGGATCCAATGCGGCTGTCGGTACCAATGGCATAGGCAACCTCATCCACATCAGCACCGGTTACCTCGCAAAGAGCAGAGATGCTGTTGATGGAAGAAATGCGCTGGGCAAGAAAAGCATTGGCTGTAAGTTTACTCAATTCAGATGACCACAATCGGGTTTGAATGATTCTTTCGCGCGGCACCCAATGGGCATACACTTGCGTAAGTGCCTCAATGGCTGCCAGACCCTCAGGGGTTTGATCGCCACCAATGAGCACCCTGTCAGGATGATGCAGGTCCTGCACTGCAGTGCCTTCCGCCAGGAACTCAGGGTTGGAGAGTACCTGGAATTTCACCCCATTGGTTTGTTCGCTCAAAATAGCTTTGATAGACTGGGCGGTGCGTACAGGCAAGGTAGATTTCTCCACCACAATCTTATTGGTGGTGCTTACTTCTGCAATCTTGCGGGCACTGAGTTCGATAAACTTCAGATCAGCAGCCCTGCCTTTGCCTACGCCATAGGTTTTGGTGGGGGTGTTTACGCTCATAAACACCATCTGTGCCTCACGGATGGCGGCGTCGATATCGGTGCTGAAAAACAGGTTGCGCCCACGGGCTTCCTTTACCACCTCCAGCAAACCAGGTTCGTAAATAGGCAGATCATCGGTTTGCCATGCGGCAATGCGGTCGGGATTGATATCTACCACGGTTACCTTAATGTGAGGGCACTTCTGGGCTATTACAGCCATAGTGGGGCCACCTACGTAGCCTGCGCCGATGCAGCAAATGGAGGTTATCTTGGTCATAAGAAGCGGATGTTGAATGTGTTTTTTGAGATGGGGCAAAGGTAGTGATTTTGATGCAACATGAATGCAACAACCGCCTGTATCTGGAGCAAAACTTCACTACTCCCAAAGCAGGCGGTTGAGGTTGTTTTTTCAGAGGTGCACCTGTTAGCTGTTGCCGTAGATTTTTTCTGTATACGTGGCGTATTCCTGCAGCAAATGCGATCTGCGCAATTTGAGGGTTGCGCTGAGCTGACCGGTTTCTACACTCCATTCGTGATCCAGAAGCTCGAATTTCATGATGCGTTCCCAGTCGCCAAAGTCTTTGTTGTATTGGTTCACCTCTTTCTGGTAGCGCTTTCTGACCCTGGGCAGAGCAATCATTTCGGCATTTGTTGTGTAGGGGATGCCTTTTGCTTTGCACCAGTTTTTCAGGTGATTGAAGTCAGGAACAATAAGGGCAGCGGCAAATTTCTGGTTTTCTCCCAGGATGAGGATCTGATCAATGAAGGGAGATTCTTTGAATTTGTTTTCCAATACCTGGGGTGCAATATACTTTCCAAAAGATGTTTTGAAGATAAGTTTCTTGCGGTCGGTAATGCGCAACTGGCCTTCGGGTTCAATTCGTCCAATATCTCCGGTGTGCAGCCAGCCCTCGGCATCTATGGTTTCGCGGGTGAGCTCCTCGTCTTTGTAATAGCCCAGCATTACGTTGGGTCCTTTCACCAGTATTTCGCCATCTTCTGCAATTTTTACCTGTACACCCTTTAGCACTGGCCCCACCGTTCCGAACTTTATGCCGTTGTGATTGAAGTCGCTAACAGCAATAACGGGCGATGTTTCTGTAAGGCCATAGCCCTCTATGATCCTTACACCCACTGCCCAGAACACCCTGTTGAGGCGGGGTTGAAGCGCTGCTCCTCCCGATACTACAATGTCAAGGTTTTTGCCCAGAGCTTCTTTCCATTTGCTGAAAACCAGTTTGCGGGCAATCTTAAGTTTCAGCGCATAGATGGGGTTGCGCTCTTCTTTTTTGTACTCGTAGTTGAGCCCTACGTTGTTGGCCCAGAAAAAGATCATTTTCTTAATCCCTTTAAGGCTGCGTCCTTTGGCAATGATCTTGTCATAAACCTTTTCAAGCAACCTGGGTACGGTGGTAAACACCTGCGGGTTTACCTCTTTGAGCGACTCGGCAATTACTCCCATATTGGATACATAGTACATTGACAAACCCCTGTATATAAACATGTAGTTCATCATCCTTTCGTAGATGTGGCAGAGCGGAAGAAAGCTCATGGCTCGATGCTCGGGCCCGAAGGGAGGTATGTATGAAGTGGCCAGCACATTGCTTACGATATTGGCATGAGAAAGCATCACTCCTTTGGGTACGCCCGTAGTTCCGCTGGTGTAGATGATGGTGAGCATATCCTCAGGGCGAATGGAATCTTTGATCTGTTGCAACTTTTCGGGTTGCGGATTGTCTTTACCCAGTTGAATAAGCTCATTGAGGTGCTGTATGCCAAAGAGGTTTTTGAAAGTATATATGGCTTTCAGGCTGGGGAGCCGGGGTACGATATCCTTTATGCGGCGGTACATCTCTTCGCCGGCCACAAAGATATATTTTACCTCTGCATGCTCCAGAATGTACTCGTAGTCCTTGTCGCTGATGGTAGGGTAGATGGGGATATGCACTGCACCGGTTTGCTGAATACCCATATCGAGCATGGTCCACTCAGGCCGGTTGAAGGTGATGGATGCAATTTTATCGCCTTTGCCAACGCCCAGTTGCAGGAGCCCGTAGCTGATGTTGTGGCTGATTTCAACAAATTCGCGGGTAGAAAAGGTCTTCCACTCGCCCTCATCTTTGCCTGCCAGAGCATCGGTCTTGTCGGGACAAAGCTGCGCATACCTGTCGAGCAGGTCAAATATCCTTGTAATTTCCATGATCGATTGTTTAATCCGTTTTCGGTTTTACTTTGAGTGCAACTCAAAGCTTGTCGGCCGTAAACGCACGTTTAAGGCGTTGGCCTGCGAATTTAGGAAAAAATAAAAAAACATAGGGGTAAAAAGCACAAAAAGTTACGATATAGCTTTATGTTTTGTTTAATATTTAACATCCTGCCCCGCCAGAAACGATAAAAAGCCGGAAAAACAACTCCTGAGAGGTTGCCATCCTTCCGGGTTCCGAAACGGTCTGGCGTATACTCTCCTGGGTTGCTTTTCCGGCTGCCTTAGTTTAAGCTGCAGGCTATAAGGGTCTTATTTGCTCATTTCTGCAAAATACTTGTAGAAATAGGGAATGGTTTCAATTCCTTTATAGAACTGCTGCAGTGCATAATTCTCGTTGGGAGAGTGGATGGCATCAGAATCCAAACCAAAGCCCATCAGGATCGACTTGGTTCCCAACACCTTTTCGAAAAGCGAGATGATAGGGATGCTACCACCACTGCGAACAGGGATAGGTTTGATTCCATAGGTGGTTTCGTAGGCCTTGCTGGCTGCCTGATAAGCAATGGTGTTGGTAGGAGATACATACCCTTCGCCACCATGCAGAAACTCTACTTTCACCTTTACACTTTTGGGTGCGATGGCCTCAAAATGCTTCTTGAAAAGCTGTTCAATTTTTCCAGACTCCTGGTGGGGTACCAATCTCATGCTGATCTTGGCCGATGCCTTTGATGGGAGAATGGTTTTGGCGCCCTTTTCGGTATAGCCACCCCAGATGCCATTTACATCCAGGCTGGGTCTGATGCCCGTGCGCTCCATGGTGGAGTAGCCTTCTTCGCCATTAATATCGGATATGTCGATATGCCTTTTAAACTCTTCCAGATCGAAGGGGGCTCTTGCCATTTCTTCACGTTCCTCCTTGCTGAGTTCTTCCACATCATCGTAAAAACCAGGAATGGTGATGCGGCCTTTCTCATCGCGCAGCGATGCAATCATCTGGCAAAGAACATTCAAAGGGTTATCAACGGCACCGCCATACAATCCTGAGTGCAGGTCGTGGCTGGGGCCTGTAACTTCCACCTCCATATAGGCCAATCCGCGCAATCCGGTAGTGATGGAAGGAATATCGGGGCCAAGCATAGAAGTATCTGATACCAGAATAACATCGGCACTGAGTTTTTCCTTGTTTTGCTCGCAGAATTTTCCGAGGCTGGGAGAACCAATTTCTTCCTCACCTTCAATCATGAATTTTACGTTGCAGGGCAGCTGGTTGGTTTTGAGCAGGTATTCAAAAGCTTTAAAATGCATGTACATCTGCCCTTTGTCGTCGTTGGCACCCCTTGCATAAATCTTTCCATCGCGGATTTCGGGTTCAAAAGGAGGGCTCTTCCACAAATCAAAAGGCTCTGCAGGCTGCACATCATAATGCCCGTAAACCAATACTGTAGGAAGGGCTTTGTTGATGATCTTCTCTCCATACACCACCGGGTGGCCATCGGTATCCATTACTTCGGCATGGTCGGCACCATCGGCCAGGAGTTTCTCTTTAATCCATTGCGCCGCTTTGTACATGTCATCTTTGTGCGAATCCTTTGAGCTTACCGAAGGAATGCGGATCAGCCCAAAAAGTTCTTCAACAAAGCGGTCCTTGTTATTCTCAATGTATTGCTTTAAATCTTGCATGTTAATTATTTTTAGAGTTTGTATTTGATGATGATTTAAGGATGTTTTATGCCATGAGAATGCATTTTCTGCAGCAATTGTTTAAAAAAAAGTGCTATGTTTACGAAAGCAATTCAGGCAAACCTACATAATTTTTGGCAAATGGCGCAGCCATGAGTTTAAAAAACTGTATTTGCAGACTCAGCAGAATTTAGGTCCGGCTTAGAATCCGTGTTTTTGCAGCACCGGGGCTCCCTGGGGTTAAATCCATAAGGGCCTTGTTAATTGGAGGGGGAATTATGTGGAAAAACACCATACTCAAAAAAAGGAACCCGGCGCGCTGGGTGGCCACATCTTATGTAATCTTCGGAGTGCTGTGGATTTTATTTTCCGACAATCTGGTTGCAATGCTTGTGAGCGATCCGGTAAGCCTTACAAGGGTTCAGACCTACAAAGGGTGGTTCTTTGTTTTAGGCAGCGGGGTGCTCATTTACTATATTGTTTCAAGGGTGGTGTACGATCTTCGCAAAGCCAGATATAGTATTTCGGAGAAAGAGCAACTGCAGAAAGATTTTCTTAACCGCCATGTACAGCCCCTCTGGCAAACCGATATTTATGGCAATTGTGTTTTTAGCAACCGCAAGTGGCATGAGTTCACAGGTTATGTTCTGAGTGAAGAAAAGCCCTTGCCTTTTATTGATATTGTGCACGAAGATGACAAAGCCCATTGTATTGAGAAATTCTCCAGAGGGCTCATCAGCCAGCAGGCCTTTACCCTTGAATACCGTATCCTGAGCAAGAACAAAACCTACCATTGGGTGCTCAACTCCTGCATCCCTCACTATGATGTTGGCGGAGCCTTCCTTGGGTTGATCGGTGTGCTGTACGATGTGCAGGAAAAGAAAGAGCTGGAAGAACGTTATAAGGAGAACTCGCGCCGGTATGGCTATTTGTTTGCCAACAACCCGCATCCAATGCTGGTTTACGACCTTCGCGACCTTCGCATCCTTGAAGCCAACAAGGCAGCTTTGGCGCTTTACGGGTATCCAGAAAAAGAATTTCTTTCCCTGGCTTTGCTCGACCTGATGCCAGCCACTGCCATCTCATCTTTTATGGAACATCTGGCTGAAGAACTCCCCAGTTTTCACCGCTCCAGCGGATGGATGCATAAGAAAAAGGATGGTTCCGTTTTCGATGCAGAGCTTACCACCCATAGCCTGCCCTCGCAAAATGGCCGATCTTCACGATTGGTGATTGTACGGGATGTGACCGATCAGATCCGGGCCTTCAAAGGGCTCAAAGAGGGAGAACGACGCTTCAGAGCCATTTTCGAACATTCCCCCTATGCTGCGCTGATCCTCAACAAAGAACTTATCATCACAAACGCCAACCCCAAAGCACAGGAAATCTTAGGTCTGGAGAGCAATGCCCGACACTCCCTGGAAGAATTCCTTGCCACCGACTCCACTGAGTTGATGATGAGTGATTTAAAAACACTCTTTGAAGGAGCTCCCATTGTGGGAGAAGTCAATCTGATGCGAAAAAGCGGCAAGGTTTTCAGAGCCGAATACCATGGAGTGAGCTTCCCGGAAGATAACACCATGAAGGCCTATTTCTCGTTCAACGATGTAGATGAGAAGTACAGGATGCAGGTTGATCTGCAGGCCTCCGAAAGGCTCAATGCCACACTGGTAAGTAACCTGCCTGGTATGGCATACCGCTGCAGGTTCGATGATGCCTGGACCATGCTTTTTATCAGCTATGGGGTGGAAAAGCTTACAGGATATACTCCTTCCGATCTGATCTACAACATGAAGATCAGTTACCTTGAACTTATACATCCAGAGGACCGCGACAAGGCTCGCAGTAGTATTACTCAGGCCATTGAACAGGATCGCATGTTTGAGGTGCAATACCGGATTGTAACGCGCCAGAATGAGGTCAAATGGGTTTGGGAACAAGCCAGAGGTATTCGCAATAAACTGGGCGAAGTACAATATATTGAAGGGTTTATTATGGATATTTCGCGGGAGAAGGAAGCCATTGACCGGGTTGTTTTTCAGTCGAAATTCCTTGGGCTGATCATCGATAATATTCCGTTCCCCTTGTTTTACAAAAATACCATGGGGCTTTATACCGGTTGCAACCAGGCCTTCTGCGATTACCTGGGGCGCACCAAAGAACAGATCATCGGCAAATCGGTATTCGATATTTTTGAGGAAAGCCAGGCCGGGGTGTTTTACCAAAAAGACCAGGAATTATTTGCCAGTGGCACCAGACAGGTTTACGAAACCCATATCGTCTTTCCCGATGGCCGCCGCATGGATGCAGTTTTTCATAAAGCTGTTTTCTACGACGATCAAAACCGTCAACCGGGTATCATCGGTATTTATTTTGATATTACTCAACGGGTTGAGGCCGAACGTGTTATTAAAAAGCAGCTGGAAGAGCTCAGTCGGGCCAATTCGGAGCTGGAGCGTTTCTCCTATACCGTATCGCACGATTTGCGCAGTCCGCTGGTAACCATTCAAGGTTTTCTGGGTCTTTTGCAGGATGATCTTCAGGATGGTCGCCAGGAAGACGTGCAGGACAGCATAGACCGTATAGGCAATGCCACCCGCAAAATGCAGCAACTCCTGGAGGATCTGCTGGAGCTCTCACGTGTGGGCCGGATCGTTAATCCCTATGAGAAGTTTTCTATGACCCTGGCTGCCTCTGAAGCCCGGGAGTTGCTCTTTGGGCTTATAAGCGAGAAAAAAGGAGAGGTTACGATCCAGGAAAACATGCCCGAAGTATATGCCGACAAAGCCCGATGCCGCGAATTATTTCAAAACCTTATCGAAAACGCCCTTAAATTTTCTTCTCCCCTGCGTACCCCAAAAATCCATATCCATTGCCGCACCCATGGCCAGGAGATCGTTTTTTGTGTGCGCGACAATGGAATAGGGATTCCCAAAGCTTTTCACGAAAAAATATTCGGATTGTTTAACAAGCTGGATAACAGCAGCCCCGGTACCGGGCTGGGCCTTTCGTTGGTAAAACATATCCTGGATAACCACAATGGCCGCATATGGGTTGAGTCGGATGGAAACAACAAGGGAACAGAGTTTTGTTTTACGTTAAACACGGAGAATAGCAAAACATAAAATTCATAGTTTTACCTCCCTTATTGGTCTTTTAACGAAAAAAGCCTGCCACCAGTCAGTTCCACCAGGCAAAGGAAGCAACTGAAGGCAGGTGAAAATGGTCATTTAACGGGTCTGCTGGCAATGGATCTGTTTTTTATCCGGCAAAAATATGAATCTCAGGCATATCATACTTATAGAAGACAGCACTCTCCAGGCGGAGTTGATCCGAAAATCGTTGCAACAACAAAAAGACGAGTTCCATCTGGAGGTATGCAATAGCCTGACCGAGTTTCGAAATAAGCTCAATGCTGGATTGCAATGCGATCTTATCATCAGTGATTGGATGCTTGCCGATGGCACCTCGGAGAAGATCCTTGATGATCCGCGCATCAAAGAAAAAGTACCCGTAGTGTTTATTTCCAGCCAGGGCAATGAAGAACTGGCCGTATCGCTGGTAAAAAAAGGTGCCATCGATTACATGGTAAAGACACCCCAGTTTTTTCAGGATATCTGCCAGGTAATCCGCAGGGCATTGCGCGAGTGGGAGAATATAGTGGCCCGCCGCGAAGCCGAACAAAAGCTGCGCGAAACAGAAAGTAAGTACCGACTGATAACAGAAAACATCAACGATGTGATCTGGGAGCTGGATATTGACTTTAAGCATTATACCTTTATCAGCGACTCCATAAAGGGTCTTCTGGGTTATACGCCGGAGGAGTTTCTCGGGCTGCACTTTTTTGATACCATCCATCCCGATTGTGTTGAAAAAATAAAAGATCTGCGAAGTGATCTGTTTAAAAAGCTGCGCGAGGGGTTAAACCCCCAGAATTACAATGTCGATCTCGAAATAAAATTCATTCACAAGAATGGCAGCACCGTTTGGGGCAACAGCCGCGGGTTTTTGATTACCAACGAACGCAGGCAGGTGGTGGCCGTGGGTGGAGTTACACGCAATATCTCAGCACAGAAGCTTGCGGAGAAACAATTAAAGATCCAGGAAGCGTTTTTCGAAACCCTGATTCGGGAGGCCCCCATAGCCATTGTTATCCTTGACAACGACGACCGGATTCAGCAGATGAATCAGAACTTCTCCCGGCTCTTTGAGTACGAACCCGAGGAATGTACCGGCAAGCGGATCAACGAACTGATCGTTCCTGAAGAGCTGGTGGAGGAAGGCAATGAGCTTACACATAAGGCTCGCGAGGGAGAGATTCTGAGCTTTGAAACACAACGTAAAACCCGCACAGGCCAGCTGATCGATGTACATATACACGGGAAGCCGGTTTTGCTTAATAACTCCCAGCTGGGGGTTTTAGGAATTTACCAGGATATTTCGGGGCGCAAAAAGCACGAAAAACAACTCAAAGCACTCTCAGAGCGTTTGCTGCTTGCCACAAGCTCTGCCTCTATTGGTATCTGGGATTATGATCTCAGGAGCGGAAAGCTCATCTGGGAAGATGAGATGTATACCCTGCACGGGATAAAGAAAAGTGCCACCGCGCCCTTGCTCCATCAGTGGGAAAATGTAATCCTTGAGAATGACAAGGCGTTTTTGCAATACATCTTCAATCAGAAAGTTTTTGTACGGGAGACCTTTGAGAAAACCTACCGGATCCATGGACCACGCGAGGAGGCCAAACATATAAAGCTCTTTGCCAGCGTCCACTTTGAGCAGGACAGAGCCACACGAATTGTGGGGTGCTGCTGGGATATTACCAACGAAGTGGTCAACGCTGATCTCAACAAGAAGATGGAAGTTTCGGCCAAAGTGGCCAGCATCAAGCAGCAGTTTCTGGCCAATATGAGCCACGAGATCCGCTCCCCCATGACCGGTATCATGGGTATGATCGACCTGTTGATGAAAACGCCCTTGTCTGATCAGCAACACTTCTATGCCGAAACCATTAAAAAATCTTCCGACGGTTTGCTGCATATTGTCAATGACATTCTGGATCTTTCGAAGATTGAGGCAGGCAAGATGATTATCAAGCATGCCGCTTTCAATCTTAAAAAATCGGGCAATACACTCTTTGGTCTTTTTCATGCTCTGGCCAGTCAGAAGGGGCTCACCTTTAAGCTTCAGATCGACGAGGCGCTGCCCGATTGTATTGTAGCCGACGAAAACCGTATTTCGCAGATTATCACCAATTTGCTCTCCAACGCCATAAAATTCACCGAGAAAGGAGAAGTGTGCCTTGCCTATCAGCTCCTTGGCGATGATGGCGAACAGGTCACTTTACGGATCAGTGTTTCGGATACCGGTATTGGCATCAGCCAGGAGGATTCGGCGCGGTTGTTTAAGATGTTTTCGCAGGTAGATACCTCCGATACCCGCAATTACGACGGTGCTGGTTTGGGGTTGTCCATCTCCGAAAAGCTGGCTGAGCTTATGAATGCACGAATCGATATGGAGAGTGAGCCAGGCAAGGGCAGTGTGTTCAGCCTCACCCTGAAATGCCCGCGATTAAAGGATGAGGATAAATCTGTTTTTCTTCCCGATACTCCCGCCGGGGAAAGTGACGGAGATTTATCCTTCCGTGTGTTGCTGGTAGAAGACAAACCTACCAACCAGATGGTAATCTCTCTGATGCTGCGCGAAATCGGCTGTTCGGTAGAGGTGGCATCCAATGGTCAGATTGCATTGGATATGATGGAGCCGGGAAAATACGACTTCATTTTTATGGATATACAAATGCCCGTTATGGACGGCCTCACCGCAGTGCGCAGGCTTAGAGCACAGTACAAGGAGAAAGAGCTTCCCTTTATAATCGGCCTGAGTGCCAAGGCTATGGAGGGAGATCCTGAGTATTACATCTCCCGCGGGATGAATGACTACCTTACCAAGCCGGTAACCACTGAGATACTTGCCGCCTGTCTGCGCAAGTGGGCCGAGAAGCTTGAAAGAGGAGAGCAAAAAGTGGGATAAAACATAAGATGCTCACTGCAATTCTATTGCCAATGCAACCGATACAGTGCACCTGTTCAATGAACTCCTGATGGTATCAGCATCAGATCTCTTCCCCAACTATTTTTGCTGAAGACAGGCATAACGGAATGCCCCCGCCCGGATGTACACTCCCCCCGGTGAAGTAAAGATTTTTGAATTTTCTTTTGAAATTGGGATGTCGCAAAAAAGCGGCGAATTTGCTGTTGGAGCTGGGTCCGTAAAGCGATCCTCCCCACGAGCCGGTTTGCTGTTCAATGCTGCGCGGATCGGCCTGCCTCTCAAACAGGATATGCTGTTCAATGTCGGTTTGCAGCACCCGGTTGATCCTGTCCATGATATCTCTTCGGGCCTTTGCTATGAGGGCATCCCAATCCTGCCCTGTGTTTTCCGGCACATTGATCATTACGTACCAGTTCTCCTGACCTGAAGGAGCATCACCAGGCACAGCCTTGGAGCTGATAAACAGGTAAACCGTGGGGTCGTCGGTAATGGTCCTGGTCTGAAACAAATGCCCGAACTCTTTCCTGTAATTGTTGGAAAACAGTATATTGTGCACCTTGAGCTGGGGAAACTCACGGTTAATGCCCCAGTAAAAGATCAGTGCCGAGGTGGAGCGCTGGGTTTTCAGGTGTGTATAGGGTGGTTTCTGATCGGGCATCAGCCTGTGGTAAAGGGTTTCCACATCCACATTGCTAACCACCACATCGAACCGGTGCAGTTGATTATGGATTGCAAGGGCTTTTACATGCCTGTTCTCGACAACGATCTGCTGCACAGGGGTGTTGTATACGAAGGTTACACCATGTCGACGGGCCAGGTCTGTGAGTGCTTCCACAATGCTGTACATTCCTTTTTCAGGAAAAAAGGCTCCTATGTTGTGCTCCAGGTGTGGGATGATGTTGAGGGTAGCCGGAGTTTGGTAGGGATCGGATCCGTTATAGGTAGCATACCGGTCGAAAAGCTGCACAATTTTGGGGTGCGAGAACCATTGCCGGTTCTTCTTGTGCATGGTAGTAAAGGCATCCAGCTCATGCAGGTGAAGCAACGATCTGCGGTAAGCTGGTCGGGCAAAGTTGCGCAGTTTATGGAAGGAGCTGAAAATGAAAATGTCGGCGGTAATATCGTAAAGTTTCTTGCTTTTCCTCAGAAACCGCAACACCGTTTTTTCGGGTACCCCGGTGGCTGACTCTACCTCCCGGGCAAACTTTGTTGTGTCCTGCCATCCGTTTATAATGGTGCCATCATCCCAGAAGTATTTGCAGGAGGTGTCGAGTTTCTGGTATTGGAAATGATCGGAGGGTTTTTCTCCGAAAAGCTCAAACAGCTCATCTACCAGTTGGGGGAGAGTAAAGAGCGAGGGTCCTGTGTCGAATCGAAACCCCTGTTGCCTAATCTGCGATATTTTCCCGCCGGGTAGTGGGGCCTGCTCAAAAACTGTTACCTGGTAGCCTTTGGCTGCCAGTCGGAGGGCGGTGCCCAGTCCGCCGATCCCTGATCCGATGATGGCTGCTGTTTTCATGCCCTGTTAAAATGCTCCAACTGCATTTTGCACGTAGCAGCGCGCCAGCAGCATAAGTTTGCGTCTGTTGGAGATTCGAAAGCGTTTCTCAAGCAGTGCATCAGGTTGAGCCCGTCGGATTTTGTAAAGCAGCTTGAGGTAATAGCTGTAGGCCAGCAAAACACCCAGGCGCACATCTTTGCGCAGCCCTTTGATCCCCTCATAAGCCTCGCTGAAGTCCTGATCGATCTCCTTTTCAATGTCTTCTTTCATCCGGATGTCGAAATTGTCGAAGTCTACTTCCGGGAAATATACCCTCCCGCGCTCGTGGTAGTCGGAGAGCATGTCGCGCAGGAAGTTTACCTTCTGAAAGGCCTCGCCCAGCTTACGGGCCGGATGGATCAGGCTGCGGTAAGCTTCATCCTGCTGATGGTAAAATACCCTGAGGCACATCAACCCGATCACCTCGGCAGAGCCGTAAATATATCGGTGGTATTCCTCCCGGGTATAGCGGTTTTTGTGCAGGTCCAGCTCCATACTGTAAAGAAATGCTTCAATGTGTTCTCTTTCAATATTGTAGGTGTTTACAGCCCACTGAAAGGAATGCAGGATAGGGTTGGTGCTGAAACCACGCTGTATGGCATCCCAGGTTTCGGCCTCAAAACGTTTCAGCAGGGTTGCCTTGTCCTGGTCGTGGAAGGTATCTACGATCTCATCGGCAAACCGCACAAAGCCATAAATGGCATAAATGGCCGGGCGGTATTGTTTTTGAAGCATCCATACCCCCATGGAAAAGGAGGTGGAGTAGTTGTGGGTAGTAGTTTTGCTGCACTTGAGTGCATTACGGGTGTAAAAGTCCATGTTTTTGAGTTATGCGTTCAACGGCCAGTTTTGAGCTTATCACTGTCATGGGTAGCCCAGTGCCGGGAAGGGTACTGGCACCCACATAGAATACATTGTTGTAAATCTCGTCGAAATTTTTGGGTCTGAAGCTGCCGATCTGTTTGAGGCCATGGCCCAGCCCCAGCCCGCTTCCTTTGTAAAGATTGAATGCCTCGGCCCAGTCAACGGGGGTAAGCACGGTTTGCGAAACGATGTGCTTTTTCAGGTCAACCCCCATGCGTTCTGAAAGGTCATTGATAATGCTGCTGGTAATGGCCTCCTTGTCCGACCAATCGGGTTTGAAGCGCAGGTCGGGCACCGGGCACAGAATAAACAGTGCCTCCATCCCTGCAGGAGCACTTTGCGGATCGCTGCGCGATACCACATTCACGTAATAGTAGGGTTTTTCGAAAGTAATGGAGTTTTTGAAAACCTTTTTGGAGTATTCCTCAAAGTTGTCGCCTAAAAAGTAGTTGTGCAGCGGCACGTTGTCGAGCTTGGTGTTGATGCCCAGATACAGGGTAAGAGGTGCCAGGGTCCACTGCATGGCATCCAGTTTCTCTTCGCTGAAGGCAGCACGGTTGAATACCTTGCCTCTGAAAGAGGCAGCATCGCTGTTTACCAGAAAAATATCAGCGGTCCATTGTTTGCCATTCTGATCGGTAAAGGCGGTTACCGCACCATTGTGCGATTGGTATCCCGTGATTTCGGTGTTGTAGTGTATGGTGATGTTTTTCTTTTCAATTTCGCGCAGCAACCCTTCCACAATTTTGTACATTCCACCCTCCACATTATGATAGCCATCGTGTACCAGTTCGGTGTAAGAGAGCAGAGTGTATATGGCGGAAGTATCGAACGGAGTGGCACCCAGGAAAAAGGCCACCAGCGAAAAGATCTCTTTCACTTCGCGCGATTCGAAGTGTTTCTCCATCTCATCCCATACCGATCGCCAGAGCCTTGGGAGGTATTTGGGCGGAACGGTGGCCATGGCCATGAGATAATCCCAAAGGTTATCGTAATTGCGCTTGAGTATTTTGTTTTCCACATCGTGGAAGAAAGTGCCACCCGATTTGAGGAAACGCTCCATTTTGGCTTTGAAATCGGGCTCAATGCCCTCAAATTCGCGAGCGAGTTTATCCATGTCCTTGTGGATAAAGAACTTGCGGTCTGATCCACGGAAGTTAACTGCATAGAGGGTGTCAAGTTCGCGAAAGGTAAAGGGCATCTGAATTCCGGCATCCTTCACAAACTCTTCAAATTCGTAGGTCATGCTGAAGAAGGTAGGCCCCATATCGAAGGTGAAGCCATCCTTCTTGATCTGGTTGAGCCTTCCACCCGCCTGGTAGTGCTTTTCTACCAACTCTACCAGGTAGCCTCTACGCGCCAAACGAAGGGCGGAGGTAAGGGCCCCGAGGCCCGTACCGATGATCAGTACTTTCTTACTCATTTCTGCTGTGCTTTCTTCCTTAAACATCTAAATGTGAAAAAGGTTTTGGTTTTGTTAAGCTAAATTTTCGGATGATTAAACAATTCGGGTGCTGTGCTGGTCTCATAAGCTGGCTTTTTGGAGCTCAGAGAGCTGGTATACAAGTGGGTGAGCAATGTGTTTTTGCCTTGCCGGGTGCAGGGCAATCTTGCAATGGGATTCCCTGGGCTGCCGAAAAGAAATCCCTCCGATTATCCTTAAAAATTTTGTAGGTTTGCCTCCCGTTTTTAAAAAACCTTTGCATGGAAAAGTACATTGCCCAGATTGCCCAGGAGCTTGGGTTGAAGCCCTGGCAGGTAGAGAAGACTGCCGAATTGCTTTCGCAGGGAGCCACCATCCCTTTTATATCGCGCTACCGCAAAGAGATGACCGGCACACTCGACGAGGTGCAGATTGCTGCCATCCGCGATCGGTTGCAGCAACTTGAGGAGCTCGACAAACGCCGCGATACCATACTGAACAGCATTCGCGAACAGGAGAAGCTTACTCCCGAGCTGGAGAAACAGATCCTGGCAGCACAAACCCTGTCGGAGCTCGAAGACCTGTACCTGCCTTATCGCCCCAAGCGCAAAACCCGCGCTACCATGGCGGTGGCCCGGGGGCTGGAGCCATTGGCAAAAATGCTTTTCACGCAAAACAATATGGATGTTGAAACCAAGGCGCTGGCATTTGTGAGCGACGAAAAGGATGTGCCCGATGTGGATGCTGCCTTGCAGGGTGCCCGCGATATTATTGCCGAGTGGGTGAATGAAGATGCCCGTGCCCGCCAGCGCATCCGCCGCCTCAATGAGAAAAAGAGCGAGCTCAGCTGCCGCGTGGTAAAAGGGAAGGAAGCAGAAGGAGAGAAATACGAAAACTGGTTCGACTGGGCTGAACCCATGGCCAAGGCTCCCTCGCACCGGATCCTGGCCATGTTTAGGGGCGAGAATGAAGGGTTTCTCAAGGTGAGCATTCAGCCCGAAGAGGAAGAGGCCCTGGAGATGCTCGAAAGCATGTTTGTAAAAGGACGCAATGAAGCCTCAGAACAGGTGCAGATGGCTGTTAAAGATGGCTACAAAAGGCTTATGGCTCCCAGTATGGAAACCGAGATGCGGCAGTTGTTCAAGAAAAAGGCCGACGAGGAGGCCATCCGCGTATTTGCCCAGAACCTGCGTCAGCTGCTGCTGGCCCCTCCGCTGGGCCAGAAAAACATCCTGGCCATCGACCCCGGACTGCGTACCGGATGTAAAATAGTATGCCTCGACAAGCAAGGCAAGCTGCTGCACAACGAAACCATATACCCCCATGCCCCGGCATTTAAAAGGCAGGAGTCGGCAGCCAAAATACAAAATCTGGTAAATGCCTACAACATAGAGGCCATTGCCATTGGCAACGGCACGGGAGGTCGCGAAACGGAAGACCTGGTGCGCGGCATCCGCTTCCCCCGCGATATCATGGCAGTGATGGTCAACGAGAGCGGGGCTTCGGTTTATTCTGCCTCCACCATTGCCCGTGAGGAATTTCCCGATTATGATGTAACGGTGCGCGGTGCCGTAAGTATTGGACGCCGCCTGGCCGATCCGCTGGCCGAACTGGTGAAGATCGACCCCAAATCCATCGGAGTGGGGCAGTACCAGCACGATGTGGATCAGAAACTGCTCAAAAACAGCCTCGACGATGTGGTGGTAAGCTCGGTGAATGCTGTGGGGGTGGAAGTGAATACCGCCAGCAAGGAGTTGCTCACTTACGTATCGGGCCTGGGGCCCGTGCTGGCAAAGAACATTGTGGAGTATCGCAATGAGAACGGACCCTTCGACTCGCGCACAGCCCTGAAGAAAGTGCCGCGTTTTGGTGCCAAAGCTTTCGAACAGGCGGCAGGCTTCCTGCGGGTAAACCAGAGTAAAAACCCCCTCGACAAGAGTGCCGTGCACCCCGAAAGCTACCATGTGGTAACCGCCATGGCCAAAGACCTGGGCACCACCGTGGAAGAACTGATAAAAAAGGATGAACTGCGCAAACAGATTGTGCTTGAGAAATACAAAACCGACACGGTAGGCTTGCCCACCCTGAAGGATATCATGGCCGAACTTGCCAAACCCGGCCGCGATCCGCGCAAGGAGATCGAGATGTTTGAATTCGACCCCAATGTAAACAGTATCAACGACCTGCGTCCCGGTATGAAGCTACCCGGCATCGTTACCAATATCACCGCATTCGGAGCTTTTGTGGATGTGGGGGCACATCAGGACGGGCTGGTGCATATCAGCCAGCTGGCCGACCGCTACGTGGGCAACCCCTCGGAAGTGGTAAGCCTCAACCAGAAGGTAATGGTAACCATCCTGGAGGTGGATGTGCAGCGCAAGAGGATTTCCATGAGTATGAAATAGGGGTGAGAGATACCTTACTTATACCCAAACCTCCCCAGCTGCATGTCGTTGTCGCGCCAGTTTTTGCTCACTTTTACGTGCAGATCCATAAAGACCTGTTTGCCCACGAAGTCTTCAATGTCTTGCCGGGCTTGTGAGCCGATCTTTTTGAGCATGGTGCCTTTGTGTCCAATGATGATTCCTTTTTGCGAGTCGCGCGCCACGTAGATTACACAGCGTATGCGGATCAGCCTGGCCTCTTCCTTGAAAGACTCTACTACTACCTCTACCGAATAGGGTATCTCTTTCTGATAGTTCATCAGGATCTTTTCGCGGATCATTTCTGCCACGAAGAATCGCACCGGCCTGTCGGTCAGATCGTCCTTGGGGAAATAGGGTGGGTTTTCGGGCAGGATCTCCAGGATTTTGTTCATCACCTGGTCAAGGTTGAAGTTGTTGAGAGCCGAGATGGGCAGCACCAGGAAAGAGGGGTAGGCCGCCTTCCATTGCTCGCATTTGGCCACCACCTGATCCTGTGTGGCCAGGTCAATCTTGTTGATGAGCAGCAGCACCGGCACATCGGTCTGGCTAAGCCTCAGCAAGGTTTTTTCCTCGTCAAAATCGTCGTCGATCTGGCTCATGAGGATAAAAAGGTCTGCATCCTCCAGCGCCGATTGCACAAAGGTCATCATTTGTTCCTGTAGCTTGTAGCCCGGTTTGATGATTCCGGGGGTATCGCTGAAAACAATCTGGTAGTTTTCGTCGTTGGCAATACCCAGAATGCGGTGGCGGGTGGTTTGCGCCTTGGGGGTGATGATGGAAAGTTTTTCACCCAAAAGGGCATTCATTAGGGTGGATTTACCCACATTGGGTTTGCCCAGGATATTTACAAAGCCGGCCTTGTGCATGATAATAGTATTTTTTGAAGTAAGCAAAAATGCTGAAAAAGAAGCTTCTGAGAAAAGAAGGACTGCAAAATTACGATTTTTATTAAAAATTCCGGGCAATGTTTGTGTGTAAAGAAAAAAGGTGTAACTTTGCACCTGCAATTGAGGGAGGAACCCCCTGAAGATTGTGAGTTCTTACAAAGAAAAATAAGCAATACGCTTTCAAGATACATTGCGGGGTGGAGCAGAGGTAGCTCGTCGGGCTCATAACCCGAAGGTCGTAGGTTCGAATCCTGCCCCCGCTACTACAACAAGCCCGTCAGCCGAAAGGATGACGGGCTTTGTTTTTTTATTCTGTTGAAGAAGGTTGGAGAGACCAGAGAATGTACGGCAACTTCCGTGATTTGGACAAAATTGCGGTAAACTTCCATGTGTGAGGTTGTTTTGATTTACGGAGTATTTGATATATGCGCTATCATTAAAACCTCTCCCCCAGTTCTCTGAACATTGTAATGGTATCAACATACCGTAGGTTGAGACCAATACATGCATCGGGAATCTTTATCTTACTTTTTCGTTCCGGTTGACTTATTTCCTGTGTTACCAGAATTCTGGTATCGGGCTGTTTAAGGGCAAATGCCACCAGAAATGCATCTGCCTCTTCAGCATTTAGAAATTCATTTAGTGCCGCCTGGGTGTAATGATGGCTCATAGACGCAGCCCAGGCACATACCCTTGCATAAGCATCCATGACTTCTATGGTGTTACGAAAAAAATCCACGGGCAGATGTTCCGTACACCAATCCTTCAAAGCGTCATTGCCATGGTAGATTTCATCCTTAACCTTATCAATGCTCACGATTTTCTGCTCCCACGCCAGTTGCTTTACTTTGTTCCAGAAGCTTTCGGCAACATCCAACGGGTATGTTACCCGATGGGCTTGTATATAGAAGTTGCTATCCAGAACATAAATTACCATCAGCGGACAAATTGGTTTTCAAAAAAAGTTTGAAAAGTATCCCCTTTAAGACCTGTAAGTTTATAGGCATCACGATGCAAGAGCTGACCGGATTTCAGTGCATTATTCACATGCGCTGCAAAAGGCATACTCAGCCTTTTTCGCGTATTGACATAGAAGTCTCCTCCAGAGGGGCGGTTTCCTTTACTGCTCTGCCACCTAGCCATATAATTCCTGTAAAAATCAAAGAATTCATCTCTGGTTAACTTTCCGGTATCCAGAGCCCTTCGTGCAATCACAATTTCACTGACTTTGAAATGACGGGAGCATTTGCTGATATCGGGGGTTTGTTGCCATACTCTGGTGAAGTGGCTTTCCGGGACCAGCAATTCAGCGGCTACCTTGTCGCAAAACTGTTCAATTGGATCCGGTGCAGCCTGCATATTCCGAAAATCAAAGCCTGCACTTTGCCCTATCCAGATATGAGCCAGTTCATGCGCAATGGTAAACATTTGTGCAGCCTTTGCATCTGCGTTGTTGATAAACATAAAAGGGGCCAGAGGATCAACCATTACAAATCCCCTGCAATCGGAAACAGGAATTTTCCGATAGTTGTTGTTTTCAACAACTCCATTGAATACTATGACAATACCCTGTTCTTCAATTTTTTCAGCCAGGTGACTCAGGGCTTTCTCCCAGTTGGGCATGGCAGAGGCCCACTCGCCAGTAAGACCCAAAACCTGCCTTATGTCAGCAGCTACATCTTCTATATTATTGTTGCTGCGGAAGCGTCCTACAAATGGCAGATTTGGAAAATCATTTTCAGCCAGATACTCCTTCAGCCAGGTCTGGCGGTTTTGCATCAGGAGTATGGTGTCGTATACGTTGATGTGGACATTTTTCACCCTTCCCGTTTCACTCCTAAAAAAGGGAATGAGTAAGCTCTCCTTTGGCGGAGAATCAAGAAACAAGTACCCAAAAGGTACATGTACTTTTTTGGAGAACTCTTCCAGCTGGCGCAGTGTGGGCTGTTTGCTTCCGTCGAGCCAATGCTGAACCCTGGGTTCTTCGGCAATGAAACTTTCCACATCACGACCGGCCCGGGTAATGGCCCAGGTGAGCATTTTGGGTTCTATGGTAACAGCAGCAGGCATAATGAGTTTTAGGGGCGGATTCCCGTCTTTTATCTCGGAAACGGATTGCCTTGTCAGGCAATTGCCGGCATTCGTGAATATTCAACAAAAATAATCAATATTTTCTGGCCTTAATTTTTACTACACAACTTTTAAAAAAGCCAAAGTCAACCATTCTACTTTAAGCCTTTAGCAATATCACCTCTTTTGAACATCGGTTAAAAGTATGCCGCCATTTGGCAATTCGAAGTGCGAAACTAACATAATACTTCAACTTTTTACAATCTCGCTGCTCTTGAAAACTGCACAATCCGGAAAATTCACCGCACACGCTATTATCAACTAGGCGTTCTTCCTGTTTGTTAGCGGATTGAAATATATTTCAAATTTGTTCATTGCCGTTTTAGTTTTTATGCCGGCAAAGTTATTGCTGCCAAAAAGGCGAGCTCTTTTCCTGTTTTTGGACTAGGGTTGGCTGTTAATAATTGCAAAGGAGCTATGTTGTGAGGTAACTTTTTAATTAGCATTAAATTTGCAATTTCAAGGATACCTATATTGAAACACTATTCTTTAAATTAAACTAAACCCCTTCAAAGATTTCCCACCCATTTGCCCTCAAACTTTCTTGATGCTCATCAACCAGTTTTTTATTCATAGCAAAACAAAGCAAATCTGTAGGCCGTGACAAACCCACATGAGCAACTTTAATGCATTGGGATTTTCTTTTCTGTTTTCCATTATTAACAAAAGGAACTCCCTTTAACTGATCAATTAGTTGCTCTCCACAGATTTTTCCATGATAATAAGTCTCCAGGTATAACGTTGCTGTGTGGGTTTCGCCCTTAACTGAATGGACAGTTCCAACATGAATGGGAATGTGTTTCAATTCAGGGTTTTCTGAGTAAAACACATTAGGAGTGGTACCCGGTATTAGTTCAACATTTTCAACTTCGTTATCTTCAAGAAATCTTTTGCCGTCTTTTTTTAGCTCAGTGTTAAATACTTCATTAATAAATCCACTTAAAAATTTGCAGACCTTCTGATGGATTTGTTCAAGCTTTTCTGGTTTTTTGCTAACCATCATGTGAAACCACGCCATTCTGGTTTCAAATTTTGTTTTCAGGTGTGGGAACTGAGTGTCTAAAAATTCAAAGAATGAGGATTTGGTGAAATGTCTGTTTACTTTGGGTTGTCTAATCCCTTCAATATGCAAAATGTCCAATATGGCGGTTAACAATCTGTTTCTGAATTCTTTGGGTGAAATATCAATTGAGCAAGCCAAAATGGTAATAAAATTAGGGAAGTTACGGGGATCAGACATTTTTTTACTGTAACCATCAAAATAACTTCCGATAGTCAGGCCTTCCTTTTCTTTTCCTATCCAACCTACTGCCTTATTTGGATTTCCGGTTTCAATGGCCTTGGTATCCAGATTATTATCTCTGATTAATTTTGCAAAATCATCTAATACCAAATTTTCATTGCCTTCATCATAGGGTATTATATATGGGGGTGGAGCATCTGAAGAATTCTTGCCTGTCAGATTGCTTTGCGGTTCAAATGCCACAGATCTCAGAATATTGGCTATTGGCTGTGAAAACCTTCTTGAGCCGGAAATTTCCAAATAATCTTCTTCTTTTTGCCAGTTGGTTTCTGATTCATTGTCGCCCAATATAGATTGATTTAAATCTCCTATACGTTGAATAATTACATCCTCACTAAACAGCTTATCAATGACTTTCGATTGATGAAAATATGTGTCTTGCATTTCGTCAATAAAAACGAACCGAAATCTTTTGCTAAAGACATGCTTTATTATGGGGTTTTCATCTATTTCAATGAAACCAAAATTATATGCATCATCAAAACTTAAAACCCTGTCATCAAAAAGTACTTTTACTTTTAGGCCAATTGCTGCGGCAATAATCGCCTTCTTTTCTATTTCAGTCCAATCTTTCTTTGCTTTAGGTTTTACAAGGTTGAGTCTTTTTCCTGATTTCGAACGAATTAGATATTCCTCATCATTTTCTTCAATAAATGAGTAATGGCCAAAGAATGGGTATTGTAAATTCGCTTTGTCGTAAAACCTCAACTGGTTTAGAGTATGTCTTTCTATACCTTTCAACCAATAAGTTGTTTCCATTTTCCTTCTTTGCATTTCTGTATCAATCATTTTGGGTCTGTAACCTGCAATGTATGCATAGCATGGAATAGCCAGAAACCGATCCACAAAAGATTGGAAGGTTCCGAAAAAATTGGGGTGGCGAAAGAGTTTGTCGCCAAGACCACCCAATTTCTTTTTTATGGTATCAATTGCAACGTTGGTATGTGTTAATACGCAAATGCCTCGCCCATCGAGGAAAGGCATTTTTTCAGAAAGTAAATACATCTTAGCGATCAGGCTTGTGGTTTTACCACTTCCAGGACAGGCATGAACATCTACAGAGCGATCAATGCATTTTATAAATTCATATCGTTCTCCCTTTTCGTCCTTGAATGCAGTTCTATCATTGAAAAGGAGTTGGCCAACTCGTTCTATGTCTCTATCAGTTATCTCCATCTTCTGCGATATATGGCTCTGTAACATGATAAATTGCATCACGGATGTATTTAACTACAGGTGCGTCAAGGATTAGCGCCCTGGTTTCTGCTTCATTTTCCAGCAGTAAGCTGGCAAGCCATTGAGCATTAACCGTTTTGGATGCTTTATTCTCCTTTAATCTGCTATATATTTTAAAGGCAATTTGTGGCTGGTTAAGACTTTTCCAGGTCTCACTCATTAACTTATCAGCTTTTTCTATTCTTTTCGTTTTTTCTTCATCTGAAATCCATTGAAAATCTTTATTCTTTGATCTCGATTTAAGAAGCTGGGCAATTAAAGTTGACTGATTTAGATATTTCGCCAATTCAGAATTTGCCAAATCATACTCTAATGTCCATAATGGTGAAGGAAAAACCTTGATATGCCCATCTTCGTTGTTAAACTCGTTGACAAGCTTTTCTCTTTCTTCAGCAATATCCGGAATTTCGTCATTTCGTTTTTTGGAAATAATGTTGCCACTTTCATCTTTTTCCTGCTCTATATCAAGATCAGTGATAACCGCTACTTTAATGGGCAAGGTACCTGAGCTATCGGCTCTTCTGAAAACTTTTACATATCGCAAAAATGCTTTACTTTGAACATTAACTATGGAAACGCCATATCTGTGCAATGGCCTGTCAATCAATTCGGCAATAGCGGGTAGCAGAATATTCTCTGCATCGCCCTCAACAAAAATTACTCCTCTTGCGAAGAAAAGGTTGGCTTTGGTTGCATCCAGAAACCTTGAAAGAAAATGATAATCATCTGCTTCCAAGCTTGTCATGCCTTTATTAAGAGAAAATAACTGTGTTTGCGTATCTCCATAACAAAGAGTCAGATTTTCCAATGGAATACTGGAGCCCAGAGTTGTACTATGTGTTGTTAAAATAAACTGTGTTTCATGTCCAAGTTCTTCCAAAGATTTGATCACTCGTAATTGCGCCTGGGGGTGAAGATGGGCCTCAAGTTCTTCAATGAGTGCCAGTTTTAAACCATTTTCAGTTTCAAGTTGCAGTAATTCTGCAGCCATAAAAAGCTTATTCAGTGTACCCAGGCCAGATTCACGATCTTCGAGTAACAATCCTAATTTTCTTAGGATACTGGGTAGTTTAGAGCCGGAGATATCAAAATATGGAGTCCGTTGGTCTTTAATATGAAGGAATTGAGATAAATGTCTGGAAAGCACATCCAGGATTTCTTTCCCTCCAAGTGACTCTTCATTACTTTTTTTTGAGAAAAACCCTTTGACATCTTCATTTGCATCACCTACTAGAACTTCTAAAGGATGTGGCTTTTCTTTGCCATCATCATCTATTTCTTTGTCAAAAACTTTGTTTGATAAAAGTATTTGCGCCAAACGTGAGCGATAGCCGGGCGATAACTCTGTGCTTGCATCGCGTAACGGTTTCAGGTAGGTTACCCTTAATAAATCCCGGGCGTTTCCCTCCATAAAACTGCCTTCATCATCAACACCGGCTTTTATGTTCTGGACTACTTTGTTATCTTTTCTTAAGGCTGTAAGCCATACTCTTAATTCGTAAGCACATTTTTCATCTTGCAGATACGCCCATTCCATGAGTTGGCCGGCCTGAAATAAATTTAAACCCCTGAAAGTACATTCAATTCTTAACTCCGTAGCCTGTTTGTCATCATAATAATGAAAATCATCTAACCCAATTCTTTGGTTTTCAAAGGTTCTTGTGCCTAAAACAAACCTTATGGCATCTACCACTGCTGTTTTCCCTGAATCGTTTTCCCCTATCAGCACATTTAAACCCTTTTTGAAATATATATCTACACCAGGCTTGTCAGTATTAACAGCCAGACTATTATCAAAGGTTCCAACCTTTCTAAAGTTCCAAATTCTTAATCTGTGGATATACATATCACATTCGTTATGTATTTAATAGTTCATAATTTTTTCTTGGTTGCACCTTATATTGAAATGGAAAACTCATACCCACCCATTTCAATTTAAAAGGATACTGGTTAGCCTAGTCATACTATACGATAAAATAGATTAACACCCAATGATTTTTCAAATATATAAAAAAGACATAACACCATCTGTTTAGGACAAAAAAATATTTTTTACAAACTGAATGGCTTATTCAGGAACCCCAATCCCTTTCATCTTACCCCACCACCTCCCTCACACAACTCCTCATCAACTCCTCCACCCGGCTTTCCTGCTGCCCGAGCTCCTGCTCCAGCGCATCGCATAAACCCATCAGGGTATTGACGGTGGAGACGATGGCGTGTTGCTCCTGGAGTGGGGGAAGCGCGTACACTGCTAACAATGCTTTTTCTGTTCCTAATCTGGGTAGGTTCATGCCATGAGTTGAATTGTTTGCATAAAAGATAAACTCAGGTGATTTTAGATACCACCTTAAATAACCAGGCAAACAACCTGCAAAGCTGCTAATCGGTATCATTTCAGTTGTGCAAACACCATCTTCGTCTGCAATTAAAACTTTGTCCAAATAAGGTCTCAGCTTTCCATAAATAACATCACCTGTTTGAAAAACTGATTTGGTGCTTTTAAACCTTCTTTCACTAAATCTAACCTTTTGTAAAAGTTTTGATGTTGTTTTTTCAACATCTTCTAATTCCAAAACCCAAGTATCATTTTGAACGTGCTTTGCCTCAACTTTATCATTTGTGCCATAAGATACTGCATCTCCCAACCTACACCACACCCACCCCTCCGGCAGTTCAAAGGGTATCTCATCATCCTTAATGGGCGGCAGTGGTTTTTCTTTTTTGATTTTGCCGGATTTGATGAGTTGTTGTTTTTCGGTGGTGATGCGTTTGAGCAGTTCGGTGGCGGGTTCCACGCCGGGGTTTTCTTTGCGCCAGTGGGTGGTGAGTTTGCCTTGCACGGCCAGTTGCAGGATGGTTTCGCGCAGTTTTTTTACATTGGGTTTTTCGTTGAAAAAGGTGTGGAAGTGCTGATGCACCGGTGCCCACTCGCCGTTGATATTATCTGCCTGCACCAGCCGCTGCAGGGCCGATGTGGCAAAATCATGTTTAAGTTGTATGCGATCTTGGGTCAGTTGCTCCAACTGCTCCACCTCGGCATAGAGTTGATTGACGGTGGTGACGATGGCGTGTTGTTCCTTGAGTGGGGGAAGAGCAAAAACAAAATTTAAAATTTCATCACGGCTTATACTTGGAAAGGTTGTACCAGTACCCTTCGCCAAGAATTCGTAACGTGATTTTAGCATAAAGTAATTCAAGTATTGCTTGTCAAAAAAAGGTTTGATTGCAGCCACACCTCTGCCAATACATGCATCAAAGCCAGCGATATTAGTTCTGCCAGTTGTTGCTCCTCTAACACAAACAAGCAAATCTCCCTTTGAGCACATTTTAGTTGGTTTTGTTGTAAATTTTAGCAACCGGGTTTCATCAAAGGGTTTAGGTCCGAACTCAACAGGGCCATTAATTAAGGGAACTCCTGTACCTTTATCATTATATGATGTACCTACGGGGCTTTGCCCCATTTCCAAAGAAATCACTTCACCAAACCTACACCAAATCCAACTTGAAGGGATTATGAAAGTTTTTTCCTTCTCAGTTACACTTGATTGTCTGTTTCCATTCCTCAATAAACCTTCTTTTATCAAAGCTTTTCTTTCCATTCCAATCCTCCCCAACAACTCCGAAGCCGGTTCCACATCGGGATTTTCTTCACGCCATTTAGCGGTGAGTTTGCCCTGAACGGCCAGTTGCAGGATCAGCGCTTTGAGTTCGGCGGCGTTTTTGGGGTGCAGGCTCAGCTCCTTAAATAGTTCCAGTAACTTCATCTTACTTAAGGGCTTGGGTGAGTACGTTTACAATTTCGTCCTGTATGCTGCGGATGCGGCTTTCGGTGTGGCGGTAGTGCTGCAGGATCTCTTCGGGGCTGGCCAGGTTGTCTTCTTCGCGATGGGGGTTTTTGATGTCGAGGTTGTAGCCACGGCTTACGATCTCTTCCACGGGTACTTTCCAGGCGTATGGGTTTTCTTCGCGTTGGTTCCACCAGGCTTTTTCGGCATCAAATTCTTTGATATGGATGGGCTTGCCCTTGTTGTAGCTTTTTACTCCGTCGGGGTATGGGTGTTCATAGTACCATATCTCTTTGGTGGGTGTCCCTTTTTCAAAAAACAGCAAATTGGTTTTAATGCCGGTATAGGGGTTGAACACGCCGTTGGGCAGGCGCACGATGGTGTGCAGGTTGCAGCGCTCCAGCAGTTCCTGCTTGATGCGGGTTTTCACGCCTTCGCCAAACAACGTGCCGTCGGGCAGTACCACGGCCGCACGTCCACCATCCTTGAGCAGTTTCATGATGAGGGCCAGGAACAGGTCGGCGGTTTCCTTGGTGCGGAATTTTGCGGGGAAGTTGGTTTCGGTGCCGTCTTCTTCTACTCCGCCAAAGGGTGGATTGGTAAGGATGATATCCACATGGTCCTTTTTGCCCCAGTCGGCATAGGGTTTATTCAGGTAATTATCGCGTCGCACGGCGGGCAGGTCAAATCCGTGAAGCATCAGGTTGGTGGTGCAAAGCAGGTGCGGCAGGGGCTTTTTCTCAATGCCGCGGATGGAGTTTTGCAGGATGTCGCGCTCCTGTGCTGTTTTCACCTGCTGCCGCACATGCTCAATGCTGCAGGTGAGAAATCCGCCGGTGCCGCAGGCGGGGTCCAGGATGGTTTCGCCCAGCTGCGGGTTGATGATATCCACCATAAACTGGGTGACGGCACGGGGCGTATAGTATTCACCGGCACTTCCGGCGCTTTGCAGTTCCTTGAGAATGGTTTCGTAGATGTCGTTGAACAGGTGCCGCTCCTTCTGGTTGTTGAAGTCCACCTTGTCAATCTCATTGATCACCTGGCGGAAGAGGGTACCGTTCTTCATGTAGTTGTAGGTATCTTCAAACACAGCCCGGATGATCTTTGCCTGGGGGCTGTGGGTGATGTCCAGCTCCTTGAGGGTGGGAAAAAGTTCGTTGTTGATAAAGTCCATCAGCTGGTCGCCGGTGAGGCCTTCATCGTCGGATGCCCAGTTCTGCCATTTGAGTTTTTCGGGGATGGGGCTTTCGTAGTGGTCGAGCACCAGTTCCCATTCTTCTTCCTTATCAGCAAAAATTTTCATAAAAAGCATCCACACCATTTGTGAGATGCGCTGCGCATCGCCATCCACGCCGGTATCCTTGCGCATGATGTCGCGTATGGCTTTGATATTGGTGGTAATTGTCATTATTGTTTTTTCAGTAGTTTTAAAAACATGATTCCTCTGGTGGTGATTCGGTATTGTTGTTTTGAGCTTTTGGGTTTATCTTTAATAGTCCAATCAATTAAACCCTTCTCTTGAAGTCTTTTAAGTATCTCGTTTAATTGACCAGATATTGATTTTTGCCCTAATTCAATTGAAATTTCTTTTCTTGATTTTGGGTTGTCTATTATTAATATTAAGACCTTTGAGAACAATGACTCGTGCTGCAACTCGTGCTGCAACTCGTACTGCAACTCTTGCTGTAACTCTTGCTGCAACTCTTGCTGTAACTCTTGCTGCAACTCTTGCTGTAACTCCTGCTGTGACTCCTGCTGTGCTTTGTAATCCTTTTTAATAAAGGAAATCCGAAATGCCACCCCTGGTTCTGACCATCTGAAATCTATTTCAGGATAGTCTTTAAGATCGTTGGCAATGAGCTGCAGGCCATTTCCCCACTGTTCGATTATACCCAACTTTTTAAACACCGGGGCAAGGATTTTATTTCTGATATCCGACTGCCCGGCATCCATTAGATCAAAATCTACAGTAGGCATTAGTTTTCCAGGACTTGTTATTTCTATTTTATCGTCAAAAACGGCGATCTTTATATCTTTCCCGGTAAGGGAATAATCTCTGTGAATAACGGCATTGCGTATCACTTCCCTGATGGCTACCAGTGGGTACTCCCACCTTTCATTGCGATATACTCCCTGGTAATCCACTGTGCCTTTGGAAATGTGCCTGATAACAAACTGATAAGCTTGCTCTGCATGTTGTGACACATTGCTGTCAATCGTTTTGTCATCTATGAAAGTCCCCGGCACAGTTCCTTTAAACCTGGCGCACTCAATTTTTGCGTTGGGAAATAAAGCTTTCCTTACCGGGCTTTCAGATAAAAGAATTAAGGCGTAGGTAGGCACCAACCTGCCATGCTGTTGAGACACCAGGCCTAACTTTTTCAATATTTGATCATTTATCGGTTCCCCGGTTCTGTCTTTGAAAAAAGCAGCAAAGGCATCTAAGTTCAAATCTTCCAGGTCTGCATCAAAACATACCTCACCATCAAAAGAAAGGTGTTTGCCTTGTCTCTCAAGTTCTGTAAGAATATCCGCAGAAGCCTGGCGATTGGAAGAACCCACTCTGATAAAAGTCCCATCCTGTTTTCCTCTGTTTTTTAAATAATAGGGTGGTTTGGGGCCTTTATGAATAAAAACTCTGACAAGCATTTTTCCTTCGATTTCTAAAAAGGAGATATCAGGAAGAATAACCGGCTCACATAAATCGTTCACCAGATTGCTGATTTTATTATCGATTTCGTCGAGCTTATCTTTTTTCACACCGGTAATGATGCGAGGTTCATTTTGTACTCCAATAAATAACTCACCCCCTGCATCATTGGCAAACGCAATAATGGTTTTGGCTACCGCAACACCAGCTGGTAGCTCTTTTTTGAATTCAATTCTTCTGCCTTCAGGCTGTTTTATTTTATTTATTAAGTCCACTATGCAGTTTTGTAAATTTCCTGTTCAAGTTCTTTGATGGCTTTTTCAAAATCCTTTTTCTTACCGAAGGCCCTAACCAGTTCTACAGGACTGCCCATGTCGGACAAGGGTTTGAGCTTGAGCACCGAAGTATTTTCGATGGACATTACCCCGCTTTCCACATATTTTTCCAGTAGTCCTTCCAGTACTTTGCGGGCCTGGTCGCCGTACTTTGCAAAATAGTTGCGTTTCTTTACCTGATCCGCCCTTTCTTTTCGGGTAAGTGGTGGCATATCAAATGCTACATGGCAAATCAGGTCGAATACATCCAGCTCGCGCCCCACCTCTTCGCGCAAAGCTTCCACCAGGATGCCCTGCTCCGCCAGTTCCTGCAGAAGTTGTTCCTTTTTGGATGCGGTATTCCACTTCTGCCGAAAGGTTTCCGCCGTATGGTATTCCCTGAGCAGGTTTTCGCGACTGTATTGTTTAAGGGATTCGGTAATAAGTTTGCCGTCCTTGCCGTAATACTGTACCCGTTCATTCACCACTTTCACTTCCACATTGTTAACATAGAATTTTCTTATTCTTGTTTCTGTTTCGTCAATGGAGATATCGGGTGGCAAAGGGGTATGGGGTTCATCGGGAATAAAAGTATCGCCTGTAGTATCACCGGGTTCTTCTTCCTGGGGTTCCACATCGGGTGGTACCACCGGTTCATCATTGCCGGGTTCGTAAATCTGCACAGGGTCGCCATCGAAGTCGGGGTCAGCAAACAGGTTGGTGGCTTTGCGGAAATCCATGATGGTAAAAAAAACCTTGCCATCGGCTTCCCTGATTCGGGTGCCCCGCCCGATGATCTGTTTGAACTCGGTCATGGAGCCGATGTTGGACTCCAGCACAATGAGTTTTACCATTTTGGTGTCGATGCCGGTGGTGAGCATTTTGGAAGTAGTGGCAATTACGGGCATGCGTTCTTCCACATCGGTAAAATTGTCCAGCTCCTGTTTGCCCACCTCATCGTCGCCGGTAATCTTTACTACATAATTCCAGTGTTTGGCAACCATATCGGCATTTTCGTTGATCAGTGCCTGTCGCATGCGGTTGGCATGGTCAATATCTGTACAAAAAACTATGGTCTTTGCATAGCGGTCGGTAGCATTGAGAAACTCAGTGATCTTCTGTGCCACCACCTGGGTGCGTTCATCAATGGCAAGTGTACGATCGTAGTCTTTCAGATTGTAGATGCGGTCTTCCACCTCATGCCCGTATTTGTCCCTGAGCCCTTTGGTGGGTCGCCAGCCCTCGTCCACATTGGTGGTGATGCGCACCACCTTGTATGGAGCCAGAAAGCCGTCGTCAATACCTTGTTTCAGACTGTAGGTATAAACAGGTTCGCCAAAATAAGCGATATTGGAGATGTCTTTGGTCTCTTTGGGAGTGGCCGTGAGGCCCACCTGCGTGGCACTTTGAAAATACTCCAGCACCTCGCGCCAGGCAGATGCTTCAGCGGCACTGCCCCTGTGGCACTCATCAATGACCACCAGGTCGAAAAAATCAGGACTAAATTCCCGGTACACATTCTTTATCTCATCCACCCCCGTGAGACCCTGGTAAAGGGCAAAATAAATCTGGTAAGATTTGTCAATCTTCCGGTGGCGGATAATGTGCATGATGTCGTTGCCGAAGGGAGAAAAATCGCCGTTTTTGGTTTGAGTGAGCAAGGCGTTGCGGTCGGCCAGGAACAAAATGCGTTTGTGGGTTCCTGTTTTCCACAATCGCCAGATGATATGAAATGCGGTATAGGTTTTTCCGGTTCCGGTGGCCATCACCAGCAGTATGCGGTTTTGTCCGCGGGCAACGGCTTCAATGGTGCGGTTGATGGCATTCTGCTGATAGTAACGCGGCCTTTTTTCGCTTTCATCCACAAAGTATTCCTGCTCAAGCAATTGCCTGGCATCAGAGGTTTTGATTTCCTGTGTATCAAGGTATTTGTTCCACAATTCGTCGGGTGATGGGAAGTTATCCAAAGAAAGTTCTGTTTCCTTTTGCCCGGCTGTTATCGTCCGGTCGTGAAACACAAAACCATCGCCATTGGAAGTAAACACAAAAGGGATTTGCAGTATTTCCGCATATTCCAGTGCCTGTTGCATGCCATCACCCATATGATGCTTGTTGCCCTTGGCCTCAATCACCGCAATGGGTACGCCCGGTTTGTAATACAAGATATAGTCGGCCCGTTTCCTTTTGCCCCGTGTATATAAACTTCCCTGCACAATAATGCGCCCATCGGTAAAGAATACCTCTTCGCGTACCTGTCTGCGACTATCCCAGCCTGCATTTGCGAGGGCCGGGTTGATATACTTGGAACAGATGTCTCTTTCGGAAAGGGATTTTTTGTTCATGTCTGCCGGGGTTTATTGCTGTTTCAAGGGATCGGGTTCACTTTACGATGTCAGTTTTAAGAGTATAACGGTTATTAGCAAAAATAGGGATAAAATGTATGATTGTACCATCCTTTGCAGATTAGTTTGATTGTTGGGATATGGTGATAAACAGTGGTGCAAAGCAGCCCCTTGTCCAGATAAAAGAGTTAAATGTTCCTCAAGCCGGTTTAAGCCCCCGGTTTTCAACTCACCAACTCATAACTTACCGACAGCTTCAGCTCCATAGCCTTTTTGGAAAACTTATCCAGGGCTTCCCGGAAGGTGTCGCATTCCATAATCTCTACATCTCCGTTGGAGTATTCGATCCGGTATTTTAGTTTTTTTGGTTTTTTTGGGGGCATGGGGTGGGGGATTGAAGTTGATTTTATCTGTTCATTATTGGTATGGCCACAGTAATGGATTTGGGGGCTTCGTTGCTACCCACTGCTACAAAAGGCCACGCTAAGTAGTCAGGCCAGAGGGGAGATAAAACTACCACCAAGACCCGTCTCGTCATTTCTGACGAGATTGGCTATACCATGTTGCCAACTGGGCTTAGTTTACTCGTTTATTAATTCTTTTACTTTTTCTTCAAGTTCCTTTTTGTCAGGCAAATAAAGCTGATACTTAGAAACAAAAATATTATTCGAAATTCCACCTATTGCATATTCCACAAGAATGTCATTTTTATCTGCTCCTAAAACTATTCCTATCGGCGGGTTATCTCCTTCGGTGTTTTCTTCGTTTTTAAAATAGTTTAGATAGAGGTTCATTTGACCAATATCATAATGTTTTACATGTCTGGTTTTAAGGTCAATAAGCACGAAGCACCTTAATATTCGGTGATAAAATACCAAGTCAACATAGAAGTGGTCATTGTCCAACGTTATTCTGTATTGTCTGCCCACAAAAGAAAAGCCTTTACCCAGTTCAAGAAGAAAAACCTGAAGGTTATCAATTATCTTTTGCTCAAGGCTACTTTCAGTCATTCGAAGCTCTTCAGATATTTTCAAAAATTCAATAATATACGGGTCTTTGACAATATCTTTAGGTTGAGAGACAGTTAAACCGTCTCGGGCAAGTTCAAGTATTTCTTTTTTATCTTTACTCAGCGCTAATCTTTCAAAAAGCGAAGAATTTATCTGCCTTTTCAGTTCCCTTACAGTCCAGTTCTCTTTGTCACATTGTTTTAAATAAAATTCTCTGGCAGTATCGTCTGAAACACCCAATAATTCAGCATAATGAGACCACGACAATTTTCCAGACAGTGTCTGGAAAATTGGAAATTTAAGGTAAAACTGTCTCATCAAATAAACGTTACTTTTACTAAATCCCTTGCCAAATCTTTGTTTTAGGTCTTTTGCCAAAGTGTCAAGCAATGCACTTCCATATTCTGCTTTTTCATTTCCGTATTGCTCAAACTCAACAATATATTTGCCGATTTCCCAATTGGCTCTGAGTAGTTCGGTGTTTACAGCTTTAATTGCACGATTTCTCGCTCCTTCAATTGTATTACCAATCGACTGAACTAATTTCAGGTACTTGTTTTTGTCTTGGGGTAAATTCATGATAGTATTTCGTATTTATCAGGCTAAAATACGAATTAGTTTCCAATTAAAATTTTGCACCAAGCGGTCGGTTAGCCTTGTTGGCAACTAATTTATATCATCAAATATAACCCACATTTTCCTATTCTTAATACCTGAATCTCCATCTATCGCAATTTAAAATCAATATATTTCATGAATGACCCTGTTTGCCTGCAAATCTATGCAAGAGAGGCGACAACGAGTGTCGGCAAAAAGAAAAGGCCCAAGCGGGCCTTTTGTAACTATTAGAAAGTGTAGAGAGGGTTATGTATTTCGGTCGGGGGGTGTTTTCTTTACCCCTTGCCTTTTCTTCTTGACAGGCTTACAATCGTTCCCGTATATCAGCATATTATTTCGAAGGGACAGCCTTAGGTTGTCAATTTTAAGGGGCTTTCCCAGGTGAGTAAATGGCTTGTAAATATAGAAAAGTTTGTTGAATATTTAAATGTTTTCGAAGAGGGTGCCCCTGGTATTGTGCAGGCTGCCTGTGAAGGTGTGTCAAGCTTTTGTGGAAGGAGGTGTATAGGAAATGGGGTGTGAGGAATGTCTCGCCTGCAACCGTATTTAAATTGTTCTGTTGTTTAATTTCATGTAGTTCAAATAGTTAACGTGCAGGTGTTCGTCATGAAACCAGTATAAGGTATCGTTGATTTTGCCGTTTTTTGATATGAAGTAGTCTATGTCTTCTCTCTTGTTTTCTGGTAAAAGCATTACATACGAAAAAACATCTAAGAGTAGGTTGCTGGAAACAGTCCGGTAAAATAAGATTACATTGTCCATGTAATCGCGTTCATAGCCAAAGCAATTTAGTTTTCTGAATTCGTTTCTCATCAGGTTGATGGTCTCAATATCAATACAGAATATTTCTTTTGCTTTCAGCGAGTTATCAGAAGTGAGGTTTCCCTTATAGTTTATGGTAAAATTGCCTGGAATTACAAATGTACTATCTGCGTTCTGGACCACTATCTTCTTCTCTTCCAACCAGAAATTCAGGATATCGTCATTGGTATTCCGGTAACGGTAATGTGCTGAAGTGTCGCTTATAAAGAGGGTGAATACTTTATCAAGCAAAGTGTGAGAGCAATCATTGAATTTGTCATCTCTTTGTGATAGGGTGATTTCCAGATCTGTTTTGTTCATGAAATATATTTCCAGTTCTGGTAAGTCAAACAGAAAGGCTTCTGCATTTCGAAATACTTCCGCGTTTTTGTAATAGTTCCATTTAATCAGCAATTCTTCTTTTTTAAATCTAAAGTCGACGATGAAGAAAATCCGTAACATGTAAAGTGTCAGGATTAATCCCAGTGTGATTGTGTATAAAAGTATTTTCTGCTTCATTTTTTATTAGTGTGCCTAATGTTGCACATGTAACTATCACTTTATCAGCGTTAAGGCGATTCTGTTCCGCTACGCTCCATGAGGGCGTTGCGGGCTTTCCAGAAAGCGCGGGACTGTAAAAGCCCACGCGGAGCAGTCTCGTCAGATTGCCGCCAAGCCCTGTTTCTTTTTTTCTGACGAGATTGGCTGTACCATGTTGGAACCAGTGTGTTTTTGCAATTATTCATCAGTTAGTCATATATGAAATTAAAAAATAGTACTGGGTATTTATTAACGAAACCATCATATTCTTCTGAAAGGCGCAATTCATCAAACGTTATTCCATGTTCTTTTAGAGCCAGTTCATTTCTGATTTCATATGATATTCTTCTTATGTGACTTAACGCAAAGATAAAGTTTGAATAAGATACTGAACCTGAATAGCTGAAAAGAAACATGCTCTTCATCTCAGCTCTTAATATTTCTTCAATATGTTTTGCAAGGTCATTTTCGGTTATGACCAGTCCATTCAGGGAGAATTCACCCGTGTTTCGGATATCCAGGTTGATAATATTGTCAATGTTTGTTGTCTCTATAAAACTTTTGGCAATTACACGTCTGTCTTCTCCATGGGGGGGTAATATAAAAGGCACAGAATAATAGTACTCGTAAAGCTTTTCAATCTTCAAATCTGCGGGATATACGACAAATGAAACTCGTCTGCTATTGTTTTTTGATAGCTCTTCCTTCAAATTATTTACAAAATACATTGGAACATCCTTATCAATGTAAAGTCGAACATCAATAAGATCGGCTTCAGCAGGCGATCTTATTAATCTCCAGAATTTTACAATACTATCGATTTCATTAATCGCAATTTTTTGGTTCTCATAAATAATCTGAGGCTCAGAGTTTTTATCATTTTCCCCGATCAGAACAACAAATAATTTTTCTATCAACGAAAATCGTTCTGTACCATACCTGTAATAATCAGAAGTTGGTAATTCCAAATTGTATTTTGCAAAGATATTTTTACTTAAGAATTTATCATTCAAAGCTTTATGGTCTATGAAATTTATCTGTGAAAAGGTGAAGGATAAACCTGAAACTACCAGTAACGAAATCAGAAACCACTTTTTACTTTCCTTTTTAAATGTAATTCGGAAAGTGTTCCAAACCTGAAGGTATAGCACCACAACAACTAAAGCAAATATATAGGAATAGTCGGGAAATAGTATAAAATCGATGAACCCACCATTCCATGTCAGGCAGAAAAAAAATCCATAGACCACTGCTAATTTAGAAAACCAACTGAGAAAATTCCAGTTTAATACCCTGTTGTCATTAACTATGGAAAATCTTCTCCAGGTGCTGCGATGAAATAGGGTTCTTGGTTTTTCAAACCAATAGTTAAAACAAATAGATTGTCCGAATATTACTGCGATAAATGCGAAAAACAGGTTGTAAAAGAAAATTTCCCGGTTACTTAGGATTAGTAAATCATAATATTCAGTTTGTGAAAAGAACCTAAATACTTCTCTGGACATGTAGAGGAAAGCATATAGCCAGAAAGAAAAAAGAAGTCCTGAGGCAATACCGATAAAAAATTTCGTTCTCGGAATTGACAATGTTTCCTTATTTTTATTTAACAAGCTTTCCTTTGGTTTCATAGTGTTGTCGGTTCTGTATGCATTGGTGCCGGCGTTCATGGTATGGCCATCTCGTTATCCCTAACGTGACGGATTTATTCCGCTTCGCTCCACGAGGGCATTGCGGGCTTTCCAGCAAGCGCGGGACTGTAAAAGCCCACGCGGAGCAGTCCCGCAGCTGCGGGATACAACTACCACCAAGCCCCGCTATTGTTGGCTATACCACGTTGTGGCCGGTAAATTGTTGTATTTCAATTGTTTTATACATTATTTAAAGTTCAGCAAATTGTCAATCCACAATAGACGAGTATTATTCGCTCTCAAGTCGGGTGAGTTTAATAATTGTATTATAGCCAACAATCTCTACATAATCTGTCTTGGAACGATAATTTTCGTCAAGTTCAAGTTTCTCATATCCTTCTTTTTCAAATTTTATTGTAAAACTATCATCACATTTTTTAATTCCACAATTGTATCCATGCGATGCATAAAAAGCTCCAGATGAATCTGTCATTGTATTAATCGTTTTATAATATGAAGTCATCTCAATCTTGACATCTGCAATCTTCTCACCTGTTTTGCTATCCTTTACGGTTCCGTCCAGTCCTGCTTCACCGTCACAGGATATTAACAAAATCATTGTAAATATTAGTCCGAATTTGAATGCAAGATGTTTCATAATCAACTGTTTAAAGGGTTTAATTTTTTACTCTACAGAAGTCTTCTTTTATTGGCCACAACCAAATTCTATCCCCAAATATACCCCACATTTCTTTATTCTTCATAGCTAAATCTGCACACATCGCAATTTAGAATCAATATATTTTATGAATAACCCTGCTTGCCTGCAAAGCTGTGCAGATATACTGGCATTCCTCCTTAGCAGCATATTGTTTTTTCAATCAGCCATAGGCTTTTGTTCAGGTTGAAACTTATTTTAGTACCGGGTTCCTCATATAAAATGAATAAGGCGGTTTTTGCAACGCGTTGTTGCATGTCTTAATTTTTTATATTTTTATCCATCTAACCCATGAGAGTGCATGGGTGTAACTATCAAAGTAAAAAACAAAATATTTCTCTATGTTGTGGTTCGGTGGTTCTGCTTCCTTTTCGAAAGGACTTTTTTTAGGCCTGGCGCATTGCTTTTGGGCATCTTGTTGCTTTTTCTTGCCTCTTATGATGGGTTGTCAGAAAATCCCTTTGTGCCTGACCGACCGGGCTTCAGCACGGGTACTTATATCGTTAATCCGGGTGGAGTTTATGTTGAACTGGGTTATGAATACACCCGGTACGATCTCAGCATACCGTTCAGTATGATATTTTTCCCCCAGACCAATATCCGGTTTGGTGTCCTGCCCAAACTTGAGCTGAACCTGGAGTGGAGTGGCGTGGGGTTGTTGGATAAAAAACTCTATGATTTTTCATATTATGGAGTAGGGGCTAAGTTGAGCCTCCTGAGGCATGTAGACGGGAATTTGTCTTTGCTGGGCAACCTGATGTTTCAAAGGTCCGACGACCTTACTACCTTTTTTCCCTATATCGGTTTTCTCGGTGATTATGGTATAAACTCCTGGTTGGATATCTTTGGATCAGTTTATCTGGGCTTTTGGGATGCGAATGAGAACTATTCTGCATTTGCCGTGGGTCTTGAGGCGGCAACCTTGCACAACCTCAGCTTATACCTGGAGTATTATTCAGAATTTGATGAGGCGAACCTTCCGAATACACATCACATCAATGCTGGAGTAATGTATCTGATTTCCCCTGACATACAGATAGACACCTTTTGGGGTACCGGATTGACAGGGCACTCTTATTGGCAGTGGGGCCTGGGGCTTTCCTTCAGATTTTAACCCGCAGTCAACTGTTAGGTGTTGAGGTAGGGCAAGGATCGGCAACTCAGTTTTCCCTGTCAATGGTAAATTGCACCAGGTCGCGGAGTGATTTGCGCCAGGGGTTATCGGGCAGGGTATCGAGAATGTGGAAAGCCTTCTGCAGGTTTTCTTCCATCTTCTGACGGGCATAGTCAATACCTCCGCTTCGGTTTACCCAATCCATAAGCAGGGCCACCTTATCGGGGTCCTGGTTATGGTTTTTCACGATGTTGATGATTTTGCGCTTTTCAAGGTACGATGACTGCTCCAGCAAATAGATCAGGGGCAGTGTCATTTTACGTTCCTTGATATCGCCTCCGGTAGGTTTGCCGGTGTTCTTACCATTGTTGAAATCCAGCAGATCGTCTTTGATCTGGAAGGCAATACCGGTGTATTCGCCCATCAGTCGCATTTTTTCCTGTATCTCGCTGGAGGCGCCAGCTGAAGCCGCACCACTCTCGAAGCAGGAAGCAATGAGTGAAGCGGTTTTTTTACGGATAATCTCAAAGTAAATATCCTCCCTGATGTCGAGGTTGCGGGCTTTTTCCAGCTGGAGCAGTTCGCCTTCGCTCATTTGTTTTACCGAACGCGAAACAATCTTCAGCAGGTCGAAGTCGTCGTTGTCAAGGGCCAGCAGCAATCCGCGCGAGAGCAGGTAGTCGCCTACCAGTACCGATATTTTGTTCTTCCAAAGGGCATTGAGTGAGAAAAATCCTCTGCGTTCGTTGGAGTCGTCAACCACATCGTCGTGTATAAGGGTAGCTGTATGCAGCAGTTCTATGAGCGATGCAGCACGATAGGTGCGTTCGCTGATATCGCCACACAATCCGGCGGTAAAGAAAACGAACAGGGGTCTGATCTGTTTGCCTTTGCGCTTTACAATGTAGCGGGTGATTTTGTCGAGCAGAGGTACCTTGCTTTTCATGGAATTGCGAAACCGATGTTCGAATTCTTTCATGTGGGCATCTGCCGGAGCCTTGATCTCATTGAGGTTCATCAGAAATACTGTGTTTGTCTGTATGCAAAATTAGGAAAATAAATCCTGCTGAAGGATTTTGCAAACATAAAATGGTATTTCAGGGCGAAAAGTTCAATTTGAGCTCAAGGGTTCCATAGTATTGCTCTTATCCGCAATGCTGCCAGTACAAATCTGAACAAAAAGCATCTTTGGCTGCACAGGGTGCGTTAATCCAGCACACGGGTAGCATAGTTTACCGCCGATGCATGAAACAAACCCTTGGCGCCATTGCTGATGTTGGAGGGCAGGTTGGCCGGGGGGCGCATGCCTCCCATGCCTCCGTTGTGCTCGGTAAAAACTGCCAGGATGAAATCATAAGCCTCGCGGGTAAGGCTATGCTGGGCCACTGTAATGGTGTCGCCCGATTGGAAGTTGAAATCGTTGGCCCACCAGTCTACTTCAAAACCATTGATGTAATTGCCATCGATAAAATTATCGTCGGTTACCATTACTTTGGCAATGTTGTAGGTAACCCTGACGCCATTGCGATAGAGGTGCCACATATAGCAATCGCCTTTACCGGCCGGCTCCTGCCCGTAGAGCAGTATCCTGTAATATTCCAGCATCGGATCCCAGCGCTGTGAAAGCGAATCGATGGGTGCATTGCGCTTCATGGTACTGGTAGCCTGGTAGGTTTTGCCCTCATGCACAATGTGCAGGGTGTAGGTAACACCTACCTGACCATATACATCGGGCTGGGTCTGATAGATGCCCGGAGAGCCCTCTGTGAGGGGGAAAACATTGCCCAGATTGTCGCTGATGCTTACCTGGGCACCGCTCACCCGGGGTGTGATCTCATCCATGTAGAAACTGCCCGTAAGGCTCAGAAATACATGGTGGGTGGTGGTGTCGGAGGTGATCATGCCATCTACCACCAGGATCGAAAGCTGGTGGTCGGGCACTTTCAGTTCAATTTTTTCTTCACAGGCCATCATCAAAAGAGAAATGGCAAGCAGCAAGGTGGTATAGAGGGGTTTGAAGGATTTCATAATCATTAGAAAATTATTTAGTTAATTCACTGGTCGTATGCCTGCCCCGCCTTTGCGGGGGGATTTGCATGTTGATTTTGACTGCGTCGAGCTTCGGTTCATCTTTTTTTTGTTAGCCGCAGTGCTCATGCAAGTTTCAAATTTTTTTGGGAACGGGTTGGAGGATTGGTTTTTGGATCAGAATGAAAAATTGTAGGTCAATGCCGGTACAATGCTGAACAGGTAGATCATATAAGCATCGGTTTGGTAGCGGTTCTGTTCGTTTTGGCGGAACTGGTACTGAAAGGCGTTTTTGCGCAAATAGGCGTTGTATACAGAGAGGTTCCAGTTGGTCTGCCAGTTTCTGCCTGGCTTTTGTTTGCGGTACCAGGTCATAGACAGGTCGAGGCGATGGTAGTCGGGCATGCGCGACTCGTTTCGACCGGCAAAAACCGGAATGATCACTCCGCCGTATTCGTAGCGGCCCACAGGCAAAGTAGTGGGTTTGCCGGTTTGGTATACCCAGTTGGCCGAAATATTCAATTGTGATGTTATGTCGTAGGCCAGAACAATGCTCAGGTCGTGCGGGCGATCGAAGGCCGCAGGATACTTTCTGCCATCGTTGATGCCCTCTATCTGCTGCCAGGCCCTGGAGAGGGTATAGCTGAACCATCCGGTAAAATCGCCTTGTGTTTTACTGAGCATAAGCTCCAATCCATACGACCAGGCTTTGCCCGAGCGCAGATCGGCCTCCATCAGGGGGTTGAGCAATACTTCGGCCCGGTCTCTGAAATCGAGCTGGTTGCCCATGGTTTTGTAATATACCTCAAGGGAGGTTTCGAAGGTGTTGTCATAGAAATTGCGGAAATAGCCTGCCGCCCATTGGTCGGCCATCTGTGCCTTTATGTTGGGGCTTGCAGGAAACCATATATCGGTTGGTGTGCCGGTTGTGGTGGTCTGGGTTTGCTGCAGGTATTGCCGGGTACGATTGTAGCTGGCTTTTACCGACTGGCTCTCGCCCAACCGGTATACCATGGCAAGGCGGGGCTCCAGTCCATGATCGTAGTGGTAGATCTCTCCCTTTTCATAATGCAGAGTATCGGTTACAGCATATTGCGAATCGATCTCATATACGGTGGCTTTACCCATGTTCTGAAACAGGGAGTAACGGATGCCGTATTCCAGGGTAAGCAGGTTGCCAATGGTTTGCTCGTTGCTCAGGTAGAGTGCATGTTCGAGAGCCTGGTTGCGCGGAAGTGCAAAATCGTTTACACCCGATTGCTCACCCTTGCCCCGTATAGCACCGGGATGAAAAAGATGATAATGGTTCTGCATGCCAAAGCGCACTGTACTGCGGGGGGAAAGGTAAAAGGTGAAGTCTGACTTGAGAGAGTAGTTCTCGATCTGAGAATCCCATATCCATGAGTTTACACCATAGTTGGCCCCCAGGTTGTAGTCGAAGTTGGAATAGATAAGGGTGAAGTTAGAAAAAATCCGGCTGTTGAAGATATGGTTCCAGCGCATGGTGGCGGTGCTGTTGCCCCACCCCATGTTGAACTCATCGGCCACTTTCAATACATCTCTTCCGAAATAGCCACTGAAGAAGATACGGTTTTTGTCGTTGAAGCGGTAGTTTGCTTTGGCGTTGAGATCGTAAAAATACAGGCGCGACTTACGCAGGTTGGTGTCGGCAGAGAAGGGGAGGAACAAATCGGCATAGGTTCGGCGTCCGGAAAGGATAAAGCTGCTTACATTCCTCTGCAGGGGTCCTTCCACGGTCAGTCGGCTGGAGATATTTCCATAGCCCCCTGTGGCGGCAAACCTTCTTGAGTTTCCTTCTTTCATGCGGATATCGACCACCGACGAAAGCCTTCCTCCGTAGTGTGCAGGCATCCCCCCCTTGTAGATCTGCACATCTTTGATGGCATCGGGATTAAAAACGCTGAAGAACCCCATCAGGTGCGAGGCATTGTAAACGGTAGCTTCGTCGAGCAGGATCAGGTTCTGGTCCACATTGCCACCTCTTACAAAAAGGCCTGTGGAACCTTCTCCTCCGGAGCTTACCCCGGGTAGCAGCATAAGGCTTTTCATTACATCTACTTCGCCCATGAAGGCGGGCAGTGTTTTTATAGTTTCCATCCGCAGGTTGTTGCTGCTCATGCGTACGTCGATCACGTTCTGGTCGGGGCGTTCGCCCGTTACTACTACCTCTGCCAGCTGGCGTGAGGAGGGTTCAAGCTCTACATTCAGTACAATGGTTTCGGTGAGAGAGACCTGGTGCACCTGGCTCTGATAGCCCATAAAAGAAAAAACCAGAGTGTACTCCCCCGCAGGGATGTTCAGGCTGTAGAAGCCATAAAGGTTGGAAACGGCACCGGTGGCCAGCTCGCGCACATAAACGGTAGCGCCAATGAGGTCCTCACCCGTTTGGGCATCGCGCATCTGCCCTTTGATAACGGTACGGATGCCACTTTCGGAAGGAGAAGGATGGGCTACCTGTACCATGAAAAGGCTCAGTAAAAAAAACATGAAAAGGCAATTCACATGAATTCGCATTGTGCAAAAAAAGTTTTAGGTTAATAATGGAGTAATTTCCGGGTTTTGCTGCCAGGGTTAGCGGGGAAAAGCAAAACCAGGATGTGGGTTTTTGTGGTCGAACTCCTTTAACCAAAATTGTGCCGTGCATGCAAAACGACATTAAATCAGGAAGATAAATGTTTATTCTGGGTTGATTTTGAAGCAGAGAAGTCTCAGGATTGTCCGCTACAGCACAGGGATTGTTCGCTGGTGAACAAACCCGGGATGCATCCAAAATCAGTAAATCGATGCAAAGGATTAATAAATAGGCGATTTACGTAATTTATCCTCTGTTTTTTTTTATAATTTAGCAACCTTTATCGCCAAAGCTTACGTATATATAGTTAATTGAGCCCGAACAACGGGGGGAATTTTTAAAATTGTTATTGTAAACCACCATTATGAGTGATCCGGCCAATGGCAGAGAATCTCCGCATTGATGCCCGCCCCATTCATAATCCTAAAAACAAATTCTGTCGTAATGAACCTGAATGCTTTAAATGCCACGCAACAACCCCTGCAGCTTAGCCCGGCGATGGTGAGTAAGCAAACAAAGTGTTCCATTACACATTAACCCAAAAATCTTTTCACGGATGAAATTGAATGTAGCCTTTATCAAGTCAGTGCTGAATGTGTATGATGAAATGTCGGAAAATGGTATGTCGATTGTTTACCTGGGAGAGTTTCATCATCAAATTACCAAAATGTTTACCTCCATGGCAGAGGAAGACATGGACCGCAAAGATGAGGAGAAATCCATCATCCGTAAGGTGTATTCTGTTATGGTGGAAACCCTGCAGAATATGGCAAAGCATTCCGATGAAATTGCCGACAGATATAATATTGGCAAAGGCTTGTTTATGATTGGCAAGAAGGATGATACCTATTATATCATCACCTCCAACAAGGTAACCCATAGCAAAAAGGTTGATCTGGAGAAGGCCATCAAAGAGGTGAATGCCGCCAGCCGCGAGCAGCTCAAGGAGATGTACAAGAAGCAAATCACCGAAGGGCGTATCTCTGATAAAGGGGGTGCCGGTCTGGGGCTGATTGAAATTGCCAAAAGAACCCGCAACAAACTGGTTTATCAGTTTCTTCCCCTCGACGAGCAGAGCTATTTCTTTATCCTCAAGGTGGAGATCAACGCCAAAAAGATTGCTGAATAGTATCGGAGCTCAGCTTTTTCAGAAGAGTTTTTTGTTTGCATATCATTTTCTATCTTTATGCCTTCATCCATCCAAATGCTGGCATGTCTTCTGAAATTCTGAGAACCCCCATCGAATATCTCAAGGGAGTAGGTCCTCAAAGGGCAGAATTGCTGAACAAAGAGCTTCAGGTCTTCTGCTATGAGGACTTGCTGCATTTATACCCTTTCCGATATATCGATCGCAGCCGGTTTTACAAAATCCGCGAGATTACCGAAGAGATGCCTTATGTGCAGATCAGGGGGCAGATCAGCCAGATACAGCTTCATGGACAAAAGCGCACCACCCGCATGACCGCCCTGCTCACCGACGATCAGGGAATGCAGGTTGAGCTGATCTGGTTCAACGGTTTTAAATGGCTTAAAGGAAAATTTCTTCCCGGGCAGGAGTATATCGTTTTTGGTAAGCCCAGCCGCTTTGGCAGCAAATTCTCCATCGCTCACCCTGAAACAGAGCCGGTAAGCCCTGCCGCACTCAATCAGCAGGCCAGTATGCAACCGGTTTACAATTCGGGCGAGAAGCTCAAAGCCAGAGGGCTCGACAGTAAAGGCATAAGCAAGCTCATCAGGACATTGCTCCCCCTGGTAAAGGATCATGTCAACGAAACCCTGCCGGGCTACCTGCGCGAAGACCTCCGGCTTTTGAGTTTGCGTCAGGCTCTTTTCAACATCCATTTTCCCGAAAATGCACTTACTCTGCAACGTGCCCAGGCGCGCCTGAAGTTTGATGAGTTGTTCTTTCTCCAGCTCAATATGCTTCGAATCAAGCATGTACGTTCAGGGGAGGTGCAGGGGCATTTCTTTCGCAATATTGGGGAGTATTTCAATGGTTTTTACCACAACAACCTGCGTTTTGAACTCACCGGTGCCCAGAAGAAAGTAGTAAAGGAGATTCGCCAGGATACCCTGTCGGGCAAGCAGATGAACCGGTTGCTCCAGGGCGATGTGGGCAGCGGAAAAACCATCGTGGCGGTGTTGACGATGCTCATGGCCCTGGACAACCAATGCCAGGCTTGCCTTATGGCGCCCACCGAAGTGCTGGCCAACCAGCATTTCGAGAGTATCAGTGAGCTGCTGCAGGGGTTGGGTATAGAGATCAGATTGCTCACCGGCACTACACGTAAGAGTGCCCGAAGAGAGATCGACCAGGGGCTGCAGAGTGGTAGTGTGCATATTCTGGTGGGCACCCATGCCCTGATAGAAGATTCGGTGGTGTTTGCCAACCTGGGCATGGTAGTTATTGATGAGCAGCATCGTTTTGGTGTGGTCCAGCGTGCCCGGTTGTGGAAGAAAAATACCACACCCCCCCATGTGCTGGTCATGACAGCCACTCCCATTCCCCGAACCCTTGCCATGACCCTGTATGGCGACCTGGATGTGTCGGTGATTGACGAAATGCCTCCGGGCAGAAAACCCATCAAGACCCTCCACCAGTACGATTCCCACCGGCTGAAAGTATTTGGCTTTATGCGCCAGCAGATAGAGCTGGGCCGGCAGGTGTATGTTGTGTATCCGCTGATACAGGAGTCTGAAACCCTCGACCTGAAAGATCTGCAGGATGGCTACGAAAGCATTGTGCGCGAGTTTCCCCTGCCCCGATATGCCGTAAGCATTGTGCACGGAAAAATGAAAGCCGCTGATAAGGATTACGAAATGCAGCGGTTTGTAAAGGGCGAAACCCAGATTATGGTGGCCACCACCGTGATTGAAGTGGGTATCAATGTGCCCAATGCCAGCGTAATGGTTATAGAGAGTGCCGAACGGTTTGGTCTGTCGCAGTTGCACCAGCTCAGGGGCAGGGTAGGGCGTGGAGCCGACCAGTCGTGGTGCATTCTTATGAGCAGCAGCAAACTTTCAGCCGATGCCCGCAAGCGTCTGCAAACCATGGTCCATACCAACGATGGTTTTGTGATTGCCGAAACCGATATGCAACTCAGGGGCCCCGGCGATATCCACGGTACCCAGCAAAGCGGACTGCTCGATCTGAAGATTGCCGACCTTGGAAAAGATGAAAAAATCCTTCGCTATGCCCGGCAAAAGGCAATGGAAATACTGGATAAGGATCCGGGGTTGACCCGCGAAGAGAACCAGATAATGGTGCAAACTCTTCGGAGAAAATTTTTACACTCCCAGAGCTGGAGTAAAATCAGCTGACAGGATGGGACAAAAAAAAACTGCAACCTTGAGATTGCAGTTTTTTTACAAAATGTCGTCGTTTGCTTAGTTGAGAACGAAGCGGATGGGCAGGTTAAACTGTACCCTAACAGCCTGGCCTCTCTGGCGGCCGGGGGTCCAGCGTGGCATGGATCTTACAACCCTTACGGCTTCTTCATCCAAACCACCACCTACACCTCTGAGGATCCTTACATCGGTAATGCTTCCGTCGCGCTCCACAACGAAGGTAACGAATACAATACCCTGGATGCCAGCTTCACGGGCCATGGTAGGATAACGCAGGTTGCTGCTCAGAAACTGCATCAGGGCTGCATCGCCACCAGGAAAGCTGGGTTGGTCTTCCACAATGGTAAAGATGGTTTCTTCTGCAATTTCTTCTTCCTGAACGATGATAGGCACGAACTCCTGAACTTGTGTAAATACAGTAGCCTCGGTGTCAATCGTAAACTCTTCGTCGATTTCAATATCATCGTCAACGATGATCAGTTCGGTAGAGGGCTCCGGTGGGGGCGGTGGGGGCGGTGTTTCTGGCCTGGTGATCGGAATATCTTCTTCTTCGATGATCTCGATCTCCAGCATGCCCAGGTCTACAACCTGCCTTTCATACTGCCTCCATTCAAAAGCCATCCACACAGCCATGAGAGAAACCACAATCCCTATCTGCAGGAATATGCGCTTTTTGCTCTCCAGGTCGGCTTTTGGGGTTTTTTTTGCTTCCATAAAAATTAATTATCTTGGTTTGTACAGGAATAGCCTGCGTGATTTAAATGTTACGGCCTGCTAATATACGAATTTTTTACTAATATGGCCAAAGGCATTTTACAGCGAAAAAAAGGCTGACAAACGGGCGTTGCGGCGAATGGCATCCAGGAGTGCTACTCCTGCCATGGCGCCCAGAGTATTGGCCAGCATATCGGCCCACTCTCCACTTCGGCCTGAAACCCAGTAGTGCTGGATCAATTCCGTTGCTCCTCCATAAAGAACGCAAAAAGTAATACTTGCAATATAAGCATGCCGGTGAATTTTTTCCTCTTTGTCCTGTTTGATAAAACCATATGCCAGAAAAAGACCAAAACCGGCAAACATGAAAGCGTGTACCAGCTTGTCGAAATGAGGCAGAGTAAAGAGGTTGGTTTTAGGGATATTACTTCCGGGCAACCCGATGATAAGCAAAATAACAAATGACCAAAGTATGGCCGGAAGTAAATATCTGATCTTCATAGGGACAAATTGTTTCCTTACCCTACCAGTTCCTTGTACTTCTCAGCGTCCATCAAGCCTTCCAATTCGGTGGGGTCGCTCATTTTGATCTTCACGATCCATCCCTTGCCGTAAGGATCCTGGTTGGCTATTTCAGGGTTGCCTTCCAGCTCTTCGTTAAACTCAACCACTTCGCCAGAAACGGGCATAAATAAATCGGAAACGGTTTTTACGGCTTCGATGGTTCCAAAGGTTTCTTCCTGCTCCAGGCTTTCTCCTACAGTGTTGACTTCGATGTAGACAATGTCGCCCAGCTCATGTTGTGCAAAGTCGGTAATGCCTACAGTGGCCACGTCGCCATCCACCAGGATCCATTCGTGGTCTTTGGTGTACTTTAAGTTGTCAGGAAAATTCATGATTTGTATACTTTTTGGGGTGATTATTGATTGTTTTGTAATGGGGTCAAAAATACAACCTTTTTCTTAAGAATAAAACCGACCTCTTAAATTTGTAGAACTTGAAAAACAGAATTGTTTAACTTTATGCCAAAAACATGAATATGGAACACAAAACCCTGGTATTTATTGTTGTAGTATCTTTTACAGCCTTGTTTGGCTGCAGATCTCTTGAGCCTGCCAATCCCAGAGGCGAGGCTCCCACGGAGCTGATAACGCAGGAACCGGGCGATCGGCTTACACCTCCTCTGGTTTACGATGCCAGCTCCACTGCCCGCCCTATGAATCCCATACCCAACGAAACGTACAACATGATTCATCAACTCAGCGATTTTTCTTTCGATCTTTTTCGTGAACTCAGCCGCACAAAACCCGGCGAAGGTTTCTCCTTTTCACCGGTCTCTCTCAATTTGGCACTGGCTGTGGTTTACAGTGGTGCCCGCGAAGAAACACGCCAGCAAATGGCCCGCCTGATGGGGTTTTATGAAGATGAGGATCTTTTCCATAAAAGCTATTTTGACTATTTCTCGACGCTGGGACAAATGTTTGATGATACCCTTGTAGAATTTAATATGGCCAACCGTGTGTTTATTGAGAAGACTTACCAGGTGCTGGAGAGCTTCAGGCAAAATGTAAATGCATGGCATGGAGGGGCTTTCGAGCAGGTGGATTTTATTTCGCAGCCCCGCCAGTCGGAGCAGAGAATAAACCGGTGGGTAGAGCAAATTACCCGCGATCGTATCCAGAACCTTATTCCCGAGGGTACCCTCACCGAGTTTACCCGCCTGGTAATTGCCAATGCGATTTACATAAAATCGTCGTGGAGGTATCCTTTCGAGAAAGATTCAACACGCGAGAAGATGTTCAACTCTGTAGGAGGAGAGAAAATACCTGTAGACTTTATGATTCAGCGCGAAAATGGGATACCGTGGCTCGAAATGGAAGACCGTCTGGTTATTCAATTGCCTTACACCAGCCCCAACCTGTCGTTGTTGCTCATAAGACCCCATGCTACTGGGGTGGCGGACTTATCATCCTATGTGCCCGACGCCCGAACCTACAAAGAGATGCTGGCCAGGTTGCGACCCGAAGAGGTGCATATGGAGATCCCCAAATTTAAGCTGGAAACTACCTTTGGCCTGGCCGAGGTGCTGGAGCAAATGGGTATGGAAAATGCCTTCGACGAAAGGGCCGATTTTTCTGGAATCAGCCCTGAAGGCGATCTGGCCATCAGCGAGATCATTCAGAAGGTTTTCTTCGAAATTGATGAGGAAGGATCGGAGGCTGCTGCTGCTACTGCTATTATTGTGGTTACAACCTCTTCAGCCTTTAACGATCCGCTGGTGTTTCCCAAGTATTTTATTGCGGATCGCCCCTTCTTGTTTATACTGAAGGAGAATTTCTTCGATACCCCCCTGTTTATCGGGCAGTATTCCCGTTGATTTCTTAAAGCAGACCCAGTTCAAGCATCGCTGCATCGCTCATCATGTCTTTGTTCCATTCAGGTTCGAAGACCAACTCTATATCAACCTTCTCAACTCCCTGCACATGCAACACTGCGTCGCGCACCTCGCCGGGCATGGTGTCGGCTACAGGGCAGTTGGGGTTGGTAAGGGTCATTGTAATGGCTACAGCCTGCTGGTCGTCTACCTTGATGTTATAAATCAACCCCAGGTCGTATACATTCACCGGGATTTCTGGATCGTATACCGTTTTCAGCGCATCAATGATGCGAATCTCCAGATCCATATAGTTGGGCGTAGTGTCCATAATCGTTGCGTTTGAATGTGAAAAATAATCCTGGCCGACGGGTAACCTCTCTTAAAATCAGCAACCCTGCTGACTGTTGTGTTTCCGGAAACTGGGTGCTGAGCAATACCATCATTTTAACCGGGTCGCCTGGTATCGTACCTTGCGTCGATGGAACCGGGTATCACAGCCCACACCCATTAAGAGGGTCAGGCTTGCTGATGTTTGGCTTTGAAGGCCAGTGCATAAAGCTTCATTTGCTTGATCATGTTGACCAGGCCATTGGAGCGGGTTTGCGACAGGTGTTCTTTCAGCCCGATCTGGTCAATAAAGGCCAGATCGGCATCCACAATCTCCTGTGGGGGCTGGCCCGACATTACGCGAATCAGCAGGCCTACAATGCCTTTTGTGATAAGAGCATCGCTGTCAGCCGTAAAAAACACCTTGCCCTCGCGATAATCGGCATGCACCCATACCTGCGACTGGCAACCCGATATCAGGTATTGCTTTTTTTTGTATTGTTCGTCAATTTTCTCAACCGACTTGCCCAGTTCAATGATGTAGTTGTACTTGTCCATCCAGTCATCAAACAGGGAAAACTCGGAAACGATTTCTTCTTCAATCTCTTTTATGTTCATGATCAAGTATTGTTGAATCCAACCCCTTGCCTGGTATGAAAGCTTCAGGGGATTAATAATGAAAAACGGTAGTACCCGAATTGTTCACCCTTTCAGTTTTCAGGCATAAGTTTTTGTCTTTCCTGTTCGTTAAGGTCCAGATCGCTGGCCACTTTAAAGGGTGAAGGTTTGTAAACCAGGAAAAACAGCATCACGATGGCCTGCAGGTACATCAGGTTGGTGTTGCCGCTGAGCATGAAGCCCACCGCAATAAGGCTTCCGGCCATATTGAGCAGGAAATAGCGTATCAGCACAGGCAGTTTGTAGCGCAGCAGCTTATCCTCCAGGGGAAGCGTGCGGTCAATGGCGGCGATCATACGCTGGGGCACAATATAGCTGAGCGGTGCAATGGCAATGAGCAGAAATATCAATACCGTGTTTACGATGTACTGCGATTGCGGATCGTTGCCCAGGGCTGCGCCGGTATGGTTTACAAACCATGCACTCAGTGCCACAAGCATTACAAGGCCCAGCAGCATGGCCCAATAGAGCAGCCCCATGCTGCGAAGTATTTCGTAGGGTTTTTGTTTTTGCATATGCGAAAGTTTTTCGAAATGCAAAATTACCAAATTAAAAGCAATACAGCAGGGCTTTTTGCACAGGTAGTGTCCAGGTCGCCGAAAGCTCGACAACAGCCAAAATGCAAGGCTTAAGATTGAATTTACCTTTATTCCGAAAAAAATCCTTTACTTTGAATGTGTTAAAGTCATTTGCTCAATACACCCAATGTATCGAACCTTTATAACCCTGACCATGAAGAAACTGATCCCATTTCCCGTCTGCTTTGTAATCATCTTAATGCTTATGCCTATGCAGATCTTTTCACAATCCCAGCGTTTTACTCTTTTGCACACCAGCGATGAGCACAGTGTGCTTTCACCGCTGCCTGCTGCAGACTACCATCCCTGGGAGAGCAATCCCTCATTGGGCGGTTTTGCGCGCCTGGCAGGTATGGTGAACCAGATCCGTGCCCAAAAAGGAGAAGAACCCGTATTGCTGCTTTCTTCGGGCGATTTTATCGGCGGATCGCCTTATGCATGGCTTATCCTGGAGGGATATTCACCTGAGATTGAATTGATGAAAGAGATCGGATACGATGCTGTAACCATAGGCAACCATGAGTTTGACTACGGTCCCGATGTGCTGGCCGATTATTTTAAAAGGCTGGGCTATCCGCAAAGCCACAGCAGGCTGCCTTTGCTCATAGCCAACCTGGAGATCCCGGAGGGGCATGCCCTGGAGCAGGTGGAGTTTTTGCCACGCAAGATCATTGAGCTTTCCAATGGGCTCAGGGTGGGAGTATTCGGGTTGTTGGGCGAGGATGCCTATTCGGTAGCACCCATGGCCGATCCGGTTAAAGTCTCTGACCCGGTGGCAATGGCCCAAAAACAAGCCGATCTGTTGAAAGAAGAAGGTGCCAACATCGTGGTACTGCTTTCGCACTCCGGATTGCGCGAAGACCGGCTCATAGCCCGTACTGTGAGCAATATTGATGTTTTGCTGGGAGGCCACGACCATTATCAAACCCTTGAACCGGAAATAATAAACAATACCATCATGCTGCACAGCAGCTATTATTTGCGCAACCTGGGCATGCTGGAACTGGAGTATGACCCCGGCAGCCAAACCCTCAGTCTTGTCAATGAGGTCAATGGCAATCCTTATCAGATCCCTCTCAACGCCGAGGTAGCAGAAGACCAGGAAGTGTTGCAGCGGGTGGGGTATTTTACCCATCGGCTCAACGATTTTCTGGTGAACTTCACCGACAGCTTGTTCACCAATGCCTATGCCCATATTTTGTATTCCAGCTTTCCGCTAAAAAAACATGCTGACCTGCAGGAAACCACCGTAGGGAATTTTGTGGTGGATGCCATGCGGCTGGAAGCACAGAAGGTTACAGGCCGACGGGTCGACATTGCCATACAGGCCAATGGGGTGATCAGGGGAGATATCATTCCTGGTACCATGCCATGGTCTCAAAACCGGGTATCGTTTATGGATCTGGTAACCATTTCCGGACTGGGGTCGGGGCCGGATATGCGACCCGGATACCCCATGGTGTCTATTTACCTTACAGCACAGGAGGTGTATAACATCCTGGAGATTGCCGGCCTGCTCTCGCGGCTGATGGGAGATATGTACTTTCTGCAGTTTTCGGGGCTTAAGTACACCTACGACCCGGGAAAGATCACCTGGCTTACTATTCCCTTTGCGGGTATACCCGTGCCTGCTTACCGCTCGGTGCAGGAGGTTCACCTCTTTACCGGTGAAGGCATACAAAGAGAAGGGGAATATGAAAAACTGCGTAAAGACGACCCACGCCTGTTTCACCTGGTAGCCGATCATTATCTTACTTCTTTCCTGCCCATGATTGGGGAGATACTGCCCAAGCTCAAGCTGGTTCTCAAGGATAAGGATGGGCAACCCCTTGAGCTTGACCAAACCATTATTTACCACAACGGCCAGGAGTTTAAGGTATGGGAAGCGGTGGCGCGATATGCCATGTCTTTCGAAGCCAATGAACATGGGCTGCCGGTAATGCCTGCCGTGTATCAGCAAACCCAGGGGCGGATTGTGGAAGAAAAAGGGATGCCTCTGTATGTGTTGTCATACATGGTGCTTGCAGGTGTGCTGGTGGGTTTTGCAGCACTCATACGCTGGGCAATTAAAAGGAAAAGAAAAGGGAAAAAGTAAAACATCGGGTGCAAGCCCCTGAAAACAGATTGCAAAGCCTGGCTGCTTACTGTGCGCCGGGCTTTGATTTTTCTTTGATCTCCGAAAGGATGCTCTCTACCTCTTCCTGGGTAGAAGATAATGCCTGTCGGCAAATGTTGATCAGCTCAGAGGCTCTTTTGATCCTGGCAGATAACTCGTCGACGCTGATATTGGCACTCTCCATTTCCTGTACAATGCTCTCCAGCTCTTCTATAGCTTGGCTGTATTTCATGTTCGGATGTCTTTTTAATATTGTCTGCTTAATCTGACGGGTTGCAACAGCTTACTTTACCCCAATCAGGGTTGCTCGGCTTGCTGGTCGCTCATTTTCTTTTTGTATAAATACTCGTTGATGGGCCAGAAGGTTGTGCCATAAGCCACCACTCCCCCTGCCACCCAGAATAAAAATACAAGGCCCGACCTCAGACTGAGAAATACTTCAGAAAAAGATTTTTCCCATAAGCCATACAAGCCGGTAAAAAGAAACAGGATAAGTCCAAATACAAAACCATGGGTAAGGGCATAGCGGAAACGACCCATTTTACGGGTGTATGACCAGTTTTTCACAAATCGTTCGTCGCTACGGTTCATCATTGGGGCATTTGCAAAGGGTAAATTTAAGGGATTTTTTGATGCGGGAAAGCAATTTCCTGCATACTGCCCGGCATCGAACAGGCAAATATGAATAGGAGAAAAGCTTCTCTCCCCCCTGTGAATTCACTACTTTTGTGGGGTTGGAAAACCAACAGGGATTTCTATGATTTTTTCCTCCAACAAATCAGCCCGATAAGGGTTACTTACTTGTTTTGAATTTGAGTTATGTCTGATCGACAACGCATGTTTCGCAAAGCCATCCACTTGGTGGTGGGGTTGTTGCTTTTTCTGCTCTCCAGATGGCTGGAGCGTGATATTATACTGGTGCTGATCCTTCTGGGTTCGGTATTTTCGTTTCTTACCTTTCCCTACCAGGGTTTTTCGCAGCTGCATCGCACGGGCGACGGGAGCCTGGGAACCCTGTTCTATCCTGTAGGGATTTTGAGCTCTTTCCTGATACTCTACCATCAGCCCATGGTCTATTTCCAGGCTTCCCTGCTGGTGCTGGCGGTTTCTGATCCTATGGCCAACCTGTTGGGGCAATTGCGCCGGGGCAACGGAAGGTTTCGGTTGCTGCACGATCCGAAGAGTTTTTTCGGAATGGCGGCTTTTGCCATTTCCTCCTGCCTGATTTTCCTCATTGTGCTTCCAAGTCCCGGATCTTTTGATGTTTTTTTTCTGTTGAGCCTGGTATTGCTTTCAGTGGTTTTAGAATTGCTTTCCTGGCGTGGGTCCGATAACCTGACCATCCCCCTTGGGCTTGCCCTCTATTTTTCCTGGAGTCTGGTGCAGGAGCCAGATTATCTGCTGCTTGTGTCGGTTGTTTTGTTTTTTGGTGGTGCGGCATGGCTTCTTTTCCTGCTGAGGTTTCTGAGCCATTTCGGAAGCCTGGCGGCTTGGGTGCTGGGGGTTTTTCTGCTGGGAGTAATGGGCTGGCAATGGCTGGTACCGGTAATGGTATTTTTCCTTACTTCGGTTGCTTTTACCAGGTTAAAGGCAACCGTTTTTGAGAAGAAGCGTTCGGGCGGACGCAATGCCTGGCAGGTGGCCGCCAACAGTTTGTGGGCAGTGTGCTCTGCTGTGCTCTATCTGTTGTGGCCTCAAACATTTTTTATTTACCTTTTCATTACTTATGTGGCCGCCGTTACGGCCGATACCTGGGCCAGTGAACTGGGGCCACTGATCAACCGGAGAAGTTTTTCTTTGTCCGATTTCCGTATGCACAGGGCTGGTGTAACAGGGGGTGTTTCGCCGGGAGGCACACTGGCTGCACTGGCAGGTGCTGGCCTGATTGCATTTACCTCCTGGCCCTTGTTTTTTTCTCAATGGGACTGGCAAATCCTGCTGCTGATTACTACCTCCGCATTTCTTGCCTGTTTTGCCGATACACTGCTGGGAGCCTTTGTGGAAGGCCGGTTGTTGTCGTTGAAATTTTTCCGGGTTGAACATCCGGAAAAAATCACCCCCAACGATCTGGTGAACCTGGGAGGCTCTCTCACCGCCGGACTTTTTCTGTGGTTATTGCTGTCACTTTAGCAGTTCAATGCCAGATCCTGATGTGCAGTCCTTTTTCTGTATAAAGGAGGAATGCGGCTTTGAGTTAACTCTTGCATATTTAGCGGGTTAGGGTTATTTCAAAACGCGATATAAACAATCCATGCTGCTATAAATAGTACCGAGAATGCCACATGAATTAGCACTGTAAAACGGGCTCCTTGTTTTACCATATCCGGGTCAGCGTGGTGTTTGAGCATGATGCCAGCTGCCTTTGGGAAAATCAAAACATATGGGATCAAAGTGAGCAGAAACGGCCAGGTTGAACCCGGGTAGCTGACAAAAATGAACAGAATATTTGCCACAATTGCCAGCTGCACCAATAAATAAAACCATGCGGTAAAGCGGGTGCCCATGCGCGATGCCACTCCGTGTTTGCCGCCTTTGCGATCGGCCTCCAGATCGATCATCTGCCCGGCCAGCAGAATGGAGGAGGTGCTCAATCCGGTAACAGGCATCAGGATCAGTACCATAGGGTGAAAGCCAAGGTTTTGGCCCACCACGGCAATCAGTATTGCCATAGGTCCAAAAGCCAGCCATACAGAGAATTCTCCCCATCCACGATAGGCGAGTTTGAATGGAGGCGCCGTATAATATTTGCTGAAAAATGCGGAAAGCAAGTACAGCACCCATAAATGGATCAGAAGATGAGGTTCGATCAGGAAACTCAGCGCAACAGTGCCCGCCAGTGCCATAACCAGTCCGGCGCGGGCCAGGAAGTACATTTTGCCAAACAACTCAGGGTGGTCGAGCAGTACCCCCGAGCCCCCGCTGGCCTCGTTGCGGTGTACATTTACCTTATCGGTTCCCTGGATGGTGTCGTAAATATCGTTGTACACATTGGTGGCCACATGCAGCCCAATCCCAATGATCAGTACCAGTAAAAAGTTTAATACTTCAAGCTGTCCATTGATGTAAATGCTCAGCAGGGTGCCCACCAGCAAGGGGGCTATGATGGAAGTCAGAAACTGTGCCCTGACCATTTTGGCGATGCTGGGTTTTTTCATAGCTGTCGGCGTTGTGTGTTAATATCCTCTCAAACAGATTAAAGAAGGGTTTTGTTTACACCTGAGGGTATGTGGCCTATTGTCCGGTAACGCTTACCAGTGACTTGTCAATCCTTAAGTTGAGATATCCAACAAAATGAAAAATCCGTTCAAAGCCCTTAAAAATCTTTTCACCCTGGAAGATGACCCCAGAGCCATTGCCAAAGGGTTCGCCCTGGGTTCATTCATTGGAATGATGCCCATCCCGGGGTTTCAGATGATGGTGTCGCTGGGAATTGCCAGCCTGTTTAAACTCAACAAGAAAGCTGCATGCATTGCTGTTTTCAACACCAACCTGGCAACAGGTGCTTTCGTTTTCTCCTTCAATTACTGGCTGGGAAAAAAATTGCTTGGAGTTAACCCCGCTTTTTCCGTAGGCGATAAAATTGATTTTCAGTTTGTCTCCATTATCTTCAAAGCAGGTTCAGATGTGTTCTTATCCATGCTTGCCGGAGGTGTCCTCACCGGGTTGCTCATGGCTTCTGTGGTTTACCAGGTATTGCTGAAGATACTTGTGGGACGGATGGAGAGGGTGAAGTGAAACAAAATGGAATACTTTGCTGGAATTTTGAGCCACACTGTCCCATGATATAAAATTTGTGTTCAGACAAACTGAAAGTCGTCAGACCACGTTAACCAAAGCGGCGGGATCACCGGAAGTGGCCCCGTCGCTTTTGAAAGTCGCCAATATCGAAAAGCGAAAATACAATTTCCGTCTAAGTGTATTTATTAATTCCACTCTAAACCATAGGATTCATTGCAATAATCCGGAGGGTTTTATAATGAATCATAGGCGTATTAAGTCATCCCTCCTGTGTGCATAGAAAAACGAATTTTATAAACATTACTGACGGCATATGTATAGTTTTTCGGAAAATCTATACATAGTTGAGAGGAAAGTAAACTCATCACCTTCACTCCACCTCCATCCCAAACACCTCCCCAATTTTCTCCCGCAGTTGCTTTTTTACGGTTTCCATATCCTGTGGTGCTCCCAGTTCTTTTATGATGGATGTTACGGCTTTGTCGGCAAATCCGCAGGGGTTGATATGGCCGAAGTATTTAAGATCGGTATTTACATTGAAGGCAAAGCCGTGCATGCTCACCCAGCGGCTGGTGCGAACTCCTATGGCACAGATCTTACGTGCGCGGCTGGTGCCGTTATCAAACCACACGCCCGTAGCACTATCAAGGCATTAGGCTTCCAGGTTATAGTCATGGAGCAGGTGTATGACCGACTCCTCCAGCTTGAAAGTATAGTCGCGCACCCCGGTTACAAAATACTCCAGGTGGAGAATGGGATAATCCACAATCTGCCGGGGGCCGTGGTAAGTGATATCGCCTCCGCGATCGATATGGAAAAATTCGGCTTCCTGGGCCTGCAGCTGGATATGGTTGATGAGCAGGTTTTCGGCAGAACCGCTCTTTCCAAGGGTGTACACATGGGGATGTTCGCAAAACAAAAGGTAGTTGGGTGTTACCGTCACGTCACTTTTCCCGTCGCTGATCTCCCTCTTGTGGGTTGAGATTTCGTTGAACAGTTTTTCCTGGGTTTCCCAGGCTTCCTTATAGGCTATACGGCCCAGGTCACGGAAGTGAACCCGGCGGTTGATATTTTTTGTAGTCATCTGTCAGATTTGATTTTCGGCATGATAAGATGATCGTACCAGCGGATTGCTTTCCACCACAAGAAACCCTCTTGAGAGGCCCTCTTCCCGGTAACGGGCAAAAACATCGGGGTGGACATATTGCTCCACCGGCAGGTGTGTTTTGGTGGGTTGCAGGTACTGCCCAATGGTGAGCACCTGGCAATCTACACTACGCAGGTCATCCATGGTTTGCAGCACCTCATCTTCGGTTTCACCCAGTCCCACCATGATACCCGACTTGGAGCGCAATCCTGCCCTGCCAATGAGCCTGATCATCTCGAGGCTTCGATCATAGCGGGCTGCGCTGCGCACCACAGGGGTGAGACGGCGCACCGTTTCCAGGTTGTGGGCGGCAATATCGGGGTGGGTTTGCAGTACTTTTTCCAGGTCATCACTTCTGCCCTGGAAATCAGGCAGCAGCACTTCGATGGTAGTATTGGGGTTGTGTTTTCGCACCTCCACAATGGTATCGGCCCAGAATTGTGCACCCCCATCGGGCAGATCGTCGCGGTCTACAGATGTGATCACGCAATGCTTCAGCTTCATCAGTCTGATGGCCCGTGCCACTTTGATGATCTCGGCCGGATCGGGGGGCAGGGGCCTGCCTGTGAGTGTAGCGCAGAATTTACAGCTGCGCGTGCATATCTCTCCCAGGATCATGAAGGTTGCCGTACCGGCATTCCAGCATTCACCCATATTGGGGCAGTTGCCGCTCTGGCAGATGGTATGCAGCTGATGATCGGTTACGATTTTCTTTACTTCGCTGTAGGTTTCCCCTCCGCTTCGTTTTATTTTGAGCCATGCAGGCTTGCGGCCCGCAGGGTGTGTGGTGTTTTGCATGTTTCAATTCAATTGTGCTGCAAAGATAATCATTGGCAATACAACCCACTTGCAGACAACCCTATCTGCAAATAAAAATTCAACTCACCAGGTTCATCAGCAGGCCAGCAACCACTGCTCCGAAGACCGAAAAACCCAGGTAAAGCAGAAACACCCGTCGCCCTGCTATCCCCCATACAGCAATGATGGCAGGCAGAGTGGTTACGGGCCCGGCCATCAGAAATGCAAGTGCCGCACCGGGATTCATGCCTATCTCAAGAAAATGACCTATCAGTGGCAATGCAAGCATATTACTTGTATAGGTTGGGATGCCTACCAAAGTAGCCATAAATACAGCCATGGAACCCTCCAGGTGGAGGAAACCATGCAATAAATCCTGGGGAACATAGTGTTTGATAAGAGCAGTGACCAGAAAAGCCAACCCCATGAATTTGAGAAGAAGCCATGTCGCATTCCGGGTTTCAACTGCAATGCGCCTGAAGAAAGAATCGTTCTTATTTACTGCGGTGCAACATGCTTTACCGTCTTCTCCGGAGATTTCCCCCTGTGTGTCAGTTGTAATGGGGAGGCTGTTTACAGGGATACAGCAACTTACTGTGCTACCACCTGTATTTTCTGCCAACATAGAAAGCTGCAGGGGTACCGGTTGGTGATGAGGAATTAGGGCATTATCCGGAATTTTATTTCCAAAAGTACTGTCTGACACCGCAAGGTGTTTCTGACGTTTTAAATAATGACTGTTATTGCGCAGCAGATTTTCTCCGAGAAAACCCCACTGAACGGCAAAGTGGGTTACAATACCTGCCAGCAGACTGTTGCAAAGCGATGCCCCTAACCGCCACAATGACAAATTCCAGCCTATGGTGGCAATACTAAGAGGTATCAGTTCGGGATCCGTGGAGGGTGAAGCGAGCCAGAAAGACATTACAGGTGCCAGTGGAACACCCCCAATTAACAGTGAAGCTATCAGGGGCACCACACCACAGGAGCAAAACGGACTGAAGGCACCTACCAGGGTGGCAAGCAATATCGAAAGCAGCGGCTGCCTGCTGAAGGCATTGCGAATATGCTTTGAGAAACCAGATACCTGCATGGCAACAGCCAGAGGAATGGTGATAAGAAGGTACGGCCAGATGGAGGCAAAAGAATGTAATACCGATTGAATGATGAGTGTAATCTGTTCCATAGGTAAATAAGGCTTATCGTTAAACGTTTTTGCCCTATAGACGCATGGATGCAAAAAAAGACGCAAAATCTAAGCGTCTTTTTTTCATTTTTAGATCTGATCCTCACAGCAACAACATCCTGCAGGAAAAATGTCAATCACCGTTCCGTATCTGTCGAACTGGTAATGACAACACTGCATCAGCATATCGCGCAGCATTTTCCGGGCGCGCTGTACACGCGATTTAGCACCCGAATAGGATATGCCCAGTTTTTCGGCATATTCCTTCTGACTCAGCCCTTCCAATTCAGTAAGACAGAGGGCCTGGCAATATTCAGGAGGAAGACTATCCATCATTTTTATCATATCATGCACGGCCTCTGTCATGGCTTCATTCACCGGCTCTCCGGATTCTTCGTTCAGGTTTTGATATTTGCGGTTTTCTTTTTCCTGCCGGCGAAAATGGTCAGCAATGACATTGCGGGTGATTTGAAAAATCCATGCCTGCAGTCGGGTTTCGTCTTTCAGACTTCCGATGTGATTGTGAATGCGTAAAAAGGTTTCCTGCAACAGATCACCGGCAATATCAGGATCGTTTACCCGGCTGCGGATAAATCTGTCCAGATCTCTGCTGAACTGTCGCCATATGATTTCGCTGTTTTTATCCATAATCAAAAATAAGAACCTTTTCCCGGTTAAGGCTTACAGAACATTCATTTATTGCCGGCAACGATTTGCCTGCTCTGTCCCTGTAAGATAGTTTTCACGCCCCAAACCGGTAAGTGAATTTCACCATAAAAACATTGTGTGCCTTTTGGGAGAACAACTGCCCGGCATCGCTGAAAACATCGGGAACACCATCGTGGTGGAAATGATCGCGGGTTTGCGACCAGACAAAGAATAGCGTTGACCCCGGCATATATTCCCATCGAACCACCATATTGCCAAGGAATTCCAGCAGGCTGAAGTCCGGGTTGCGGAAACTGTATTGATGATCTTCGCTTTCATTTACATGGTACATATTATCCATGGGATCGAAAGCGATCTGATCGCGGGTGAAGATGGCAAATCGTTGCTGATATTCTGTTGCCCTGGCCTCTGTTAGTTTTTTGAACTGGTCAAAGCTGCCGGATGCAAAGAAGGGTTGCCCCCAGAATTGAAGGGAAAGCTCAGGTGTGATGGTATAATTGACTCTCAGGGAAAGAGCCACCGTTTGCTGTTGAAGTTGTGCCATCAGGTAGCGGGTTTCCTGGCCAGAGGTGGACAGGGAACGGATATACTGCGTATTGTTCATGTTTTTTCCATAAGCGGGCATCAATTCCAGCATAAGGGTATTTGAAGGGCGGTAAGCCATCCCGAGATTGATGTTGTACCTTTTCTGGCTGTTATGTGCACCTTCTGAGGCAAAGAATTGGCTACTGAAGCTTAGCCTTTTGCGATTGTTGGTTCGGACTATCAATGTGCCATTGGTTGTGGGTGGCAGCAGAAATGCCGGGCCACCCCGCAGCATGGAGGTAGAAAGGGATGAAGTATGATACCCAGCACCGCTGCTGAAATACCAGTTATTTACGAACCGCACATTGAAGTTAATATCTCCACCGTTTCCAACGTTTTCAAGATTGAAATCCCAGTTGGTCATCTGGTTGAGATTGATGCCTGCAGAACGGATGATCCAGAAGGGCTCCGTAAAGCTATACCCAACATAGGTTACCTGGAAAATCTGGTCGGTAAACCTCAGGTAGCCAATGTCGTTGATCTCGAGGCCCGGGCTTTTGGCAAGCAGTGCTGCAGCAAAGCGGAGGTTTCCCTTCATTTTCCAGAACTGGATGTTTCCTCCGCTACCGGTCAGTGATGTAAGGTCTGGATCGAACTGCAAATGAGGCGCATCGGGGCGCTGAAAATAGTGTACGGGCGATCTTTGTGTTCTGGCTATTGCTTCCTTGCTGCCGCGAACATGACTCACATACCCTGCAGAGCGCAGCATATAGGTCCGGTTGTGGAAATAGTGCGTCAGGTCGATCCCTCCCGAAAAAGCATCTTTGTGCAGAAAGGTAAGATGATTCTGCGAAAGGTTGCGGTTTACCGCGGTACCCATAATACCTACAAGAGTGTTTCCGTTGTTGAGATCTTGCATGGCCCTGGCTGCCAGGTAGCTGGTAAAGGGTTCGGCCAGTATCCTGCTTTCCTCTCCAAGGGTGGTTACCTGGGCATACTGGCTTGACGTTACAGAATGCAGCAAACCGACCGATAGCCCGCCAGGCGTTCTGCCTGTTACTTTCAGGGCACCCAGTATGGGCGTAAAATCTCCATGGTTTACAAAAGTATCCTCGCCCGAAGGGGGGCGGTATTGAGGCTTTCTTCCAATGCGCCGGGAGTAAAAGAGATTCTCAAGCCCACCGCTTCCACCTCCAAAGCTTAGCTGGAAACTCATCAGATCGCTGCCTTCCACGAAAAAGAGTCTTTGCTCCGAAAAGAAAGACTCGTAGGCAGTTAGATTTACTTCGCTGGGGTCGGCTTCTACCTGGCCGAAATCGGGGTTGATGGTAAAATCGAGGGTAAGGTAGTTGGTCAATCCTATTTTTCCATCCAGTCCGCCATTGTACCTGAATCCCCTGCCGGGTGCATAGGGATTGCCGGGCCTGGCCTCATAGATCTCCGCCGAACTCACCACATAGGGAGTGATATCAAAAGTTTTCCTGGGGCTGATCTGGTCGAGCCCCGACAACAATCCCATCTGGTGCACCCATCCTGGGGCGCTTCGGCTCAAAGGCTGCCAGAACACCGTTTCATCGTTGCGAAAGATACGTCGTTCTACCTGGAAACCCCAGGTGTGATTGGTGGAAGGATTGAATCTGAGCTGTGCAAAAGGTATGCGCATTTCTGCCGTCCATCCCTGGTGGTCAATGTTGGTTTTCACCAGCCATATGGGATCCCAGTTAAGATCTCTGCGCGATCCGTCGTCGGATATCATCGCATCGAATTTCACCCCTGCTGCACTCACCAGGAAGGTGAAAGCAGTGCGCTGGTCATGGTAGCTGTCGATCATCACTCCCACATAGTCGCCATCAATCTGATCGCGGCGTGTAAGTCGGCGTACAATGCTATCAGGAGATGTATCGTATGCCCTGATGGCAATGTAAAGATAATTGTCGTCGAAAAACATTGCAAAGCAAGTGTGTTGCGATGGCTGAGCATCCTCAACGGGGGTGTATTGAACAAAGTCGCAATACCACCGGGCCTCCTGCCAGACGCCTTCATCAAGCAATCCATCAATTGCCGGCGCGGTATCCTGCAGGGGTTCTGCCTGGGCTTCGCGTTTTGCATGAGGGTTAGCCATCAGGGCAAAACCCGCCAAAATTAACAGGGAAAATAGTATCTGTTTCATGGGTTGTAGTATGACTGGTTTTCGTTTTGTTTCGTTGACCTTAAATTCTTAGGGAGAAATCAATCTGTAATACTCCAGTATGTCTTCGAAACTTTTTCCTTCCTGAATAAATTCGGCAAAACGGGCTGTATAGATCCAGTCGTTGAAAAAAGTATCAAGCGGGTAAGATGGTGCCTTTTGTTTCCAGTAATTCACAAAATCAAGGGTTGAAGCTCTTTTCATTATGTATTCCTGGTAAAAGCCGCCCATGGTGTTGTGAAAAACTTCCTCACCTGCCCAGTAATACAACACAGCAAACATTACCATGGGCTGGATATAGGACAAGTTGGTAATGCGTTGATTGCCATACTCCATCATTGGAATTTCGGCCAGGGGTGGATTTCTGTCGAAATCTCGTTTCAATCTTCTGAGATTATGATTGGCTGCTCTTATGAGCAGGCCAGCCTTTTCCTCAAACAAAGTTTCGTTGAGAAGATAAGCAGAAAAATCAGCCAGCCCCTCTTCCCAGCGTGGTGAAGGGCCTTCTTTTTCGCTGGTTACTGCCTGCCACAGGTGGGCCAGTTCGTGAAACAGGTTATGATAATTGGTTATGTTGGAAAAGCTTTCTTCGGGCAGCAGGATCACCAGTTCATCGGCTTGTCCGCCACTACCCCTCTCGGTTTCAATAATGGTAACGGCTTCTGGACTCTGCAACTCCCCCCACCATTCTGTAAACTGTTCAATAGCATTGTTGCCGTGCTCTACAATGGCCTGTGCTGCACTTTCACTGGTAAGGTAAAACAGGTCAAGCAAGGGGCTATTCATTTGCCTGTAAGGTGCAATGGCAATATCAATGCGCCACGATGGTTTCTTGCTGGTGTAATGGTAGGTAACTTCATTGTCTTGAACAGGGGTTCTGGTAACCAGACGGCCACCACTGGCTACCACAAGGGTGTCGGGTACCGTAACCATAATATCATAATGAAAAAGGTGGTTCCTGATGTTGTTGATAAGGAAAACAATGCTGGGCTGGCTTATCATGGGATAAGCATAGGCATCCGTTCTGATAAGAGTGAACTCAGGGGATATCCTGTCTGTAATATAGCCCATTCCGGTTTCGGTGTACCCCAGGAGGTGTCCGCCATAATCAATGTGGATGACCCTGCTTTCATGGGCCGGTATTTCATAGTCTACCAGTATATGGTTGGCCTGCAGTTTAGTGAAATCCTCATACTGAACAACGGTTTGTTTGAAATTCAATTCTTTGCCATCGCCGGTTTTCACAGAGTTCACCTTCATCAGGCGGTAGAGCATCAGGGGTATTTGCGTAACAGCTGAATCAGACTGATTCAGGAGGGTCATCCTGCATTGGCCCTGCAGGGTTTCATTACCGTAATCGAAGGAAAGTTCAAGATGATAATGGTCGGTGACCAGGGGGAAGGGGGGTTGTGCAAAAAGCCCTGCTGAGAAAAGGAACAGCAAGACAAGGAGTGGCGTTTTTTTCATTTATGTGTTCTTTTTTTGCACACCACTAATCAAAACGAAGGCCACTTCCCTTATCGTGCTGTCAAAAAGGATGTTACATCACCAGTCGAATACAGGTCAACATCCTGACAGTGTCCGCTATTGCATTTGATTGCCCGAAAATGAACAATTGTTTACATCAGGTTTCCCTGCAGTAAATCTTATGCTCATCCCCATTGGGAATGAATCCATTGCAGATATGTACCCATCCCTTTCTCTCATAAAAATCAACAAGGTCGGTATAGAGATAAAGCTTTGGGTATCCCATGGCCCGGGTTTGCTGCACCCCATGTTCCAGCAGCATTCCCGCCAGTCCTTTTCCGCGGTATTCAGGTTCAGTGTAGAGGCAGGCAAGCCAGGGCTTCAGATCCTGCCGGCTGATCAGATCGTTTACGAGCAAGGCATATGTGCCGATGATTTTATCCTCGTGCAGGGCCAGATAGAAATTCGGAACATCTTTGGGGTTGTGTATTGAATTTTCAATGCAATCTTTGTAAAACGGAAAGTTGCGCTCATTCCCCCAGCAGTTCCAGAAATAATTAACGGCATCCTTCATCAATTCTGGTCTTTGCGAAATGTCGGTGATTAAAATGTTCATGACTTGTAGTACAATTGAATTTTTACTTAATACTGGTTATGCTTCAACAATTTGCTTTACATAATAGTGCTGGCCCTCTGAATGTTGCATCGCAAATGTAGCGTTTATCCTTAATATTGAGTATATTTGCTCAAAAAATGTATGCCTGAGATATCTCGATTTTATGGAATAATAATCAGGATGTATTTTAAGGACCATAACCCACCTCATTTTCATGCTGAATACCAGGGAAGGATGGCTGAATATGATATTCGCACCCTTGATGTTATCGCCGGAGGTATTTCTTCACGGGCACATGCTATGGTGCTGGAATGGGCATCCAAACATAAAGAGGAATTGTTGCAAAACTGGGAACTGGCAGCTATTCCTGATAAATTAAACAAAATAGATCCCCTTGATTAAAATAAAAAAAATGAACAAAGTAGTTGAATTAAAAGTTCTTGAGAACTATTTCATCTGGCTAAAATTTGCCGATGGTGAGGAAAAGACCATAAACTTCAGGCCTTTTATCGGTAAGGGGTTTACTGAAGAATTGATCAATTACGAAAAATTCACCAAAGTATTTATTGAACCAGGGGGAGGTATTGCATGGGATAATGGCTATGATTTTTGTCCAAACTATCTAAAAGAGTTAAAGGGGGAAAAACAGGTTGCACTTTAACCCTTAATCCTGACACCCTAAAAGATCCCTGAAATCAGTGATTATTCTCACAAGGCAGCTTTTATACTTTTGATTACCACATTCCCTAAGGCCTGGTGCCCCTTGCTGTTGAACTGGTTGGCGGTACCGGTCATATACAGTCCGGTTTTAGTATTGTAGAAAGCAAATGCACTGGTCTGTCCCCAGAAGCCCAGTGTCTCCCCCAGGGGTTTAAAGGGCGATGCAATCCATGGAGTCCATATCTTCTCCAGCCCGATGCCAAAATAAAACACTCCAGGCGAGAATAACATCCTCCATTTTTTGAGGGTTTCAATCCTGTCCTTAGGGAAGAGTTCTCCGTTGAAAAAGGCACGTAACACCCGGGCCGATTCTTCGGCGGTGGAAACAATACCCCCTTCCACGGTTACCGATGTCATGTATTTGGGCAGCCAGGTTTGTTGATTTCCATAATAAAATCTGGCCGGACTTGTATCGTTGGGATCCAGATAGGAATAGGTGTTTTTCAGATTCAGGGGTTCGAAGATAAACTCACGAAACACATCGGCAATGGGTTTACCGGTAATGTTCTCAATGATGCGGCCCAGCAACTGGTAGTTGGTATCGGAATAGGCTGCCTTAGCACCGGGTTTAAAATTGGGCTTCATTGTTTTTACTACTTCAAGGGTTTTCTCCAGGTGCCAGGGCTGGTCATTTCCTGCAATGAGATCATCGGCGGCAGTTTTCCCGTCGGATTGTTTGTGAAAGAAGTAATCGGGTATGCCCGAAGTGTTGGAAAGCAGATGAAGAACCTTTAGCTCCCGGCTGTGATCGGTGCCCTTGTGTATATGCAGTCCCTGCACCATTTCATCGGGCAGGTGTTTGCCCAACTTGTCATCCAGCGATATTTTGTTCTCTTCCATCAACCGCAGCAGTACTGCAGTAACGTAAAGTTTGGTGGTGCTGGCAATAAAATATTTGCTGTCGGGGTTGATGTCGCCTGCAGCAGCGGTATGCACAAAGGAGCGGTCTTCGTTCTCCACATGGAAGATGGCGCTGAAAATGTTTTTGTTGTTTACAATCTTTTCAACCCACGGGTTAATGCGTTCAGGGGTAAGTTTTCCGGACATGGTTAAATGATTTTGAGGATATGGTAGCAAATTAGTGAAAAGTTATGACTTGTGGGGTTTTCTGATCATGCAATACTGCTGAACATGCGTTTCGGGCGAAGAAATGGTTTTTACCAGCTCAAAGCCAAAGTGCTGGTAAAGACCTACATTGGAAGGATTGTGAGTTTCCAGCACCATGGGAATGCCCTCGCGGTCGGCATACTCAATGGCCGGGGCAAACAGTCTGCGGAAAGCCCCTGTTCCTCTGAGGCTCCTGTCGATGCTGATTACTTTTACCCGGTAGTGCCGGCCCTTGACAAACTCTTTGTGCCAGCTGAAATTCAGCACCTTGCCAAGGGTTTTCAGGTTGCGAAAAAACTGTTTCACATCTTTGTAGCCCAGGATCAAGAAGGAAATTCCCAGGGTTTTGATCAGGGTTATTGTTTCTCTGAGCTGGCTGTTCTTTGCACTGTCGAAAGCAATCATGATGGCTCCGGGGTCATTGTCGAGCAGGTGCAGTGCTCCTGTTTTCAGGGAATGCTTTAAGGATAAGCGGGCATGGGCCTTTAAAAGTTCTTCTCTTTTCCGGATGCCCTGCATCTGGGCACTGAACATCGGATCTGCCGCAAAGCTGTTGCCCATTTGCGTAGCAATGGCATCTAATGTTTGAGTGGGTAGGGTAAGCATACTTCAGGATATTGCAAATTGTTTTGCACATGCCTTATAAAAGTGTGCCATAAATCATAAGTTGTTCGTAGCCAGTTGTGTTTACCCGGAGGTGGGTTGCTTTTAAATTATGCAGGATGGATTATTTACGGACAAAACCGTCCGCTGGCGAACAGATGTTGGGCCCAAAGTCAAGGGGTTTAGGGGGTTCAGGTAAAAGAAACCCATGCAATAAAAGCCGTGGCCATTGCTACAACAAAGAGATAAAAAACCGTTAGCACCAAAAGGCGGATACCTGTTTTGAGCCAGTGCCTCTGATACAGACGCACAGCTCCCACCCAGGCATAGACAGGGAAAAGATAGAGCAGGTACTTCTCCGGTTGGATGGCCCTGGTGGGGAATGCCAGTCCCGTAAACAAGATCAGCAGCAATATCACATAAATGAAAACATGCTGATTTACCGATAAAAGGAAGTGGCTTACGTAGTTGCGTTTGGATTTGCGAAAGTTGAGCCAAAGCAGAAACCCATAGAAGGGCATCAGTAAAAACAGGCTCCAGGAGGCATATTTGAAAAACCGATCCATATACATTTCAGGGTTTTCCATGATATGGCTCATCTTAGCCTGGGTGCTGCTCTGTTCATTATTTGGATTAGCGATGCCGGGAAGGTTGCCAGATCCCTCGTCAGCGAGGGTATCCCGGTGCGATGTTTCGTTTTTGTTCCTCCACGATATAGTAATCTCCGGGTGTTTTGTCCTTAGCTCGTTCAGAATGCTGTCAGACATAGCTTCGCCACTGTGCAGGATGTTTAGTTCAGCCTTGTTTTTGCTGATGGCTCTGCCGGTGGCCCATGACAAGCTTAGGAAAAAGATAAAGCTCACAAAAACGTACAACCTGAAAGGAGGCATATAACGCACACGCTGGCCGCTAATGTAGTTGGTTTCCATTCTGCCCGGATGAAACAAAATGTGCTTGAGCGATTTCCACAAACGCGTGTCGAATGCAAAAATATTACCCGCAAAATCGACGAAGAAAAACTTCAGGGGCCTGTCGAACTCTTTTTTAGATTGCCCGCATTGGGGGCAAAAATTGCCAGAGTAGGTATGTGAGCAGTTTTTACATTCTACCTGTTCATCGGTGTTTGTTGCAAGGATCTCCTCTTGATTTTTTTCTTTTTGCATACAAGCTGAAAATAAGGATTGGGTAATAAGCCTGCAACCCGCATCAGGGGTGGGTTGTTACTGGTTTGTGTGTTGGGGCGGTAAAAATACTCTTTTATAGGTTTCTAAGATGATTGGATGTTCAGAAATTTCAGGTTGGCTGCCTTTTTTTGAAGAAATACAAAACCTGCATCATCAGCCGATGATGCAGGATAAAGAGTAAAATGCTTTTGGGCCTAACCAGATCCATTAATCGGTGCGGTTGAATGTAATATTCTTCATTCTTCCGGCATCTGCAATAACAAATCCGTCTACTTGTCCAGAATCATCACGCGTGAAATGGATCATACCCAGGTAATCCGATGCAAAACTATCGTTGCGGATGTGGTTGAGTTTAAGTTTGCCAAAGCCCAGGTAGGTGTTGAAAGTTTCCGGCAGCAGTATGATGAGCTCCTTTTCCAGAATCTGCACAGGGTAGTCTGTACACAGGTATATCTGTCGGTAATTACCGGTGTAGAGGGTGAGCTGATCTATGGAAAGGGGTTCTGTCTCTTGTGTTCGTATGGCCGGAAAGTCTCGTCCTGACTGGTGCCATATCATCTGATCTGCATCGCCGCTGGCATTGATCACAAAGGAGCATGCCGCGGCAAATTCCTTGACAAAGAAGCGTGTTTCACTCTGGGCAAACAACTGGAATCGTTGGTTGCCTGGGAGCTCGAGCCAAAACAGATCCTCTGCTACAGTAAAAGTCATTTCCATACCATCCTCCATTCTGAAGGTGCCCTGAAATCTTTGTATGCTTTCCAGGGGCAAGGAGATTTCCACCGGAGCCTGAGGGGGATCCTGTGGCTTCATGTTTTCTCCCAGTACCATTTGGGTTATGGCCAGGGCAATGGATCGGGTGTTGATACTTTCGTTGTTAAACATCAGGATGATAAGGGTTTGGTGCTCTGGAAAAATCATAAACTGATTTCGGAATCCGGGCACCCCACCGCTGTGTTCAACCATCTTAAGGCCCAGGTGGCTGCGCACCTGCAGCCCATAAGTGTAATGTAGGCTATCGCCACTGGTGAGGGTGTTGTATCGGTGAAACATACGCTCGACAAGCTCTTTTTGCGCGGGGGCCGGATCCATGAGGTGTTTCCCCCAGAGGATCATATCCGCGGTAGTGGTAAGCAGATTTCCTGATCCATAGCTGAAGTCGGTTACACTGCTGAAGTGCTCAAATCCATTGGGGGTTTTCCTGTAACCCAGGGCTATGTCTGGTGTAATTTCTGTATCGGGCAACAACACAAAAGAGGAGGTCATGTGTAATGGACGAAACACTTTTTGGTGCAGATAATCTGCAAAAGAAGAACCGCTTACACTTTCCACGATGCTTGCCAGAAGCGAATAGCCCGCGTTGGAGTAGGTGTAGGTTGAGTTGGGGTCAAAATTCAGCTGAGGATACTGGGCTATGAGGGCAATCTCGTCATGGTGATTCCATTCCTGATCAAGAGGAATTCCCGAGATCAGTCTTAGCCAGTCGGATGAAGCAATACCGCTGGTGTGTTGCAGTAAGTGCCTTACAGTAATGGTGTTGGGATATTTCGGCAGATAGGGCAGATAAAGGCGAATATCGGCATCCAGGTCGAGCAGGCCTTCTTTCTCCAGCAATAGTATGGCATAGCCTGTAAATTGTTTGGCCACCGATGCAATGTCGAACTGGGTGTAGGTGCTGATTGCCTTCCCCTGCTCCATGTTCATTAGTCCGTAGGTTTGCTTGTGCAGAATTTTTTCTCCCTGCAACACTACAATCACACCTCCGGGTTCACCCTCATTGTGTTGTAGTGATACCAGTGAATCGATACGTGTGCTGAGGTTTTCCCGGTGGGTGGCCCTGGCAGATGAGAGTATGCACAAACCCAGGTAAATCAGAATAGAATGGTGCAGAATTGTTTTCATGGTTGTGAGTTTTTGTTTGAATAACTGTTGGATTTGAACAAATTTACTAAGGCAATTCATTCAAATTCAGCTATTATCTGAAATACGCCTGTGTTTATGTGAATGGAGTAAAAAACTTTACGAATGAAACTTGCATGAGCAGTACCGCTCACAAAAATAGATGAAAATCAACATGCAAGTTACATCAGACCAATTACTT
>JBKBSF010000038.1:0-33403 GCA_046291875.1 Bacteroidales bacterium | reverse complement strand
TGACCCTAGGGGATTTATGGCCCGCAAAGTCGCAAAGACGCAGTTGAAAAAGCCGCTACGCGTTTTTTTGCCTTTTCTGGTAGTGCAAGTGGTCCCTTCGACGGTTGGTGCAAGTGGACCCTGAGCAATTCGACAGGCTCATTGTGGCACCTGTCGATGAGACCACCTTTCGGATTGCTCAGGGACCATTCAATTTCAGCTTTCAGCTAACCTTTTACCTTTTAATTCTAAACTCTCACCTCTATACCCCAAACCCCATCCCTTAAGCCCCATACCCATCCTTTCGGGCTGCATTGCGCTGCAACGGGCTATTTACATTCTCCCATGCGCCGGTGGGTGCAGCGCATGAATCGTTCGTACTCCTAACCCCGGGCTCCACCCGGGGCTATCATTATTCTGCCCCGCTGGGGCTGGGTGAGGGAACCCAGGATGGAAGTTTTTATCTGTTGGATTCCAAACCCCGGGTTGTGCATGGGACTATAATTATGTCGCCCTTTCTGGATTTAAGGGGGCGATGCCTCAAAGTTGAGGGCACGGCCCGAAATACCGCGCATTCGGAGTCCGAAGTCCAGAGCAAGCAGACCGAAGTTTGAAATATGAAATCGAGAATCTGAAATCCGGAGTCTGGAGTAATAATCCCAAAACGAAATTGTATTTGGTAGTTGAGGCCCTACCCTGATATTTACCCCATGTGTGCTTAAGTGATTGGGGAGAACAATGACAGTTATATTAACTTTCTACGCAAATTATCACCTGCGGGTATAACCGCATTGTTGGTAACGAACAGGCATACACTGCTCCAAAAGGATTTTCACTACCTTTACCACGATCATTTAGGTTCTTTGATAGCTGCCACCAAGCGCGGCAGCACTGTTTTGGAAGAGTTTAGTTATGACCCCTGGGGACGCCGCCGCAACCCCTATGACTGGAACGACTACGAAGTAACCGAGCCCACCCTGTTTACCCGCGGTTTTACCGGGCATGAGCATATTGGAGCCTACGGCCTTATCAACATGAATGGCCGCGTTTACGATCCCCGCCTGGGCCGCTTCCTTAGTCCTGATCCTTATGTGCAGTCACCTGACTTTACGCAGAGTTTTAACCGGTATAGCTATTGTTTTAACAATCCACTGGTTTACGTTGACCCGGATGGGGAAATTGCGTGGTTTGTGCCAATCATAATAGGCGCAGCAATTTTTGGTACTGGTAATTTAGTTGCACACGCAGTAAGGGGCGATGTAAATAGCTTCGGTGATGGACTGAAATATTTTGCTCAAGGGGCTTTGGCAGGAGCAGTACTTGGGGCAGTCTGGCAGTTTGCCCCCTTGATCCCCGGAATTGGCCAGGGAATACAAACAGGTATGACCATATATGGCAAAGCCCAACTTGGAGCTGCAGGGTTCGGCGTGCTTGGTGGAGTATTTCAAAGCGGCGACGATTGGTCTCCTCTTAATAACTCGTTGAAGATGTTTCTGGGTAACTTTTATCTTGACGAAAATCATTTTTGGGGAGGAGTATGGAAAGGTATAAGTAGACATACGTGGGAATTTAAACAAAGTCTACTCGGGCATACTTTTTCTCAGGGCTTAAATGCAATCGGTCGAATTGATGCCGTTGGTTATTTTGGAGGATCAACTATTTCTAGAGGGGATATTCCTTTCACCAGAGGAGTTTCGTTAGGGGCATTTATTCTGGGCAATGATATAGCATTTGATCCGTTTGAAACCTTTCCTGGCACAAACATACTTACACCTGGAGCAAGATTGCTAAGACACGAATATGGTCATTATATCCAGAGTCAGGTAAGTGGTCCTCTTTATCTTTTCAAATATGGAATACCAAGTGCATTAACACAGGGTTGGATTGAAATTGATGCAGAATTCAGGTCTGATCAATATTTTCGTAGAAATTTTGGGTCAGCACCAGCATTCAATAGTTATCCTGCAAATTATAGACCTGTAAATCCAAAATGGTGGGAATTCGGTTTATTCTTTGGAAGTATAACTGGTGCTGGAATCTGGGGGTATGGTGGGTCCAGCTTAATAATTTCATTATTGAACATTAATAAAGCAAGATAGAAAATGAAAAAGATCAAACATTTAGCATTGATGGTTTGCCTTTTTGTTTGTTCGGCAAACAGTTGTGACCCAGATGGTGATGGGCATTGGGATGGTAGATTGACAATAGCAAACAATACTAATGATACAATCCTATCGTTTTTACAATTCAATTTTCCAGATACACTTATACTTGATCAGGATGCTCCAGAATTAAATGCTATCATGGTGCCACCAAAATCATCGGGTAAACATTATAGCAGTATAAAATGGGAAGATCGGATATCAATGTTAAATTCACATAATACAATTATGGTATTCATCATTTCTTATGATACTATATTAAGATATCCCTGGAGTCAGATACAAATGGACTATTACATTCTGCATAGGTATGATTTAACTGTTTATGATTTAGAAAACTTAAATTGGACGATTGTGTACCCCCACTAATCAACATTTAAATTCGCTGAGTTTCCTTCGATCGGTTGCCATGCCACTTTTAATACTATTGAATTTGCAACACAATAAAATATATTCATTACTTTAGTACAGGTAAATCGTTCTTTGATAGCTGCCACCAAGCGCGGCAGCACTGTATTGGAGGAGTTTAGTGGAGTTTATCCCCGTTGGCTAACGGGAAACCCCTGTTCAGTGAATGTTGCTTTTGGTGAGTATGCGAAACCAAAAAGCAACCATGAACTAATCCCGGGAGCCGATAGCCGATCCGGGAGGGCCGCCGCCGCAACCCCCACAACTGGAACGACTACGACGTAGCCGAACCCACCCTGTTTACCCGCGGGTTTACCGGGCATGTTCAGTGAGTTCCGGCTTTGGCGAACCTGCGAAGCCAAAGACGTTGAACGAACTAATCCCGTTGAGCAGTTCGTTTACTAAAAAGCACCAACCCTGTTTTAACGGGAAGCATATTGGAGCCTACGGCCTTATCGAAATGTTGAGCGCAGCGAAATCCCGCCTGTAAGGGAAATGGACGTGTAGGAGTTTATCCCGCTTTTTCAGCGGGAACCCCCGCCTGGGCCGCTTCCTGAGCCCCGACCCTTATGTTCAGTCACCTGACTTCTCGCAGAGTTTTAACCGGTATAGCTATGTGTGGAATAACCCGCTGAAGTATACGGATCCGGATGGGGAGATAGTATTTACAATACTTGCAGCTATTTTTGCTCCACCGCTACTCCCTTTAGCAATTGCTGCGGATATGGGAGGGCTGATGAATATGGCCTTAAATTCATCAAGTATAGATAACGGCTGGAAAGCCCTTGGTTATTATGGTATAGGTGCTGCTGCCGGTGCAATTGGAGCAGGAGTCGGAATGGGTGTGTCAGCAGCGTTAGCTGGTGGGTCATTTTGGGCCGGAGTAGCGGGCACCTCATTACATGTCACAACGGGATTTGCTGCTGGTTTTGTGTCAGGTGCAGCCGGAGGATTTTCGGGAGGTTTCGTTTCTGGCTTTGGAATTGCGGCAATGAATAGAGAAAATAACTTGGCTGATATGTTTTTTTCAGGGCTAGATTATGGATGGAAAGGAGCCATTGTTGGTGGAATAGCTGGTGGTATATATGGGGGTATTGATGCTGTAAGTCATGATCGAAATTTTTGGACTGGTGCAGAAAAACAGCATGGTTATGTGAGAATTAACCCCGATGGTTCTTCAAGTTTTGCTGATTTAAACGATGTGAGGACTAAACAAACCAGGGATGGTTTGAGAACTAACATAGAAAACAATAAAGGTGTTTCGATTGATGATAATGGACGGATAACTATCAGGCACTCTAGATCTATAAATAGAATTACAAGTATGGAAAGTTCTATAAATCATCCTATTGATAATGTAATAATAGGCCGAAGAGGTCTTTCATTTACGCCATGGATTGATCGACCAGATCACGTATTATTACATGGTTATCGCTATCATAGCAATCCTATTACTTCAATTAGACACTTATTTTATTTTAGATTACGATAGAAAAAATGAAAAGAAAACTATTTCTCTCTTTGAGTCTAATTGCTTTTTCCTTTTTTTTGAGCGGGCAAGATAAACTGGTTTAGCCCCCTATTAATCGGACAATCGTATAGATTGGTTTTCAAATGTATTAAATTATTAAGAACTTTGGTGCGGCAAGAAACGACCGAAGGTGATTTTTATACCGATGGTTGCAGAAATGATACGGCGCCGTTCATTTCCATTTTATTCTCATCCTCAACCCCATCGAGGGGTTTCGGCTGAGGGCAAGAAACTTCCCTCAGGTTCATTTTACCCGATAGTTGCTGATAGGGGACCAAAGATTTGAATTTTATTTTTCTTTGCTTTGGGTTGATATCAGCCTTCACCAGAGCGTCATTCCAGCATTGCCAGAACACCATTGGCGGTAAATAAAGCGTAGCGCTATGCAGCCTGTGGTTGTTGTATTTTTCGTAAAACAGTATCAGGCACTGCTCCAAATCTTCTAACGACCAAAATACGTGTTGTTTGAGTTTCTTGGAGAGTATCGCATGGAAGCTTTCTATATGGCCATTCTCTTGTGGCGTATAAGGATGAGTAAATACCTGGCAAATTTGGTTTTCTTTGAAGAATGCCTGCACCGAAGCGGGAATAAACCGACTGTCATTGTCATTTCTGATTTCCATAGCAATCTGTCTATTTAAACAATCGTAGGGCTGCAGGTAGTTTTCGATGATTTCGCTCCAAAGTTGCTTTACCGCTTGTTGATTAATGCTGAAAGCTGTCTTTCTGCCCAACAAAACACGAGTAAATGTGTCAATGACGGTAAGTATAAATGCATGCTTTTTGTCGCGCTCTATCCACACAAATTTTATATCCATCTCAAGTACCTCCAGGGGTTGGGTGGGCAAAACCTTGCGGTATTTTACAAATTCTCTGGCTGCTTTCTGGTATTTGTCTTTGAGCAGTAAGGCCTTTTTCATCAACCGGTAAACTTTCTTATGATTGATAATAAAGCCTAGTGCCATCAGTGCGAAAGTCATTTTGCGGTAGCCATAATCGGTATCTGGATCCTGATGAACCTGTTTGATTTCATCAACCACCAAAGTGTCATCCACACGCTCTATGTCACCCCCATTGGGAATGATCTTGAGCGTGTGGGTAGAAGGCTTGCGCCCCCTTTTGCCTTTACGGGGTTTGTGATAATACTGATGTTTGCTAATGCCTGCCACCAACAGTGCGTGATCGCGCTTTAGGCCTTGAGAGATATAGCGGGCTACAATCTCTTTTTTTTCTTCAAGGCCCATTTCTTTTTTAGCAGATCCTCCTTGAGCTTGTTGTCAAGCTCTTTTTCTGCCAGAAGTTGTTTTAGGGCATTGTTCTCCTTTTCCAGGTCTCGGATGCGTTTAAGATGTTGCGGGGTCATCCCATGGTCGAAAGCCTCTTCGCCCATTTGCTCCAGCTTGGTCTTCCAGGAGTAATAGGAGGCCGGATAAATACCGTGTTTTGCAAGCGTAGCTTTAACCCCTTGCTCTGAGGCTTCTTTGATAATCTGAAGCTTTTCTTCTTTGGTAAATTTTCTTTTCATCGTCATAAAGTTACAGGTTTTTATCTATAACTTAGCCCGATGTTTTAAGGGGCTTATACAGCTGATACAGTCGTATCAATTGTTTTATCTGGCTCATAGGCTTTGGTTTTCCGGCCATCCTGCGTTTTGTTTAATGAAACTTAGCGTACTTTAATGCATGAGTATACGCTAAGCAACCAAAACCTGATATAGTAAAAAAAGGGGGTCAATATGCTCCGGAATTGGGTTGCTAACTCTTGCAATAAGGGGTCAGCATGATCCGGAATAAGACCACCTGTTTCATAAACAATGGGGTAAGTTTACTCCGGAATGCCCCTAAAAGGGGTCAACATAGTCCGGAATAAAAATCCATAAACTTTAAAATAGGGGGTCAGCATCCGCCGGAATGGCAGTATCTATATGAGAACATTATGAAGCCTGTTTGGGGGGGCAGTATGGGCTGGTATATCCAAATTGGAAGCAGAAGCCAGCTGTATGATGATGGCAATATAATAGAAGTTGTTCTAGTGGCCGGATCATACCTTTGATAAATTCCTTGAAAAATTGAAAAACGCGCATTCCTTGCCTTTGGATTTTTTTATTAGTTTTATAAGGTTAATAAGTTATCTGTAACTACATTTTAAAAAGGGAAAATAGTGATTCATTTTATTTTTAAAACCTGCAGATAACTATTACTATTCTTCTAAAAAATAAAAAAAGTTAAAAGGGTTGCGATTTTATTTCTTTCTTTTTTTTTTTTGCCTGTGATGTCTAACCTTAAAAACACACAGCTATGAAGAAAATTGTATTTATTGTAATGGCATTATTTGTGACTTTTTCTTGTGAAAAAATTGAAAAACCCCATGATCAAGAAGAAAATTTCCATTTAAAATCAGAATTACCAAATATTGAGTATGAACTGAATGAGTTGGAAAAAATTCATCATTTTTTGACTGATAATCTTAACAGTTACTTTGCAAATCATGGCTTTGGTGAATTTGAAGGCTTCATTGATGCGATTATTGAAGAAGATGAAGATGAACTGTTAAGATATTTTAAACTGACCAATGATGATTATGAATACTTAAAAATAGAAATTGAGTTTTTAGGTGAAGAAATTAAAAGAAAAAGTAAAATTTCCGAGGAAGATTTTGATAACATTTGTTTGTTTTGTTTGCAAAAGGAGTTTTTAGAAAATTATCAAAACAAAAATTTCCCGAAGATTGATTTAAAGAGTTATCAAAAAGATGATGTTGATTGTAATTGGGGTCAATTTTCAATGAGTTTAATATTATGTACAAAAACGGGTCCTGTTTTATACTGGGGATGTGCTTATCTTGCTTTGTGTGGACATTGCGAAGGCGGTTGGGTCGACGACATTTGTTTTTAAGTGTTTGTAAAAGTAAATCAATAAAATATTTAACAGCGCAACATTGTATATTCAAATAAAAGGCGATACATAATACCTTATCATCAAAATATCTTGACATGGAATTTTTATTGGTAATAATACTTATTGTAGGTTTTATTTTAAGTTTTTTTGTAAAAAAAGTGTCTTTCTTGAATAATTATTTATTTGATTTACTACTATCAGCTTTTTCTTTGATTGGGCTGGTCTATTTGTTATTTATTGAAAATGTTCAAGACTTTTATAATTTGGCATTTTGGGGTTTTTTGTTTGTTGTTTTTCTTATTCAGGGATTGATTAAAAAATCAAAGAAAATAGAAAAGTAAATATTTTTTTAAAAAAGGAATCAAGCTGAGCAGCTCAATTCTTACCGAAGAAAAACAACTATGTCGCTGATTTTATAAGCCTCTATCCGGAAAGATTGAGGCTTTTTTTAACAGAACTGACAATTTTATTTTGGCAAAAGATTAAATACAGTAAAAAAGTGACAGATACTTCCGGCTAAAACAAATAAATGCCAAATACCATGTGAATATTTGTAATTTTCTCCAGATATAAAATATGATACCTATTGAATAGGACAATCCGCCTGCGAACAGAAAAATAAGACTGAAGGTTTCAAGGCTGTCAATGAGGGGCTTAATGGCAATAACAATTAACCATCCCATAATTACATATAATCCAACAGATAAAAACTTGAATTTTCCCATCCAGAATACTTTTAAAATAATCCCCAGCAAAGCAATTCCCCAAATCACACCAAAAATGCTCCATCCCCAGGGGCCACGCATGGCGGTGAGTGTTACGGGTGTGTAGGTACCTGCTATGAGCAGAAAAATGGATGAATGATCCACTACATGTAGAATATTTTTCCATTTGCCTTTAGGGAAACTATGGTATAATGTTGATGCAAGATAGAGCATTATCAGGGTAGCTCCGTATATACTGAAGGATACAATATGCCAGGCATCGCCATGAATATTTGCGTATATAAGCAGAACTACCAGCGCAGCAATTGAAAGTCCCACGCCTATTCCATGCAGTATTGCATTTACAATTTCTTCAGAAGGGGTTTGTTCGCGTTGTAAGCTTCCCCTTTTTAGTACAATATAAAAGTAGATTTTTTCATTTAGTTTAATAGCATTATTCAAAGGTTATTGTTGTTTTACCACCCCTAATGTGCTGCGTTACGCTTCGGCTACGCCTTCGCTACACTCCACACATTAGGGGTGGTATGGTTTTTCTTTCTGTATGCCACAGGCGATATATTTCCCAACGATTCATGAGGCCTGTCATGGTTATAATCCTTTACCCAATCTACGATAATATCTCTTACCTGGTCAATATCTTTAAACAGAAATGCATTCAGTACTCCATCGCGAAATGACCTGTTAAAGCGCTCTACATATGCATTCTGGGTAGGCTTGCCCGGCTGAATATATTTGAATTCTATCTCATTGGCCTCGCTCCACTGCTGGGCTAATTTTGCAATAAACTCTGGTCCGTTGTCCATGGGTATTCTCCGGGGCTTTCCGTACCTGTTTACAAGATGGCGCAATACCCAGATTACCCGGCTGCTTTTCAAGGAATAGTCTGTTTCAATAAATAATACCTCGCGGTTGTAATCATCTATTATATTAAAAGTTCTGAACTTGCCTGAGCCGGCAATGGTATCGGTCATAAAATCCATACTCCAGGTATGGGTGAAGTTCTCGGGTACCTCCAGGGGTTCTTTTACCCTTGCCGGTAGTCGCTTTTTGGTCTTTCTGCGCAAAGGCAGACCCAGCTGCTTGTAGACCCTGTGTAAACGCTTGTGGTTGATTATTTCGCCTGTATTCCGGATGCGGTAGTGGCTCTTCCAAAAACCTTCACGGGGATGCTCTGCTGCCAACTGCTGCAAGCGCTCGATAATAAAACTATCATCTTTTACTGATTTATAAGAAATACTGCTGCGGCTGGTTTTTAGCAACCGACACGCCCTGCTTATGTCTTTAGGCCGTTCTTGTTTTAGGGATGCAATAATTGCACGCTTTCGGCAGGGCTTTAAAGCTTTTTTTCGATGATATACTTTGCGGTTTCCAGTTCCAGGGCTAGATTGGCATACATACGCTTGAGACGCGCATTTTCTTCTTCCAGTTGCTTTATTTTCTTGAGTTCACTGGCATCCATACCCCCATAGCGCTGGCGCCATTTGTAAAAGGCGGCACGGGAAATACCATGCTCTCGGCTGATTTCTTCTACACTCTTGCCTTGCTCAAACTCCTTAAGGATGTTCGCAATCTGGGTCGGACTAAATCTGCTTTTTTTCATAAGTACAAGTTTAAGGTTTTTTTGTCTACTTTTAAACTGTACTGTTTTTGGGGGAGCTTACAACAACAAGCTCAGTTCAAAAGTGGGAAGAAGTCCCGCAGGACAACAAATATTCAGTTTTCAAGCTCGATTTCCAAAATATTATTTGAATCTTCGCTTGGATAGAGGGTTTAGAGCTCCTTTGAAAGGGATGAGTAAAGCTCCCTATTTGGGTAAACCGTATAATCGCTTTAATACACATGTCAATATTCAAAGACCACGATCGTTTAATTATCATCTTACTTTAAACCCTTTAAAATGGAAATACTACAATCTTCCCTGAAAGATGAGGACTTAGAAGCCTTTACTGCTTTTCAAGTGAGGGTTTGGAATATCCTTGAACCTTTGTTAAAGAAATTGAAATTTGATAAATTATCCGAAGATAGCGTAGTTGAGATGGGAGGAATAGGGATAGATGTTTTTTTGAGAATGAATACAAGTTATTTTGTTCTTTATATATCCATTCAAAATGATAACATGGTCTTAAATTCTGAACATTTTGATATATATGTTTATCCTGAAACCGAAATTGACAAAATAGAACATCTCTTGAAGCATGTTTTGCAAGGAAAATATTCGATCAAGCTTAGCTACGGGAAAAAAGAGAAATTGATCAATAAAGAATTAGTTTTTGAAGATATTAAATTGGAGGGATTTAATGAATGTCAAAAAATTGGATTTTTAACAAGGAAAATTGAAAATGAACAATTTGTTGCAGGAGTTAAGTTGATAGATACCTAGATACTTTCCTTATGGCTAACCGACACCATCCCTAAAAAGGCAACAAATAAAATACCGTAAAAAAGTGAAAGATGCTTCCCGCCAAAACAAAAAGATGCCAGATGGCATGGCCGAAGGGTAGTTTTTTCCATGCATAAAAAATGATCCCCACCGTATATGCCAGACCTCCGGCAAGAAGAAAGGCAAGGCTGGTGTTGTTTACACTTTCAAGCAAAGGATTGATGGCAACTACGATGAGCCATCCCATGGCTGCATACATGGCAAGTGAGAGGTATTTGAAGCGGTTGATATAGAATATTTTCAAAACAATCCCCAGCAAGGCAATTCCCCATACAACTCCAAATATACTCCATCCCCACGGACCCCGCATCGCTGTTAGTGTTACAGGTGTATAAGTGCCTGCAATAAGCAAAAAAATACTTGCATGATCAATTACTCGCAGTGTCTTTTTCCATTTCCCCTGAGGGAAACTGTGATAGAGGGTGGAGGAAAGATAGAGAAATATCAGCGTAATTCCGTAGATGATGAAACCCACCAGGTGCCAGGTGCTGCCATAAAGGCTGGCAAATATGATGAGAATTACAAGGGCTGCTATGGCAAGACCCAGTCCGATGCCATGTAATACGGCATTGGTAATCTCCTCTGCTGTAGTTTGTATTTGGTTTTCGCTCATGGTTTTGTATGCCTGAAATAGATTTTTTACGATTCAAAGTTAGGAATTAAAAAGTCAGAAACCTTTCTTATTTTTAAGCTGGTTATGTTTTGAAAAAAGCATGAATTGTCGTAAATTTAGCACTGTAGGGATGTATAAGTACCGGCTTGGTGTATTTTTAGAGGGTTTTCACATGGTTTTTTGTGGTTTTTTACGAAATACTGCAGTCTTGCCGGGTTGTAATTCATAGTTGAAGGAGTAAGAAATAGTTCTATTACTACATCCGTTCAGGGTTGTTGCAATAGGTTTAGTGAAGTTCGAATTTTATGGGGTCGTTTTTTTTTTGAATAAATTACAGGGCCGTTTCAACATCAAAGGGTGTTCATATAATTATTGAGGTATGCTTGTAAAAACATATGGGAGTGCAGTGCAGGGAATAAAATCCATCACCATCACCATTGAGGTAGATGTATCGAAGGGGATCAATTTTTTTATGGTGGGTTTGCCCGACAGTGCAGTAAAGGAAAGCCACCATCGTATCGAAACAGCCCTGAAGCAAATTGGATATAAGATCCCCGGCAAACGAATAGTGGTGAATATGGCACCGGCAGATATCCGAAAGGAGGGTTCGGCTTATGATCTACCCATTGCCGTTGGCATTCTGGCTGCCAGTGAGCAGATTACCGCTACCCATGTGCATGAATACATCATCATGGGGGAGTTGTCGCTCGATGGAGGTCTTCAGCCCATAAAAGGAGCCTTGCCCATTGCTGTGCAGGCCCGGCATGAAGGGTTTAAGGGTTTTATACTCCCTTCCGACAATGCCCGTGAAGCAGCGGTAGTGAATAATCTTGATGTGTATGGGGTAGATAATATCAAGCAGGTTATCGATTTCTTTAATGGGGATCTGCAATTGGAGCCCACTATCGTAAATACCCGCGAAGAATTTTTCTCAAGGATCGATGATTATGATTTTGATTTTTCTGATGTAAAGGGGCAGGAGAACATTAAAAGGGCTTTTGAGGTGGCAGCAGCCGGAGGTCATAATATCATCATGATTGGTCCGCCGGGAGCCGGAAAAACCATGCTGGCGAAACGTTTACCTGGCATTCTTCCTCCACCCTCGTTGCACGAGGCGCTTGAAACCACCAAAATACACAGTGTTGCCGGAAAGCTCGACAAGAATTCCTCCCTTATACCGGTAAGGCCTTTTCGGAGCCCGCATCATACCATATCAGATGTAGCCCTTGTTGGCGGTGGCTCGTTTCCTCAACCCGGAGAGATATCACTGGCGCACAACGGCGTGCTTTTTCTTGATGAGTTGCCAGAGTTTAAGCGTACAGTACTGGAGGTGCTGAGGCAGCCTCTTGAGGACCGGGTGGTAACGGTAAGCCGGGCAAGGTTTTCGGTCGATTATCCTGCCAGTTTTATGCTGGTGGCGTCTATGAACCCTTGTCCGTGCGGTTATTACAATCATCCGGAGAAGGATTGTGTATGCGGTGCCGGGATAGTGCAGAAATACCTCAACCGGATCTCGGGTCCGTTGCTCGACCGTATCGACATACATATTGAAGTTACCCCGGTGCCTTTTCGTGAGTTATCTGAGTTAAAACCATCCGAAAGAAGTCGCGATATCCGTTCGCGTGTGATACGGGCCCGGGAGATTCAGGAGGAGCGATACAAAGAGCAGAAGGGGATATACTGCAACGCCCAGATCAATTCACGTTTGCTCAGAGAGGTTTGCCAGATCGACAATGCAGGCAGCCTGTTGCTCAAAACCGCCATGGAAAGACTGGACCTTTCTGCCAGGGCCTATGATCGTATTCTGAAAGTTTCCAGAACCATTGCCGACCTGGATGGCAGCGCCGCAATACAACCCGAACACCTGGCAGAGGCCATACATTACAGGAGCCTTGACAGGGAAACCTGGGCTGCCTGATCATGAAACCTTATTTAGTATCTTTATAAATTGCAAGGGTTTTGTGTATGATGGAAGGCTCGCTGGGGTGTTTTTAGGAGGATTTTGTATCTTCGCAACGCATCAAAGCCTTTGAATATGAACTCTCGAAACAGTTTTCGCCCGAGCTTACACATGCTTGCGGCATCTTTCTTTGTAGTGCTGCTTTCGGCACTGTTGTTTTCTCATTGCACCCCTTCTCAGCAGCAAATGCAGTTAACCGAGTTGCAGGAAAAAACGCTTGCATGGGCTTCTGCTCTTCCTGAGCATGCCTTTGAGGAAGGGATGAATTCATCGCAGGAGATCATAGATCTGGGTAGGATGTTGTTTCATGAGCCCCGCATTTCCAAAAGTGGTATTATCAGTTGCAGTTCCTGCCATAGCCTTACCACCTTTGGGGTGGATCAAACACCTGTATCCATAGGCCATGGCTGGCAGAAAGGGCCCGTGAATGCCCCCACAGTGCTTAATGCGGCATTGCATAAAAGCCAGTTCTGGAATGGCAGAGCCCGCGATGTGGAACAGCAGGCCGGTATGCCCATTCTCGATCCGCTGGAGATGGCTGCCACTGAAGAGCATGTGCTCGCTGTGCTGGCATCTATGCCCGAATATGTTTCCCGTTTCCAGCAAGCCTTTCCCGGGCAGGAAAACCCCCTGGTTTACGAAAATGTAGGCAATGCCATTGGTGCTTTCGAACGTATTTTATTAACCAGGTCTCCTTTTGATGATTTCCTGAGGGGAAACAGCGAGGCACTTACCGAACCACAAAAACAAGGATTGATAGCGTTTATGGAAGTGGGTTGTCATTCTTGCCACAGAGGAGCTGCTCTCGGAGGGGAGATATTTACTTTCTTTCAAACTCCCACAGAAAGAGAGACAGGTGTATTCAACAAAGGGAGGTTCGATTTTACCGGCAGGGAGTCGGATAAGCATTTCTTTAAAGTTCCGTCGTTGCTCAATGTTGCTAAAACGTACCCTTATCTGCACGATGGCAGCGAATGGAGTTTATCGGCAACCATAAACATTGTAGCAAAGGATATGCTTGGAAGGGAGTTGTCGCAAGAGCAAAATCAAAGTATCATGGAGTTTTTGCTGGCACTTACGGGAGAAATTCCCGCCTATGCTTTGGAGCTTCCCGTTCTGCCCCCCTCAACAGCCCAAACGCCACGACCACGGTTCGATATCTGATCCGGTGGTTGAACCGGTGAGCAAGAAGAAAAAACGCCATCGGAGGTGCTGTCAGGATGGGAGCATCTGATCTTTTTTCTCTCTTTGTGTATATGCCCACACCTTGAGGGTTGCTTGTCCGCAAACCACATCCACCTGCTCGCGCTGATACTCTTGGGGCACCTCTTCCCAATGATCTGCAGCTGCAAGTTCCTGCGGAGAGAGTTGCAGTAACTTTCCTTTTACCACAGATCCAGCTGAGGGAACAATGAACGGGTACTCCTCATGGGTATGTTTTTTCCAGTTGTACAACAGCGCGGGTTGGCCCGGCGCGAGTGTGCGTGAAAAGAGCATTTGCTGCACCTGGGGGTCCAGAAGAGTGCCATAGGCAAAAAGGAGATGCTGAGTATGCATGGTGTTGACAGGGAGTGATTTATACCGGTCCTCCGTAATAATCCTGTGAGGGTCTTCTTTTTTTTATGTTTTCCAGTACCTGTTTTTTTTGTTCTTCGGTATAGGTGGGCCATCCGGCCATTTCTTCCATGCTTCGGTGGCAGCCGATACAATAGCCCTCGCGGGTAACACAAACATCGATACAAGGCGATTTGATTTTCCGGGTTCCGTAGTTCATAAGTGCATTTGTTTTGTGCAAAGGTAACAAGATTGAATGGGTATTGTTTCTGGTTTTGGGCGGGTTGGCGGCCATTTTTTTTGAGCCCGGGTGCCAGGGAGAGTGTAGTTTGAATGTTTTGAAGACTTTGCCCGGATGTATCCTTCAGGCCCCTTGTTTTTTATTTTCTGTCTGATGGGTTTTTCCTATTTTTGTGCTTTGCAACTAAATAAGATAAATTTAAATTAAAACACATAACTATGAGTAAGGTATTGATTATCGGAGCAGGAGGTGTGGGCAATGTGGTTACCCGCAAATGTGCCGCCATTCCTGAGGTGTTTAGTGATATTATGCTGGCCAGCCGTACGCTGGAGAAGTGTGAAGCCATTGCACACGACATTGGAGGGGATCGGGTGAGAACTGCGCAGGTAGATGCTGACAATGTGCCCGAACTGGTTGAACTGATCAACGATTTTAAACCTGATCTGGTTATCAATGTTGCGCTTCCTTACCAGGATCTCACTATTATGGAGGCTTGTTTGCAAACCAGGACCCATTATCTGGACACTGCCAACTACGAGCCCAAAGATGTGGCAAAGTTCGAATACAAATGGCAGTGGGCATATCACGAACGTTTCAAGGAGGCTGGTATTCTGGCTGTGCTGGGTTGCGGCTTCGACCCCGGAGTAACAGGAGTATTTACAGCCTATGCTGCCAAGCACTATTTCGATGAGATCCATTACCTTGATATCGTAGATTGTAATGCAGGAGATCATGGCAAATCCTTTGCTACCAACTTCAACCCAGAGATCAACATTCGCGAGATCACCCAGAATGGCCGGTACTGGCAGGAAGGTAAATGGGTAGAAACCCAACCCCTCGAAATTCACAAACCTATTGAGTATCCTGAGATCGGACCCCGCGAGTCGTATCTGTTGTACCATGAGGAGTTGGAATCGCTGGTGAAGAATTTCCCCACTCTGAAAAGAGCCCGTTTCTGGATGACTTTCGGCGAGAAGTACATCAATTTCTTAAATGTACTGCAGGAAGTGGGTATGACCAGCATCAAGCCCATCAATTTCAAAGGTATGGATATTGTTCCCCTGGAGTTTCTGAAAGCGGTGCTTCCAGAGCCCTCTTCATTGGGCGAAGGCTACAAGGGCCAAACTTCCATTGGCTGCCAGATCAAAGGCATTAAAGATGGTAAGGAGCGTACCTACTACGTTTGGAACAATTGCTCACATGCCGAGGCCTATCGTGATGTAAAAGCCCAGGCCATTTCCTTTACCACAGGTGTGCCTGCTATGATCGGTGCCATGATGATGCTTACGGGCAAATGGGCCGGACAAGGCGTATTCAACGTAGAAGAATTCAATCCTGATCCTTTTATGGAGAAACTGCCCGTTTACGGATTGCCATGGCACGAGAAGATTGATGAACCTTTACCGGTTGAAAAATGAGCGTAGATTTCCACCAAATTCCCTCGCCATGTTTTGTGCTGGATGAGAAGTTGCTGCGCATCAACCTTGAGATACTGGATCTTGTGCAAAAGGAGGCTGATGTAGAGATCATCTGTGCCCTGAAGGGTTACGCCATGTGGTCTACTTTTCCGCTGGTAAAGCAATATCTGAGCGGAGCTACCGCCAGCTCTCTCAATGAGGCACGACTGATTTATGAAGAGATGGGAGTGGAGGCTCATACCTACTGCCCGGTGTTTTTTGAGCAGGAGATGGATGAGATACTTACTTACAGCAGTCATGTCTCTTTCAATTCTATGAGCCAGTACGAGCGGTTCCGACAGAAGGTGAAGGGATTCCATAAGCCCGTGTCGATGGGTCTGAGGGTTAATCCGGAGTATTCTGAAGTGGAGACCGATCTCTACAACCCGGCTATTCCGGGATCACGACTGGGGATTACCCGCAATCAACTGCCTGATAAGCTTCCTGCCGACATCGAAGGGTTGCACTTTCATGTTTTGTGTGAGAACGACTCCTTCGTGCTGGAAAGAACCCTTGCCAAAGTGGAGGAGAAATTTGCCGATCAGATAAGGCAGGTAAAATGGTTCAACATGGGAGGTGGGCACCACATTACCCGCAAGGATTACGATGTAAAGCACCTGGTGGAGCTTTTAAAGGATTTTCGTCGCAGGTATCCCAACCTGGAGAAGGTGATCCTCGAGCCTGGCGAAGCAGTGGGCTGGCAAACCGGCTACCTTGTTTCAACCGTGCAGGATATCATCGAAAACCAGGGTATACACGTGGCTATGCTCGATGTAAGTTTTTCTGCCCACATGCCCGACTGCCTGGAGATGCCCTACAAGCCAAGGATATTAGGCGCTACCGACTATGTTGAGGGAACCTCCCGCTATCGTATGGGCGGGCTCACCTGCCTTGCGGGCGACTACATGGGCATGGGCGATTATTCCTTTGAAAAAGAGCTTAAGGTTGGCGACAAAGTGGTGTTTGACGATATGATCCATTATACCATGGTAAAAACCACTTACTTCAATGGAGTTAAGCATCCGGCCATAGGGATATGGAACGAAAAGCAGGAGTTTGTGCCCTGTCGTTTTTTCGGATACGAAGATTACAAAGGAAAGCTCTCCTGACGATGAAACGATAGTAGCATGGCTCAGGAGTTCCTGTGCTTCTGCAACAATATCTCTACACGACGCCTGATTGCTCTGCCGCAAGGATGAGCAGCCAGGCGTTGTTGATTTGGCCTGCATCAATCCATTCAGCTATACGCCGGTGTAGCTTTTCTGATGCTGATTGGGTTGTCTCGGCTTGTATCAGCTCCCTTAATAAAGATTGAAAAGAAGCATCGGCCTGGGGCAGTTGGGTGACCCCTGCCAGTCGGGCCAACTGGTTGCCGGTCAGTATATTGCTATGCCTTATGGATAGGGGCAAACGATCGAAACCCACAACGATATCGGCAGGGGGTTGCTGGATGGCAAAAATGCTCTCGCCGCTGGCACGACTGTAGTTGAAGTTGCCCATCCTGCCCACTGTATCAAGCACTTGTGGGTCTATGTGATCATGGGGGTCGAAGATCTTTTCATCCATATGGATCAGTACTGCCTGTGCCATGATAAGGTTGGCTGCCCCAGCTGCATCGCTCAGGCTTCGAACCTCCAGTACCTTGCATTCAAACTGCACCGGCGACTCTTTTACTCTGAAAGGCTGAACCCGCTGGGATGGAAGGGGAGTAAAGCCTCCTTTTTCAAACTCATTGATACCGGTATCGAACTCCACTCCACAGATGGCCATTTGGCGTGCAATGGGGTAGCTTACCAGGTTGATAACCACCTGGGGCACCTCTTTTACATTGCGCAGGGTATCTTTATGCGATCCGTCTCTGCGGCTGTTTACCGAAAAGATAAAAACAGGAGGAGTGCTGCTGAAGATGTTGAAAAAGCTGTAGGGCGCCAGATTGGGTTGTCCATCTGTATTGAGGGTACTGGCAAAGCAAATGGGGCGCGGATTAACCGTTCCCAGCAGGTAGTGATGCCTTTGGGAAGGGGTTAATTCTTCGGGAGTAAAGGTTCTGAAGCTCATGGATACGAAAGGATTTGCGATAGTGCCAACAAGCCCGGCTCAGGGTTTGTTCACAAATGCCGGGCGGTATCTTCCATCAGGGGATATTCCATATACCTTGCGGTTGCAAGGGCAACCTGCCTGCCATGGATTTTTTCAAGCAGGTAGAACGAGAGATCGATTCCGGCAGCTACACCTGCCGAGGTAAGGAGTTTTCCATTGTCGGTAAAGCGGTTGTTGGGCCTGATACGAGCCTTGGGCGCCAGTTTCTGCACATCGTCGAACACAAGGTGATGGGTTGTGAAGGTTTTCCCATCCAGCCAACCCAGCACGGCGGGTATACGTGCCCCTGAGCACACCGAGAAGGTATAGATTGTATCGGGGTAAAGGTTTTCCAGTACCGATAAGGCTTCCCGGTCATTGATTACAGCCCGTGTGCCATTGCCGCCCGGTATGATCAGGATGTCGGGTTGGGGTACGTGGGCAAAATCAAAGTCCGGGTTTACACTCAATCCGTTGATGGTGCGAAGGGGCTGCGCAGAGGCAGCAAAGGTATAAACATCAAAATATTGTTTTTCGCAGGCTATATTGGCAGCGGTAAACACTTCCAAAGGGCCGCAGAAATCAAGCGTTTCCACATCCGGGTAAAGATATATGCCAACCTTATGCATTGTAGGGCGCGTTATTCTTCTATGTACTGAACGAACTCATCCTTCTGCTGCGGTTTCTTTTGGCTTTTTTTGCGCTTCTGCAGCAGGTAGGAGATCTTTCCCAGGAAAAAGCCCAGGAAAAAGAAGATGAGCAGCACGAAAAACAATCTGCCGGTCACCTTCATAAAAAGGAAGTTTATATCTACCGTTTGCCGGTTGAGGATCGAAAAGGTAATAACGATGGCAAGGATCAGCCCGGCGGTAATCCAGAATAAGATGGGTTTCTTCTTCTCTTCCATACAAGGGTGTTTTTAGGGTAAATGATACAAATTGAATTCAAACCTACAGGTTTTTTGGCAATTTTCAAAGCCATGCCTTATTGCAGCAGGTATGCCAGTGTAACTCCCAGGTAGTTGCCGATGGCATATCCGATGATGCCGATGGTCATTCCGGATACTACAATCTGGCGGTTGCCGATGGCACCGGCCACTACCGGTACAAAGGCCGGCGAGCAGATAAAAGCGGTAGAAGTGATCATAGTGGTATCAGCGTCTACTTTAAAAATCTTGCTGAATAGCACATGCAGGAACAAAGAGCCAAACACTGCAAAGCTTACGTAGCCAAACAGCCCCGGTGTGATACCGGCAAAGTTGCGGATATCGGCCATGGAGGCCACTACAATGCTGAAAACCAGGATGAAATACATGCCTGCCTCAAATGTTTTATCGATCCTGTTGATGGCCGGAATAAGTGAGGCCAATATGCCCAATGTGGTAATACTAAGAATTACTACTGCCATTACTGCATGTTGTGGCACCAGTTCGCTTATGCCCACTGCCACGCCAAAGATCACTACAGCAACCCCGAAAGCACCCAGCAGAGGTACAAACTTTTCGCGCCGCAGAACACCGAAAAACGGGTCTTTCTCTTCTGGCAGTTTGGAGTCGGCAGGAGTTAGTATTCCCGGAAATGGAGGGAGGAATTTATGAAAAACCTTTTGCCCGAGGGATATCAGAAAGGCCAGATACACTACTCCAATGATCAGATCGTAGGTGTGTGTGAGGATATAGATCTCTGGATCCACATCCAATGCCATTTTGATGGAAGCCAGGTTGGGCGTGCCACCGGTATATATCCCAACGAGCATGCCTGCTACTTTCCAAAGATCGCGTGTGCCGGACTCACGGAAAAGAAAAAATCCCACCACAATAACAGTTACCACTGCAATGAGCCCGATGATCAGCGAAACAAGTGTCTTGCCTGCTACTTTGCGCCATTGCCGCAAATTGGTGGAAAAAAGCATCAGGGGGATGGCCAGCAGAATGGTAATGGTCATCAGCAGATCGCGCAGCTTGTAAACCCGGAAGGCAAGCACATCTTTCGAGGTAAGCTCACCCGTCAGGTGCAAGGCTTGCACCTCTTCCATGTTGATTTTGGGTTGAGTAAGCATAATCTCATTGAGGGTGGCTCCCGGCGAGGGGATCAGTCCGATGTTGCCCAGCACCAAACCAATGGCATAGGCAATAATGACGGCTCCAATACGGTGTGCTGTGGCATAGCGATGGGTCAGGAAAAGGATCAGCATGGGCGTAAGCACATAAAACAAGGCGAGTAGCAGCATGTCCATAAGCAGGCTTGTTTAAGTTGATAAAATGTGGCACAAATCTAATGCTTTTTAAAAACATCTGGATAAAGTGTTAAAGATCTGGGAGAATTCTTAATTTTGGCCCCAATCCCCAATAAAGCAATTGAACAATCATTACCCTAAACAACTTAGCTATGAAAAACATTACCCGTATGCTGGCTGCTGCGCTGGTTGTAAGCCTGAGCTTTGCCGCCTGCACCCAGCAGGAAGACCCTTTAACCCAGGACATGAAACAAAGACTTGCCCAATTTGAAGAGGTAACCCTTACCACCGACCTGAGCTGGCTCAGCGAAAATGAAAGAGAAATCATCCGTATCCTGATCCAGGTTTCGGATATTATGGATGATATTTTCTGGACACAATCTTACGGAGACAAGGATGAGCTGTTTGAGCTTATACAAAACCCCTACGCCCGCCAGTATGCAATGATTCATTATGGACCGTGGGACAGGCTAAAGGCCAATACCGCCTTTGTGCCCGGATTTCCGGAAGAGAAGCCCCTGGGTGCCAATTTTTATCCTGCCGATATGACCCGCGAGGAGTTTGAGGCGTGGGATGAACCCACCAAAACCAGCCTGTATACATTGATCCGTCGCGACGGTGAGGGCAACCTGTTAGCCATCCCCTATTCCGAAGCATACAAGCAGCAGCATGAAGAAGCTGCACGTCTTATGCGCAAAGCTGCAGAGCTGGCCGAAGATGCAGGTTTGAAAAACTACCTGCTCTCCCGGGCCGATGCACTGCTCTCCAACGAATACCAACCCAGCGATTTCGCCTGGATGGCCATGAAAACATCCAACATCGATTTTGTGGTGGGACCCATAGAAAATTACGAAGATCGCATGTTTGGCTACAAAGCAGCCCATGAAGCCTTTATCCTGGTAAAGGATCTGGAGTGGAGTGCCCAGCTGGAGAAATTCAATGCCATGTTGCCCGCTTTGCAGGCCGCTCTGCCCGTAGCGCCTGAATATAAGGCCGAAGAGCCCGGCACCGATGCCGATATGAATGTGTACTATGCTATCTATTATGCAGGCGATTGCAATGCCGGTACCAAAACCATTGCCATCAACCTGCCCAACGATCCGCACATTCACCTTACTGTGGGAAGCCGCAAGTTGCAGCTGAAAAACTCCATGAAAGCCAAATTCGACAAGATACTAGTGCCCATTACCGATATCCTTATCGATGAAAGCCAGCGCAAGCACATTACCTTCGATGCTTTCTTCGAGAATACTACTTTCCACGAGGTAGCGCATGGTATGGGCGTTAAAAACACCATCAACGGACGTGGCCCTGCACGCGAAGCGCTTCGTGAATACTATTCTGCCATTGAAGAAGCCAAGGCCGATATCATGGGGCTGTACCTGGTTACTTTGCTTTATGATATGGGCGAAATTACCAGCGGTGAGGTGATGGATAACTATGTTACCTTCTTTGCCGGTATATTCCGTTCCAGCCGCTTTGGTGCTTCCAGTGCACATGGCCGTGCCAATATGCTGAATATGAAATATTTTGCCGATAATGGTGCTTTTGTGTACCAGGAAGATGGTACTTACAAAGTGAATTTTGAGGAGATGAAAGCTGCCGTAACATCGTTGCTGGGTAAAATCCTGGTAATACAGGGTGATGGCGACTATGAGGCTGCACGCGATTGGGTTGAACGCGATGGAGTGATGACCGAACAACTTCGTGCCGACCTCGACAAGGTAAATGCCACCGGCTTGCCCATTGATATTGTCTTCAACAAGGGAAAAGAAGTATTGGGATTGTAAGTAAACACTTACCCTGAATAATAAAACCCGGAGGCGTCAGTTTTCGGGTTTTTTTGATGTACAGATGATCGTGTGCATATCTTTTCCCCGCTAACAGTGCCCGCTTGCAACAGTATGCCATGGCTTTTAGTAAATATTATTCTTCTCTCTTGCATAAATTTATTTAAATTTACCCCATGGAGCTCCGGGTTCTTCGCGGGCTTCCTGTTTGTATTACAGAAGGGAACTTTTTTAAAACAATATAGTATGACAGGTAAAAAACTGATCGCAATGTTATCTTTCCTGCTGGTTTCCATGCAGGTGGTTTTCTCACAGGCTGCCTTTACCTTTGGTGGCGGGGAGGTAGAGCAGCGACTGAGAACCGATGTGTTTACTCTTGCCTCCGATGAGATGCAGGGGCGGGAGTCTGGTACCGAAGGAGAGGAATTGGCTGCCCGTTTTATTCAATCGCGCATGCAGGAGATCGGGCTGCAGCCCCTTTTTAACGGCTCCTTTATACAGGAATTTGAGTTTTATGGCAGCTGGACCCTGGGCGAGGATAACCTGTTGATGATCAATGAACAGGAATTTGTTTTGCAGAAAGATTTTTTTGTTTTGCCCAATGCCTCCAATGCTACAGTGCACGCCGAGGCAGTTTATGTAGGTTTCGGGCTGGAACCCGATCGCTTTGCCGACGATGTGGAGCATGGCCCTGTTGAGGGGAAGATCCTCTTTATGGAGTATTTCCTTCCTGAGGAGCTCGACGACCGCAGCGTACCCCAAACCGCAGAGGTGATACGCAACAAGGTGGACCGGGCAGAATCTCTTGGCGCCCGCGGGGTTATCTTTGTTAATACCCGCAGCTGGCGCAACGACCCCAGCACACGTCTGAGCCAGAACCTGGGGAGTGCGGGCATCCCTGTGCTGTTTGCCCGCAGCGAAGTGCTCGAGTACTGGCAGCAAAGTGGCGAAAACTCCATGGTGCTGCTGTCGGTAGAGAAGGACAGGCCCGTTTTTACTTCCATGAATGTGGCAGGCTATTTAGACAATCAGGCCAGGTATACCGTGGTGGTGGGTGGACACTTCGATCATCTGGGTGTGGGCAGAGCGGGTTCGCGTAGTCCGGGGTCCAATCAGATACACCCTGGTGCCGACGACAATGCCTCCGGGGTAGCAGGCGTGCTCGAAACGGCTCGCTACATCGCACAGTCTGGCCTTACCAACTACAACTATATCTTTATTGCCTTTGGTGCTGAAGAAAAAGGGCTGCTGGGCAGCCGCCATTTTGTGGATAGCGATGCCTACGATATGGTTAAAATCAACTACATGTTTAATTTTGATATGATTGGCCGAAAGACCAATGGTAGCCTCACTCTCATCGGAACCGGCACCTCTCCCGTCTGGAATGACCTTATCGACAGGCTGGAGCGACCCGGACTCAATATTGCCAAATCGGCATCCGGTATGGGTGGATCGGATCACACCAGTTTTTACATGAAGAATATCCCGGTGATTTTCTTTTTTACCGGGATACACGATGATTACCACCGGCCCTCAGATACTCCCGAAAAGATCAACTTCGAAGGAATGCAACAGATCCTTTCCTTTGGATACGATATGATTGCAGAGCTCAACGGGATGGATCGGCTGGCTTTTTCCGAAACGCCGCTTACCCGCCGGGGTGCCCAGCGTCGCAGCGAGGGGGTTACACTGGGGTTGATGCCCGACCATGCCTTTGATGGGCCTGGGCTCAAAGTGCTTGCGGTAGTGGAAGATCGCCCGGCTCAACGCGCAGGCATCAGAGCCGGAGATATAATCCTGCAGATCGGCGACGATGAGATCTCCGACATTCAAACCTATATGACCGCCCTGGGCAACCTTAAAGCCAACCAAACTGTAGTGGTTGTGATCATTAGAGAGGGCTCCACCCAACGACTGGAGTTTAATTTGTAGCAAGACATTTTTCCCCGATAAAACAGAAAGGCCGGAAGCTTTGATGCTCTCCGGCCTTTGGTTTTGTTAGGATGGGATACATCCACAGGTTTCGCTAGATAAACTGCATATTGTTTTTTACAGTGATCTTTTCGCAGTAGTGGCATTTGAGCCTTATGTCTTCCTTGTCAACCACATCAAAGCGTGTGCTGATCACTTCGATGTTGGTGATGCAGTTGGGGTTGAAGCATTTCACAATGGCGCTTACCTGGTTGGGGATCTCAACGATGGTTTTGTTGGATACCTGGAAATCTCTGATTTCAATGATGCTGGCATGGGGGGCCACAAGTGCTATTTTGTTGAGTTCTTCTGGTTTGAAAAACTTATTGCTGACCTTTATGATGCCCTTACTGCCAAACTTTTTGCTTTCCAGGTTGGTGCCGAAAAGCACCATCTGGTCAAACACGTCCAGTTTGAGCATTTTGATTACCTGGAAAACAGCATTGGCAGGGATGTGGTCTATTACGGTGCCATTCTCGATGGCTGATACTTTCAATTCTTTGATTTTTTCGCTCATGATGATATATTTTTCAAATTCAGTACTATCTGTGTTGGTGGGCTGCTATTGAAAATGATGCTGCCCGTTGCGGGGTTGATGGGACAGGCCTATCTTTTTCCCAGCATGATGGCCAGCAGAGCCTGACGCACATACACCCCGTTGAGGGCTTGCTGGAAGTAATAGGCTCTGGGGTCGGGGTCAACGTTGATATGGATCTCGTTTACCCTGGGCATAGGGTGCAGTATCCTGAAATTATCTTTGGTGGTGTGGAGCATCTCTTTGTGCAGATTGTAGGAGTTCTTGATCCGTTCGTATTCCAGGGGGTCAGAGAACCTCTCCTTCTGAATACGGGTCATATAGAGCACATCCACCTCAGGGATAACATCTTCCATGTTGGTGTACTGGTGGTAGGTGAGCTTTTTTTCTTTGATATGCATTTTTACGGAGCTGGGCAGCTTCAGCTCAACGGGCGATACCAGGTGAAAGGTTGTGTTGTAATTGCACAGGGCAATCACCAGTGAGTGCACGGTACGGCCGTACTTGAGGTCTCCCACAAAAGCCACATGCAGGTTGTCGAGGGTTCCCTGGGTTTTGATGATGCTGTAAAGGTCGAGCAGGGTTTGGGTGGGGTGCTGGTTGCTTCCATCGCCGGCATTGATAATGGGTACGGGCGAAATCTCGGCAGCAAAGCGGGCACTTCCCTCAATGGGGTTGCGCATTACAATCAGATCAGAATAATTGGCTATGGTAAGAATGGTATCTCTGAGCGATTCTCCCTTTTTTACGCTGGTATTGGAAGCTTCTGAGAAGCCGATCACCTTACCGCCCAGTCGGTTGATCGCACTCTCGAAACTCAGTCGGGTGCGGGTAGAGGGTTCAAAAAACAGGGAGGCGACTACATGGTCCTTTAAAATGGTTTGCACCGGGTTGGCCTCAAATTCCTTGGCCACCTCCAGCACGCGAAGTTGTTCTTCTTTGGTGTAATCGTTGATCGATACCAGGCTTTTGTTCTTCATAGCTTGTAAGGTTTGTTGATGAAAAGTAAAACGAATTTAATTGTTTTTGAGCAAATTACATATCAAAAAAAAAGCGGCTACAGGAGCCGCTTTTCGAGGGGTTATTTACAACCGCAGTCTTTTGCGATGAGATTCTTTCCTTTGAGGAAGTCGCAGATCAGTTCACAGAAAACAGGTTTACCGATCTCCTGCAATTCGTAATCAACCTTCACGGTAGGTTTATTGATTTTTACAATACGCTGCAGATCGATGGGGGTAGCGATAATAACAGCATCGCAATCGGTGTTGTTGATGGATTTCTCAAGGTCGGCAATCTGCTGAGCTCCGTAGCCCATGGCTGGCAGCAAAGTGCCGATGTTGGGGTAGATCTCGAAAGTTTCTTTCAGGCGGCCCACAACAAAAGGTCTGGGGTCAACCAATTCGGCGGCACCGAACTTCATGGCGGCCACAGTACCTGCACCGATCTTCATGTGTCCGTGGGTTAGGGTGGGGCCATCTTCTACCACCAGAACGCGCTTCCCTTTAATTTTGGAAGGATCGCTTACGGTAAGGGGTGATGCTCCGTCAACCACAATGGCTTTCGGATTTACCTTGGCAATGTTTTCGCGAACGATCTGGATGTTTTCTGGTGATGCGCTGTCCATTTTGTTGATCACTACAATATCTGCCAGGCGCAACACGGTTTCGCCGGGGTAGTAGTTGAGTTCGTGGCCAGGACGGTGTGGGTCAACTACGGTAACCATCAGGTCAGGTACAAAGAAAGGGAAGTCGTTGTTGCCTCCATCCCACAAAATTACGTCTGCTTCTTTTTCTGCTTCACGCAAAATGGCTTCATAATCCACTCCTGCATAAATTACGTTGCCACGCACTACGTGGGGTTCGTACTCCTCCATCTCTTCGATGGTACAGTTGTGTTTTTTTAAATCCTCAACGGTGGCAAAACGTTGCACTTTTTGTGCAACCAGGTCGCCGTAGGGCATGGGATGGCGCACGGCAACCACTTTCATTCCGTGGGCCATAAGAGCTTCGATGATCTTGCGTGAGGTCTGGCTTTTGCCGCAACCGGTACGCACCGCACCTACTGCAATAATTGGCTTGGTGCTTTTGATCATGGTTTCTTTGGGGCCTATCAACAAAAAATCGGCTCCGTTTGCATTAACAATTGAGCCGATTGCCATTACTTCCTGGTAGGAAACATCACTGTAACTGAAAGCGCAAACATCCACATCCAGTTCCTTGATCAGTTTGGGTAGATCGTCCTGGCTGTAAATGGGTATACCCTGTGGGTAAAGTTCGCCAGCCAACTCAGCGGGGTATTTCCGCCCGTCGATATCGGGAATTTGGGCAGCTGTAAAGGCAACCACATGATAATTGTCGTTCTTACGGTAATAGGTGTTGAAATTGTGGAAATCTCGTCCGGCAGCGCCGATAATAATTACATTCTTTTTTTTACTCATGTGTTTTGGTATTTAGGGTTAGATGTTTTTTGAAATGCATGTGTCTGCAAAAAAATCTCACAAACCTACGGAATTTTTGCAAAAAATTTCTGTGGCGAAAAATATTTTTTTTCCCGGCAGACGTTTGGGTTTGGTATTGAGCTCTTTGTCTATGGCTGATGGGGAGAGTTTGCATGCAGTTCAGGCGAATGTTGAATGTCGGAAAAGCGGAGCTGAAACTGCAGGTTAGCTGGAGAAAAAGATATCCCAGGGGGTGAGATCTGATTGCCAGGTTTACATTCCGCAAAATAATCATAGCAAGCAAATGAGCATATCGGTAATATGATTATATTGCGCCCGAAAACAGGGTTGGGTCTGTGTAACAGGCCAGCTACTGTGGCAGGGTTTGTTTGCTGTGTGCAGGCCAGATAAAATACCGACAACCCAGTGTTATTCTGTTTAATTCACTTTTGCCTTATTCTGCATGAATCAAGAAATTGAAAATCGCTTGCAGTATTTGTAGTTATTAATCCGAAAAGAGTTGCCCCATATGGTCTCCACGAGTTTAAAAGATTATCTGAAAACCTTTAATGTGTTCACGGAGGCTGAAATGGACGATTTTTCAGATATTGCCGTTCCTGTAACCATCCGGAAATCCGATTACTTTATAAGGGAGGGCGAAGTGTGCAATCGGGTAGTATTCGTTTTGTCGGGCATCCTTCGTTCCTATTATATCTCCGACAAACACAATGAAATAACCTATTGCATCACATTCCCCAATCAGTTAATGACGGCATACTCTTCCTATTTAACATCACAGCCCACCCATGAAAACATACAGGCAGTTGCTACCACACAGTTGCTGGTTTTTTCGAAAGAAAAAGTAGAAAAATTAGCCCGTCATAATATGCATTGGACTTTTTTTCTGAAAACCATTGCAGAGCAGCAATACATCGAGCTGGAGAAAAGGATCGTTCAGTTGCAAAAGAGCGATGCCACGCAACGCTACGTCGATCTGATCAGTAACCATCCGGAGTATATTCAGAAGATCCCCCTGCTGTACCTGGCATCTTACCTGGGTATTTCTCAAAGGCATCTCAGCCGGATTCGCAAAGATGTCTCTTTTTAGACATTTGTCTTGTTTTGTGAGATTTTTTTACCTCAACTTTGCCCTTTATTAACAAGTAATTGGCGAAATGGCAAAGAAAATACTGATCATAAACGGGCACCCCAACAGCGAAAGTCTCAATTTTGCATTGGCTGATGCCTACAAAAGGGGAGCACTGGAAACCCATGCACAGGTGCAGGAGATTGTTATTGCAAACCTGCGATTCAATCCCAATCTCGCATATGGCTATCAGAAGAGAACAGAGCTGGAGCCAGACCTGCTGGCGGCCTGGGAAAAAATAAAATGGGCTGATCATATGGTATGGATACACCCCGTATGGTGGGGTGGGCTTCCGGCCATTACCAAAGGATTTATAGATCGCCTGTTTTTGCCGGGCTTTGCTTTCCAGTATCGGCAAAACTCAATCTTTTGGGATAAGCTCTTAAAGGGTAAATCGGCCCATATCATTACAACTCTTGATCAGCCACACTGGTACTACAGGTGGTATTACGGGAGGCCGAGTGTTAATCAGCTCAAAAAGCAAACATTGCAGTTTTGTGGGGTCAATCCGGTAAAGGTATCCTTTTTTGGAGTGGTAAAAGGCTCTGCCGATGCTGCAAGGAGCCGATGGATCAGGAAGGTTGAAGAATTGGGCCGAAGGCACAAATAGGCAAGTCTGAGAAGGAGCTGCACCGCAAGTTTCAGAAAGGGTTGGAGCCTGCCACCGGGAGGATGCATTGCCAGGCCAGTTGCGTGCAGAGGCGCAACCCCGAAGTGGCAAGGGGTTCGCCAGCACTGCTACTGCCGATATGTATAGCTTTGCCGGCAAAGACTACCATTTGGCTTGTCCTCTTTCATAAACCAATTTGCAGGAAATGAGTAATCAGAAAATATTTTTGCAATACACACTTTTTTATTAGCATTATAAGTTATATATAAGCAGGTTTTTTTATTTTTGACAGGCGCAAGGGTTTTACGATCAGGAGATTCGAAGGGAAGGGTTGCGCATACGGGAAAACAGCATTGGTATGGGTTGTTGCATTATCCTTCTGTTTTGCAGGCAAGGCTAATTAATGTCTGAGAATCTTCAGCCCACTCTTCTGATGCCCGGCAAGGGGCAAATGTGCAGCGGTATTTTCTAATATGTCAGTTTAGAATGAGAAATGCAATGACAGTTCAACTTGCACTACTGAAAGTACTGCTGATTACGTTACCCTTCTTCAGCTACTCACAAACCCCTGTGTTCAGTATTTCCGGGAAGATATCCGATCCACAGGGTCAACCCATTGCTTATGCCACCATCCGGCTTGATGTTTTTGCAAAGGATACCCTGCTGCTGGGCGCCATTACCGATCATAACGGAACCTTCGCCCTGCGCAATGTGCCTGGCGAAAGATTCCGGATTACCGTATCATTTATCGGCTACACTTCATTTGCAGGTGAGTTCGATCCGCCCGCTGACGGGAATCACCTCAGTTTCGATACGATTGTTTTGCAACAGAGCTTTACAGAACTGCAGGAAGTTGTGGTGCACGGAGAACGCGCCGGATTAAGAGCACTGGTTGATAAGGATGTTTTTATTCCGGATGCACAAAGCATAAAATCATCGGCAAATGGGTTGGATCTGCTTGCGAAGATCCCAGGGGTGAGAGTACGTCCAAGAGATCAGGAAATAAGCGTGGCAGGCAGCAATAATGTTCTGGTATTGGTAAATGGTGCCAGCAGCGATCGTAATATCGGTGCCATCAACCCCAGGGATATCGAAAGGATAGAGCTGATCAGGAACCCTGCCGCTGCCTTTGAAAGCGATGTTCTGGCCGTAATCAATATTATATTAAAACCCCATAGAGAAAAGGGATGGCATTTGGCAACCAATCTGGAGTACAGTTTTGTAAATCTGCAAAACAACTCCAATGCGCAGGTGGAATACGTTTTCGATAAGATTAGGGTTTTTGCAGGTTACAACGCCAATGTGTTCAAAGAGAGAGATGTAAGGGAAACCCGCACCCGGCAAGATTTTGAAGGAGAGGTAACCAATGTGTACTTCTCCGATAGCCCCCAAAACCGGTTGAAGGGAAACAGCCATCGTTTTCAGTATGGAGCCGATTATAGAATGGACGAAAAAAACACACTGAGCTTTACCGGGAATATACTCTTTAATGCCTTTGAAGACTATCAGGTAAAGCACTCTCATTACCAGCGCAATAACCATGTTGTTTCGCGCTCTCATTCGCAGGATAATATTTTTTCAGATGCCCACCAACACAACTACAACCTGTTTTACAGTTTGAAATTTGGTGCTGATCATGAGGTGAAGCTCAACAGCAATCTGTTTTTTATGAACAGAACGCGAACGGATAATTATACCGACAGTACGTTTTTCTTCCCGGAGATGGTTCCCGATCCTACCACCCGCAGTGAAGAAACCCTCAATGATATTCGGTCGGTAAACGTAAAGGTGGATTACACCCGGCCTGTACACCAGAATCTGCACTGGAATATGGGTTATCAGCTCTTTAGCCGGAAAATCGGCAATGATTTTTTCGATTCTGACAATGCCATAAACCTGGAATACCTGGATAACAGAAATTCAGTTTATGGCGATCTTTCCTACAAAAACCAAAAGCTATCGGTAAGGGCAGGGGTGAGGTTGGAGCATCTGGCCCGGCATATTGCAGATACCCTTTCAAACCGCCATTTACACCCCTTGCCGCTGGGTTCTGTAATGTATGCTTTCAACCAGAGCCACAATATTGGCATTACGTACAACAGGCGTTTAAGGTATCCTTCCTTTCTCATGCTCATCCCTTTTGAATACTATTCAGGAGATGCAGCGTTTGTAAGTACTGGCAATCCCGATGTAAAACCAGAGAAGCAACACAGCCTTACCCTCAGGCATACCTATCGAAAAAATGACCTGTTTGTTTCCACCTCTTTGTATTACCAACGGCTGGATGATGTTTTCGGCATGGTGCGATCTATGGAAAATGGTGTGCTCAGGAGTAAATGGGAAAACATTGATTGGGCCAGCAGAATGGGGTACAAGCTATCTGGCAATGCCAGCATTTTCGATTGGGTGGAGCTTGATGCAGACATCGGTATTTATCACTCCAGGTACTCTGCTTCGCAGTACAACGGATGGTCGTACCAGGCTTTTTTCGGCTTGATGGGCTATTTGCCTTTTGATATGTCGCTGGGGGTGGATTTTTCGTCGGGCTTCAGTGAAAGCAAAATCGACATGCATATATACGAGAGCCCCTACATAGAGAGGGTTTCCTTACACAAGGAGATACTCAGCGGGCAAGGGAATATAGGGTTTGCAGTATTTAATCCGATGACAGTTCAATTCAACATGAAATCATGGGATCATTCGTTTGAGGATGTTTCCCGGCTGAGGTTCAGAACACCCGTTTATATGCTCCAATTTACCTTTTACTTTTCAAGCGGAAAAAGGATGCAGCGAGTGCAACGCGAACAGATAATGCTGGAAGAGCAGATAAGGTAGACGTGCAGGCATGTGTGGGCAGAGTAGGGCAGGTGGGGTAATGTAAGTGCCTCTTTATTTCTGGGAAAGCCCCCGGGTGAATTGAAAACCGATTACGTTAAACTCTCCGGTGTCTGAGAAAAAGCCATCAGCCTTGATGGGGCCTTGCAAAGGACATCACTATCATATTAGAGACGGAACAAAAAATGAAAATAGAAACGCACAATCTGAACAACACAGACATTGCCGAAATCATTTCGGATCAGATACTCATTAATACAGCTGTTGATGGATTAGACCTGCTGGGTAACATATACTTTCAAGGCTTTGACAGAGCTGTGCTTTATGAGCAAAATATCTCGCCCGACTTTTTCGACCTGAAAAACGGGATCGCCGGAGAAATACTTCAAAAGTTTTCAACCTATCGGGTTCGTCTGGCAATCGTGGGCGATTTCTCCAAATACACAAGCAGAAGTCTGGCTGACTTTATTTTTGAAAGCAACAAAGGCAGACAGGTTAGTTTTGTTGAATCAACCACACAAGCACTTGAAAAACTGTCATCCTGATGAATGCAAGCTATCCTGAAAAGTGAAAGAATTGTATAATACCTGCCTGAAACACCGAAACATAGTAGGGGTAGATGAATTTCTTGAAATATAATAGGCTAAACCGGACTGTGAGAGGCTTGGGATGAAATTCCCCTTGCCTACTCGACTACGAGGAACGTTGCCCACAATTGTAACCCGAAAATCCAGCGGCCAAAGAAAAAATATAGCCTGCTTTTGATTATATTTGGAGTATGAAAAATGCTGACAGCAAAATATTGAACCAAATAAAGAAAATCGTCACGGAACAAGAGCCGGGAGCGAAAATTTATTTATATGGCAGCAGGTCACAAGGGACAGCTAAAAGCACTTCAGACTGGGACTTGCTGATTTTGCTGAATAAGGATAAGATTTCTCCCGAAGACGAACAGAAGATTATTTACTCCCTTTACGACCTCGAATTTGACACTGGAGAAGTAATAAGCCCAATGATTTACAGCGAAAAAGAATGGAATACCAAGTATAAAATCACACCATTTTACCAGAATGTAATGCGGGAAGGGAAGCTTCTATGACAGACTATAAGCCCGAAGACTATATTAATTACCGCATTCAGCGAGCACGGGAGACTATTGAAGAAGTCCAACCCATATTGAGAACAAATTCTGGAATACAGCCATAAACAGATTGTATTACGCATGCTTTTATGCAGTAGGAGCACTGCTTGCCAAACATAAGATTGAAGTGAACAGCCATCCGGGAGTGAGACAGAAATTCGGGGAGCATTTTGTTAAGACTGGAAAATTTGACAAAAGATTGGCCAAACACTTTACTGAGCTGTTTGACAAAAGACACAAGGGAGATTACAATGACTTTTTTGACTACGACGAAGAAACCGTTCTGAGACTATATCCACTATCGAAAAAATTAATAGAGCAGATAGAAAAACTCCTGACAGAATAACAACTGTGGGCAATATATAGGAACATGACCGCTCGGCACAACCCAGCGAGTGTTCCCGGTTGAACTACATCCCTGGAAGGCCTATGCACTTTGTGGCCGTTTTGTTATTTTTGCGGAGAATAATACGATGAAACTTGCATGAGCACTTCGGCTCACAAAAAAAGATGAACCGAAGCTCGACGCAGTCAAAATTAGCATGCAAGTTCCATTAGGCCAATGAATTAACTAAATTGTTTTCTAATGAAACGAGCATGAGCACTTTCGGCTCACAAAAAAAGATGAAAACAGACATGCAAGTTCCATCAGACCA
>JBKBSF010000037.1:0-34908 GCA_046291875.1 Bacteroidales bacterium | reverse complement strand
CTGGATGTGGCCGGATCTGTGGGATACAAACCCATTACGGGCAACAGCGGTACCGATCCGGAAGTACCCCCAACCTGGAATGTAGGTTTTAACGTTACAGGGGCAAATAATGCTGCCATAACCAATGCTACCATAACATTTAACGGACATACAAACCCTGCTGGAAGCTATAGTTTCCCAAACACACCTTCGGGTACTCACACCTACAGCGTATCAGCACCCCACCACCAGACTTTATCCGGACAAAGTGTTACAGTGGCAAATCATATGACCATCCCTGTAACATTAACCCCTGTTTCCTACAATGTGACCATAACAGCCAGCCCTTCAGCAGGAGGAACCTTTACAGGTAATGGCAGCTATGCCTATGGGCAGAGTGCCACCGTTACCGCAACGCCCGCAGCTGGATACAATTTCGTAAACTGGACCGTGAACGGAAACCCGGTATCCACACAGGCATCCTATACTTTTACCGTAACCGGCAATCGCAACCTGGTGGCCAATTTCAGCCAGAACACCTACAGCGTATCGCTGTCCTCAAGTCCGGTGGCAGGAGGTACAACCACCGGGGCGGGTAATTACAATCATGGACAAACAGCAACTGTAACGGCTACAGCCAATACTGGGTTTAGCTTCATCAACTGGACAGAAAACGGCACACCCGTTTCCTCCCAAGCTTTTTATGCTTTTACGGTAAACGGAAACCGCAACCTGGTTGCAAACTTCAATGCCAATGCTTATAGCCTCACCGTGAATGCAGTTCCTTTAAATGGTGGTACTGTGTCAGGTTCAGGGGTATTTGCTCATGGTCAGTCTGTTACAGTCAGTGCCCAGGCTGCTCAAGGCTACGCATTTAACTCATGGACTATCAACGGACAAGCCGTATCCTCAAATCCTGTTTATTCTTTTACCATTACTGACAACACTGTGATATCGGCCAACTTTCAGCAACAGCAACAGTTCACTGTTTCAACTCAGTCGCAGCCTTTGCAGGGAGGATATACCACAGGACAGGGAAGCTTTTATGCCAACCAGACAGCTACTCTGGAGGCAGTACCTTATCCGGGCTATAATTTTTTGCACTGGCAATACCAGAATGTAATCTATTCGAATCAGCCGGAAATAAGCGTCACGGTAAACTCGGACATGCATTTTACTGCCGTATTTTCTGCGGCTTCTGCACAGGTTGCCGTTTTGGTGGATGTAACTCCCACAGGCTTTGGCTTTATCAATGGAACCGGCACCTACATACAAGGGCAGAATGTTACATTGCAAGCCAATTCCATTGATGCTACCATTGCATTCATTGGCTACTATGAGAATGGAGAATTACTGGAGACATCTCCTGAAATAACCTTCATCGCAGATGATAATCGTCAGATACAAGCATTATTCCGGCATTTCAGCAGAGATTTTGAAGTAAAAGCTTCGCTGGCAACACCTGCATTCCAAAATATTGTAGAGATACATGGAGCAGGATCCTACCCGGAAGGTGAGACCGCCTCATTGAGTGTTACCATCTCTGATCAAGTAACTTTTGTAGGATGGCAAAACAAGGCTGGTCAGATTGTTTCGCGAATGAACCCTTATGTTTTCGAGGTAAACCGGAACGTCGAACTGGAGGCAATTCTCAGAGCAGGTCCCGTTCAGGCTGCTACCGAACGGATATCGCCTAACCCGTCTAATGGTCAGTTCAACCTTTCTCTACAGGAAGATAGTGAGGTAAATATCTTTAACGCTAACGGAGTATTGCTTTACAGCCGCTATATGCCTGCAGGAAACAACCCTGTTGATCTGCCCGACCTTCCCACCGGCTTATACCTGGTGCAAATAAAAAACCAGCAGAAAACAGAAACCCAGCGCCTGATTATCAAATATTGATAATTCGAACCAAAGTGTTTCTAACGTTACGATTTACAATCATGAAAAGGGGTTTACATACGAACCCCTTTTTTGCTTATACAGCAGCCTGAAAACGGGCAGGTCGTCAACCAGATACCTTTTCCAAAGTCTTCCGGGTTCGGAGAAAAGTCTGTAAAGCCATTCAAGAGCATTTCGCCTGAAAAAAGCAGGGGCTCTTTTTACATTCCCGGCTTCAAAGTCGATGGTCGCGCCTATGGCCAGATAAATATCCACCTCTGGAAGTTGGTCTTTACTGGCATAGATCCATTTTTCCTGTTTGGGAGCTCCCAATCCTACAGCCACTACGTTGGCTCCCGATTGCCTGATCACCTTAATGATCTCATTGCATTCTTCAGGTCTTTTTTCAAACCCGAAAGAGGGAGAAAAGCATCCCACTACCATTTCGCGACCCACCTTGCTGTTGATCTTTTCAAGTGCTGTTTGCGCAACACCCGGACCCGCTCCTAGAAGGAAGATCTTTATATCTTCATTGTTTTTATGATACTGGTAGAAAGCAGGAAAAAGATCTGAGCCGGTAATGACTTCCTTTACAGGAGTACCCAAAAATTTCATGGCTCTGAACAGTACCGTACTGTCCAGCACTATAAATTCAGCTTTTTGGTAGATATCATAAAACTCTTTGTCTTTCTGAAGCTTAACCAGGTGATCGGCATTGGGAGTTATTACTACACCTTTTTGCAGCCTGGCAAGCAACTCATTGCGAGTAAGGTTATCAATTTCAATATTCAGAAGCTTTACCCGGGAAGTAGTCATAGATTGGTATTAATAATGAATAACATTGAGTTCTTTCATTTTTAGGGTATGTTGTTGCCCTGAAGTTGCTGATAAACCTGGGCATAGCCACTGATCATGATCTCATGGGTATATTTTTCTTTAAACAGAATGTGAGCCCTGGCAGAAAGGTCCTCTCTCATTTCGGGTTTTTCAAACATTTCAACCACTTTTTGAGCAAGGTCCTCCACATCCATGTTCTTAAAGATCAGTCCGGTTTTCTGGTGCTCAACCACTTCAGAATTTCCGTCAATGTTGGAGGCTACCACTGTTTTTCCCAGAGAAAAGGCCTCAAGTATGGTAAGAGGCAGTCCCTCCCATAGCGAAGGCAGAATAACAAATTGAGCCCGGTTGATCCAGTTCCATGGATCCTCTCTGAAACCGAGAAATTCAATACTATTCTCAACACCCAAACTCTTAATCTCTTGCTGCAGGAGTGCCCTTAATGAACCGTCTCCAACCAGCAGGAGCCTTGCATCAGGAACTTTTTCAATAACCTTTGGCCAGGCTTTTACAAGGTAAACATGCCCCTTTTGTTCTTCTAGTCTTCCAACCACAACGGCCGTTTGATTCAAAGAACTTCGCTCAGAAGGTTCCACCGAAACCCGCGGAACCCCATTGGGAATAACCTTTACCCTCTTTGGAGAAACACGAAAAAAATGCAAAAGATTTTTTGACACCTGGTGCCCTACAGCAACATAAATATCTGCCTTAAAAAACCGCCACCAGGGTTTATCCTCCAATTTAACATGATGTGTATGAATGAGTTTAAATCCCAGAAAAGGTCTCAAAAGCGAACTTAAGAGGGTGGTCTTCCGATGATGCGATTGAATAATAGCGGGCCTGTGCCTGCGATAGAGTTTAAACAATTGCACCAGTCCTTTTATGCCGCCCCAGATTCCTGTTTCGAAAAGATGGGCATGATGGTGACTGGCATAGGGAAAATGAAGATCCTTGTCGTCGGAAACTATTACAATCTGGTAATCCTGGCTAAACGACTCGCAAAGCTGATGTAGTAATTTCTCTGCGCCTCCTCTGAATCTTAATGTCGGATAAATGTGTAGAATGGTAGATTTCAAGTCTTGAATATTTAGTTTATTTGTTGAACATAAAGTTACAACCTAAAGTTTATTCGTGCAAACATTATTTTTTGCTTTTTGTCGATTACCGACCACTTTCTTTTTATCAAATTAATTTTTTTAATGATGTAAGTAATTCAACAAAAATCGCTATTTTTACATTGACACCGGGAAACTGTTCTGATCCGCAGAAAAGAAGTATCCTGGCTTACAGCATCAGCATATGTATCTGATAAACAGCAAATAAATTACCAACAACCCCTTTAAAAACCGGGAATAATCTGTAAAAACGAATCATTTATGATTTTGAAGTCCATAACCCGAGAAGTTAAAAACAATAAAGCTGTATTATCAGCAGAAATATCATACAATCAGAATACGGAAACCCAAACCTTATTCTTTTCATATCCGGAAGAATACTTCGACTACCTGCCGCAAAATGCAGATCCTTTCTTCCCCGCCCTTTTGATCCCTGCCATGGAAATGAAGGAAGATCTGGAGATAGTGCCTCCGATTTCTGCCAAGATCATACAAAATCAACCGATCATCCAGGATGTTTTTGCTACATGGCACCCCGAAAAATTTTCGAAGATCAATATCATTGCCAATAACCAGACAGAAATTAAGGCGGAAACTCAAATCATCCGAAACGCCACTTTCTTTTCCCTTGGAGTAGATTCCATGTACTCCATGCTCAAATATCTGCCATGGCAAAACCCTGCCAAAGAAAAGGCACTTACCAGCCTTATTTACATGAAGGGTTTGGAATTGCCTCTGAGTGTATATATAAAAGGACAGGATAAAGAAGTGATAGATTCTGTAAAAAAGTTAGCCGAACACTACAAACTTGAGGCTATTGTAGGAGAAACCAACATCCGCGATATTTTCCCCCTGGATTGGGAAGATTACTATTTCGGACCCGGACTTGCAGCCACTGCCCTTTCGCTCTCTCAAGGTTTCCGAAACGTTTACATTCCCTCTTCCCATTCCTACGCCACTTTATTCCCCGATCCCAGCAGTCCTCTGCTGGATTCTTTGTGGTCCAATGAAAACACTTTTTTGTTTCACGATGGATCGGAAAGAGAAAGGGTACAGAAAATAACCGATATGATCGTGCATGATCCTTTTGCACTCAAAAACCTTAGGGTGTGTGTAAGCAACGAAGGGGGCAATTACAATTGCGGAAAATGCTGGAAATGCATCAGAACCATGATAACCCTTGAGATCATTGACAAACTACACGACTGTGGCTCATTTCCCAACCAACTACCCAAAAACTACAGTATGCAGTTGCGTACCTACATCATCGATTCCCTGGAGTTTACCAAAGAAAACCTTCGCCTAGCTCGAAAGCATGGAAAGAAAGACATTGAGAGGATCCTGGAAAGAGAAATCAGAGTAGGAAAGCTGGATTTGATGCGCAACGGAAAGCCTATCAGTTACCTGGTAAAAGAGATGGCGCACTACCTGTATGTAAAAACGGCCCGGCGAATGGGGTTCTTCTCATAAAAACCGCTCCTTCACCCACAAATAGCCCTGTGTAAGTGTACTGCGCATGCCTGCAAGCAGCAGCACAGTAAGAGCTGCCATGCTCAAAGATGACAGCATGAAATTTTCGGTATAGGCCCCTGCAAACATGGCCAGTCCCCCCAGAATCATGGGCGTCCAGAACCGGAATAATCCTTTGGGGGCATACCCAAACGACTTATAGAAACCAAAATAGATGTTAATGGGCATGGTAACCAGGATCATCCCCAGGGTGAGAAACTGAAGGATATGATTCATGGAAAACATAGCTCCGATCAAAACAAAGATAATGGTAAGGAAGGTATTGGCTGTATTGATGTAAAGAAGATTACGCTCCTTTACATATAACATAAATACCGAATGCATTGTACTGAGAATAGAGTGATAGATCAGTATAATCCCCACATAAGGCAGAAAGGGCGCCACCCCCATCCAGTCCTGCCCCCAAAGGATCAGCACCAATGGGTCTGCAAAAAGCATCAGCACTACTACAACCGGCATATTAAACAAAGTGATAATGCGCAGAATGTCAAGATATTCCTTGTGCACATCTCCCTTTTTGGTCATCAGATCTTTCAGCGATGGAAACAAGACTGTACTGAAAATACCGGTCAGCAAACGCGATGATATCATAATAAAACGAAATGCCCGGTTGTACAATCCCAAGTCTGCCTGCGAATACATTTTCCCGATCACCAGTTTATCCGTATTTCCGGCCCAATAGGATATAAGATTATTGAGCGACAGATTGCCCATGAGGGATTTGATCTTCTCAAAAGCAAACCAGGCCGATCTCACCCCCATCAGCTTCAGACGAACGTTTACCTTTTTGCGCAGGTAAAGAAACTGGAGGATGGGGCTAAACACAAGCGGTACAATCAGCGACCAGTAAGAAAAACCTGCATAGGCCATGGCAATGGTAAGGGCAATCTGGAATATTGCTCCGGCGAGCTTTGCTGTTCCGATATGTCCGAACTTTAACTCCTTCGACAAAACGGCATAGGGTATGTAAGTAAAGGCATCGAAGAAAAACTTCACAGAAATGACGATGGTAGGCAGGATTAGGGCCTTATCGTTGAAAAAATAAGAAATAGGGTAAGCCATCAGCATCAATACCAGCATAAACAAAACCCCCATCCAGATGGAAAGGTTATAAAGATACCGGTGAAAAGTATAACCATAATCGCTGCGCACCACTGAGGTGCCTATACCCACATTGGAGAACAACTGAATAAACCCTGAGAAAATAGTAATAAGTGCTACAAAACCATATTCTTCTGGCAGAAGCAATCTGGAAAGAATAATCGTAGAAAGAAACTCCAGCGCCTGCGAAATATAACTGAAGAATGCAAAATGCGATATATTTTTAAAAAACAGCTTCTTGAACGACATTGAAATCAAGGTGTTAGTGATAGTAAGGAAATGGTTTCCGGAGTGATTGGCAGGCCCCCCAGAATTTTATTTTTGAATTGGAGAAGAATATTCTGCACCAATAGCTTCCAGGATTTGCATCAATTGCTCCTGTTTTTGTTGGAGAACAGCCTCCTGGCTCAGCAGGGGAGCACTTTCTGCAACACTCCTGATTTGTTTCTGCAAAGCCTTCTCCATAAAAGCTTTCTGATAAACCTTGTAAACCTTGGTTCCCAGCTGATTTATCACAGAGGTTTGCGGCAACCGCAGTTTGTCATTGAGTATCCATGATATCCACTCCTTGTTATAAACCCTTTTCAACGGGTAAGGTTTATACTCTCCCATTTTCATAGAGGCCATCCAATCCGACCACTTGAAATGATTGATATGCAGAAACATCTTAACCGGTATCCAGGGAACCCTAAAGGTATCTGCGAGTATGGAGGCATGCATAGCCTCGGCGAGCACCACTTCTGAAGCTCTGATCTCGTTGATAACCTTTACCGGATCCTGTGCCGGACTGATGTAATGAATACCCAGAGGTTCCAGTAACTCATCCCATCGGTCGTACATACCTTCACTGGTATGATGGGGCACAAAACAATACTTGTATTTTTTGGGAATGTCCTTCTGAAAAACAGGCAGGAAACTTGTAAGAAGAGCTCCATCGGCAACCCCCAGGTCCGGATCGAGGCCCAGTGCTTTTGCCGTAAGCGGTCCCCTTACACAGCGCACATCGTAGCGACCATCCAGCTCTGGCGGATCGTCGTAAGCAAAGCCCGAACTGAATACAATGGCTTTGCGTGTAACAGGATCAGGTTTCAGGAAACCAAGAATGGATCCTATACCCAAAAACATTTCTGAAGGATCCTGGTTGAAAAAATCGGGTAAAAAATGATGAAAAATAAGTGGATTAAGAGCGTCGCCAAAGTTATTGCCAGTGTAGTAGGTTAGTTGCATAGAAGTAGTGTTAGATCGGGCCTGTATTACCCCGGATCAGGGAATGCTAAATTAATCAATATTTCGCTATAAAACACCAATAAAAAGCCAAAAGACAAAATTTAACCCACAAACAACACATAACTACACACCAACCAGAAACCAGACAATTCAGATCATGCTAACTTCTTTTGGCTTTGTTCAGATCCATTAAGCGCCTTATTTCCGTTGAGCTCTGACAGAATCTCTCTGAAAACAGGGTTATTACGAAAACCTTTTACCACAATTTCTGAGTTCAGCAACCCCGGAAAATAATTACCTTCAATAATAATGGGGCCCTCGGGTTGTATGGCAATATCCCATGCCATAACCTTTGCCCTGGGCAACAAAGCTGCGGCCTGGGTGGCCAGCTCCTTCACCTGTTCAAAGAAGGGTACCTTAAAGCCATCGAACACCAAACCCGTTTGAGGATGTTTTCGAAATGGCGTTCCGGCAAACTTATTGAAATCAGTAAACCCTTCCGGATGCATCAGGCCGGTTTCCAGGTCTATACCAACAAATAGCCCTCCGCTGGAAATATTGTCAAGAAATGAGGTATTGGCACTGGTTCGCAAACGAGCACAAAGGATATGCGCCTTACCCTGGTTATTCACAAAAGTATCCACCCTAATGGTATTGAGGGAGTTGGGATTTACCCTGTTGAGTTCAGGATGCTGTATTACCACTCTTTGAAACAGAAACCCATTCTCAATCACTTCTTTGAAGACAGTTTCCAGAAGGTTCCGATCGGCAAGCAGTTGTTCAAGGTTAAGCTTATATATACCTTTTCCTCCCCAGGAGTGCTCCTTAGGCTTGACAATAATATGCTCTCCCTGCCACAAACCCTTTTCTTTGGTGGTTTTTAGGAAATCCAGGAAATCACTGGTATTATGTATCTGGATGAAGTCATCATCCATAAAAAACAATGTATTGGTGTTGTAAGCAAAGCTTTTAACTATGGGCAAATTATGCTTCGAAAAGAACAGCTCAGTATTGTGCTTCTGTATCGTTATGGAGAAGTAATTCATGTCGTTGAAGTGCCATATTCGCTCTTCAAGTTTGTAGGTAAGGATGTAATCCATTGGGTTTTGCACACTCTTCCTGTACAGTCGTTTATAAAAATACTGTTCGGCAACATCGGGTTGCGAAAGCTTAAAACGGGTATATTCAGCAATAATGCTGTGGAGGGGCTTACGTTCGGGGTCTTTGAGAGCCTTTCTGAAACGTCCGGCAAGTTTGAGAGGGTTCATGGGAAAAGGATTAAAATTAGTAATGTTCGCGTCCCTTCAGAATCAAATCCAGCATCCGGTAGATCAATTTCTTGAGCCGCCAGGGCATATTGATACTATCGATGCGGTTTCGTAGCCTCAGGAAAAAATTTAGTTTTGTAAGTGGTTTGATCAAGAACAGTGTGGTTTCTTCACTGGAATAAGTCTCGATGGCACCCAGGTCTTTCTTAAATCTTTTCACACCATCATTGGCACTACCGAGGGGTACCCCTCCAACATTGTAGGCCTTACACCCTTCTCGTTGAAGCCATAGGGCAATTTGCATAAAGAGCATCGAAGGAGCTGCAATTTCATAACCTTTTGCAGTGGTACCCATCAGAATACCATAAGCACGTTTTCCTACCTGAACAGCAAACTGCATACTTACAACCTCTCCTTCATGTTCAATGTAAAAAAGATGAGCCGATTGAGCTTTTACAATCTTTGCTATCTCATCCTTGTCCATGAAGGGCATGGTAAGTATGCGATACGCTCCGTATCCTTTAGAAGTTCTCACCTCAAGGGTTTCCTGGGTAAGCTCAAACAACTTGTTTATGAGCGCATCGGAATAACCTACATTAAAGATGGCTCCAAACCCCTCAGTGCGCCGTGCATTTCTTCTTACATTTTTGGTAAATCCTTTTATCAATTGCTCCTGGCTGCAGCTCAGGTCAATGATACATTCGGCACGTTCAAACTCAACAAAGGGCTTTTGGGGTGCAGGTAAAAAATTGAAACTATCATAGGATTTGAGGATGATTCTTGCAATCTGATTTTTAACTGCATAATCCAGCAATTGCTTTTTGCAGTGGGTTAAAAGTTCAATGGTTGGATCAGAACTGCTAATACCAGAATAACAAAACAATTGTTGGTGAGGCCCGGCGCCAACCGGCCTAAGCAGTCCTGACAACAAAGCAACCGTTTTGCCTTTCTCATGAAACCTCAGGTAAACGGGTTTGCGCTCCTCATTGGCTATACCCTGAAGCCATGCCTGGGTCAGAAAAACACTGCCACTAAACTCTTCTATCCATTGATCCCATTGACTTCCGGCAAGCTTAACGCTCTCAATTTCAACAAACATTAATAAACTTGTTTTAAAATTATTATTCCTGTTAGATCTGCTGTTATTTGCCTGACAAGGCCTCTTCTATCATTTTCTGAACAATCTCATTATTGCGAAAACCTCTCTGAGAGATTTCCGAGAAAGAAATCCCCGGGAAGTTATTGCCTTCCACCATTACAGGACCATTGGGCTGTATGGCAATATCCCAGCCTGCAACCTTTATCTCTGGCAGATGCGATGCAGCGGTGCGTGCAAGCTCAATGGATTCTTTGAAATAGGGTAGCTGAAACCCCTGAAACTCGATCCCTGTAAGCGGATGGTGTGTATACATACGGGCAAACCCATTTTCAAAATCACCAAAAGCCACATGAAGCAGTTTACCCATGGCCAGATCCACCCCAACCTGTATACCACCATTGGGAGCACTATCAAGAAAAGCAGCACCCGAACTAATGCGCAAGGCAGCATTGTAAACATGTATCTTGTTGTCGCGATCGGTAAAGGTGTCGATACGCAAGGTGTTCACTGAGTTTGGATTGAGCGTATTCAAATCAGGATGTTGCACGATAAAGTCCTGGTAAAGATACCTGGATTGAATGAAGCTTTTATAGAGATTTTGAGCCAATTGTTTGTCGGCCTGAAACTCTTCGTAACTTGCCTTGAAAATGCCATAACCCTGCGAGGAATCCTCTGCTTTCTTGATGATCATGGAAGGGCTTTTCCATAATCCCCTGGCTCGCAGATCATGCATAAACCCCACAAAGCCAGATGCATCTCGAATATGAACATGCTCGTTATCAACGAAAAACATTGTATGATTATTATAAGCATAGCTTTTTACAAGGGGTATACCATGGCGGGAGAAAAAGATCTCGGTCATTTGTTTGTTGCGCATCAGAGGAATAAAATCAGGATTATTTAATCTCCAGATTTTTTTCATCAAACCCGTGGTAATGACATAATCCTCCGTATTGGGAGTATGCCGACTGTAAAGATATTTATTAAAATACTGCTCTGCCAGCAAAGGTTTACTGATCTTATAACGCGCATATTCCGAAATAATATCTGGCAAAGGCTTTCTGTCAGGATCATTGAGGGCCTTACCTATTCTTTGTAAAAATTTAATGGACTTCATAATTAAAACACATAACAGTTACGGTAATAAGTTAAGCGGAAGACTATGTTGAAGTGCTGATAAACGGGCTTTTTCAGCGGGAAGAACATCCATAACTGTATCCTGGTTTACACTCGGAAAACAGCCAGAAAAAAGAGCTGAGAGATCTAATATAAGGCTCGAATGCTTAGCAGGTATCTCTGTTGATGTGGATGGATAAAATAGCATATGCAATTATGGGCCTAATTAACTGACACCTCTATATCAAATTTAACAATAATTCCACCAATAAACCAATTTAAACAACAAATTGTTTAATCATTTCTTTTAATGCGTAAATTGGGAAGTTTTTGCTTTGCTTTACAGAGAATAATAACTAACTTAGATAATACGCCTTAAAAACCGCGACAAAAAAAATCATAAACAATTACTACATACATGAATCGACTTGAACACCTGGATGTAATGAAAGGATTTGCCCTTTTCATGATACTGTTGTTGCATGCTTACGGAAGTTTTGGAATTTACTCTTCCCCAACACGCGAATTTTTATCTCTTGGCGCCCTCGATGGAGCAGCCAATCACTTTATCAACCTGTTTGTCAGAAACAAAGCTTTTGCCATTTTCTCTATTATGTTTGGCATCAGTTTTTTTATCCAATTAGAACGCAGCAAATTCAAAGACATTAATTTTCTGGGTTTCTTTTCCTGGCGACTCCTTATTTTGCTGGGAATTGGGATCGTTCATGCCATGATTTTCCGTGCAGATATTTTGACGAAATATGCAGTAGTAGGTTTTATCCTGCTGCTTATTTACAGGCTTCCTATCGTTGCTCTTGCCTCAATATCATTTCTCATGCTCATGCAACCTGGCAATGTATATCATTTGCTGCGCATTTACACTGATGCTGGCTACATCCCTGCCAATTATCACCAGCCAGAGCTATGGGCACAGGTCTATGAAGCCAGCCGCACCGGCACTTTTTTGCAGGTAGTTAATGCAAATGTCAATATTGCATTCTGGGAATTATGGAAACTTAATATCACAACCGGCAGAATCACCAATATTATTGGTTTTTTTGCGCTGGGTTTCCTGATCGGGAAGAGCAGGCTCCTGGAAAACCCTCAAAAAAACATGAAGGTGTTTTATTATATCGTGGCTCTGAGTTCAGTTTTTTATATAGCATTACGTTATTTCAGAAATATAATGGATGGGGTTTCCTGGGTAAAACCCAACGCCATCCCTGTATTTGACACTCTGATAACCAATTACATGAACTTTTATATGGTTTTGATCATGCTCTCAGTGATTGTTGTGCTCTACCATATCAGCATTTTTAAGAGTTTATTTGATTTCTTAAAGCCCTACGGCAGAATGAGTTTAAGTTCTTATGTAATGCAAAGTGTATTGGGCGTATTCTTGTTTTATGGATTCGGGCTGGGTCTGCACGATTTTCTGGGACCCTTTCTGAGCCTTGTAAGTGCCTTTCTAATACTTACGGTACTGCTGGTATACGCAAACCTTCGTTTTCGCACACATAAACAAGGCCCTCTGGAGGCCTTGTGGAAAAAGCTTACTTACATGCCTTTTGCGGTGCGATCAGAAAAATAATGGAGAGTATCTTCAGAAAACCCCCAGGTCTTAACACATTATTCTATTTGGTTTTCTTACCCAGTTTAAAGCGGCTTTCTTTCTTAAGATAGGGATACTTGCCGTATCCATAGGTGAGCATTTCATTGTTATCGCCATTTACCAGCACATACACATTGCGCACCTTCTTACGTTCCAGATCTTCCATATTGGTGGCGAATACACTTTTCTTGGTATAACCCAAACGCGTTACAAACAGATTAAGGTCGGCATGTGTCATCAACAAGAAGGAATCTGTAAGCAATCCATAGGGAGGTGTATCCACAATAACGAAATCGTACATTTTTCGCAGCTCTTCCAGAAGGACGCTGGTTTTGGGACTTGAGATCAGCTCAATGGGGTTGGGAGGGATTTGGCCGGCAGGTATAATATCCAGGTTGGGAGACTCTGTTTTGATAATGATCTCTTCGAGCTTTGATCGATTGATCAGGTAAGAGCTCAGCCCTTTCAATCCACTGGTGTTGATCCCATTCATCATTTCACTGGGCTTCCGTAGGTCAAATTCCACCAACACGGTACGGCTGTTTGCAAAAGCAAAACTGGTGGCCAGGTTGAAAGAGGAAAACGATTTTCCTTCATCGGGAATAGAAGAAGTTACCAGGATAACCTTGTGGTTTTCGCCATGCAGATAGTAAACCAGGTTACTGCGCAACATATAGAAGGCTTCTGCCAGAGCCGACTGGGGGTTGTTGATAACCATTTTTTTCTGCGAATTTGCGCTAAAAGGGATAGATGCCGCACGGGGTGCATTGGTAATGAGCCCAATATCCTCTCGGGTAGACAAACGGTTGATTATAAGTTTTCTCCCCATGATAAAGCCCGATGGAAGCACCAGTGCCAGAAATACCGACATCATGTAATGGATGGTACGCCGGGGGCTGGTAACACCCGTATAGCGGGGAGGCTCAATGATTTTCGCATCAGGTAATTTTGAAGCTTTTAGGATCTGTGCCTGAATACGCTTTTCCAGCAACGATGTATAAGTGGCATCATTGAGTTTAAACCTTCTTTCAATATCAAACAACTCTCGCTGTGTGCCGGGCAATACGGCAAATTCCATATTCAATGCATTGATCCTGCCCCGCAGATCATCAAGTTCGCCACGTGTGGTGGTAAGACTGAAGGAAATGTTCTCAGAAATAACCTCCTTCAGGTTTTCAATTCTGATATTCAAAGTTGCCAAACGCGGGTTGCGCATCTGGTCCTGGCTAATGATCCGTTGTTTCTCTGAGTTCAATCCGGTAAGCTCCGTGATCAGGGTGTTGAGTACCGGGTCGTTGAGACCTAAAGCTGAGGGAGCAAGAATTTTGGTTGAGTCTTTATATTGATCGAAATAATCTTTCATTTGCCTGAGGTGGTTGAGGCGGCGGTTCACTTCATCCCTCCTGGTTTCAAGAACCTGGAGCTGCTGGTAAATATTCCTGGACTTATCCTCGATATCCATCACGTTGCGGTTCAATCGCAGATTTTGCAATTGTCGCTCCGACAAACTCAAATCGCCTGAAACATCCTCCAGTTGTCGTTCAATATGTTCAATGGTTTTGTTTGCAAGAAGATTGGCCTCTGCAAGATTGTTCTGGATATAGGTTTCAATGAGCCTGTTGAGAAAATCCATTCCCAGCAGCACATTTTCCGTTTTTAGATCCAGATGAGCCATGGTGGATTCTATCCCCTGGGCATTTACAGAGAGATTTCCTTTGATCTGCCCTGCAATCTGGTTAAGGTTGTTGAACCTGAAAAACAGGTTTTGCCCCAGCAATGCATCCGGGCGGTAATTGGAGTTGAGTAAAACGCGGAAGGATGCGTACTGATTACTTATAACATCTCCAAAATTGTATTCTCCTTCCAGCTCAAACCTCCCTGATCTGCCGGTAATACGTTCGGTCCTGAAATCAACCAGGTCTACTTCATCGCCACTTGCAGAAATCCGGAAGCGCCGCTCATTGAGTATGGTAACATGAAATAGGAGGTTGGTAGGCTGGGTATTACCCTCTTCAGGCACCACCATTATAGGAGAGTTTCGATAGATATTCTGAAGTCCGAAGGTAAAACGAAGGGGTATTTTCCTATCCTGGGTGTAATAAAATGTACGTAAGTCCATTTCACGAATTACCTCGTTGATCAGAGGGAGGGATTGCAGATAAAAAATCTCATTCTGAAAGCTTTTATCCTGCATGATAAAGTCGAACGCCCGCAGTATATCATTGTTATTTCTTCGAAGGTGGTTGTTGTTCTCAATACGCAGCACTATGGATGCCCCTACCCTGTAGGTACGTGAGGAGTACTTAAGGTACAGATAGGTAAAGCCCACCATTATAAACAGCGAGATCAGCAAAACATACCAATAACGAAGAAGGTCTTTCAAAGCAGCCAGGAGATTAACTGCCAGAATATCTTTAGATTGATTCATAGGTCGGATGAAGTTTGATAATTAAAAAAACAGAGGATCAGCAAAGGTAGTATGGGTTGCTGATCTCAAAACAGGTCAGTTGGATGATACTACTGTATAAACGAACAAACCTGTAGAAATTATTGTGAGTATAAGATTATAAGGTACTGTGCTCATACCCCATTTTTTTCTGCCAAGGGGCTCCACAAACACTATATCGCCCGATTTAAGCATATAGTGCTCAGATTCAAGGATGGATGCACGGGTGAGATCAACATAGGTTTTTTTTCGTTTGGCTCCCTCCTCACGTATAATCAACACTCGCTTTCTGTTGCCAAACTCGCTTATATCACCGGCAAAACCTACTGCCTGTAAAATGTTGATGTTTTTGTGATCAAACATATAAACCCCGGGGCGGTTTACTTCGCCCAGAACCGTAACACGTGTATTGATAAATCTCACATAAACAGATGGCAAGTACAAGTATTGACTGAGTGTTTCTTCAATCCTGTCGGAAGCTTCCTCAATGGTAAGATCCATAACCAGTATTCGTCCGATATACGGAAGCTTGATCATACCCTCTTCATTCACTGTATAACTTAGCAATGATGGGTTAAATATGTTGCCCTGGGCATCGGAGGTAATGCTGGTTCGCTCTTCATCGGCGCTGTTGATTCTTACATACAACTCATCGCCTGGTCGTATACGGGTATCAGCAGCAATTCCGTGATAAACCATTTCTGCTCTTCTGCCTCGATCATCCGACTGAACATAGGAAATCCGGCTGACCGGAACACATGAAACGAAAAAGAAGAAAAGGAGAATATAAATGGGTTGGAAACGAAATGTTCTTTGCATCAGTGTATAGTTTTTTTGTTTTTCACACAAATATACGCTTAATATCGCGTCTTATGGAACATAACATGCAATTAAGAGAAGATTTTTAGCAATTTTAGGATTCTAACCCATACCCCCCGGAAACCAGGATTGCAAACCGGGTTTTATTTCAGCAAGTTAGAGAAACTCTGAACCACACAATTAACTTCGAAGTTCTCTGGCAATCATTGCTATGGCAAATCGGCACAGGTATGTTAACAGGTTAATACGTGGTTATCAATTATGTAGTATCGAATATTTACAGGAGGGTATTGATTTCGGCTGGTAAATAACCCCTTTTTGAGGTTGAATTATGGTAGCGGAACCCTATTGACTGGGAAAGGCCCGATTAATTCGCTAATTTTGCTTTCATCAAATTCATTTGCCATGCTATCCCAGAGAGCAATTCTTGTTTTGGTCATCCTTATTAAAGCTTCAACACTTATGAGCCAGACACTTTCCGATACATTTTTACGCACATTGCATCAGCGCACCAGCATCAGGGAGTTTACTCAACAGGGGGTGGAGGAGGAAATTATCGAACAGGTGCTGCGAGCCGCTATGGCAGCCCCCTCTTCCAGGAATGTGCAACCCTGGCGGTTTTACGTAATCCGCAACCGTGCTTTACTGCAAAGGCTGGCCAGTGAACTGCCTTTTGCCAGAATGCTGGATCATGCCCCTATGGCCATTGTAGTTGCCGGCGACATCAGCATGGGCAACCCAACTGGAGAGCAAATACACAACTGGAAGCTCGACTGCTCTGCTGCAACACAAAACCTGCTCCTGGCGGCTCATGCCCTTGGACTGGGAGCTGTATGGACAGGAGTGTATCCTTATGAACAACGTATAGCCACTGTCAGAACCCTCCTGGAGCTTCCGGATCACATCATTCCTCTGAATGTTATTCCGATAGGATATCCTGCACAACAGCCTGCACCAAAAGAAAAATGGGATCCGGCAAAGGTGGAATTCAGAGATTGATCCAGATAAAGTTTTCCAACGAATGATTAGGCTCAAACAATCTGCTGCCGGCTACCAGAGCCTTATGGGTTAGTTTTTTACTTTGTAATCTTAAACTTTGTATGGTGTTTTGACTGGCACGGCGGTTTCTGGCAACCCATTCCTTTTCCCCAAGTAAAAGCGCAACCATGATTACCCTGTCGTGCTGATTCCCCAGCAATTTGCTTAGCGATTGAAACTCGGCAGCCCAGGCCCGTATCATGCCCGGCCAGAGGGGTGTAAGGTAAACCAGCTGATACCACAGGTATTTTATTTGCTTGCGCCATTGATGCAAGTCATGGTCGTTCTTTTGCAACAAACATCTGGAATATAACTTACGGGCTTGTTTGTAAACACGTACCAGACCCTTGCTGAAAACCTGCTGTGCTTCTCCCTCTATCTGCATAAGTGGCAGCAAGTCTTCCTGCTTTTTCAGTGCAGTTACAATGGTCTCGAATACCTGTCGGGGATGATCTTCCTGAAAATAGACTTTTCTCCTTTGCACCAGCAGGGATCGATATCCTGAGAGCATCCGCTGGCTTTGAGGAGATCTTCTGCCTTTCAGCAAATCAGTAACAACCTCAATACAAGCTGTTTGATCTCTCATTTGAGACAAACAGCGCGACAGATCGCGGTAAAATTCATTCCATCTTCGGTAATCTGAATGTGACAATGCAGGCCTAAACAACCGCAATATACTCCTCAACCTTTTGAAGCACAAACGGATCTCATGAATATTTTCATGCAGATGGGTTTGTCGAAGAGCATAGGCAGCAATGCTTCTATGATAGTAAGTAATACATACCATCAGGTTCTCCTTCAAAGCCATATCTTTCTTGTACACCGGATGATCCATTGAAAAAAGGGCAGTTTACCAGGTTAATGCAGTTGCGATAAGGGAAAGGTAAAAAAAAATCCCGGATAACCGGGACTTGAGTGTGCATTTTTGGTATAAGTATGACAAGTTACAAATTGCAATCTAATTTCCTTTTTTAACTTTATGATTTTCACCGCAAACGTTTGCGATAATTACATAAAAAAAAACCAAAAAATCCAGGCAACGCTGGCGTTTTCTTCATGACATGACAGCTGACCATTCCGAAAACGTGGTGTGAATCAATTAGATGTGTAGGATCGTTCTCCTTCGTTGAAACAAGGTTTTGCCAGATTACCCAGCGCTGCCTGGTTCATGGTTTGGAAAAAAAGGATGAGCAAAGATATACCAATTATTCTTTCCCGCAATAGTTTCTCAACTTTTTTTTAAAAAAATTCCGTGCCTCCTTACTATCAAAGTGTAAGATGCAGTTGTATAACATTATTTATAGCAAAAGTCATGGTGAAGCCATCAAACCCCATGTGGAAGTTTCTCCTTAAACCAATTCGAAAACAGTCAGCACTTTTTTGCAAAAAAACTTATCAACAAAATGGCACACAAACCTGATTTAGTGCAATATAGCTTTATGATAAATTAAATACCCCACTTTTGTTTTTGTTTAAACCCCCTATTTATACTCCCAAACACACAATGGCAACCGCCAAAAATCAAAAACACCCGCTAAAGGTCAATTGTAGAACTTCCTCTTTTTCCTTATCATTGCTCAAGGTTTTAAATTATTCACTATCAAATCTTAACACGACACTAATTGTCATTAACCGTTTTTACTTTTGACATGGGTTAGTCTTCATAAGTATTTGAGAAACCTTACAAACAGTACCACACAAACCCAAAAACCAAAGTCACAATGCCATGAAAATTACCCTGGTAAGAATTCAAAAGGTAGCTCAAGGTATGAACCAGCTTTACTCCTCAATGGATAAGGGTTTTGCCAGGGTTGAAACCAACATGGCCCTGCTGAAACGCTTCAGAAATCTCTGCTATGAAGCCAATTGCAAACTGGAGGAGGCTCTCAATGGGCTTAGCAGGCAGTTGGAAAATCCATGGCTCAAGGCTGCCGACCCTACCTGGACCCCCACCAAAGAATTCCGCAGCGAGGTTTGTTTTCACCTGCGCAGCATCCGCCAAACAGTGGCTGCCAACATCCATACTATCGGCGATTACATTGAAGAATTTTCAGACCAGTGGGATCGATCCTTCTCGCTTAATGCCCTGATAAAGTTTAAAAGCCTCCTGGAAAAAGACCTTCAAAATCTGGATCAGGAGATTGAATCTCTCAGGATGATGTTTTTACTTGAAGACCGAAAGGAACAGCTTCAACAAAACAACCAGATAATGGAACCAGACAGCAAAGCATAAAAAAAGCGGTAAGACCTTTCTTACCGCTTTTTTCTCTTACTAGCAGTTTACACTCTCTCAACCGCCATTATGGGTTGCCCCTTGGTAACTTTCGATGCATTTTCGATCAGCACTTTTACAACTCTGCATTTAAAAGGAGCCTGTATTTCATTAAAGAGTTTCATGGCTTCCAGAATACAAATGGTATCACCCTGATTAACCACAGCACCTTCTGAAACAAAGGGTGGGTTGTTTTCTCCTGACGAACGGTAGAAGGTACCGGCCATAACCGCGTTAATTGTTTCGGTGGCCGTATCTACGGCAACCGCAGTGCTGGTCTCGTTTCTTACTTCAACCTCCTTATTTACAGTTTTTTCTGCTGGGGGTGTTGAAAGAGGCTGGGTTCTGACTGATCCATTGCCATTGCCCGAGTATAAACTCAGGTTAAAATCGCCCTTTCTGATCACCAGTTCATTGAGATGAAGAGTTGAGGCCTTTTCCAGGATACTGTGAATACCAGCATAATCTTCAGCATGCAACATCTTATCCAATGCGAGAGCAGAGACGGGTTGCTCCGGTTGCGGGGCACCCATTATCTCATCAGTTTCCAGATCTGCAGGGGTTTTAGGCCTCTGTGATTCGGGAAGGGCTCTCCATTTGAAATATTCCAAAGCCACCTCCGGAAACAGGCAATAGGAAAGAATATCTTCCTCGTCATGCAATAACTCGGGTTGGGAGATTTGCTTGGTAGCATTGGGCAACATAGGCTCCAGGTCGTCGGCAGGCCTTTTGGTTATTGGCTTTTCATTGCCCAGTATTTTCTTTATAAATGCGGGATCAATGGGAACAGGAGACCGGCCATACATTCCTTTCACATAGTTTTTTACCTCCTGGGGCACAATTTTATAACGTTCACCCGCCAGAACATTCATTACGGCCTGTGTGCCTACAATCTGGCTGGTAGGGGTTACCAGGGGCGGAAAGCCGAGGTCCTGGCGTACCCGGGTAACCTCCTCAAGCACTTCAGGAAGCTTGTCGAGTGCATCCTGCTGCTCCAGTTGAGAACGATAATTGGAAATCATTCCGCCGGGGATCTGATGGATAAGAATTTCTCCATCAACGGCAGCCTCATGGCCTCTTCCCTTTGACCTGCGCGGTGCCAGCTCAGCAAAATATTTGTTTACTTCACGAATGGCCTCAAGATCGAGGTTCAGATCATACCCCATTTCAGAAAAAATGGCATAAATGGTTTCAACGGCAGGTTGCGATGAGAAACCAGACATGGAAGCAACAGCAGTATCAATGGCACCTGCACCGGCTCTCACGCCTTCCAGGTAGGCTGTTTCAGACATTCCGCTGGTGGCATGGCAATGAACCTGTACCGGCAAACCGAATTCTTTTACAAGAGCGCTGACCAGCTCATGGGATTTGTGCGGTGAAAGCAATCCTGCCATATCCTTGATGCACAATGAGTCTACCCCCAGTTGCACTTGTTCGCGGGCATATTCAACGTATTTTTCAATGGTATGTACCGGGCTGATGGTGTACGAAAGAGCTCCTTGCGCATGTGCACCATGCTTCTTTACTGATTTTATGGCTGATTCCAGGTTCCTTGTATCGTTGAGAGCATCAAAGATCCTGAAGATGTCTACACCGTTGGCATGAGCTGTTTCAATGAATCTGTCCAGCAGATCATCAGGATAGTTTTTGTATCCTACAATATTTTGCCCTCTGAGCAGCATCTGCAAAGGAGTATTCTTTGCCTGTGCTTTGATCAGCCTTAGCCTCTCCCAGGGGTTCTCTCGCAAAAAACGCAAACACACATCAAAAGTGGCTCCTCCCCAAACCTCCAGGGAGTAATAACCCGCATTGTCGATGGTATCGATAATATCAAGAATATCCTTTGTGCGCATACGGGTTGCCCAAAGCGACTGGTGTCCGTCGCGTAGTGTAGTGTCGGTGATCCGTAGCAGATTTTTCTTTTCCATATTCACTATTTGTTGTTATTCATATTTGATCCTTGCTGTCCTTATAATGAAGCACAGCATGTTGTTCGGGCTCAGTATGGCCTATTCAGGTGCATGTATTGCAGGATTATTCCAGTCCAAACTTGCCCATGCCCGCATACTTATCAAAACGGCGGTCCAGGAGTTGCTCTTCGGATAGGTCCAGCAGTTCTTTGATGTTTTTCAAAACGGCTCTCTGAAATGCTGCAGCGGTTTTATCGTAATCGGAATGAGCTCCTGTGCCCGGTTCTGGAATGATTTCATCGATTACTCCATTTTCCAGCAGGGCATGAGAGGTAATCTTAAGTGCTTCTGCTGCATCGGGAGCATATTTAGCATCTCGCCAGAGGATAGAAGCACACCCTTCGGGAGAGATCACAGAGTATATGGCATTGGAAAGCATCAAAATCCTGTCGCCAACCCCAATACCCAGGGCACCTCCACTGCCTCCTTCGCCAATTACTACAGATACGATAGGAACTTTAATGGCGGCCATCTCGGTGATGTTTCGGGCAATGGATTCTGCCTGTCCGCGTTCTTCTGCCTCAAGCCCCGGAAAAGCTCCCGGAGTATCTATAACAGTAACGATGGGAAGATTAAAGCGTTCGGCGAGTTTCATAAGTCGAAGAGCTTTTCGGTATCCTTCGGGTTTGGCCATACCGAAATTGCGTTCGATCTGTTCGTTGGTATTTTTGCCTTTGTTGTGTCCTATAAGCATTACTTTCTGATTGCCGATCCGGGCAAAGCCTCCAATAATGGCTTTATCGTCTGCGAAAGCTCTGTCGCCGTGGAGGGGTACAAAATTGGCAAAGACCTTTTCGATATAATCCTGAAGAACAGGCCTTTGCGGATGCCTGCTGATTTTTACAATATCCCATGCGGAAGGTTTCGCAGCCATGGATGCCGTCTTATTTTTACGGGCATTCTTTTCTGCGAGCTTAACACCAGTTGCTACTACCATAAAATGTGAGTTTGGTTTGTAAAAAGATTGGGTGTTGATTATCGGTTATAATAACTCAAAACATTGGCCAGGTAATCGCGCATATCTTTCCGTTGAACGATAGCATCGATAAAGCCGTGATCGAGCAGATATTCTGCTGTTTGGAAATCTTCGGGAAGTTTTTCTCCGATGGTTTGCTCAATAACCCTTCGGCCGGCAAAACCAATTACTGCTCCGGGTTCTGCAATATTCAGGTCGCCCATCATGGCATAGCTCGCCGTAACCCCCCCGGTGGTAGGATTCAGCAATACAGAGATATAAGGTATGTTTCGGCGGTTGAGGCGGGATACCCCGGCACAGGTCTTGGCCATTTGCATCAGCGAGAGCACCCCTTCCTGCATACGGGCACCCCCTGAAGCAGAAAAAACAATATAAGGAATGCCATTCTCATAAGCAAAATTAGCGGCCTGGAGAATTTTCTCCCCGGTACCGCTACCTAAACTTCCTCCTAAAAACCGGAAATCCATAATGGCCACCACCGCATCTATCCCTTTTATTTTTCCTTGCCCGGTAATTACCGATTCCGAGATGCCCGATTTCTTTCGGTTGGCTTCAATCTTATCCTTGTAAGACCCCTTTAAATCAGTGAAATTTAAAGAATCGACCGGAACGATATTGGCAAAAAGCTCCTGGAAGGTACCCTCGTCAAACAAGAGGCGGATGCGATCCCACGAGCTAATACTATCGTGATAATTACAATGAGGGCAAACATGCAGGTTTTCGACCCATTGGCTCTGCCAAACATGGGCACTGCATTGTTTGCACTTTACCCATAAAGGCTTTTTTTGTGTCTTTTTTTCTTCAATAGTCTTGGTAAACCAGCTCATAGCGTGTTTATTGGATTTGGGGCAAAATATCCGCTGCCTTTTACATATTTAATTGACAAAACAAATATTTCACCAGACAAAAAAATGAAATTTTTGTTTGAATTGATTCATATCAGACTTTAAACCAAACATAAATATACGCTCTAATAGGCACTCCACCAAAAAAAAACACTTTGTGTACCCTTTCATCCCTTCTTTAACAAATCTATAAATCATTGTTAAGTTTTCCTAAACCCGCAAAATATCTGTTTAAAACACAAATCCAAACAGATGCATGCCAAGGTCAGGATTTGTCATTTTTAACAAAACAAGCCTTTTCACTCAATAAAGAAAAAAATCGCCAATTACAATCCGTTTTTTGCAACATTGAAATCCAAAGATGAACATCGCAGCTCCTTATATGTTTGATGGTCATGAAAAGTAAAAACGATAGCAACGCGGAAGGCTGGAATTTCGACAACAGCTATTCCAGGCTGGATGCCCGGCTTTTTTCACGGGTAATGCCGGAGCCGGTAAAGGCACCTGAATTGATACTATGGAACAACTCTCTGGCGCAGGAGCTGGGCCTTAATGACTTTGGTGTGCAACCAGAGCAATGGGCGCAGTATTTTTCCGGCAACCAGGCTCCCCCGCAGGCTACCCCCCTGGCTCAGGCTTACGCCGGACATCAGTTCGGTAATTTGACCATGCTGGGCGATGGCAGGGCCATCTTGCTGGGAGAACAAATTACACCCAAGGGTCAACGATTCGACATTCAGCTGAAGGGTTCGGGTCAAACACCCTATTCGCGCAGAGGCGACGGAAGAGCCACTCTGTATTCCATGCTGCGTGAATATCTCTTAAGTGAAGCCATTACCAAGCTGGGTATACCCACTACCCGAAGCCTGGCTGTTACAGCCACAGGAGAAAAGGTAGAAAGGGAGATCACCCACCGGGGTGCTCTGCTCACACGAGTAGCAGCCAGCCATATTCGTGTAGGGACCTTCGAGTTTCTCAGGTATGCCGAACCCCATCTGCTCAGCGCATTTACTACTTACACGATTCAAAGACATTTTCCGGAACTTCTCCAAGCGGCCAACCCCGCTTTGGAGCTACTGGGCCACGCAATTAAACTTCAGGCGACACTGGTAACCCATTGGATGCGTACAGGATTTATTCATGGGGTAATGAACACCGACAACATGAGCATTGCCGGTGAGACGATTGATTATGGCCCCTGTGCTTTTATGAACTCTTACCACTCTGGCACCGTATTCAGCTCTATCGATCACCAGGGTCGTTATGCCTTTGGCAACCAGCCAGCTATTGCTCAATGGAATCTGGGATGCCTGGCGATTGCTTTGCTGCCCCTGATCCACGAAAATGAAAAACAGGCCACAGAAATGGCCCGAGAACGCATCGAAACTTTCGAACCCCTCTTCAGAGAATTATTCCTCCAAATGATGTTCTCCAAACTGGGAATTGCCAATGCTTCGAAAAAGGATGGTGTATTGCTCGAAGAATTGCTGGGTTGGATGCAAAGTCACAATGCTGACTACACCAACACTTTCCTGGCTATTGAAGGCTATGCATCCGGAGAAAATTTGCAGGATCCCGACAGGGTTTTTTCGGATGAGCTTTTTGTTGATTGGCTCAGAAAGTGGGAAACCAGGGTGTCTGAAAGTCCGGGAGGAATACCCTCTGCCCTGGAGCTGATGCGAAAAACCAATCCGGCGGTTATTCCACGCAATCATCTGGTAGAAGAGGCACTCCATGCGGCTGCCCACGACGGGGAAATGACACTGTTCAGGCAACTGATGCTGGTGTTATCAGACCCTTACAACCGGAAAGTACCCCACCGGCGGTTTCAATCGCCACCACCCGATGGAGACAAAGGGTACCAGACCTTTTGCGGCACCTGATTATCGGATGCATACCAAAAGCTCCGATACCCCTTGAAGGTTATTTATTCCAGCAAGCTACAAGCGCAGGTTTTTTCGGTTCTGGAATTAGGGATTTCCCAGGCGAACCGCTACGAAAATCTGTCCGTAGGAGTTTTTACTATCACCCAGCAATAGATCGGCCACATTACTGTCGGCAAGTTTCTGCAACCCCATATTGTAGCGCAACCCGGCAGATATCTGGCCAAAATTCAGTGCGACCCCAGCTGACAGACCATAATCCACTGTATTGAAATTATCGCGGTTGAGTTCCGTTTCGCCTTCTATGGTTCCGGAATATTTTATATTGCTGCTCATAAGCAAACCCACATAGGGTCCGGCATGAAACTCAAGGATTTCCAATGGCCGAAACACTGCCAACATGGGCAATTCGATGTAGTTGAGATTGAATTGAACGGTTTGGCTAATGAAACCATCGTAAACAGCCTCAGATCCTTTGGTTGTAAAGAGCAGCTCGGGCTGAAAACCAAAAGTTTCGAGCACCATAATCTGACCGAACAAACCTCCATGAAAACCAAAACGGGCGTTTTCGTCATCGATATCCTGTTTGTCGATATACAAATTACTGAGGGTCAATCCTCCTTTTATCCCACCACTCGTTTGCTGGCTGTACCCCGGTAAAGCAAGGAGAATAAGGATTGCCAGAACCATTACAGCATTTTGAGCCAATCCTTGGCCGGCACTCCTTTCATTGCAAGGATTTGCTTCCCTGGCACATAAGATTTGAATTTTCATACTTTCGCTTTTCATAATTATGTTTTTTAAGTTATTACTGGTTTTATTGAGACGACATGATGAATGATTTAAAGATCATTCTTTCCTGAATTGGATACGACAAATGCCAGGCCGCAACCCAACCGGTTGCTTTCATTGCAACGATTCATTCACCTATGTTCCAGACAATAAGAAGAACTCTGGAGCAAATCAATCTGGTATTTCAAGGCAGATCGAAATACATCGACCTGTGAATCTGAATACACAGAGTGAGGATTATCCGAAACACAATAAAAGGATAGGTATTCTAATGGAAACATATTTTCTACCCGTGGTATAAGGTCTCAGGCAAACAATTGCAACTTCCTTTTTTGTACTTTTGACAAAGGCAGTGTTTATGCAGTGGGCATAAAAGCCCCAAAAAAAACATATTGTCCCAAAACCCCAAACGATGAACCATCCAAAGGAAGAAAAGCGTTTAAAATCCAGGGTATTTCTGAGTTATGTGCTATTGGTTATATTGCTGGGCAGTATTACCTATTTTACCTTCAGCAGTTTCAGGCAATTGACCCGCTCGGCAGATCTGTTGTCGCAGCCCAATCCACGTATTGAACTGCTGCATGCCATGATCTTCTCCATTTACAATGCAGAGAGTCATATCCGCTCTTATACCCTGAGCGAACAGGAAAGCTATCTTAATGAGTATTTCGATGAACTTTCCACATTGAATGGCCTTGTTGATTCATTGTATCTGCTTGCTCACAATGATCCTTTTTTCTCTCAGATCATCGACTCTATCAACATAGAACTTCTCAATAAAACCCGATTGCTCGACCAGTTGATGAAACTCCGAAGGCTCGATGAGAACTCAGCGCTCTATCAGCAAGCCCTGGAAGAGATTATTGTGGCCACAGAAGAGAGTGCCCGAATCCGCCAGGTAGAACATACCACAACCACCCGCACGGAACCCTCAGAGCAGCAACCCCTAGAGGAGGTAAGCCGGGAGAAGGAAAACTTCTTCGCCCGTTTAAGAGGCTGGTTTTCTGGCCGTCAGCAGGAAGAACCTCCCCTGGCCGAACACAACCGCCAGGCTCTCCAGGAGCAAACCCTTCGTGTACATACAGACTCTATCATAACAGTTTACCACGACTCTGATGCCTTGAGAGAAGAACTGGCATCGACCATACAGAATCTGGCTCGCTCTATGATGGAGCGGCAGCAACAGATTATGCGGGCTGAAAACCAGATATTGAGACAGGATAAAGAAGTAATGGATAACATCTGGAGCCTGGTTACCCGTCTTGAAGATCACGAGCGCAATATTGCCCTGCAAGAGGCTGCACACGCCCACTCTACCGTACGAAGTACCTCGGGGAAAATATTCGTCATCCTGTCCATCTCTCTGATCATTCTGATGGTTTTTTCCTGGCTCTTTGTTCTGGATATCAACCGAAGCCGTTTCTATAAGTTTCAATTGCTGCGGGAAAAAAACCGGGCTGAAAATCTTCTCAAAACCAAACAGCGGTTTATGGCCAATATCAGCCATGAGATCCGAACCCCTCTCAACAGTATCATCGGCTTTTCCAGGCAACTAGAGAAGAAGCAAGCCCCTGCAGCAATGCCCCAGTACTTAGAGGCGATACGGCAATCATCGGATCATCTCCTGCACATTGTGAACGACATCCTTGATTTTTCGAAGATGGAGGCTGGCCGTATCGAATTGCAGAAGACTACTACAGATCTGGAGCAACTTTGCCGGGAGGTATATCAAACCCTTTGGGTAGCTGCCAACGAAAAACAACTGGAGTTTACTCTGGAAACCCAGTTAAACAATCCCATTATTGAAGGTGACCCCATCCGCATCCGTCAGATCCTGCTCAACATTGCCGGCAATGCAGTAAAGTTTACCCCGGAGGGCTCGGTACGTATTTCGGTTTCCGACTACCAAAGCTCTGCCCAGCCAGATATCAGCCATGTACATTTCAAGGTAACGGATACCGGCATCGGCATCCATGAAAACGGGTTGCAACATATTTTTGAGGAATTCAGCCAGGCAGATGAATTGCCCACCCGAAAATTCGGAGGCACCGGACTGGGGCTGTCCATCAGCAAAAAGCTGTGCGAGCTCATGGACGGAAAGATAGAGGTGTTCAGCAAACCCGGCGAAGGTTCTACCTTTTCGGTGCATATTCCCTTTACGGTAGCCGCACCGCAGCAAGCCCCTGCCCTCCCCCGCCAGCAGGAAAGCTTTGACACCCTATCTGCCCATATTCTGCTGGTAGAAGATGACCGGCTCAATCGCATGTTGTTTAAAGCTATTTTTGAAGCCTGCCCCGGCATACGCCTGCAAGAGGCCGCCGAAGTAGAGGAGGCTATGGTGCTGATGGAAAAGGAAAAATTCGATCTCATCATTACAGACATACAAATGCCAGGCATGAGTGGTATCGAATTGATAGGAAAACTGCGCCAGCAACATAGCTGGGCCAGCCAATCCACTCCTGCATTGGCCTGCAGTGCAGATGTAACTCCCGAAACACTCCTTTTGTGCAAAGCCAACGGCATAGAAGATATCATTGCCAAGCCTGTTGATGACGTTCTTTTAATGGAGAAAATTGCGCAATTGCTGGGAAAGAACAAACCTGACATGCCATCGGCTGCAAAATTGCCTGCTGATCGGCCCGCCATTGCACCCATTGCAGAAAAGCAATCCCCCATGTTTAGCCTGGAGGGCCTGGTAGCTTTTACCGGCAACAATCCCGACACCATTCAGCCTATCCTGGAAGCCTTTGTACAAGACACGCGTCAGAACCTGGCTGATCTCCATGCAGCCATGGAAGGGTCAGATTTTGCAACTCTTCAGAAGCTGGCCCATAAAATGATCACCATGTGCGGAATGTTGCAAGCCCATGAGTTGGTGGCCCATCTAAAAAGTCTGGATCGATCAGATCTTAAGGATCTGGCAATGGAAGAAACCCGCATGCATGTATCACACATACTGCATTTGGGCCATGAGCTAATGGAAAGCCTCAGCCCGATGCTTGCCCATGGCAGCAGCTAAAGAAGAATGGGAAGATCAATCCAGCGGAATGTTGTACAGTTTCATTTTGTTGTACAGGGTGCGCCGATCGATGTTGAGCATCCGTGCCGCCTTTGATTTGTTGTACTTTGCCTTTTGCAAGGTACTCACAATGATCTCTTTCTCGGTTTTTCCGGTTTCAGATTTCAAAGAGTTTTCTTCATTACCGTCGGTGGGTCGATCATCCTGGGTGAGGGCAGCGAAAACTATCTCCTGGGGCAGGGCCGTTTTATCGAGTTCCACCCCTGAGGTCAGCAATACTGCCCTGCGGATTACATTTTTTATTTCGCGGATATTGCCCGGCCAGGAATAATTCAGCAAGATGTCCATTACTCCATCAGGTATAGTATCTACCTGTTTTTCCAGCTCTTCATTGGCCTTTTTGAGGAAATAATTCACAAATATCTGTACATCCTCTTTTCTTTCGCGCAACGGGGGAACCAGAATACTGAATTCGTTGAGTCTGTGGTAAAGGTCTTCTCTGAAATTACCTCTTTGCACTTCTTTCTGCAGATCGTCGTTGGTGGCTGCCAGTATTCTCACATCTACCGGAATATCCTTATTACTTCCGATCTTCCTGATCTGCCTTTCCTGCAATGCCCTTAGCAGCTTCACCTGTATATCGTAGGAGAGGTTCCCAATTTCGTCAAGGAATAAAGTTCCTTTGTTTGCGGCTTCAAACTGTCCTGTTTTATCTTGAATGGCCCCGGTAAATGAACCTTTGAGGTGTCCGAAAAATTCGCTGGCAGCCAGTTCTTCCGAAAGGGCACCGCAATCCACAGCTACAAAAGGATGATCCTTGCGCTTGCTGAAGGCATGAATACGCCGGGCAATATACTCTTTACCCGTGCCGCTCTCCCCCATAATAACCACCGACATGTGGGTGGGTGCAACCAGTTTGATATGCTCATGTATTTCTCTTGATTGCTTGCTCTGCGCTTCCTGGTAATCGAAACTGAGCCTGGCAGGCTTGGAAGCTTTCTGACCCACGGGGCCACTTTCAGGTAATTGTTCCTTCTTTTTCAGGCCATTCCTGATGTGGGCCAGCAGCTCATCGGGATTTACAGGCTTGGCAACGTACTCGTAGGCTCCATACTTGATAGCCTGCACGGCCATTCTTATATCGGCATAGGCCGTCATGATTATTACCACAGCTGCAGATGATCTTTGCCGGATCTGCTTAAGCAGTTCAAGGCCATCCATATCAGGCAGACGAAAATCTGTAAGAACCACATCAAACCGTTCGCCGGCCATCTTTTCCAATGCCTTCTGTGAGTTGTAGGCTTCCCGGATAACAAAACCATTTCTTTCAAGAAATGCTTTCAGGGTAAGACAAAAACTCACATCATCGTCAACAACCAGAATTTTTTGTGCCATTGGATCTGCTAATAGTGTTAGTTTTTTCGAAGAAATACATTGAAACTCTCTCAGGCGCAATCTTTGCCCCAAGCCCATAAACCGGCATACGGCTGAAACAAATATAATTCTTATTTCTGGAAATAGCCTGCCGGAGAGGATGAATCCATTGGAAAATAAACCTTGTGGGGCCGTACTGATACAAACTGTGGAAAGTTTTCACAGTTTTAACGCAAAAAACAAGGGCTCTTACCCCGGTAAAAAAAACTCAATACAACCTAACCACATAATCTGCAAATACTTACAAAACACCTGCAAAATATCATGCCCGCGATTGGTACGATAGTTTCTTATTAAACAATTAAATAATCAAACCTCAAAACCCTATGTTATGAGAAAAGCAGGAATAGCGCTTGTAGTAATCGGAATTGCATTATTGATTTTCACTGGTGTCAGCTTTAAAACCGAAGAACAGATCATTGAGATTGGAGAATATGAGCTGACGCAGGAAAAAGAGCACGAAATAAAATGGAAACCCTGGTATGGAGCCATTGTGGTACTGGCAGGAGGAGCTCTTTTCCTGGCCGGGAAAAAGAAATGATGGCAATGGAAACATAAACTGAATTATTAACCCTAAAAATATAGCGTCATGAGATTTTTGTATTTTATTGCTGTGTTGTTAATACTTTTCTGGGCTATAGGTTTTCTGGCCCTTAACCTGGGAGCACTGATACACATTCTTTTAGTGCTTGCCGTAATATCAATCCTTTTGCGACTCATCAGGGGGCGGCGTATTTAGCAGTTGCTCTTCAGTGAAAGCTCCCGATGGAAGCCGGGCTGTTCTGTAAACCTTCGGAACAGCCTTTTTTGTATTCAGGAAGGATTGCAACGGGCCATAGCCGAATGGAGTAATCTTTCGGCAATTTCGCGGGTAAGCTTCCGCCCTATAAAAACAATAAGTCCAGTACCGGTATACTGCGGCCATGGAGTTACAGAAAGTGTTTTTCCGGCAGTTTGCAGCAGGTAAAAATTTCCAAATGCATCTTTAATGAACCCTTTTATCCGGTATATATCCTGGTAATACACAAACAAACTGGTACGCAGTAATACTTCAAGTTTTTCCATATCATAGCATCCATCGGTTTCGTACAACACACTGTTGATGTCGTGTTGCAGCGTTTTGGAGGGGACCGGATCAAGCGAAAAAACAGGACGTTGCACACCTGGACTTTCCAGCAATTGTATATCGATGGATCCATCGGCAGTGCTTACGCGATGCGCAAACGGATTGATGCGGCCCAGCAGATTCTCTACCTGGTTGAGATAGTCCGCTGAAACAGCCCCCGATTTATTCATTACCAGCAAGTCGCTGGCAGCAATCTGCCGCGACACCTCCGGCGACTTTTGCAGGAAATCTTCCACTACTTCCGTATCGATGACACAAATCAGCTTTTTCAAGTGAAAAATCTCTTTTACAAAGTCTTCATGAAAGATGGCTGCAAGGTTGCCGGCATCCGCCACTCCGGTAGATTCTATAAACAGCTTGTCGGGCTTTTGCTCCAGGCGGGCAATCTGATCCAGGGCCTCGTATAGCTCAGTGTCAAGATTGCAGCATAAACAACCATTGGTGATTTCAAAGATGCTATCAATCTTTCCCTGCACAAGGGTTTTATCGATATTCACCTTGCCAAACTCATTTTCGATAATAAAATTACGGGAGTGATCAAAACACCTGAGAAGATGATTGAGCAGTGTGGTTTTTCCTGCGCCCAGAAATCCGGTCAATACATATACTTCAATTCTCTTAGGTTCAGCATTATTTTCTGTTTTATTGTTTTGCTCAGATTTCTCTGACGGGTTGTATTGTAGTAAACTCATGAGGGTTGATAATTATTAGGGCGCTTCAAAATGCAACAATGTTGCAAATATACAACAATCTGAGGCAGGGTTGAACAATTTCCAAAAAACACAGTTGATTTAAACGCTCATTCAATTTGATATTAATTTATTGTTATATTTGCGGCTGCCAAAAAAGCAATGACCATGAAATACTGAGCTAATGTGGTCTCACAACAGTTTGTAACCAAAAACACTTTATGCATCATCGGATCAACACTGAAAATCTTGCATTGCTTTACAAGGAAGCTGCAGATCGTTATGGTGCTCTGCCAGCATTTGCTACGCGCCAGAGCCCCTTACAATGGACCCCCGTTACTTACCAGGATTGGTACCAGCAAGGGCTTTGCCTTGCCACCGGGCTCATTGAGCTGGGAGTACAAGCCCGCGAGCATGTAGGTTTATTTGGCGACAACCGCTATGAGTGGATACTTGCCGATTGTGCCGTACAACTCTGCGGAGCTGCCGATGTACCCCGTGGAAGAGATGTAACCGACCATGAGCTGGTTTACATTATCAATCATGCGGGCATCAGGGTAACTTTTGCTGAAACACTTGTGCTTGCCCGGCGCATCTATGCCTTGCGAGACCAGTTGCCTGAGCTCCGTGAGATCATTGTGCTGGATCCGAAGTTCGAGGGCAATGAGGTTTTTAAACCTCTGGCAGGAATTACCGAACTGGGCCGGCAGCTGCGCCTGCGAAAGGACACCAGGGCCGAGGAAAGAATAGCCGGAATTACTTCCGACGACCTGTTTACCCTCATCTATACTTCAGGCACTACCGGCCAGCCCAAAGGGGTAATGCTTACCCATGCCAATATGGTTTCGCAGGTAAACAACCTGCCTGGTTTGTACAACTGCAACGACAGGGTATTGTCCGTTTTACCCATCTGGCACATTTTTGAAAGGGTAATAGAAATGTATACCATCAGCTTCGGGGGGTGTACCTATTATTCGAGCATCAATACACTGGCCGAAGACATGAAAAATGTGGAACCCACTTTCATGGCTTCTGCTCCCAGGCTTTGGGAAAAGCTGCATGAACGTATACTGAAGAACGTAAAGGCATCGCACCCGGTGCGTCGTATTCTGTTCCATATAGCCTATTTCCTGGCCACTCACTACAAACAATCGGAGTATTTCCTTACCAACAAACATCTACAGGTAAAGAAACAGCCTCTCTGGCAATACGTGCTTTTGTATCCGTTGCAAATGATCCGATGGGCTCTGGTAATGCCCTGGTATGGCTTCTTCAATGCTGCCGTGCTCGAACGCATACGATTGGGCGCAGGAGGATCTCTGAAAGCAACCATTTCAGGAGGTGGAGCTTTGCCCATCCACATTGATAAGTTTTTGAATTATGTTGGAATACCGGTATTGGAAGGGTATGGTATGACTGAGACCTCTCCGGTAATTTCGGTTCGATCGATGCTCAACCTGGTGGTGGGCACGGTAGGACCTCCCATCCCCGGCACACAGGTGCGCATTGTAGACCCCGAGTCCGGTATTACCCTGTATCCCAACATTCACCTTCCTGACAATGGCCGGGCACAAAGAGGAGAGATCTGGGTAAAAGGCCCCCAGGTAATGAAGGGGTATTACAGAGAGGAAGAGCTCACCCGCCAAACCATGAAAGAGGGATGGCTGCGTACCGGCGACCTGGGCATGATAACCCACAACAATTGCCTGAAGATACTTGGACGCTCCAAAGCCACCATTGTACTTTCCAGCGGCGAGAATGTTGAACCAGAACCCCTTGAGATGCGCCTGCAGCAAAGCCAGTACATCGATCAATGTATGGTGATCGGCCAGGACAAGAAGTTCCTCAGCGCTCTTATTGTACCTGCTGTAGAAGAGTTTAAAGCTGCCGGCTTGCCCACTCAGACTCTCCAGGAGCTGGCAACCCACCCGGAAGCCAACCGGATCATTCGCGATGAGATCCGCCGAATGACCGCCGAACACAACGGCTTTAAAAGGTATGAACAGATACGCGACTTTAAGATACTGGGAGAAAGTTTCAAGGTTGGCGATGAGCTTACCAATCTCTACAAGATCAAAAGACATGTTGTGGAGCAGAAATTCAGCCATATAATCACCGAACTCTTCACCAACGGATCATCAAAAAACAACTAAACCATGGAATTTAACACGCAACTACTATATGCTCACGATCAGGCATTGCTTGCTCTGATGATCTTTGTAATCATGCTGGGGATGGGCAGCAGCCTCACCCCCGATGATTTTCGCGCAGTGGTGCGCAAACCCAGGGGAGTACTTATCGGGTTTGTGTCGCAGTTCGGACTGATGCCTCTGCTGGCCTTTACCATGGCCACATTGCTCAACTTCCCTCCTGCTTTTGCCATTTCGCTCATTCTGATCGGCTGTTTGCCCGGTGGTACTACTTCCAATATGTTTACCTATTTCAGCAGGGGATCTGTAGCCCTGAGCATCTCCATGACCACAGCATCTACCCTGCTGGCTCTGATTATGATGCCCCTGTTGCTTAAACTTTACACCAGTGGCTTCACGGCACAGATTACCGCCAACCTGCAGGCACAGGGAACCTATACAGAATTTGTAATTCCAACGGGCAACATCATCAGCTCTCTTGTTTTGGTGCTGGTACCGGTGGCCATGGGCATGTTCCTGAGAAAGAAATCGCCCTCCTGGGCCAAAACAGCCGAGGATACAGCAGGCTTTGTGGGCATCCTTGTAATCCTCTACCTGTTGCTCACTGCTTTTCTGCGACACGGAGGACTGTTTCTGCGCACACCCATTGAGATTTATATAGGAGCCGTTGGCCTGGGTTTGGTA
>JBKBSF010000036.1:0-35110 GCA_046291875.1 Bacteroidales bacterium | reverse complement strand
TTGATTTACCAGGCGGGCTATCTTAAATGGCTCATGAATGCCCTTAAGGCTGTGGGCCAGATGGCATTTACCAACTACGTATTGCACACGGTTTTTTGCACCTTATTCTTCTACGGATATGGGTTGAACTATTTCGCCGAACTGGAATACTTTCAGGTCTATTATGTACTCACAGTGATATGGATCATACAATTGATTGTAAGTCCGCTCTGGCTGAAATATTTCCTTTTCGGCCCATTGGAATGGGCCTGGAGGTGTTTGACCTACAGGGAGGTGTTTCCGTTCAGGAAAAACCCATCACCAGGGCCACAACTGGTATTGCAACACAATTACACTGCACCAAACCAGTGAAGTAGGCATAAATCCGGAAATGATCCGTTGAAAAGCTGACTGATCTTTGAATGACTTTACAAAGAAATAGAGAGATAAAGCAGTTCCGGTAAGGGCAGCAAAAGAGAGCAAAAACAACCATCGGGCTTGGGGAAGTAAACCTAAGAGTACCATAAAACCATTCACTGATGCCGTTTCTTTTACAAAGTAGAATATACCAGCAAAGAGTAAGATAAAGATGAATGCAGTGGTCCTGGAAAGTATCCCTCCCCGGTACTCAGAACGGCTAATGTTCCTTTTCCTGAAAAGATTCACCACAAACATGATCAGGGAAAGCAGGAACGCAAGCATAAGTAAACCCGGGCCGGCTATAGTAGCGATTTTGGGTTTATTAATCACATTGCTTACAAAAGTGGCAATATGTGTGTTGAAATAAATGTCAGTGACCCACATAACCGGAGATGTTTCCAGTTGGGCAATGCAGCTTTTGTCGGGTGCAATATCTGGGTTGTCCAGGAATTGCAAGGTTATTTCTCTGGCGCAATCTGACAGCATGGTCAATCCATGTCCCTGCCCGGGAAAAGTAAAAAGATAGCTGTTCCGAAGATTGGCATGAAGCATGAAAGCATGTGACGGAGGTGTTATAGGATCAAATTCACCAGAGAGGATCAGTGAAGGAACAGAACTGGTTACAGGATATCCTTCCAGGCTGTCGATTCTTACAAAATCCATTTTCCCCTTTATGTAATAATCGGTATAAAAAAAGTTAAGTGCCTGGTAAAGTGGGTCGGAAGTATCCTGTTCCGCTATGGTATAAAGCGGCCCAAGGTCATACTTTGAAACCAGCTGATAAATTGAGCGGGATGTAGAAAGCAGGCGGTCCAGCAATGCTGGCAAAAGATTTCTCATAAACTCCTGGTTTCTTTCTTTAATAACCTTCATAAACCACGGAAAAACAGGGTAAAGTTGATTTGCATAAAGCAATTGATGAACGATCAGGTGCATATCAGAAAAACCCAGGGTAACACTTCCCTGGGGAACAACCGAAGTCTCAATAAAAAAAGGTTGAGTTTTCAATGATTCCATCGTTGCATAAAAGTCCTGCTCAAGGTTGGGAAATGATTTGTTGCATTGGGGATCGCTGGCACATTGGGAGAAAAGTTCGTTCAATGATTTTCTGTAAGAGTCAAGATAGGTAAGTGGGAAATTAAGCCCCACGGGCACAGGTGAATCATGTATGGCAGATCTTACCGAATTAGGGTAATCGCGCATATAGGTTTGTGCCACGCGGGTTCCGTATGAGATACCCCAAAGGTTCCATTGTTTGATGCCCAGTTGATTTCTCAATATTTCAAGGTCTTTTACCACCGTTGCAGTATTGAATTGATTGAGATCTAAGCCTTCATTCATCAAAGCTTCAAAACACTCAAAAAAGATATCGTGCCCCATCTGGCGAGCTTGTTCAGGGGTAAGATCCAGGGATAAGGTTTGGAAAAGGTTATTTTCCAGGCCCGGACAAATTTCAGGTTGAGAGTGTCCCAGTCCCCTGAAATCTGTCAGGTATATGTCGTGATTGTTCCTGAAGGGATGGGCTGCAAATAAGCGTATGTTGCGGTTATGGAGTGTCCTTCCCCCAGGGCCACCATCAAGAAAGAGTATCGGGGTGTTCTGATTTTGCTCCCTGGCTTCCAGCTTCACAAAGGCCATGCGTAGTAGTCGGCTGGTGGGGTCAGTATGGTTTTCGTTTACATAAAAATAGCCGAATCGGATCCCGGGATCCTGATCAAAGGCTGCGCAATCATCAAGAAAACAATCTGTAAATTCCAGCGATTGACTTTGCAGGCTGCTATTTACAAGGAAAAAGCTCAGCATCATGAATGCAATCAGGATGATAGTGTGCTTCATACTAGTATTGGTTTTGGGTTTGACAAAGAATTACTTTGCTTAAACGAATGTTTTAGGTGTGTGTTCATGAATTCAATCAAATTTTTTTACTTCACCCTTCCGGGGTGAACTAAAACAACCCTCTCTACCCATCCCCATCACATCATTAGGGTATTTCAATTTCCGTTTTCCTGGATTACTTTTAAGCATCGAACGGTTAAATTATGTAAACCAATTACGGTTATTTTTAACTAAACCCTAAAATGAGAAAGATGAAAAGACTGAAGACAAATCTTTTGTTCATCGCAATGCTAACCCTTGCGCATTGGGCCCCGGCCCAAAAGCCCCTGCCCATCATCGACATGCACTTGCATTCCATCAATGTTGACGCCAATGGCCCTGTGCCAAATTCTATCCCAAGGGGCAATCCCGATTACCCGGATTATGATCCCGAAAAGCCATGGAGTGAAACCGTTATGCAATGGCTGGCAAAACCTAAGGGTGATAACTCCATTGTGAGCCCTGTGACCAATGACGAACTCAGAGACCAGACCATTGAAATCCTGAAACGGCGAAATATTTATGGCGTAACCAGCGGAAACCGGCTCGATGAGTATATTGAGCCCGGTGGAATCCACATTATCCCATCCTGGATGCCCCCCGGCCACATCGACAACTGGCCGCCCCCGGCTGAAGTAAGAAAAATGCTCGAAACTGGAAAATACAGGGTTTTCGGTGAGGTAACCCTTGCATACCAAGGCATATCGCCCAACGACCCGCGCCTTGCCCCCTATCTGGAAATACTGGAAGAGCTGGATATCCCCCTGGGTATTCATATCGGAACCGGCCCTCCCGGGGCATCCTACCTGCCAGGCGTCAACAACCACCTTGGCCGGATGCACAGCGCTTTCGAAATAGAGGAAGTAGCAGTCCGTCACCCGCGCCTACGAATCAACCTCATGCATGCTGGATGGCCTCTGGCCGACCATTTAATCGCAGTGCTTTACAATCACCCCCAGGTGTATGCCGATGTGGGTGTCATATGTTTCGTTTTGCCCAGGGAAGCTTTTCACGATTACCTCAGACGTATTGTACAGGCAGGTTTCCATCGCCGCATTATGTTTGGGTCTGACCAGATGCATTGGCCCGGTGCCATCGAGGAAGGAATTACAGCTATTGAAACTGCCTCTTTCCTCACCGAAGAGCAAAAGCGCGACATCCTTTACAACAACGCAGCCCGCTTCCTGCGCCAGGAGGAGATTGACCGGCATCATGGAAGATAATACTGTAACATCTTAAACGAAATAGCTTTATGTCAACACTATCCCCAATTGCCCCTTCCCGTAGATTAGAATTGGTTGATGCCCTACGCGGGTTTGCCATCTTCGGTATCCTCATGGTGAATTTGCACGCCATGTTTATTCCTGCCGTTGAATACCTTATGATGCCCGATTTCAGTAACGGAATTGCCAATGAGATCAGCGACTACATAGTTACTGTATTGTTTGCAGGAAAGTATATGACACTATTTTCTCTGCTCTTTGGTTTTGGCTTTTTTAATTTTCTGTACAAAGGGGGAGAGTTAAGCCCGGGCAAAGTGAGGACCTTCCTGAAAAGGATATTCTGGTTGTTGGTGATTGGCATCTTGCATGTTACGTTTCTGTGGCCTGGGGACATCCTGTTTTTTTATGCCCTTTTCGGATTTATCCTGATTTTGTTCCGCAAATCATCCATCCGTAAGATCAGTATCTGGATGCTTGTTTTCTTTCTGCTTCCAATTGTGTTTGTTGGGATTTTAAGTGCCATGCCTACTCTGCTGTCATCCAACCCGGAAGCCTTAAACGCTATGGAAGAAAGCAACCGGCAGCAGGCAGCCCAAACTACTGCACTTATCCAAAGTGCCTATGAAATATACAGTTCTGGGTCATACACCCAGATTATAAGCATGAACTGGCAAAACTGGAGTGCATTGCTTCCAGGTTCCCTGATTGTTTATTGTCTGGGTATGGCTATGTTTCTGCTGGGGTTGATCTTTGCCCGCAAACAACTTTTCCATAACTACCGCGACCATTTGCCCCTATTCAGGAAAATCCTTTGGATTGCATTGCCCATTGCCATTCCTTTAAATCTTGCCCTCCCTTTTATTGCCAAACAAACTGAACCGTTTGTGATGAATGGTTGGTTCTTTCTTGTTGCGCTTTTTATGACTGTGGGAGGTGTAGCCCTCATGCTATCCAATGTCTCTGCCTTTATTCTCCTTTATGCCAATGGCAAAATCAACAAACTTGCTTCGATGCTGGCACCGGTGGGCCGCATGGCACTCACAAATTACCTGATGCATTCGCTGATCGCCCTTTTCATTGCCGCACCCTTTGGTTTGGGATTGTACGGGAAAGTTCAATTATGGCAATCTTTACTTTTAACAGTAGCCATTTTTGTGTTCCAGATATTTTTCAGCAGATGGTGGTTAAGTAAATTCAGTTTCGGGCCTGCGGAATGGTTGTGGCGAAGCCTGACTTATGGAAAGATACAGGGGTTTAAAAGGCAACTAACAATAACCCCCTTAGAGGCATAGCAAAATCAAATGCTAAAGCTTACAATGCTGCGAAAATAAAGAACTTCATATTTAAAATTCAAAACGCATCAGTGTGAAACCTAAAGTTGTGATTTTTTTAACCCTGCTTTTTATTTCTCAATTTGGTGTTACACAAAACACAAATGATCTCGAATTCAGAAGAATGGGTAGTATCGATTTGTATTTCAGCCCGGGGCATGAAACGGAGGCATTGTTTATAGCCCAGCTTACCCATGATGCCAATATTTATCTCCATACCCTTTTAGGCCCGCAGGAAGAACAGATTCATGTTTATGCACTGAGCCGAACCGACTGGGGTATTTTTACCGATCCCAGGATTATTTATGGCTTGCACCATGTGAACAGAAGACGAATGATGGCCCCGTCAGATCCTTCGGCCATTCCGCCGCCCTTAACCCAGTTAATGGAAATGCTTATTACAGGCTTTGGGTATGAGTTGGCAAGGAGTACATTGCATGGCATGAATATACATGAATTGGGTCATGTTTGGTTTTCCACAGGAAACCGCTTCAGGCAGAGATTGTGGCTGGAAGAAGTTTTCTGCAACTTAACCCAGGTAGCGTACTTTTCTGAAAAGAAAACGGAATACATGGAGCCATTGCTGGCATTGGGACTGGCAAATTTGAACGTTAACCCTGAAGAGCTAAGAATTACCAGTCTCGACTTGTTCGAAACCGATGGTTTTTCCATAGCCCGGGTAGCCCCGCTTAACTATGGATGGTACCAGGCAAGGTTTCTTGAAATGGCCAGGAAACTATATGCTGCCGGTGGTCCCGAAGTGCTTAAAAACTTATGGGAATTCCTTGGAAAATACCAAGTCAGGCTATCCGATGAAGAACTGGTTCAGAAATTAGGGGAAGAGGTGCATCCCTTTTTTGTAGATATGATAAGAAACTGGTAGATGATGCATAAAGTTACATGGAGGTTTCCAATTCCTCCGGAAGTTGAAAAGTCCTAACCCCAGGAACTGGAAACTTGCAAAGCAATTTCCAGCTTCCGGGTAGTGATAATGGCAACTATTGTTTTGCCATTAAGTACTTCCAGTAGTTCTCTATATGAACTACATTAAAGGTGTAGTTCGTATAGTGATTTTCAAAGTCTTTTGGCACAATTGCTTTTTTCTTTGGATTGAATTTGCACTCGTAAAGCTGGTAGCTGTTGTTCTGCTCTTCAATGTAATCAATTTCCATTTTCTGGTAATTACGCCAAAACCAACTATTTACATGTCTTCTGTGATTAAAGATCATCTTTCTCTTCTCAGAAACGATAAAGTTCTCCCATAGTTGGCCTACATCGTTCCTGAAGCTTAAAGGGTTGAAGTTCCGGATTAAAGCATTGCGAATACCACAATCGTAAAAATATATTTTTTGGCCTTTGCCAATCTCATTTCTGGGATTATTGCTCAATGCAGTCAGCCGGAAAATAACGTAGTTCTGTTCCAGCAATTCAATATAACGCTTTACAGTATTTACATGAACCCCGATTTTATTCGACAATTCGTTATATGAAACCTCGCTTCCTGTCTGAAAAGCCAATGCCCTGACCAAATGATATAGCACATCGGGTTTCTTCAAATTTTCGAATTGTAAGATATCTTTGAAAAGATAATTAGATGCAATATTATCAAGCTCATCAATGGCAAAGTTTTCACTTTTACCATAAATTTCAGGATACAACCCAAACCTTAAGATATTTTCGATTTTAGCATGCGCAGTGATCAGATCTTCATGTTCAACAACCTCTTCGAAACTCAATGGGGTCATTATAAACTCACGGGAACGGCCTGTTAAAGGTTCGCCGGATTGTTGCTGCAAATGAAATGATGATGAACCAGTTGCGATGATCTTTTTATCCGGGAAAGTGTCGTGGATGACCTTAAGTGTCATGCCAATATTGGTAATATTCTGCGCTTCATCAAACACCAGGTACCTGTAATTTCCCAAAAAGGCGGCCAACAATTCTGAATTGGTTGTTTCAAGGGCTTCCTTGTTTTGGAGCAGTTCACAGTTAAAGTATTTTGCATCAGGTAAATTTTCAATTATGGACTTCACCAGGGTAGTTTTCCCCACCCTTCGGGCGCCCCATATCAAAATGACTTTATTGAGATTTAAAGCCTCAGTGATTTGCTGGTGGATGGTTCGTTTGATCATATAACCAATGTTTTCCCTTAAATAATTATACACAACTGCACAAATTTAATCAAATTTATGCAGTATGTTGCACAAAAAGCGTTCAATTCATTTTAATTCCTGAATGCTTTTATGGTTTTGGGGGTTGTGCACCCGGATGTCTCCAATTCCTTCGAAATCAACCCAGACGTTTCCAATTCCTCCGGAAGTTGGAAAGTCCTAACCCCAGGGAACTTGAAACTTGCGGAGCTATTTCCAGCTTCCGAATATAAGGAACTGGTAGATGATGCAGAAGGTGTTGATTTTCGAGAATCCCGACCAGCCTGCTTTTGAAGAGTATCTGGCAAGGGTAATGGGGCAGTAGTATAAAATCACTCCAAATTGACCTTTGCTTGGCGGCATTTGCAATGCCGACTAACCAACCCCCTTGATGGATGACATTTGGCCTTGAATTTTTGTAAAGCGGAATTACAAATTCCGCTCAGCGCAGGGATTGATATGCACCATGGCAGATGATGGTTGTTTTGCAACGGGGCCACTCCAAAGTGACCCCGCCGCTTTTTTGTGACAGGCAGTTTTCATGGGTATAGGCATAAATACTTTCCGTTTCTGATTGTTTTTATGGGTATAAGCATAAAAGATCATTTAGGATGGCCTTGGCCAATGGTAATGTTCTCTTCATTGAGGGCCATTGGCCCCCTGTTTAATCACATGATTAGGGTATTTACAATGAATTTTTAGAGAAGTAACTTTAAATTACAAACCATAACCTATGCAAAAACTTACTATCCTATTAAGCTTTACATTACTGTTCAAATCAATTTTAATTGCTCAAAATCCGGGGCCTTACTTTGGCCTGTTCAGGCTCTACAACGATTCCACTGAATTGAATAGAGATATCCAGGCCTTGTGCAATGATTTTATTGCAAGAGTAAAAGCAGTAAACCCGGAGATTGATTTCAGAACCGCAGTGGTAGTTTATTCTTCTTCCTTACTTACCCATTTCAGCCCCCCTGACGATGAAGCCCGCATACCACTATGGCAAGATGTACCTTCTTGCATTCACGATGAGCTAAAAAATCTTGAAGGAACCAAAGAAGCTGCTCAACATGTCTTTGCCCATTTGTTCAATGGCTTTTATATACCCCATGAACTTGTGCATGGACTACAAAAAACCTTCAGGGGGATGAATGACTTTTCAGATGCATGGATGATGGAATATGAAGCCAATGAACTGACGATCTATTACTTACTTTCATTGGGGACCTATGACGATCAGTTGAATAATGTCTATGATAGTTCAAAAAGATGGCTTTCAATCCTTCCTGATCCGGTGCCACCGGGGCAGGAAAAGGGGGCATATCTTACAGAAAACTATGCCCGGATTGCGCAGGAACTGGACGTTCGACCCTATGCATGGTTACATTCCTGGCAAATTGTGGATATTATGAAAAAGGAAAAAAAGCCATCATTTGAAGCCTATTTAAGGAGTTTTTTTGAAAAAGATTGAATCGATATAAAAATGCCTGTTAGTGGCCGGACGAACTGGAAGTCGTTCGACCAAGCTCCTCGCCATGCGGTTTAAGCGTGCCAGGTGCCCCGGCCTTCCAACGAAAACATAACTAAATCTTGCATAATATAATCGTATGAAAAAAATTTACCTTCTCCTGTTTGTTAGTATTTTAAGTATTGGAAGCTACGGTCAGCTTCAGGAGCTCTGGTCATCACAGTTCCACATCAGCAACGATATCCCTGATTTTCTCTCCAAAGACAGCGACGACAATCTTTACGTATTAGGCCGTGTGGATCAGGGTGTACAACCCACACGTATGGCAGTTGTTAAGTATAACAGTAAAGGGGAAGAACTCTGGAATAGCATTTATGTGCCTGACACAGAAAGTCTTGCTGTTACTCCGCGTGCGTTTGTGGTAGATGGTGCAGGTGCCGCAATTGCTGTAGGGCATATCACCATCAATCAAACTGATATTTTAATTGCGAAATACAGTCCGCAAGGTACATTACTCTGGGATTTCATTTTTAATTACGAGGTACAGAATGGACACGATAATGCCCATTTTGCAACCACCGATGAAGAAAACAACATTTATATATGTGGTGCCAGCATAAACACATCCGGGCATTACAGTATGCTGATCTTGAAACTTTCACCCCAGGGAGAACTACTACTCAATATTCGCAAGGAATGGTCTTCAAATGGTGCCAACAGAGCAATCCATATGGCTGTTGATGGTGCAGGAAATATGATTGTGACCGGCCGCAGAAACGGGCCACAAGCAGGGCATTATGTGGTTTATAAGCTTGATCCGGATGGAGATTCGCTTTGGACAGACACTTATGAGGTTTCCAATACTACAGGCAGTGAAGGCCAGCAGGTGCTTATTGGCTCAAATGATAACATCTATGTTAGCGCACATTTCGGCACCTTTTATGGAATACAGGCCTATTCGCCCCAGGGACAACTATTATGGAGAGAAATCTGGCAGGAAGCAGGGATGAACTCATATTTCTCGAGAGATATGGCCTTTGATCATGAAGGGAATATTATCGTTTTAGGTGATGGGATACTAACCGGTAGTAATAGAAACAGAGATTGGTTTATTCAGAAATATTTGCCCTCAGGGGAAAGAATGTGGTCTGTTTATATTAATGGAAGTGCCAACGGAGCTGATGAAGCCCGGTCTCTGGCAATCAATGATCAAGGTAAGATATGGGCTTATGGCTACTTACGTTATGCATCAGGGGTACAGAATTTTCCTTTCCCAACTATTGTTGAGATAGATACAAACGGGGTGGAAACATGGAGAATAAATGTTTCTGACGATACTGTTGTTACAAACCAAATGGTATTGTTAAACAGCGGTGTTGCCATTATCAATTATGGGGCTACTGTTTTTGGCCAGAGCGGTAATTTTTTTACAAAGGCTTTTCATAATGACTACCTGTCCTTTTCAGGTGCGAATGACCCGTTGTTTGATTTTTTGCTTTATCCCAACCCATCTAACAATGTTGTTTATATTAGGTTTGAAACACATCGTATTGATTTTCAGCAAAATTCATTGTTTGAAATAATTGACATGACTGGCAGAACGGTATTTCAATCAAAAAATAGTATACCCCAATATATTGATGTGAGCCAATGGAGCCGGGGGTTGTATCTCTTCACATTAAAAACCAATGACAGGATGATTAACAGAAAGCTACTTGTCGAATGAGTTTATAGTAATATTCATTTGTCGTAAAACCCTATGAGTAACTGCAAATAAAGGTTGCAGTCAGTATAATCGTATTAAATGATTTCCCCTTTTTAACACAAATAATAATCGGATGAAAAAGATGCTTTTATTGCCAATTTTGTGGCTGTTTCTGACAGGATATCTTTCATTGGCCCAAAACCCCCTACTCGAACCCTTCAACACCCCCCACGGTATCATCCCTTTCGAAAAGGTGGAGCTGGAGCATATTTTACCTGCCTTTCATGTTGCCCTGGAAGAAGACAGGAAGCAGGTACAGGCCATCATTGATAACCCGCAACCTGCCACTTCTGAAAATACGATAGACGCGCTTGCCAGGGTGGGGCAAAAAAGGGAAATGATTTCTCTTTATGCCCAGGCATTGGGCAGTGCATACAGCAATCCGGAACTGAACCAGATTGTGGCAGAAGTGAGCCGCCTGCGTAGCGATTACTTCAATGAAATGCTTTTCAATGAAAAACTTTTCGACAGGGTAAAGAAGGTCTATTTGCAAAAGGAAAGTATATCATTGACAAGAGAGGAATTGACACTGGTGGAGAATTATTACCGTTGGTTTGCCCGTAATGGCAATGAACTTTCAGATATGCAAAAAGGACGCCTGAAAGAGATTAGAAGTCGCCGGACTGAATTGAGTGTCATTTTTGGCCAGAACGTTACACAGGACAGAGACCGTACTTTTTTTCACCTGACCAGTGAAGAAGATCTGGGTGGATTGCCTGATTGGGTTATTGCTGCATCATCTGAATATGCACAATCCAAAGGAGTTGAAGGCTGGGCCTTCCCTATAGGAGGAGCGTTGACATGGTACTTTTCCGCCTACAGTGAAAAAAGGGAACTGCGGGAAAAACTACACAGGGAATCAAGAAGAATCGGGAATAATGATAACGAATTTAATAATCTCGAACACGCCAGGGAGATATTGAACCTTCGTCTGGAAATGGCACAAATGCTGGGTTTTGCTTCTTACGCTGAATATGTGCTTGAAGAACAAATGGCAGGAACACCGGCGCAGGTAATAAGTTTTCTCGACGAATACAAAGATAAAGTAAAGCCGATTGCCCAAAAGGAAATTGAAAACATCAGGAATTTTGCCTTAAACCTTGGGTTTGATGATATTATCCGGGAATGGGATTTTGATTATTATGCTGAAAAATACAACATAAACAAGTTTCAGTTCAATCCGGATGAAGTAAAACCATGGCTGCCCGTAGATCATGTTGTTCGGGAGACTTTTGCTGTGATCAAAGATATGTGGGGACTTGATTTCAAAGAAAACCATCAACTCCCTAAATACCATCCTGATGTAATTCCTTATGAGATCTTCGATGCAAATGGTGAGATAAAAGCGGTGATGTATCTTGATCTTTTTGAGCGTGAAGGAAAAAGTGGTGGAGCCAGGCTCGGTACGCTCAGGTTTCAGAATAAAGAAAACGGGGCAAATGAGATTTCTGTAAGCTATAATCTTTGCAACTTCCAGAAACCGGTGGGCGATGATCCTGCAATGATGACACTATGGGACCTGTCAATTTTTCTGCATGAAATGGGGCATGGATTGCATCTGGTGTTGTCGGATGTTACCTACAGAAGCGTATCAGGATACAATCTCAGATACAGTGATTTTGTTGAACTGCCTTCCATGTTATTGGAAAAATGGGCTTACCAACCTGAATTTTTAAAAAGGGTGGGCAAACACTACCAAACAGGTGAACCTCTTTCTGATGAAATTATTGAGAAAATCATCCTTAATCATAAAGAAGGCAGGGCCCTTATGGTAATGCAATTCATGATACCTTTTGCGGCAATGGATATAGCCCTGCACGATATACAGGAGCCCTTTAAGGGAGATATGTGCAAATGGGAATCAGGCTTTATTCATGACTATTCCTTCTTGCCTGTGGTAGAAGGCCTTTGTGTTATCCCTTCTTTTACGCACATCTTTGCCGGGGGCTATGCATCAGGTTTTTACACTTACGATTGGTCCGACATGATGGCTTGGGATATTTTCAATGAATTCAAAAAGAATGGCATTTTCGACCCCGCAACATCCAAAAGGTTTGGGGAAGAGATTTTATCGAAAGGGGGAACTGTGCATCCACGGGAGCTGTTTATCAACTTCATGGGCAGGGAGCCGGGTATGGATGCGTTTTTGAAGAGTTTTGATGAGTGAAAAAGCTTTTAATCAATCTGAAAATTAGAAGTATGAAACAGTTTAAGATTATTTTGACAGCATTATTCGCCCTTGCAGTTTTCATTGTAAACGGGCAGGATAAGAAACCCAATCTCAATCCCGATGAAATTGACACATTTATGGAGAAAGTAATGGAAGACTGGAATATCCCGGGCATGGGAATTGGGATTGTACATAAAGATGAACTGATCTATCAAAAAGGCTATGGTTACAGAGATTATGGGAATAAAATCCCCTTTACTTCTCAAACTTTGGTGCAGATAGCTTCCAACACCAAATTGTTTACCGTAATTGCGGCAGGGATGCTGGTGGAAGAAGGCATCTTAACCTGGGATGAACCCATTAAGAAGGCCGTTCCTGAAATAGAATTCTTCAATGATCATCTTAACAACAATGTTACCCTCAGGGATATGTTAGGGCATTTGACAGGCATTAGCCGTCATGATCTGATTTGGTTTCAGTCAGATTTTACGCGCAAAGAGATCTTTGACCGGTTGAAATACCTTGAACCCAGTGCACCGCTTCGTACAAAATTTATCTACAATAACATAATGTACACCGCAGTGGGCTATATCATTGAATTGAAATCAGGAATGACCTGGGAGGATTTCGTGACAGAAAGAATTCTCAAACCACTCGAAATGAACCAGACATTATTTTCAATCGAAAAAATGCAACAAACCAGGGATTACGGAGTGCCCTATAATGAAAAAAGTGATACAACCTTGCTTTATAAGGTTGAATTGAAAACGGATGGCCATGCGGTGGGTCCTGCCGGTGCAATAATCAGCAATATCGATGATATTTCAAAATGGGTGATTACCATTTTAAATGACGGAAAATATAAAAACAGGCAAGTTATACCTTCATCTGTGTTAAAAGAAACGTTAGAACCTGTTTTTGCTTTCAGAAACAGGTCTGTGGAATTGCACGGTTGGAAAGAAACGCTCAATGTCCAGGCTGCTTTAGGAAGATTTACAGAAGTTTACAGAGGAAACTTTTTGACCAACCATGGTGGCTCAATGCCTGGATTCCAGACACAGATTAGTATGCTTCCGCATGACAGCATTGGCATAATTGTTTTTGGGTTGGGAGATCAAAGCAGGAGAGCGGTAGATTTCGTAACGGATAACCTGATTGAGCATTTACTGGGGCTTGACCAAACCGACTGGAACTCCAGATATCTGACATTCAGAGACATAAACAGGCAAACATTTATAAGCGGCCGGACACGGGAAGACCATGACAGGGTAGATAATACAACACCCACACATCCTGTTTCTGATTATACCGGATTTTTTACCAACCCCATGTATGGTGACTTTACAACCTACCTGAGAAACGACACCTTATTTTTCAATTTCCGGAACACCGAAGTTCCATTGAGCCATTATCACTTCAATCGTTTCGATTCAGATTTTGATGAAGATTTTGGCAAATGGAGCCTGAATTTTCTTATCAATCCCCAAGGCGAAATCGGTTCATTCGTAGTGTCGCTTGACCAGAAACAAGCAGAATTTATCAGGAAACCTGATCCCGCTTTGTCAACCATAGAAGTACTTAGTCAATATATTGGCTTTTTCGGTGATGAAACCTTTGAAACAGAAGTCAGGATTGTGGGTGGTAAATTGCTCTTTGGCTCAACAGAATTGGTGCCGCATAAAAAGCACGTATTTAAAGTAAAAGATTTCGACAACAGGCTTGTAGAATTTGTTGCGCAGGACAATAAAGTTACCGCAATACAATTAAAAAATGAATACGGTGTATTTGAGTTTAAAAAACTGAGATAAAAGAAGGAACTGCGTGATAAGGCAAATGATAACTGTCACCTGATGCACACCTTAAAAGCGACGGGGCCACTTCCGGGTGACCCCGCCGATATAACCCTAATTTAGTGGCGGGGTGGCTTAAAGCCGCCCCGCCACTGCTCCAAATACAAGGTTACCCAAAAGCGACAGGGCCACTCCAAGGTGACCCCGCCGCTACAACTCATACCATAAAAAGCTTTTGCTTTTTACAAATACTATTTTGAAATACTGCTTTATGTAAAAATCATTTCCAAAATATGCTTTATATAAAAACTATTATATAAATTTGCTTTTTGCAAAAAGCATAATATGGTAGTTCTGATAGAAAAATCCGAAAGAAGAAAAAAGCTTGTAGAGGGTAAAAAGAGGCGTTATCTCTATGAGCAGATTGATTGGGAGCAAAGGCTCATCATAGTCCTGGGATACCGGGGAGCAGGAAAAACAACCCTTTTGTTGCAATATTTGTCATCTGCCCAAAAGAAAGGTGTTTATTTAAGTCTTGATGATTTTTTCTTCGAAACCCACAGATTGGTGGAAACTGTCCAAACCCTTTATGGAATGGGTTATCGTTTATTTCTTCTCGATGAGGTGCATCGCTATTTGTGGTGGTCAAGAGATCTGAAGCAACTTTATGATGACTATGATGATATTCAGTTGGTTGCCACAGGCTCATCTATTCTGGATATTTCAAAGGGTAATACTGACTTGTCGCGCAGAGCAACTGTTTACAATTTGCAAGGTTTGTCATTCCGGGAATATCTCAACTTTAAGAAAAACCTGGATCTGCCGGTTTTAACTTTAAATGAAATTCTGACGAATCACCATATTATCGCACCTGATCTCCTTGATTCTTTTCGGTATCCTGCAGATTTTCAAAGCTATCTGAAGACTGGATATTTTCCATTCTTCCTTGAAGCAAAAAGTACCTACTATCAAAAATTGCAGGAAACAATCAACCTGGTTATTGATACAGATATTGCACCCTATGAGGAGTTGCAGCATTCCACAACAAGAACCATGAAGAAGCTGCTTTTTGTCCTGAGCGAATCGGTTCCATTTACCCCCAATATCAATAAGTTGTCGGAAAAACTGGAAACACCTCGCAATACTATTCTTAGACTCCTTGATTTTCTGCACAATGCACAAATCCTTAACCTGTTAAAAACATCAACCAAAGGGGTTAGTTATCTTCAAAAACCCGAGAAGATCTATTTACATAATACCAATTTTATATACCTGTTTTCGCCTACCCAGGCAAACGTTGGTAATATTCGGGAGACTTTTTTCTTCAATCAACTTAGCGCAGTACACCAGGTAACTGCGCCTAAGTTCGGTGATTTTATGATCGACGATGCCTTTGTGTTTGAAGTGGGAGGGGCAAACAAAACCAGTGATCAGATCAGGGGAGTACCCAATGCATACTTAGCACTGGATATAGAAGGGGGGAACAACAACAGGGTTCCTTTGTGGCTGTTTGGTATGATGTATTAAACCAGCATAGCTAAGAAATACCTAATGAAAGAAAATCAGGATTGTATCACATCATTAGGGTATTGATTCCCGGGAGAGGTAAAAGTAATTTTAGGAGGAAAACGAAAAAGTAAAACTATGTCATCTCATCAGCAAATAGTCTGGATAACCGGGGCATCATCAGGAATTGGAAAGGAAATGGCGCTTCAATATGCCGCCAAAGGATATTCTGTGGCCGTTAGTGCCCGCAGAACGGATCTTCTGGATGCACTCGTAACGAAAATAAAAAGTCAGGGAGGCAATGCCTTTGCAGTAGAATGCGATGTTACAAAGGAGGAATCCATTGCAGATGCGATAAAGATTGTAGCAACCCACTATGGGAAAATTGACATTGCCGTGGCTAATGCAGGTTCTGGTGTTGTGGGTTTCATGGAAACTTATCACAGAAAGAATGGGAGCGGCAATTCAACATCAGTGTGATAGGTTTGGCCATGACTGCAAAGCATGCTGTTCCTGAACTGAAAAAAACAAAAGGACGGCTGGTTTTGATCGGCAGCATTGCAAGCTTTATACCCAATCCCTATTTGGCTGCTTACGGGGCAAGCAAAGCGGCAGTGCATAATATTGGCGAATCATACCAGATAGAACTATTGGGAACCGGAGTTACATGCACAACCCTTCACCCTGGATTTGTGGACAGCAATATTACCCGCGTAAATAACGAAGGGGTTTTTAATCCGGAGACCAAAGACCCTCGCCCTGCTAACCTCATGTGGCCCACCGACAAAGCGGTAAAAGATATGATCCGCGCCATCGACAGGCGGAAAAAGGTAAAAGTGATAACAGGCCATGGCAAGGTGATTACCTTTATCGGGCGTTTTTTCCCTGGTATTGCCCGTGCAATGGTGGCAAAACAGATTAAGGAGATACTTAAATCGCTATAAAGCACTTCCCAGAATGATAGACATCCGGTTCAGTAGTTTTACAGACAAGTCAGCACAGGAGGTTGTACTGAAGATCTGGTAAAGATATTTTTTTTCAGGTTGTTATGGCGGTGCGGCCCAGAGCTGTCCCGCCATTTTCTATGCACACCTGAAGCCATTATTGCACGATTTCATCCGAAACCGGCACAAACCGTGCACTCAAATCAGGCGTTTCCATATCCTTGTCCAGCGGAAACATGGGGCGGATGATGCGGGTGTATTCCAGGCGGTGCAGGTCCTGATCTACACCACCGGGGGTAAGGGCCATGATCCAGCCGCCTCGCATATCGTAAAGTTCGGGAACCAGGTAACCGATTTTTACCACCAGTATGTCGGTTTCGCGGGGATTTAGGCCCAGATTTGTGAAGTCGCTTTCAAAATGGTAGGGTTTGCGTTTTTTGGTAACGATAACTTTTATGCTCCCTGTTTGCACCACAACTTCCGTTTCAGCGCGACGATCGCCATGCACAATGGCCAGGATTTCGCCGGTGATCTTCACAGGAGGGGCATAACGGTCATCCACCCGGGCGCCGGCATAAGCACTTATGGTGCTGCCAACACCCAACCTTACCGCTTCAGCGACAAATTCTTCATCGGGCAGGGAGGCATAGATGAGGCTGGGGCCACTCTCTGTTTTGAATTCATTTCGAGCCAGCAACTGGTGCAGGGTCCATGTTACATCGCCGGCACCACCGGCAGTGGGGTTGTCGCCCATATCGCTGATGATGAAGGGTCGATCGGTGGCTGCCAGTGCCTGTTCCAAACACTCACCCAGATAGGCCGTGGGTGCCACAAACTCAAAATCGTGCCGCACATTCCAAAAGCGCTGAGCCAGTTTTTCTGCGGCCCGGCCCACATTCTCCCTATGATCGCCATAAACCATCACCACTCCATGGTTGCGGGGTTCATCTGCCCAGGGGTATGACATCCAGATGGATGCATCAATAACTCCTTCCCATTCCACAATGGGTTCAATCATGGCATAAAGGCTTTTGCCCGGTTCTACGCGGGTGCTGGTTTTTTCACCGGGCAGCAGGATGGGCACAGGTACCCATGCTTTGTAGGGTGGTTTCCCTTTTCCGCTCTTAAGGCGTTCCAGAAGATTTTCCACCGTCCTTTGTTTCGAAATAAGTGCATCTTCGTGGGGTGCCATACGGAAACAGGTGATCAGATCGGTGTTTTGTGCCAGTCGCCAGCTTACGCTTCCATGCAGGTCCATGCAGGTGGAGATCATCACATCGGTACCCACCAGCTCGCGGATGCGCACGATGAAGTCGCCTTCCGGATCATCCAATCCCACCACACTCATGGCGCCATGGATGTCCAGGAAAATTCCGTCGAGAGGCAAAACCTGTTCAAGTCTTTCAAGGGTTTGCTGTACCAGCGATTCATAGGCTTCACGGGTAACGATACCGCCCGGCATGGCATGACCACGCATGGTGGGCAGCCAGATGGCTTGCTGTCGTAAAGCAGAATCTTCATCCAGAAAAGGGTAGTAGGAGAAGACCTCTTCACCATACCGGGCCATAAATGCCTCCTCGTGGGTTACGGCCGGCGAAAAGGTGCTCGACTCAATGGCAATACCGGCAATGGCAACGCGGGGCAACCGGGTATCATGGTTCTGTTGCAAAGAACATGCGGTGCTCAGCACCAAAAACGAAAGAACAACTGCGATGTATGAAAATTTTGGTTGCATTCAGGTTCTTGTATTTAAGGGTTGAAACTCAGGTGGCCGCTGCTTGTGTGTCAGGGCAAGCAAACTCCCGATTTCGGGAGCGAACAAAATTAATCTTTCTCCGGTCAATTACAACTCTGCCAGAACTCCCCCGGTATGCCAAAAGAGTATGTTTGATCCGGGGTTAAATTTCTCTTTTTCAAGGTAGTGCAGAAGAGCTGCGGCAGCTTTTGCTGTATAGGTATTGTCGAGAAGAATTCCTTTCTTTATACTCAGTGAATGATCCATGCCAGAAAAGGATAAAATTGTTACAAGCCACACTGATCGGGGTAAAAGTACAAAATATGCAGACAATACCATCCCTCCCAGGCCTTAATGATCTGTTCCTGGGGTTTGCTTGCAGGAACAATGCAGCCAGGATAATGATACGAAATAACCAGAAAAAAACTACCTTAGACCCTCTTCGGAAATTGCTGCCCATCATGAATACCTCCCTGAAAGATCTGCTCAGCGGACCTTTGCAAAAAGTGCCCATGGTTACCTTGCTTAAGTCAGACGCCTCCGTTTTTGATCAGGCCATTGTGCTGGCCTGTGAGCCCGATGAAAAAACAGCCTGGCGCGCTGCCTGGGTATTGTATCATGCCATGAGTGAGAAAGATATACGTCTGCAAAGTCATCTTGCGCGGCTGATACACTCCTTGCAGGGGAAAAGAGACGGCCATCAGCGTGAATTACTTAAGATCATCGAAAAGCTGGACTGCGATGAAGACCATGAAGGAGAGCTCTTTGATGTCTGCATGAGTATCTGGGAGCAGGTAAATAAAAGTCCTTCGGTGCGCATAACTGCCTTCAGACTCATATGCAGGATGGCTGCCAAATACCCAGACCTGAAACAGGAGATGAACTTCATTGCCCAGGATCATTACATCGAGAGCCTCAGCCCGGGGATCAAAGCCTCTGTAGAAAGGATGAGGGCGCAGATGGGGGTGTAACGGGGTTTAATCCTTATCACATCATCAGGGTATTTACAACGGGTTAAACAAGCCTTATTTTAGCTATAGATTGTTTAACCAAAACCCAACGCGATGAATACAAAACTACAGGCTTTTCTGCTCAATTTTCTCTCCTTGATGGGCTTTGCATCCTTTTTGCTTTTTCTCTACCATGGCTATAAAGTATCGGTGGTGCTGGTAGGCCAGATTATTAAAATCATCATGGAGTCGGGAGCTTTGTCTTCGGCTTATTCCTTCCAGCCCTTTTAATTATTGTTGCTGGGTTTCTTATGGCAAAACAGGCGGTTCTCTGTCCGTTCTTATAAAAAAAAGAAAGGGGGCTTTGGCCCCCTTTGCAATTTCCCATAGTAACACTTCCCCTCTACTATGCGATAGTGATTATTGTAGTATCCAATTCTCGATGCTAAAATAATTCATCTGTTTGTAAAAAATTTTAATATTTAGTGTGGTGTATGAAAATCCGAGTAAAACTATACTATGGTCTAGTTAACCTGCTTTTTTGCATGCCCTGGGAGGCCTTTCGCGAGGCTTTTATCTGATGCTTCGGGGGCTTCTGGCATCTTATGGACTTGTCTGGATGACTAAGAAAAGGTGTAGAATGATCACTCACGGGAGGGAGCAGGCAGTATGATTCGCACTGTTACTCCTGCAATGGATCCGTTCCTTGTGCGGTTTTGAAGGGTTACCCCCATGGCGGGGTGGAATGGCTGATCTGGAGAGTGATTCTGGATGTAGTGGTTGATCCTTTGAGTGGTGTTGCTGATACCCGCAGGTCGGTGAGGGGGGGTGATAATCCTGCTGCCGGGTGCTGTATCCAGGCCAACTCCATTGTCGCTGATATGGATGATCAGTTGTTTTTCGTGCCAACGGAAGGTAAGCAACAACACCCTTTGCCCGGTTTTTGGGGCCAGCCCATGCTTGATGGCGTTTTCCACAAAGGGTTGAATGATCATAGGGGGGAGCCTGAGGTTTTGCTCCAGCAGTAAAGGGTCGATGCATAAAACCGAACGCATGGTATTGCCCAGCCTGAGGTTTTCCAGCTTGATATAACGTTTCAGGTATGCGATCTCGTCGGAAAGCAGGATGCTTTCTTCAGAGATGTTTTCCATTGTTTTACGGATCAGGGCCGAAAAATCATTGAGGTACTCCAGGGTGCTGTCCATGTCGTTGTCGAGCATGAAGTTCTGTATCGAACTGAGGACGTTGAAAACAAAATGGGGGTTCATTTGTGCCTGGATGGCCTGTATGCGCATGGTGTTGAGTTTTTTCTCATGCTCCAGCTTAAGACGTTCCATTTTTTGTACCCTCAGAATGCGCAGCTTCATTACCAGTAGTATCAGGGCAAGGGTAAGCACTGCCAGTGCACCATAGAAATACCAGGTGCGATACCATGGTGGCCTGATGCGGAAAGACACCTGCAAAGGCAGATAGCTCAATCCGGTTTGGATGTTGTGTGCATCTACCTGAAGAGTGTACCTGCCGGGGTCAAGATTGGTAAATGTTATCTCGCTGCGGGTGCCCAGAGATACGGGTTCCTGGCTGAAACCCTTCAGAAAATAGCGGTATTCAACCTTGTCGGGGTTAAGCAGGTTGGGTACAGTAAACCGGAAGGTGAGATTGTTTGCCCGATGATTGAGCACAGCCTGGCCAGCAGGTACATTATGCCAGGAATCAGGTGAGTCCGGACGCTCCCAGTTAGTTTCCATGAAATTCAGCAACAAATGTGTAAGAACGACCTGTCCGGGAGAATCGGGTTGAAGGAGCAGTTTGCATGGGTCGATGCGTATAAGATGTTCTTTGCCTCCCAGCCAGAGGATCCCTTCTGGGTCTTGCAGAGCCGATCGGATGGCAAAATCGGGCAAACCCTCGCTCTCATTGATAAAGCGTATGCTCTTGCGGTTGTACCGGTACAACGAATCCAGGTCTATGATGTTGATGCCCATGTCGGTACCCGCCCAAAGACGGTTTTGGGTGTCTGCAAGCAGCCAAAGCACCTCATCGCCTTTTAATCCATCGGCGGGGCTTACAATGTGCTGGATGTGAAGTGTATCGCTTCCGGTAAGGAAATAGATCAAGCCATTGTGGGTGCCAGCCACCAGGCAGTCAGGGCCGTGGGCTGCCAGGGAACTGATATTGACCGGTAGCTCGGGCTGAAGCGTGCTGTATTTTCTGAACCGGCCCTGCTTATAGCGGTAAAGGCCCCGGGTAAAACTGCTGAACCACCACTCATCATTACGCTCCACGATGCGGTTCACGTCTGCGGGGTAGTCAGTCTGATTTTGAAAATAGATGTAGTTATCGCTGAGGATAATATTTGAAGCCTCACGAAAATGGCCCCAGGATCCGGAAATAGCATTTCCGTCGGGGAAAATAATAAAATTCTCCCCAAAGCGCTTACCCACGTTAAAGCGTTGAAATCGTGGCGTGGGATCAGACAGTTTAAACAATGCATTTACTGAGCCCAGCCAGAGATTGTTTTCGGTATCGGTATGCAACCCCAGAAATCGGCCTGGTGGGTTAAACACAGCAGAATCGGTTCTGTGGCGGGGGTAGATTCCCTGGCGGGCAAAAAAAGCCTCCGGCAGTACCTGAAACGGTTCGGGGGGATTGCCGTGAATGACACGGTCGGCGGCGGTAATCCAGAGCTTGCCGCTGTGTATGGTAAGGTCGTAGATCTCAAGCCTGGTGGTGCCAAAATGCTGAGCGGTGAAATAGCTGATGCCCCGGTCGATGAGCTTGTAAAGGCCCTCCCCATCGGTTGCTACAAACACGGTGCCTGTTGCCGGGTCGGGGAGGGTGGCCCAGGCCATGCGATCCTTTACATTCCATTGGGGCCCCACATGGCGCAGGGTATGTCCATCGTAAGTGTACAGTCCGCCGGGTTCCTGCATGTCGAAATAACTCCACACTGAGATCCAAAGGATGCCATGCCTGTCTTCACTGATATGAAACACCTGGCCCAGGTCTTTAAAATCTCTTACACCGTCAGCATTGACGATCCTGAGACCATTTTTGAATAGCCCCACCAGGGTATCGCCCCTTGAGGAGATGAAGGTGGCCGAGCTGGAGCGCACCTGTAAAGGTGATTCGGCAGAGAGTGGGGTTACCTCTTTTGTTTCAGGATCGAAATGAAAAGCCCCATGGCTAAAGGTGTGAAAGATGATGCCGTTATGTGTTTCCAGAAAACCCATAACCAGAAACCGTTGGCCTGCCAGCTCTTCCGGCACCCAGGAGAATATTCCGTTGGGAGTTATCTGGCTGAACCCCGACTGGGTGCCTGCCATCAGGCTGTTGTGCCTTTGCGAATAGTAAAGTACCCTGATCAGGTCGCTGGGGAGTTGTGGAGTGGTAATAAGCGAAAAGTCTCTGCCATCGTACCGCAGCAGCCCCCCGCCATAGGTGCCCAGCCACAGATGGCCTGAGGAGTCCTCGGCAATGGCCCATATTCTTTTGCTGAGCAGTGTGTCGGGCAGGCTCACCCGGTGTATCTGGTTTTCGTGGTAAATGCTCAGTCCTGCATCGGTGCCCACCCAAAGGATATCTCTCGAATCGAGGAAAAGCGATTTGATGCTGTTGCTGGGCAGCCCCTCGCGCAGGGTATAGTGGTGCGAGGGGTAGTGCTGTGCCCCGCAAAAATGGCTCAGTAAGATCAGAAGAACTACAGAGAGTTGGTTTTTCATGGGGTCAGGCATTCTTCAGCAATTCCATAATCTCTCTGGTCTTGCCGTGGGCCACCGGCAACAGCATTCCATTGTCGAGGACTATGCTCTGCCCGTTGGCTCTGCTGTAAGATTTTATATAGTTTACATTCACCAGGTACGACTTATGGGTGCGGTAAAACATTGTGGAGGGGAGCAACTCTTCAACCGCTTTGAGGGTTTTGGTTACCATAATGGTTTCGTTGAGACTGGTGTGGATGCAGGTGTAAGTGTTTTCTGCCTGGCAATATACGATGTTGTTGATTTTTACGAACTCAATTCCCGATTGTGTGGGGAATGCCACTTTTGGGGCAGGATCGGTTGAGGTGTTGAGGTGGGTTATGAGGGTTTCCAGCTCAAAACGAAAACGCGACTTATCGCTCTGGCTTTCCAGTTTCCGTATCACCTCCATCAGTTCCATGGGGTTGATGGGTTTGAGCAGGTAGTCAAAGGCCGAGTGCTTTATGGCGTTGATGGCATATTCCTTATGGGCGGTGGTGAAAACAACCCTGAAGTCGGGCTTGGGGAAATGTCTGAACAATTCAAACCCATTGGCACCGGGCATTTCCACATCAAGAAATACCAGCTGAGGCTTGTGCTGTTTGATACATGCAACGGCTTCCTGTACCGAAGCAGCCGCAAAAACCACCCGCAGGCGGGAGGGAAGGTATTTTTCAATGTTTTTTTGTAAACTCCCCCTTGCGCCTGGCTCATCATCAATAATTCCAGCCTTGATCATCGTTCCTTTTTTATAATTTTCCTCGATAAAGATAAAATATTTTTGTGGAATGCCAGGCAAACCAGGCCTTCTAAGCCTGGTAAAAGTATTGAAGAGTGTTTTTTGCCAAAACCGGAAAGTCTATAAGAATAGCCTGGCTTTTAAAATAGCTTCATGTTCTGGCGAAGTTCTTCTCGCAATCCATCCTTGATATACCTTCGGATCTCAAAATCTAACTGTATCTTGAACATCATCTCCTCCTCCTGGTCGGGATTGAGCATCTCATACGCCTGGAAGAAATAAAACGCGATGTAGTTGAGCACCTCCAGGGGCAGATCCTCATTGCGCTGTTTGGCCGCTTCTTTAAACTCGCCAGTAACAAAAAGGTAGACCTCCATAATCTTCTTGTCAGACATTTTGCGGGTTGGAGCCAGATTCCTTTCCCTGGCGATGCTGCGATAGGCCTTTACCAGCCTTGGGGTTACAATGGCAAGATTCTTTTCGTATTGCGTTTGAGGCCTGAATAGCCTTCCCAAAAGGTTGAAGAGTCCCATGTTGTTGGTTTTGAGGTGAGGACTGTAAATTTAACCAAAAAGGGTTTGGTGGGATTAGTTTTTTAGCTTTCGGAAAAACAATTTTAATGTGATATGTACACATTGACTTGCATTTGCATGATCTTTTTTTCAACCTTCTGTCGTCTGCAGCTGCCGGATTACCCGGCAAGGGTTTCCTGCAGCAAGAACACCTTCAGGAATATCGCGGGTTACCACACTTCCGGCTCCAATTACCGATCGAGAGCCAATGGTAACCCCTGGGCAAACCACTGCACTGCCACCAATCCAGACATCTTCACCGATGCTTACCGGCCGGGCATACTCCAGCCCGGCTGCCCGCTGCCGATAGTCAAGGGGGTGGGTGGCGGTGTAGATCTGCACATTGGGTCCGATAAGTGTGCGATGGCCGATCTCAACGGGCATCACATCAAGCACCACACAATTGAAATTGAAAAATACCCCCGCGCCGGTAATGATGTTGTATCCATAGTCGCAGTAAAAAGGAGGCTGAAGCCAAAGGTCTTTACCTCCGTGTGGAATCAACCTGGCTAGTATATCCCTTATCTTTTGCGGATTATCCTGGCTTGCCTCATTCAGGGCTTTCATAAGCAGGCGGGCTCGCTCACGATCTGCCGATAGCTCAGGGTCCAGGGCATGGTACAATTCTCCGCTGAGCATTTTTTGTTTTTCTGTGCGCATTTTCGATGATTATAATAGTAAGGGCCCCTTGGGCTGTTGGGGCTGCAACAAAGCCTTGGAAGGGCTGCTGTAGAGACATTGGGAAAATTGTTTGTGGCCCACTTTTTTTTGCCCGCAATATAGATATTATTTCAAGATGATGGTTTCCCGGACAGTTGTTTTGTTTCCTGATTGGTAATGGGGTATGCAAAGAGTGTACACAAACGGACATGTGTTGTATCGGATTGATGCAGTTTAATGCCAGGTGGTTAGATCTCTTATGTTTGCAAATGGTTTGTTTGCTTTAAGTTATGTTTTGGGGAATGATATTTGATGTATTTTTATTTGATTACACCCAAAACACCTGATATGATCCTCCATTACTTCAAACATACCCTGAGGTTGTTTTCACGCAACGGGGTTTATTCGATCATCAACCTTTTGGGCTTGTCCATCGGCCTGGCTGTCGGTATCATCATCCTTATGATCATAGGGCATCAGCTGAGCTACGACCGTTTTCACCGGAAGGGAAAAGATATTTTCCAGGTTAGCATGGTAGACCACTCGGAGGGCCAGACAGAGGCTTTCAATACCATCCCCGCTGCGGTGGGTCCTTCGCTGTGGGAGCAGTTTCCCGAAATTCTTTCTGTAACACGCATCTCGGCTCCTGTAGGGGGTTTCCTGACCTATGGGGAGCAAACGCTGCCCCTGCAGAAAATTTCGTGGGTCGATTCGACTTTTTTCCAGACCTTTTCCTTCAGGCTTTTGGAGGGAAATCCTGAGCAAGCACTGGCAGTGCTCTATGGTGCCGTGCTGACCGAGAAAACGGCAGCGGCCCTGTTTGGCGATGCAAATCCCATGGGCCAGACCATCAGGCTCAACAATGCACAGCAATATGTGGTCACCGGCATCGTGAAAGACCCTCCCGCCCATTCGCACATCCAGTTCGATGTGTTGCTCTCCTTCTCTGCCCTCTACGAAGACCGATCGTTGTATATGGGTTGGGATGGCGGAAACCGCTATGTTCATTACCTGCTGATGTCGCCTTCGGTCGATTGGCCGGCGTTCCATGCCAAGCTTCCCGCCTTTTTGTACGAAAAGATCAATCAGTATATTGAGTCCTACGGCTTTCACTATGCATTGAAGTTTTTTCCGCTTGAGGAGGTTTACCTGAAGTCAGGGCACTATGGCAACCCCATGATGTTTGTATATATTTTCGGGGCCATAGCAGTTTTTATTCTGCTCATTGCGGGGATCAACTTTACCAATCTGAGCACCGCACAGGCCCTCAGGCGTGCCCGCGAAACGGGAGTGCGCAAGGTAGCAGGTGCCAGCCGTGGGCAGCTGATGGCCCAGTACACGGGTGAGGCTTTGCTTATCGCCCTGGGAGCCGCCCTGATTGCCTTGCTGCTGGTTGAGCTGGTGCATCCCTTTATCAATGCTATGACGGGAATGGAGTTGAAAATTCTCTCCGTAGACTGGCCTCCTTTTCTCCCCTTGCTGGTAGGAATGGTTTTGCTTACGGGTGTTCTTGCAGGGAGCTATCCGGCTTTTTACCTTTCTTCTTTTCAACCCGTTCAGGCTCTCAGAGGAAGTGCCAGCGGGGGCAGGGGGAAGGCCGTTTTCTCCAAAGCCCTGGTGGTGCTGCAGTTTGTTATATCCATGACACTGATCCATACGTCCATTGTAGTGTTCAGGCAGTTGGACTATATGTACCATTTCGATCCGGGCATGAACACCCGTGATGTGTTGTGGTTGCGTCTGCCCAGCCAGCGGGCCATGGACAGCTACGAAACCCTGCGCAACGAAATCAGCTCTTTGCCTGGCGTGGAAGCCATCGGGGCAACTTCCGAAATCCCCGGAAGATGGGTCACCAGCAATGGTTATACCATCGATGACGCTAAAGAGGCCTCCATGATCCATGTAATGGATATCGACCCGGGACTGCTTGACGTGCTGGGTATTGAAGTGGTGGCCGGACGCAATTTTGCGCCGGGATCGCAAACCGACAAAACCACCTACCTGGTCAATGAGACCTTCATCAGGCAGTTTGGCATCGATGACTTTCAGGCTGTTAGGGTGCATCGCGACGGCAGCAGGCCCATCATCGGCGTGGTAAAGGATTTTCACTTCGCCTCGCTGCACCATCCTGTCAAACCCCTGATCCTTACCAACGATCCCTACCAGGGGCACAGGTATGTGCTGATCCGCATAAATCCCAACAACAAAGATCAGTTGCTTGCACAGGTGCAAACCATCTGGCGAAGCCTGTTGCCCGGCGATCCCTTTTTGCATGGGCAGATGGGCGACTACCTGGAGCAATCCTACGATCTGGAGAAGCAGGTGGGGCAGGTCTTTTCTTCCTTTACCCTGCTGCTGGTGCTGATTGCCTGCATCGGATTGTTTGGTCTGTCGTCGCTGATGATTCGCCAGCGACAGAAAGAAATCGGGCTGCGCAAGCTGCTGGGTGCACCCACCTGGTCGATCCTGAAAATGGTTACCGGCACCTATACCTGGCTGGTGATCCTGGCCAACCTCATTGCCATTATGCCCGTATATTTTATTGTTCGCACCCTGCTGGGGTTTTACAGCTATTCCATTGAGCTCAATCTGTGGTGGTTTGTACTTACCGCCCTGGGCTCCCTGCTGCTGGCCTGGACCACCGTAGGATGGCAGTCGTGGAGCATCAGCCAAACCAACCCGGCGGAGGTGATCAGGTGTGAGTAAGGATGGGGGAGGGAGAGAGCCTTATCCTTCAGGATCAAAGCAGATCTTTATTTTTGCAGGCGCACCAGATTGTGGAGTTCTTCATTGGATAGTTCTCCGATCCAGGCTTCGCCGGTATCGACGGTCAGGTCGGCCAGTGCTTTTTTGGATTTCAGCATTTCATCAATGCGCTCCTCAAAGGTGCCTTTGCAGAGTGGGCGATAAACCATTACATTGCTTTTCTGGCCAATGCGGTAGGCGCGGTCGGTAGCTTGCGCCTCCACAGCAGGGTTCCACCACAAATCGTAATGGATTACATTGGTGGCAGCAGTGAGGTTAAGCCCCGTACCTCCGGCTTTGAGTGAGAGGATAAAGATCTTCTGATATGGTTTTTGCTGAAAATCATCTACCATCTCATCCCGCTTTTTACGGCTAAGCCCCCCATGGAGAAAAAGAGGAATTACCCCGGTTTGCTGATGGATGATTTGGGTAAGCAGGTCGCCCATTTCTTTGTATTGGGTAAAGATGAGGGTTTTCTCACCATTGACAAGCACATTGTCGAGCAGGCTCAGCATCAGCTGCGCTTTGCCCGACTGATCGGGCCTGGCTTCTCCCTTTTTCAGGTAATGAACTGGATGGTTGCATATCTGTTTCAGTGCAGTCATCATTTTCAATACCAGTCCTTTGCGCTCAATGCCTTCGCTGGTCTCAATCTGTTCCATTACGGATTGCACGAGGCTCTCATAGATGGCAGCTTGTTCGGGAGTGAGGGAGCAATAGAGGGTGTTTTCGATTTTTTCGGGCAGATCGCTGATGATGGATTTGTCGGTTTTGAGTCGGCGTAAAAGGAAGGGCCGTGTTGCTTTTCGGAAAATCTCCGCCTTATGGCGGTCATGGTCTTTCTGAATAGGATTGGCGAAATGTTCCTGAAAGCTTTTTAGTCCACCCAGATATCCCTTATTGATAAAATCGAATATGCTCCAATAGTCACTCAGCCTGTTCTCCACCGGGGTACCACTCATGGCAATGCGTACATTGGCCTTAATCTTTTTTACTGCTTTGGTTTGTTCAGCAGATGGGTTTTTGATAGCCTGCGACTCATCAATCACCAAGGCATACCATTGGGGTTTAGAAAGGGTTTTGTGATCGTTGCGCAGTAGTCCGTATGAGGTAAGTAGTACATCGAAATCCTCGTTGGGAAGCGATCTTTGCGCCCCGTGATACACTGCAGGTGCCAGATTTGGTGCAAACTTCTCCAGTTCTTTTTGCCAGTTGGAAAGTAGGCTGGTAGGAGCCACCACGAGGGCTTTTCGTTGGGCATTGATAAGCCCGGTGTCTTTAAAGTGTTGTAGTGCAGCAATTACCTGCAGGGTTTTTCCCATCCCCATGTCATCGGCAATGAGTGAACCCAGGCCCAGCTTGCTATTGGCTACCAGCCATTGATAACCTGAAAGCTGATAGGGTCGCAGAGTAGCCTGTATGCTTTGGGGGATATCAATTTTTTCGGGAGTAAGTAGACCTCTTATCTTCTGTTTTAAATCCTCGCTGATAAGTACAGGGGCTTTTTCATGGTCTTCGGCCAGAGCAGCCCTGAGTAAATCCAATGACGATAATTCATCTTTGCGGGTCAACTGTTTGTAAAGTTTGTCCAGGTCATCTTGTTTTACCAGAAGGTAGTTATTCCGGTACTTCACCAGCCCACGTTTCTGACCTACCAGCTCAAAAAAGGCTTTTTCATCCATGAGGGTATCTCCCAGTGCTACGCCCCAATCGTAGTCCATCAGTTCGGTAAGCGATGTAAAGCTTTGCGATGAGCTGGTTTGTTTTTCTCTGATTCTCAGGCCTGCCACCGGTCGGATAAGGTGCTTAAGTGCCGGAGGGAGTGCGATGCTGATGCCCAGCATCTTGATAAGGGGAAGGATTTTCAGCAGTACGTTTTCAAAATCCCAGTTTGGAAACCATATGCCTCGCTGGTTTTCAGCGGCATATTCCAGTTCGGGGAAGTGGTCGGCCAGTAGTGCCAGATCGCGCAACAACGGGATGTGCTCACCTGCATAGTCTGGGTTTTCCAGAAATTGCGGCAGGCTTATGATTTGCAATTGGGAGCGCAGTTCCACCTCTACCCATACCTTAAAACCATCCTGATTGAGGTCTTCATCGATGCGAAGCATCGGAACCGTATTGCTCTGAACCAAAAATAGGCGCCGTAACCAGATATGGATTAGCTCAGGGATGGCTTTCTTTTCGGAATCAAATGAGGTGACGGCTCCAGCGTAAAACAAGCTTATGATCGGATGATGGTAATCGTATCCGGGAGTGCTTATGGCCCGCATGTCAATGCATTCCAGGTAAAAAGCGTTCGAAAGATTGCTGCACAGGATATTAAGTTGCTCTTCTGGCTTATAAAAGATGTTGCTGTTATGCCGGTCAAAGGGCAGATGTTGCACAAGGTTGTAATGGGCAAGTCGTTGTTCAAAAATGGCACATTGCCTGCAAACCTCTACATCCATGCGCGCGGGTATCCACTGTACCGCGTAGTGGTTGGGTTGTAAAGCAATGATACGTGGCACTATGGCCACTTTTGTCATCAGAGTTTTTATGAAGCCAAACAGCTCCCACAGCAGAACCAGTGAAGGATCGTACAATGCAAGTCGGTTGTCAGCAGCCAGAAGATTTATCTCCTCCAGCGCTTGCAGTAAACTAAGTTTCTTCCATTCTTCTCTCTGGCTGTTGAGTATATGGGCATTTAGTTGAAGGTTGCTGTCTGATGCAAGCACCAGGCTACTTCCTGGTGGGAGGGCAGGATCAAGTCTTGATTCTTGGAATTCAAAACGGTTGGCAAAACGGCTCAGTTTTCGTGTGCCCTGGTCGATGATCTCACGCATGTCGCGTTCGTAGAAGATCGGCTTTGCTGCCAGCAGATTGCCCAGAAACCCTGTCATGTCGGGCAATTGGGTGTAGTCGGGTAGTTCGCTCTGCACCACCTCTTCATTTGGGGTTGAAAGGGCTGTAGTGTCAAAGCATTGGGAGAAATGAGGTATCTTCTCCTTTTTTATTTCTTCTACCTTTACTCCTTGCAGGGTAAGTGATTGAAGTATGTCGAAGCCATGAAGCTCGAAAACAAGAAAAGGGTTTTGGTCAATCTGGTCGGCCATTTTGTAAACCACTGAGGCTATATGCTTGCAAGGTACCGCCCAATCCGGGCACGAACAACTCATTTCTATATCTTGCCAGCTTTTGGGGAAGATCTGGATGTCGAAATCTTTTGCTATGGACAGAACACTGGCAGGTAGCTGCCGGTTGAGCAGTCTGGAAATAAGTAGTTTCTTCTTTTGAATGGCATTCAGCAGCTGGCTTTGTTGTGTGGCACTAAATAAGGGCACAGTCATTTTTACCTTATAGGGTGTGGGTCTGCTACCGGCAACTCGGGCACGGATCTCATTGTTTTTGATATCGATACTTTCCACAGCACCCTTTGCTGCGTAATTGCGTCCACGGGGCAGACGATTGCTGTAATCAATCTTTTCCAGGGCATTGAGCCACTGTTGACCCCACCAGGTTTTGCCGTATTTTAGTGCCATGCTTATAAAACAGTTTGGCTTTTTTATTCGAAGGTAAATGTGTTACAACTTTGTCACTCTATGTGGGCTGCACTGGATGAGCTTGTCGAACAAGGGTGTTTTTTTTATGTATTTTTTACGCTCCAACAAACGGCCTTCTTCTCTTATTTCAATTAAACCAAAAAGATCCATGAAACGATCGAAGGTGCGATAAGCATAACTCGATTCATGATAGCTGCCGAAGGGGGATGGATACATGGGTTCCTCCTGCAGCAACAAGGGGAACGCCTTAAAGTACTTTTGGGAATAAAAACTTGAGAGCCGCTCCTGGCTGCCGTATTTGGAGACCAAAAGGAGAGAGAAGGCAAAGCCTGTTTTTGCTGTTTTTTCTAATCCGTATCCATCGCCATAGGCCCAATTGTACTGATCCGTATAAGCAAAAAGTATCTTTTGGAAAAACGATTGAGGGTCGTTAAGCGTTTTTTCGGCTGTTTTGGTGAGGCTCAGTTTCCCTTTGCGCTTTTTGGTAAGGCCGGCAATTTCCAGCATGATACGACTCAGATGAATGGGGAAAAAGTCATCTTCTTTGTGAATTTTTTTTGTCAATTGCTCTGCCCAGGTGCCTTTGACAAACCTCTGCGCATACAACTCTTCAACTATTTTAACGGGAAGGTTGCCCTTTGGCGTAAGCTTTACCTCGCCCTGCTGGGCTATCAAAGTAGCCAGGTAGCGGGTCTGGTTATAAAAAGGGATTTGTTGGTATTCGGATTCTTTCAATTTCTTCAATTGAACCGGGCTTCCAGGGCCCCAGGGCTTGTAAAGAATTAATTGCATCTCAAGGGGCGAATATCCTTCGAAATCGGGCATGCTTCTGTTGTTGAGGGCATGCATTTCCTCGTCCAGGTGCTTTTGCAATTCTTCAAGTGTTTTCATCCTGATAAATTTTGTTTAAGATAATAACCCCAATGAACTCTGCTTTAGTTGAGAGATTGGTTCGTATTTTATGACAGTGTATTTGTTTGCAGTTTAAATTTGCCAGATTTATTGTCTTCTTTCAGTCGTAGCATACTTTATCCTCTCGCAATCAATTGGTGATTTTGGCTCCTCATGCAGATACATCTGAAACCCTGGAAATGATCGGGTAAATATATGATTTGTTATGCAAGTAGGCAAAGAAAAGTGCCGCAAGTGTTGCAATCCTTAAGCGTGGATCAGAAAGAGTATTCCTTTTTTTGGGTTGTATGCAAAAGGTATCCGGATACCGTTTAACTGTAAAAGTATAATGAGCTTGCTTTTGAGGAAATTGAGTTGGAGTAATTGTACTTCACTGCAACTCAGCAATACTTTTTTGCATCAGCATTGTCATGGCAGCACAATAGGATCTGAGTTTTTTCTCCCACTTCCACATTTCTTCAGTGTTTGATGCCTGCCCTGGCAGCACAAAGAGCAGCTTGTTGTGGTTCCAGTTCCAGTGATGATTGCCGTTGGTGTTCGATACAATGCCCTCAGGGTTCATCAGCAGGCAGCAGGCATTTACCGCGTAAGCGTATCGTAAAATATCGCGGTCGGGGCTCAGCAGGTTCACACCTGAATTTACATATCTGGCCTGCGACAGGCTCAGGTGGTACAAAGTAGGGAAGATGTCTTTGTGAGATGCAAAAACCTGTGTGTCGGGGTCATTGGCTAAATATGCCTCCGGGATATACATAAGCAACGGCACACTATACTGATAGAACATCTCTTCGTCGGGGTAGTTAAACAGCTGAAAAGCATTGTGGTCGCCGGTTGCTACAATGATGGTGTTGTGCCCAAAATCAGACTCTTTAATTCGTAAAATAAATTCCTCCAGTGCATTTTTTGAATACTGGTGGGCGGTAAAGTTTCTTTGGGCAATATCTTCTTTGGTTCGCAGCAAGGTTTTTATACTATCGCTTATCACAATGCTTTGGGGTGTAAAGGATGAGGGCAATTCAAAAGGTGTGTGATTGGTGGTGGAGAAACCGAATACATATGCGGGATTACCTTTGGTGTTCTGCTCCTCGAGGATCTGATACATTCTTTCGAACATAAAATGATCGTACACTCCCCAAACACTGCCTTCGGCATTGGGTATTTGTTTGAGCAGATGTACATCTCCTTCTACCTGACTAAAATGTTGATTGCCTATAAATTCTCCCAGGTTGCGCCATCCGAGCCGGGCCCCGGTAACAAAAGCAGTATGATATCCTTTTTCGTAGTAGGGAAGCGCCGTGCTTGTGGGCAGAGAACGGGTGTAGTAAGGTGACCGTGTAATGGAACCGCTTACCGAGTTGGCTATAAGGTTTTCCCAATTATTATCCATTTCCAGGCAGGTTTTGATGCCGTAAACCTGTTGCTATCGTGCATTATGAACTTCGAAAGCAGAAAATGCAGTACCCAGGCCATCAGGGCAAAGCCTGACAGGATCCACAGGATGGGATAGTCTGTCCAGAAAGATTTTAGCACGGCCAGGGTGTCATCTTCGATAATTCCGAATACCAGGATGTTGAAAGAACTGTGGAAAAATTTGAAAAAGTAATAATTTCCCGTCAACAGGAATATGCTGATCAGCATCACCAGGTAAACGCACCAGAACTGAATGGTTTTGTTTTTTTTCAACAGGGTGCCATTGTGAATCGGACGGGTTATTGAAAACAAAACCGCCAAAAGGAAGGCTGGCAGCAAAAGATACAGCAGTATCATGGTGTCAAACTTATACCCGACCCAGAAAACGGTGAGCAGATCAGTTTTATACAGCGATATCTCTGCCCATTCGCCAAACGAAAAAAGTAAAGCCAGCCTGAAGCTTGCATAAACCAAAACACCAATAAGGTAAATCTTCATTAAAAGAAAGAGTTCTGCGGCCAGGCCGGGAACTCCTTCTTTGTATATTGCTACGATCTGCTTTTTAATGCCAGTCATGGGTTGAGGTTGGCTTAAACATGGGGTTAAAAAAATCCTCCAGGCATATTATATCTGCCTATGCCTGGCGAAGAAACTTAGAAAGCATAATGGGTTTTCAGCGGTGCAAATGTATTATAAAAAACTATACATCAAATATCCAAAGCAGACCTGTTTCAATAAAAGGGGGATTAAAAGGGGCTTTACGTATTGGTTTTGCTCATTGATGAAATAGCCCTGCTCAAAAACGATCTGGGCATTGATATTCATGCAAAACAACATAATCGTTAATAACAGAAAAGAGGTTTTTGTAATTGAGGGCAAAAGATATATTGTTTTCTTCTACATGTTTCCTAGGGCAAATATGCATCTTTTATTTTGTTCATAAAAGCAAGAGTAATATAAGTTTCAGAAAAGACTCCCTTTGCTGCGTGCCTGACAGGTCTGCAGAATGTCCTGATTATAATTTATTACCTTGCTTGCAGGATAAGACCCTTGTCCAACACGGTAAGCATTCGTTGAAAAATTACACCTTCCAAAAACCCGGAGTGAAAACAACTAAAAAGGTTAATATTTCCAATCTACCCAATATCATGATAAAAGAAAGATAAATCTTTCCTATGTCGGGTATTTGCGAAAAATTACCCGAAGGCCCCACTTCGCCTATACCTGGTCCAATGCCTCCAAGAGTGGCAAGCACAGATCCTGTTGCTGTTTGGAAATCAAGCCCCATAGCCGTCATTAAAACAGAGCTGATGGCTACAATAATAATGTACAGGGCAATAAATGAAATTACTGTAATGGCTTTGTCATCTGGTATGGTAGTGCCATTAATACTGGTTTAACACCCTATTTCTTGGGAGACATTGGTAGCATCCCATAAAGTGTGTAAGTTCTAGGAAAAGTTATTCTGGAATTTTTCCGACCCC
>JBKBSF010000035.1:0-36142 GCA_046291875.1 Bacteroidales bacterium | reverse complement strand
ACATACAGTTCGAGCTCTACCTCCGCAGGTACAGGAATAAATCCGGTGGCGGTGCGGAAGGCAACATTCTCAAGGAAAGGCTCATTACCCACAAAAATATCTACGGCAGCTACGGCAGCATCGGCAGAGTTGTGGATGATCTGTACACTAGCAAACTCAGGTTCTGGTGCATCGATAAAGAACTCAATGGTCTTGATCTCAGAAACACCACTAGTGTAAACCGACTGAACACCTGCCATATGCGTACCTCCGGGAAGGTTCACAAACTGATGATAGTTCTCAGCTATGTTTACACCCACAGGGTTATCCATATCGTTGAGGAACACATTGAAACCTGTCCAGGCTTTTTCGTTGTGCATTACAGGCTTGCTGTATACCGGGAAGCCGGTGGCAACAGGCTTGCTCATCTCAACAAACTCAAGCATACCAGCATTGTTGCCTGCATCGGCATACTCTCCACCTTTTACATTGAGCGGACCATGGTCGGCACCAAAGGCACGGATCAGGAAGTTGAACGGGAACGCACCCAGGGTTTCAATGGCTGCGAAGTCATTGGCGGTTACGTTTCCGACAAAGAAGTTGGTATTGGGCTGGAAGGGCCATTCGGTGCTGGTACCGGCATCGGTGCCCAGACCCAGGAAGCCTGCATAAGACAAACCAATGAGGAAACCATTGGGAGCTTCAACGGGCTCGGGGAACTCAAAAGTATTCCACTGGCCATCCACATTGGGCACTGAGGCCTGCTGGAAGAGGATATCATTGCGGTTGGGCTGACCATTGGCGTCCAAACCAAATACCCATACCTTCACGATGTTGTGAGGACCACCTTCGGAAGTAAGATACCATGACATTTCGTACAAGGTAGCATCATGGCGGTGAGCGGCTCCCAATACGGTATTGAGTGTACCTCCACCAGAGCCTAACTGACCGGTTGCAGTGCCGTCGTCAAAACGGAATTCTCTTTCCAACAGGTCATTCCAGCTGAACATGGCATGGGTTGGGTTATCCTCGTCAATCTCAATGGTAAGTCCAAAGGGAGCTACAATAATCTCAACAACGGTGAGGGTACCCAGATCCAGATCGGCAGCTACCACAATATCAGCCTGTGTAAACACTTCGTAACCTTCGGCCATTACGGTAATGGTGTAGGTTCCGGCATACACATTGTCAAGGGTAAATACACCTGAAGCGTTGGTAGTAGCACTGTAGGTATCATAGCCCACAAAGGTTACTACAGCACCTTCCTGCAGCACATCGTCGTTACCTTTTACGATACCGGTAACGGTAAACTGGGAAATAGCATTGATTGTAGCATTTTGTGTTGTGGTTACATCCTCTTGTACGATCACTCCGTCAATAAGCAGGGTTTCGTATCCAAACTTACTGAATTCAACCTGGTAGGTATCGGGCAGTAAGAAGGGGAATTCGTAAATACCCTGTGCGTTGGTGAGAGTTGAGGCCATTGTGCCCAACACTTTTACACTAACACCTTCAACAGGATTAGTTCCATCGGTTACAACACCTTCCAATGCACCCAAGCCTGCAGTTGAGAAGAACAATGAGGTATTGGGATGCCAGTTGGAAGTACTTCCCGTAGTGGGATTCATAGGATCGATTCCTGCTGTACCATCAGCTGCAACGCGGCGTGTACGGTTTGAACCAGCCGACTCGGTGCCGTAGAAACGATCGTTGGTATTGTAATAATCCTGCTCCCATACTCTTTGGGTGTAAACAACCAGATTACCTCCTGCATATACATAAAGCTCCTGGAGGGGGATAAGGATAGTATTCTCTCCGCTTGGGAAATCCAGACTGCCATCGAACACCAACTGCAATGAGGAAGGATCAATCCATCCACCACTGAGGTTTTCCTGCTCGGTTTCGCCAATCCATATTCTTATTTGCTTTTGAGAGAGGTTGGATACAAAATTACTGGTATAAGAGATAGCTGTAATAACGCCACCACCCAAACCAATCTCCTCAGGATAGTAAAGAGTTTGAGAAAGACTGTTGCGGAAATAGAAGTCGAAAGGCATTCTGAAATTGGGGTAGCTGTTACCTGTACCTATGGTTACCACCATAAGGTCTTCGGGCTGTACCACAACATTCAGAACTCCGGTATGATTATTTCCGGGGTTTCCGTCATTTTCAACATCTACAAAACCTCTGATAGCCATAGGACCTTCCGTTGCAGGGGTCCAGTTTACAACAAACTGCAGGGTCTGATCAGGTGCAATATCAGCACCGGGGGCAGTAACCAGAATGTTGTTATCAGCATCCACAATATTTACCGTAAAATCATTACCAGCAATGGTTTCCGAACCACGGTTCAATACATTGACAGTATACGCGGTTTCAATGCCAACAGAAGGAGTGGTATTTCCGGCAATGGTTAGTGCGTCCAGATCAACCTCAGAGGGGATAAAGCAGCTAACATTGGCGGCCCAACCCGGACGTGTAACGCTTCCATCGGAAGTAAAGCGGAAAGTAACCGCACCGGTAGGATGATCGGAGATCAGGTTGGTTAAGGCAGCAGGCACAACAGCACCACTGAATTGACCTACCAGTTGAGCGGGATTTACTTCATCACCCATATAAACATAGAGAAAATCATAATTGGCCTCTGTGTTAAAGGAGGTAAACTGGAACTGCATTTTGGCACCTGCTGTTTCAGGGAAGAATGTCAGGACGAGATTTTCACTGTTTTGATAGGGTTCTTCCGGACCACCTGAATCAAAGAAGGTACCTTCGCAGGTGGTTACTTCACCATTCCCCATAAATACGGCACCTTCGGCAGCAAGTAAAACACTGTTAGAGGTTGCGGAAGTTCCATTACCAACTGCATTGATAGCATAGATAGAATAGCTGTAAAAACCTATTCCGGGCACAGCTTCATCCAAAAATTCAACTGCATCGGCAGCAACAGTAAATGTTGCATTGTCTGGGTTACGTGTGATATGATATCCGGTGATAGATGCCGGGAGGAAATATCCACCGTTAGCACCCGTAGCGGGGGCCTGCCAAGTGAGCAAGCCATCATTGCCTTGCGCAGCAAGATTAAGAGCAGCTACGGCTCCGGGGGTATCGGGACCCACAAAAACGGATGCTACAGCTTGAGGACCTTCTCCGTTGCTATTTTCTGCTTTTATAACATAATTGTAATTACCAGAAGTTGTAATGGAGTTGTCCTGATAAGTCGCCTCAGCACCAATGGTGGGATTGCTGATGGTATGGATCAGCTCACCGCCTCTGTAGATGTTTACAGCAGTTAGCTCCGTAAGGGTTTCTCCCTCGAATGTAAGAGAGGGGTTGGTCCAGCTCAGGTTTGCATGCAATGCACCTTCGCTACCGGCTACTGCCACAAAATCGGCTATGGCTGCAGGAGCTTCCGGATCGGCCGCATCCAGGATGGGGTCGAAACCAAAAATTGCCATTACTCCGGTATTGTTGGGATCCAGCCACTGGCTCAATCCGGCATTCATGGAAACGCCAAAGCGACCGTACCAGTCAGCCAAAACGTTGCCACAAGCAGCATATCCGCCATGCAACTGACCTAAAATACGACCTTGTGCATCAAAGATAGGAGATCCGCTGGAACCACCTTCTGTGGTAGTACCGCCATCCCAGGTAATGCGCCAGTGGGTTGTACCTGAATTGGGATTACCCAGATAATTTGCACGCTGCACTCCACCCAGAGAGTAGCTGAACTTTTTGATGTCGCCCGCGGGGTGATGTATCCCTACGATCTCTTCTTCAATTGCATCGCTCAGGTCTCTGTTCCAGCCAGCAAAATACACGTTAAAATCTTCAGGAATGGGGTTGTTGAATTCCAGCAACCATGCATCGGAAGCAGCACTGCGAAAGCGTGTAACCGCTCCGCTTACCGTATGAACTACAGGAGGTGCAGAGGGTGGATTGGCGCAGGTTTCACTTTGCCAGTTGAAAATAAAAACAAGTGTACCTTCAGCTGCATAACAGTGATCGGCAGAAAGAAAATAAGGGGTACCATCATTTTCAGTATTATTGATAAGTGCGCCAGTACACCAGTCGTTACCATTGCGAAGTATCTTGGCCACTGTGCGGATCTGCTGATCCCAGCCTTCGGCTTCCGGGCAGGCAACATTAAGGTTGCAGGCACCCGATCCACCAAACCCTTTTTCTACCATCTCACCTACTCCACGATAGCCGTGGGTAACGCGGAAAATATTGATCTCACCGGTAAAGGCAACATCGCGGGGCTCATAATACTCTACAATTACAGCATCCCCTTCGATGGGAGCCGTTGCAAAATAACCATCCGCCTGATTGTTGTAGCTCGTAAAAGCACCCATAATGTTTCTACCATGAGGGGTATACACAAACAATTGTGCACCCTCTGGCAAGAGGTATTTATCGAACCCAAGATTTATGGACAGGGCACCTTTACTGGTGATACCCAAACGCCAAAGTCTTGAGCCATCTTCCAGTTCGTACCATGTACCCGAATTGTAAGGATTAAGATTTACATCAAAATTATTCCCGAACCGCCACGGAATTCCGGGCATACCATCAAATACTTCATCTTCTTTCCTCAGGGCATCCAGATTAAAATCCGGCATTTCCTCAAAAGTAGAGATTTCGATGGTTCTTGCATTTTCCAGAATAAGACCTGGAGGATACCCCCCCTGACTTATCTGCGCAACCGTGAGCACCTGGCTTGTAATAAAGAAAATACAAACCCATAATGCCCGAATCAGTAAGTTTCGCATCATGATTAAATTGGTTTTTGAGTTTTTAAAAAAATTAAAAAATAAATTGAATGCATACAAATATAAAATTCATTTACTATTGACTGCATATTTTTAGCATTTATTTTGATTTTAAACACACGATTAGTCCGTTTATAAAGGCATTCATTGAAAGAGACTTACACCGATGTGACCTATGATACTGACAAAAATGTACATACACTAACAAACGGATTGTTAAGGTTTTAACAAAGTATGACGGAAAAGCAAAAAATCTTAACTTTTTTTGATAGTTTCATTCCATCATTTTGCCTAAACCCTCTAAATTTGGCAATTCTTAGCCGAATATAATATCCTACCCTGCAACATTCCATTGAAACATTGAAAAAAGTATTTCAAAAGCTCCGCCAATCATTAGTTAACTCATCTATATTGAGATCTCTCATTCAAGCTGAATGGAAACAAAAGCGGGTATTGATGCTCATTTTTTCCATTTGTTTGATGGGTTTACTTTTTCTTACCCTATCCCCTCCGCGTTTCAATGATCCGGCATGTACCGTATTGCTGTCGCACAATGGTCAACTGTTGGCTGCCACTATCGCCGATGATGAGCAGTATCGTTTTCCGGTATCAGATGAGGTTCCGGAGAGATTTGCAACATGCCTGCTTGCGTTTGAGGATCGGCATTTTTACCGCCATCCTGGCATCAATCCGTTTTCCATAGCCAGGGCAGCCTGGAACAACCTCAGGGCCCGACGCATCGTGCAAGGAGGAAGCACGCTGAGCATGCAAACGGTAAGGCTGTATCGCAAGGGTAAAAGCCGCACCTTTGCAGAGAAGGGAATTGAAGCCATAATAGCCCTTCGCATGGAGGTGGCATACAGTAAGAAGGAAATTCTGTCGTTGTATGCGGCACATGCTCCTTTTGGAGGCAATGTGGTTGGGCTTGAAGCTGCCGCCTGGCGATATTACGGACGTTCGGCCCATGAGTTGAGCTGGGCCGAATCTGCTGCCCTTGCAGTTTTGCCCAACGCACCCGCATTGGTTTTCCCGGGTCGCAACGATGAGGCTTTGAGGCGCAAACGCAACAACCTTCTCAACCATTTACTTAACAAGGGTGCGCTGGATAGCCTCACTTACCTGCTTTCGCTGGAAGAACCCCTCCCCTCTCAACCTCTCCCCCTGCCCCGGCTTACACCCCATTTGCTTAACCGTGCCATGGCAGAGGGATACAAGGGAACCATACTGCAAACCTCAATAAACGCCACTTTGCAGGAACGTGCACTGGAGGTACTCGACCGCCACCACAGTCGTCTGGCAGGCAATCAGATCCACAATGCAGCCATACTGGTGCTTGATGTACATACCTCCAGAGCACTGGTATACATTGGCAACACACCGGGTGATAATCTGGGTAAACATGTGGATGTAATTCCCGCAGCCCGAAGCACCGGTAGCATTCTCAAGCCCTTCCTTTATGCTGCTATGCTCAATGAAGGCCTTTTACTTCCACGTACATTGGTAGCCGATATCCCCACTCAACTGGGCAGCTACACCCCGCGAAATTTTCATGGAGACTATGACGGAGCTGTGCCGGCCTCAAGGGCAATTGCTCGTTCGCTCAATATTCCGGCTGTACGACTGCTACAGGAATATGGTGTGGAAAAATTTCATTTCCTGCTGCGAAGCCTGGGATTAACTACCATAACCCGACATCCTGAACACTACGGCCTATCGCTTATACTGGGTGGTGCAGAAGCCTCCCTATGGGATCTGGCAGGAGTGTATGCTGCCATGGCGCGCGATCTTAGGAATTTTGCCACACTTGATGGACAATATCACATCAAAAACTACTACCCCCCCAGCTATCTGTTCAACAACCAGCATGTTGAACCAAGGAACACCCAAGCCCACAGCGTACTTGATGCTGCCAGCATCTGGTTCTGTTTTGAGGCCATGAAGGAAGTGGCCCGCCCCGACGAGCTGGCCGGTTGGCAGTATTTCAGCTCATCGCGCTCTGTTGCCTGGAAAACAGGCACCAGCTTTGGCCATCGCGATGGCTGGGCCATAGGACTCAATCCAGATTATGTGGTAGCGGTATGGGTGGGGAATGCCAGCGGCGAAGGCCGTCCGAGCCTCACTGGGGTATCGGCGGCAGCACCTATTATGTTTGATGTTTTCGGCCTGCTGCCTCCTGCGGGTTGGTTTGCCCCACCCTGGGATGATATGGAGCAGGTGGCCATTTGCAGGTACAGCGGACACAGAGCCACGCAATGGTGCGAACCCTGCGATACCGTTGCTATCCCCCGCAAGGGGCTCGAAACTCATCCATGCCCCTACCACCGGCCCATTCATCTGGACCCCTCGGCCACCTACCGGGTATCGGATCACTGCATGAGCCCGTCAGAAATGACAATACAATCATGGTTTGTTCTGCCTCCTGCCATGGAGTGGTATTACAAACGCCGCCATCCCTATTATCGCGAACTGCCGCCCTGGAAACAGGGCTGTCAACCCATGGAAGACCTTCAACCCATGGCAATGCTGTATCCCAGGGTCAACCAACCTGAAATATTTATCCCACGTGATATGGATGGATTGCCCACTGAAGCTGTTTTTGAAGTAGCACACCGCAACCCCGATACCACCATCTACTGGCACCTCAACGATCAGTACATGGGGCAAACACGGCAATTTCACAAAATGGCGCTACGACCCCCAAAAGGCAATCATTTACTTACCCTCGTTGACCAAGATGGGCATATCCTGGAGGTGCAATTCAGTGTTGCAGCCGATTAAGTTCCTCGAAAAATGTCCGATAATTTTCTGAATAAATAATAAATTCTGCATACTTTTACCCGTCTGCTAAATTTTAAGAATACAAAAACAACCCTTTTTACTCAGTTCAGATCAACTTGCGGAAGCACAGGTTCAATTCTGTTTTTCCCCGGAAGATTTTGAATTGGCCATAGTTTACACCCAATCATTCAAACAAAAAAATCATCACCCCCCTTTGAATGTATTGAATTACAACAGACTGACTTCAATGCATTCAGTTCAAAAAAGTATCCGATGAAGAAAAAGCACATCATTACAGGCGTTGCAATCCTTGCCATTTTGGTTTCAGCATCCGCATTATGGTTTTTCACCAAAGGTAAACCCTCCGTGAGTGTAGGGCGCGAATTCAGCAACTACATTGCTGCCCACACCTCGGGCATAATCTCCAGCCGTGAGAGCATCCAGGTAGTTTTTGCCACCGATGTAAGCTCTCCTGAAAACTTCGGTCAACCGGCTGAGAGCAGGTTACTCAGGATACGTCCTTCGGTAAAAGGCAGCCTGATCTGGTACAATGAGCGCACCCTGGAGTTCATTCCTGAAAACCCACTGGAGGGCGATCGGGAGTTTACCATTACAGTTGCATTGAACCGGATATTCAAAGATATTCCCCGCCAGTACAATGAATTTGTTTTTTCAGTACGAACCATTCGACAGGCATTGGAAGTAGAGATTGATGGTTTGGCCTTTTATGATGACCCCGGGCGTGAAGACCGCCGCATTTCGGGGCGGATCCGCACGGCAGATTTCGCTGATCCGCAGAAGCTGCAAACCCTTGTAAAAGCAGAGCAAGGCAACCGGCAGCTGGAGATGAGCTGGGAGGTTTCTGACGACTCACGCATCCATTCATTCTGGATAGAAGGGGTGAACCAGGGCGAAACGCCAGGGCAAATTCGCCTTTCAGTAAATGGCAGACCCCTGGGAGCCGAGCTGCGCACTACCCTTGAGGTAGAAGTACCGGCAAAGGGAGATTTTCGTTTGCTCTCTCACAATGTGGTGCAGGCTCCTGAGCAGTTTCTTGAACTTCGCTTTTCAGAACCCCTGGACCCATCGCAAAACCTTCGTGGGCTTATAACTGCCTCAGGTTCGCCCGAAATCAGAATGGTTATTGAGGGCAACCTTGTAAAGATTTTCCCAACCACCCGTCTTACAGGCGCCTATACCTTTGAGATATCCGAAGGAGTGCGCAACATTCATCGCAAACGCCTTGAACAGCCCTCTACCGTAAGTGTAACCTTCGAAGTACTCAAACCACAGGTAAGGCTTGTGGGGCAGGGTGTAATAATGCCCAGCTCCGGCGGGCTGCTGTTCCCTTTCCAGGCTGTGAGCCTGAGAGCGGTAGACGTAAGCATTGTAAAAATATTTGAGCAAAACATCGCTCAGTTTTTACAGGTAAACAATCTTTCCGGACAATCGGAACTCAGGCGAACCGGACGTACCATTTTACGACGCACCATTTTGCTCGATCAGGCCGGACCGGTCGATTTCAACACCTGGAACACCTACCATATTGATCTGGCCAAATTAATACAGACCGAACCCGGTGCGATCTACCAGGTAACCATCGATTTCAGGCCTAATTATTCTACCTTCCATTGCGATGGCCAGACCAACCAGGAACCCATTGAGATCATTGAGCAACGGCACAGCCCCAGCGATGATGTGGCCAGGACTTATTACTACGATGATTATTACGATGACTACTATTATGATTATGACTGGCGCGAGCGCGACAACCCCTGCCACCCCTCCTACTACCGCAACCGGGCAGTACGGCGCAACTTCCTGGCTTCCGATCTGGGCATGATTGCCAAAGGGGGCACCGACGGCTCTTTTACCCTGGCCATCACCGATCTCAATACAGCACAGCCCATACAGGGAGTAAGCGTGGAGCTTCTCAACTTCCAGCAGATGGTAATAGCCCGTGCCACTACCAACAACCAGGGGCTTGCAGAGTTTTCTCTGCGTGAAGACCAGGTACCTTTCCTGGCAATCGCAAAGAGTGGCAGCCAGCGTGGTTACCTTAAAATCGACCGTGGTTCGGCTCTTTCGGTCAGCTCCTTCGACGTTTCCGGAGTAGCTGTTCAGAGAGGATTGAAAGGGTTTTTGTATGGGGAACGAGGTGTTTGGCGCCCGGGCGATACTCTTTTCATATCCTTTATGCTTGAAGACAAGGGCAAGGTGCTCCCTGCCGGACACCCCATTACCTTCGAACTTACCAATCCCAGGGGCACCCTGGTGCACAGGGCTATAGCCAATCAATCGTCGGCGGGCATATACGCCTTTCCGGTGGCTACGGAGCGCGATGCCCCAACGGGCAACTATACAGCCCGCATAAGGGCAGGTGGCGCCAGCTTCAGCCAGGTATTCAAAGTGGAAACCATTATGCCCAATCGTCTGAAGATACTTTTCAACATCCAGGGTGATGCCATCCGCCATGGCAGGGCTATCCAGGCTCAATTGCAGTCGAACTGGCTGCATGGGGCACCTGCGCGAAACCTTAAGGTAAAAGTAGATGCCATACTTTCTCAGGCCTCAACAGCTTTTGAAGGCTTTGCCGGTTTTTCTTTCGACGACCCGGCACGTACTTTCCAGGCAGAGGAACAAACGGTATTTGAAGGCACACTGGATGCCAACGGCCTGGTTACTTTTACTCCACGCATCAGTGTAAGCAAGGCTGCCCCCGGAAGGCTCAACGCTCATTTTACCACAAGGGTGTTTGAAGAAGGAGGCGCTTTCAGCATCGACCGCTTTACTCTGCCCTACTACCCCTACGAGACATATGTGGGGATCAGGATGCCGGAGTCATCTAACCGGCGCAATTCATTTCTTACCGACACAACCCATGTGGTACAGCTGGTAAGTCTTAACTCTGAAGGACGACCCGCACCCCGCCGCACTCTCAATATCGAGGTATACAAGATCGACTGGCGCTGGTGGTGGGAGCGACGCACCGAAGACCTCTCCAACTATATTGCCAGTTCGTATCATCGGCCGGTTCAAAGAGCACAGGTAACCACCGACAACAACGGGCGTGCAAACTGGAACCTTCGCATCAACAACCCCGAGTGGGGCAGATTTCTCATACGCGTGGTGGATGCCAATGGCGGACACGCCGCCGGAACCACTATCTATATGGACTGGCCGGGATGGGTATCGCGCGACAGGCGTTCCACCCCGGAAGCTGCAAGTATGCTGGTTTTTTCTTCCGACAAGGAGAAATACAATGTGGGTGAAAGCATTCAGCTCACCATACCTACTCCTTCAAGAGGGAAAATTTTCCTTACGGTTGAAAACGGAGTGAAGGTTCTTCAGACCCATTGGATTGACGCCCAGGCCGGCGAAACACGGTTCAACCTGGTTGCTTCCGACAAGATGGCCCCCAATGTATACATTCATGCAATGTTACTGCAGCCCCACGGACAAACGGCCAACGACCTTCCTATACGCATGTACGGCATTGTACCTGTGGGTGTAGAAGATCCGCAAACCCACCTCACTCCGGTTATTACCATGCCCGATGTACTTGAACCGGAACAGAATGTGTCCATAACCGTATCGGAAAAAGACGGACGCCCCATGGCTTTTACCCTGGCAGTGGTTGACGATGGTTTGCTTGATCTTACCCGCTTTGGTACTCCTAACCCCTGGGCTACTTTTTATGCACGTGAAGCTCTGGGAGTAAACAGCTGGGATCTTTACGACATGGTTCTGGGAGCCACTACTGGCCGCATGCAACGCATACTTGCCATTGGGGGAGATGAGGAATTGCTCAACCAGGGCGACAGAACAGCCGATCGCTTCAAACCGGTGGTCAGATTTTTTGGTCCTTACGAAATAGGCCGTGGCCGACGCGAACGGATCGACTTCACCATGCCCAATTATGTGGGCTCGGTAAGGGTAATGGCCATTGCTGCACGCGACGGTGCCTATGGCTCCGCCGAAAAGACCGTACCCGTGCGTAAACCTCTCATGGTATTGGGTACCCTGCCCAGGGTATTGGGTCCCGAAGAAGATGTGGTGCTGCCGGTTACTGTTTTTGCCATGGATCCGGGCATTCGCAACGTAAAGGTTCGTGTAGAAACCAATGATATGCTCAGCATCAGTGGGTCTCGTGAACAGACCCTGCGATTCGACAATACGGGCGACCAGGTGGTCCGTTTCCAGCTATCTGCTGCTGCTCGCCTGGGCATTGGAAAGGTAAAGATTACTGCCGAAAGTGGTCGCGAAAGGGCTGTATATGAGATTGAGCTCGACGTTCGCAATGCCAATCCTCCCATCACCATTGTACAGGATACTTTGCTTGGCCCCGGCGCCCGATGGAGCACAAGCTACCGTGCACCTGGCCTGCAGGGCACCAATACTGCAAGCATTGAGCTCAGCACCCTGCCCCCGGTAAACCTGGGAAAAAGATTGCGCTTTCTGCTGGGATACCCACACGGTTGCCTGGAGCAAACCGTTTCCAAAGCGTTCCCCCAGTTATTTATCAGCAAACTGGCAGAAGTGGAGGATCGGGTTAAGCAGGAGTCTGAACAAAATGTGCGGGCTGCCCTGGCCAGCATGCGCCGCTTCCGAACCTCGGAAGGTGGCTTCTCTTTGTGGCCGGGAGGAACCTACCCCGACGAGTGGGCAACAATTTATGCCGGACACTTCATGCTGGAAGCACGCAAACTGGGGTATACATTGCCTGCGGGAGTGCTTGATGGCTGGCTGCGCAGTACCCAGCGGGCTGCGCGCAACTGGTCGCCGGCACAGCAGTCCAATTATGCCAAAACCGACCTTATACAGGCCTACCGGCTTTATGTACTGGCGCTTGCCAATTCTGCCGAAATGGGTGCAATGAACCGTTTGCGCGAGAGCAGTCGCCTTACACCAGCTGCACGCTGGAGGCTGGCTGCTGCCTATGCCCTGGCAGGCAATCCGGAGGCTGCCCGTAACCTGCTGAGTGGGGTATCGCCCCAGATCAACCCCTACCGGGAGCTGGCACACACCTACGGATCGCACATCCGCGACAAGGCCATGATCGTGGAAACCTTTGTTTTGCTCAATGATTTCGATAAAGCCATGCCATTGCTGCGCGAAATATCGGAAGTGCTGGCATCAGACCAGTGGATGAGCACCCAGGAAACCTCCTTCAGTTTGCTGGCCTTTTCCAAATTTGCCGAAGGTGCGCGTGCCGACCGTGGCATTGATGCTTCTGTGGCTATTCATGGCCGGTCTGCCCAACGCCAAAGAACCGACCGCTCCTTGCTCCACCAGACTTTTGAGCCCGCGCAATCGGGTCAGGAACGCATTGAGATTACCAATAATGGCCAGGGCAGCCTTTTTGCCCGCCTCATTACCCATGGCATACCCACCGCAGGCCAGGAGGTTGCCCAAAGCAACCATCTGCAACTGGAGGTTACCTACAGGCTAATGAACGGCAACCCTGTCAACCCGGCACGCATCACCCAGGGCACCGATTTCTATGCAGATATAAGGGTGGTAAATCCAGGCACCCGCGGCAACCTTGAGCAGCTGATACTTTCCTTTGTGGTGCCCTCCGGATGGGAGATACGCGACAGCAGGCTCGACGAAGGCCAACAGGCTTTGCAGTCCTCTCCATTCCAGTATCAGGATATCCGCGACGACAGGGTTTACACCTACTTTGATCTGCAGAGAGGCACAACAAAATCTTTCCGTATACGCTTCAATGCAGCTTACGAAGGACGCTATTACATGCCGGGTGTCAGTTGCGAAGCCATGTACGACAACACCATCAATGCCCGAAATACCGGAGCATGGGTAGAAGTAGCCCTGCCCTGAAACCTTAAACAGACAGTGCCATGCAAAAACAAAGAGCGGTAAGAATCTTTATCTCCTCCACCTTCAATGATATGATGGATGAGCGGGAGCACCTTATGAAGGTTGTATTCCCGGAGCTGCGACGCAGATGCAAAGCCCGACTGGTAGAGATCACCGAGGTGGATCTTCGCTGGGGAATACCCGAAACCCGGGAGGACCAGGTGATCGAGATATGCCTGCAGGAAATCGATAAAAGCAGACCCTACTTTGTGGGCATCCTTGGAGGACGCTATGGCTGGATCCCAGGCAATGAAGCGTACGAAAAGCATGGCAATGTGCTTGAAAGCTTTCCCTGGATCACAGGAGATCTGCAACAGGGGTTGAGTATTACCGAAATGGAAATACAATACGGTGTACTCCGCAACAGAAAAATGAAAGGAAAGGCATTTTTCTACCTTCGCGACAATGCACCTCAGCACAATGAGGATGAGAGTTCGCAGCAAAAGCTCAAAAGGCTGAAGGAGGAGATCAGGGCACAGCAGCTCTTTCCTGTAAGGGATTACAACCAGCCAGAACAGCTGGGCAGTTTTATCCTTGAAGACCTCTGGCAACAAATAGAGAGGGATTTTCCGCTGTCCGGTATACCTGACCCTCACCAGCAGGAGCAGTTGGCATTCGATGCAGTTGCGGGGTTGCACCTGAGATTTTTCCACGATCCGCAAAACGTGCTGGGGCAAATCAGCGATGCCTTTGAAAAAGGAAACAAGGTGCTTGTACAGGCAGATAAAGGATCGGGAAAATCGGCCCTGCTATCGGCCTTTGCACAGCAAAACCGAGCCTCGGGCACCCTGCTGTATTTTTGCGGAGCCACCTCTGCCAGTCTTACCCTGGCCGGTATGGTTCAGTGGATTGCCACCGAACTGAAAAGACGCTACCAGCTGGAGTACAACATCCCCTCGCGGGTAGAAAACCCGCACGACTTGCTCTCAGCATTTCTGCATGCGGTTCCGCAACAAGAAGATCTGTTGTTGATGATCGATGGCATTGAGCAGCTGCAGTGCGATGCCAACAATCAACGTCTGCAATGGGTGCCGGGCAACCTGCCTCCCAATGTAAAACTTCTCCTGAGCTCGGCATCGGCACTGCAGGGAAAAATTCTTCAAAACGCACAATTCACCCTGGTAAACTTAATACCTTTCGACAGCCAGAGCATACCAGTACTGGCAGAGAAGTATTTCTCCCATTATTCGAAGCAGCTACCAGCCACCCTAACAGAGCAGATTTCACGGTTCGGGCTGTCGGCACTACCGGTGGTTTTATTCAGCCTGCTCAACGAACTTCGCATATTCGGCAAGCACGAAGCCCTTACCGAACATCTGGGCCGGTTTACCCGTTGCCAAACCATCGAAGAGTTTTTCGCGGCCTACCTGACCCGGCTTGAAGAGGACTTTGGATCAGAGGAGTACCAGCTGAGAAAAGTTTTGTGTTCCTTTTCGCTGGCAAGTGAGGGGTTGTCGGAACATGAAATCATGGAGATTCATGCAATTGCACCGGTATACTGGGCACAGCTGTACAATACTCTTGAAGAGCATATGCTGAACAAAAGCGGGGTATTGAGTCTGGAAAACAGGTACCTGCGCGATGCCATCAAAAATCGCTACATGAAAGAGGAGTTGCAACAGACCCATGCGCTGAAGCCTTTGCTGAGGTATTTCAGCATGAAGTTTGAAGCTATGGTAAAAACAGCTGACCATGCCTATCTTTCCAGGATCAGCGATGAGCTTGCACCATTGGCCATAAGGGCAAATGACCCTGATCTGCTGGTACATACCCTTTCTTACATCCCCTTGCTGGCAAACTACTTTGAGCATCGCAATGAGGCTCTTGCAAACTTTGTAGCTTATGCACGAAAGCATACCGATCTGCCCGGAGAGTTGAAGAAAGGCATAGATCGTATGCTGGATGTGCAGAAGGACCCATCGGAGTTGTGCAAGGGGGCTTTTATTGCAGGGCATATAGTGGCTCATCACGACATGCCTCAGAAAGCTGTTCCGTTTTTTGAGCTGGTACTGGATGTATACGGACATGGTGCGGAGATAAATTACTGGATCACCGAAGCACTCAGCGAACTGGCGGCCCTGTACAGCCAACTGGGTGAGAGCAAGTCAGCGGGATATATCCTGGAAAACCTTCTCCCCTATTGCGCAGAACAACAAAAGGTGCAAACCCTCGATCTGCTGGCACAGGAGTATATGACCCAGGGCAAATCAGAAATGGCCGCCATGCTTTATCTTGACACCCTTGCGTGGTACACACACCGGTATGGACAGAATCACATCAGTGTTGCTGTTCAGAAAAACAACCTGGCCCGCAATTATGATCTGCAGAAAGACTTTGATGCTGCATTGCAGTTATACAAGGAGGCCGCCGACCTGGTGTATAAAAATTTCGGACCAGGACATTCGTTGTATCAGACCATACAGTCCAATATTGGTATCCTGCTCATGAATCTGCAACGATTGGAAGAGGCTGAAAAGATTTTTGAACAGGTGCTGGAGATCCGCAGAAATAACTTTGGCCTTCATCATCGTTTTACACTTAAAACCATGAACAGTCTTGGAGTGTGCAAATCGCTCGCCGAAGATCACAAGGCTGCACTGGAACTTTTTTCGGAGGCCGAAAATTTGCAGAACCAGCTGTTGGGCCCCAGCCACAGCGACACTCTTGCAACCCGCTCCAATATTGCCGATCTTTTTGCACGCACAGGCCAGCTCCACGAAGCTGCCCGCATTCTGGAAGATATTTTAAATAAAAGCATCACACATTACGGGCAATTGCACGAGAGAACCTTAAATGCAGCAATTGCCCTGGCCGACATTTATGTAAAACAAGGTGAAACCCAGAAGGCCACAGAGGTTTACACCTCGCTCATTTCCCTCCAGGAAGAATACTATGGGCGCGAACACCCCATGACCCGGTATACACGCTCCAAACTCAACAGTTTACGCCAGAAAGAGCAGGAAACCAACCAAGACCAGGTGGAGGAGATACTGCAGCAAAAGCTCAAAGAAGCCAGCACACAGCTGGACAACCACCAACAGCAAGCTGCTCTGGATACTTTTCGTGAGGTTGTGGACCTGGTAAACCTGCATTTCGATGGCAGCCATCCAGCCAAGCTGGAGTCTTTGAGCCAGCAGGCGGCAGTGTATCACCAGGAAATGGAATATACTCAGGCTGCTCAATGTTGCAGCGATTTGCTGGCTCTGGCATCGCAGGTTTTTGAACCTGCACACCCTGTAATCCTGGAGTATAAAACCCTCAAGGCCTATAACCTGTTTAAGGATGGCGAGTTGCAGGCTATGGTGCAGGAGCTTTTCGAACTTTCGGAGCAACAACAGGCCGTACTCGATTTCAAGAAGGAATATATTTCGCGAATGTATCGCGAGATGCTGGGATTTTATCATGGTATTGTGGAATGTCAGCAGAAACTGGAGGCAGAACAGGACCGTTACGACAACCTCTATGAGCAATTGCAGCTTGCTTTGCAAAATGCTTCTGAGTCTTTCTCCCACAAGGATCTCCAGGGTGCTCTGGATCATTGCTCCAGGGCCCGTGAGCTTGCCATTACCCTTAACAACGACTATGCTCACGCACACCAGCAAGCCTTCGAATATATGGCAATAGTGTTCGATCGCATGCAACAACCCCGGAAAGCTCTTGACACCCTGCACGAAGGACTGAAAATGGTTCAGAAATGGCATCACCCTTTGCACAATAAGAACTTCAGACTATTGCGCCACGCAGGAGAACTGCTCAGTGCTTCCAGTCAGCAGGAAGATGCGGCAGCCTTTATGGATATGGCCCGCAAGGTAAATCTCAAGGACAACGATTACCCCAACGAGCGTACCCTTGACATCAACATGTCGTTGATACATTTCATGCTCAGGCAAGGCCGCAAGGATCTGGCAAAATCAATCTGCATGGAAAGCTTAACACTGGCCCAGCAACTGCTTCCTGAAGATCACACCACACTGCAATGGTTCCGTGAAACCAGCCAACAAATTGAAAACTCCTAACCATCATCATCATGCAAGAGCCTTTAGTAAACCAGAAACTCCTGGAAGAAACTTTCAGAAAGATGCAACAAAGCTTTCCTGAAAGATTTGAAGAATACCAGCAAAAGGTAGATAAGGTAGCAGCCCTGTTGGAGGGTAGGTTTGACAGGGAGCATTGCTGGCGGGCATTAAATATCATTAAGGCGCAATACGATGTGCTGCCCGACCGCGATAAAGCAGGTATGGCCCAACGGATCAGCATCCATTTCAACCATGACATCACTGAGGAGGAAGCCATTAAGATACTGAACATCCTGGTTTTCAACACTGAGAACTTCTCCAAAGCAACTGATTTTCTGGCCGAGATGGTGGCTGCCAACTCCGGACTTGCCTCTGATGCTCCCCAGGAACACGAAAACGAAAAAGGTCGGTTTGGCTACGATCTTACCCATCCCATTGGTGTAAACGGCATTGACAGAATCAATGCGTACTTTTCGAGGCTGCGACTGCTTACGGGCGAAAGTATAGTATGGGAACGGCGCGGTTCTGTGATATCTGAGGACTTGCCCTTTCCGGTTGATCAATACGAAATATTCAACTCCGACGGACAGAGCATTGCCCACCTTTTTGTTTATGCTTACCACGGAAAAATGTCTGAAAGAGCACCCCAGGGGTTCAAATGGGTAGAGTAATTCTTTCTAACTTTGAAATGGCACTGTTGTAAGGTTTAACTATCCACAGACACAACGCAAGACTATGGCGCTTGATCCTTCAGAAGACATAGATCACCTAAAGGACTCAGTGGTAATATCTGCCGGCGACTGGTTGCCAGGCGCAGGCTATAAATGGCTTATTCATTTCTTTGTACCTCTGGCCGGTACAATTCTGCTGGGATGGTGGTTGTGGCTTTCATTCACGGCATTTGCTCCCGATCAGTGGTACAATCCGTTTACGGGTTTCAGCCCCTCCACAGTATTGTTGCAATGGGGTGTTGTGCTGCTGATTTTTGGACTTTTCAATAAAAAAATTGCAAAGCTGGAAAGTTAAAGAGCCAGAAATCCCTTAAGTTTGTGCGTACAAACCCAAAAGACCTTTTTAAGACATGCAAAGAAGTTTTGCCAGCGACAATAACGCCCCTGTGCATCCGGCAATAATGCAAGCCATTGCAGAAGCCAACAGTGAAGATTATGTTTCCTATGGAGCGGATCCGTATACAGAGCAAGTAAAAGAACTATTCAGGGATCAGTTTGGCCCTGGCACAGAAGTTTTCCTGGTATGCAATGGCACAGGCGCCAATGTTTCGGCCATTTCGCACCTGCTTCGCCCCTGGCAGGCCATACTCACTGCAGGCACAGCGCACATCCATCATGATGAATGCGGAGCTGCCGAAAAGTTTGCAGGGAGCAAATTGCACACAGTTCCTTCGGAAGATGGTAAGATCCGAGTAAAACAACTGGAGCCATTTCTCCACTCAGTGGGATTTGAGCACCACTCGCAGCCGGGCCTTATTTCCATTACCCAATGCACCGAACTGGGCATGCTCTATTCGGCAGAAGAGATGGAAGCTCTGGCCCGATTTGCGCAGGAGAACAACATGTACCTGCATGTAGATGGCGCACGCATTGCCAACGCAGCAGCTGCCCTGGGGCTTTCATTCCAGGAATTGATTACAAACACGGGAGTAGATGTTCTCTCCTTTGGTGCTACCAAAAACGGGCTGATGATGGGCGAAGCAGTGGTTTTTCTTAATCCTGAGCTCGCCAAAGGTTTTGAATATGTGCGCAAACAATCCATGCAGCTTGCTAGCAAAATGAGATATATGTCGGCACAGTTCATTGCCTATTTCAAAGATGACCTTTGGCTGAAGAATGCCACACACGCCAATCAGATGGCTGCATTACTGGCCGATAAGATTCGTCATATCCCCCAGATCAAGCTTACCATGCCTGTGCATACCAATGCGGTTTTTGCATCTATTCCCAGTGAAATGATCAAGCCCCTGCAGGAGAAGTATTACTTTTACGTTTGGAACCAAAGCATCAATGAGGTTCGCTGGATGACTCACTTCCAAACCACAGAGCAGGATATTGAGGATTTTGTGGAGGCAATCAAAGAATTGCTGTGACCCACTGAAAAGCAATAGAATCTGGAGCATAAAAAAGGCCTGCCTCATCAGAAAATGCTGTTTTGCATTCCACCTTGAGGCAGGCTTTTACTGTTGTCAGGTATCGCCATATTCATATCTGCCGGCAAAAATCCGGCAAAGGATCAAACGAGCAGATAGATACCCAGTGCGGCTAGCAAGATGGCCACCACAAGGGTTGCAATTTTGGCAATGCTCCATGGGCGTTCGCCCTGCACTTCGCCAGTACGTCCGTTTACAATAAACTGGTAAAGCTTTTTCTTAAAGCGATAAGCACTCACGTATACAGGCAACAGCAAATGTTTAAAAGTAATGTTATCGTAGCGGGTGCTTGAAGTAAGTATTCTTTGCACATCGCCCCCAATCTGCCTCCTGATGCTGTTGTCGATGGTGCGCTTTGCAATGCTCTTGGCTATATCAAAGCCTTCCTCCAGACCGATCTGGTATTTTTCTGTAATGAAACCACTGAGGTAGCTTCTTTCGAAATTAGCCAGGTTTTCCATATCCCAGGGTTCAAGCTCATAAATATGCTTTTCTGAGAGTGATCGCGTTGCCACCACCAGGATATCATCGAAATGCTCATTTACACTGCCTGAGGTAAAAGACCATCGTGTGCGGCGTTCGGTGCGCGTTTTTCTTACGGTTTTACCATTCTCCACTACGGTATATGGCACCGTAACGTAGTAATGATCGCCACGTTGGCCGGTATAGGCAGTCTGGGTATCGGTATCATAGGTCCAGTAGGGAATATACACTCCCTTGAAATGATCAAAATTCAGTGTTGCCTTTTTGAGCTTATTGGGAGCAAACCACAACTTGCTGATCCATTTCTTAAACTGTTCCCGAGCCTGCTCCTTTGTAAGCTTGAAGGGCAGTATGAGCCTGGGTTGAATAACCTTTTCGTCGTGGGCATTCTCTACCACCAGCGGAGTGCTGCAATAAGGGCAGGAAGCTGATCTTATATGAGGCTCCAGGGTTGAGGTGGCTCCGCAGTTATCGCATTTTACAAAGTGCTGGGTAAGTTCAGGTTGTTCTTCTGCCTTCTTTTCAAGGAAAGCATGAAAATCAAGCTCTTCGATCTGCACTTCTGTTTGCGGTATTTCATTTTCATTGCCGCAATGCGCACACTTAAGCAAGGTGGTACCAGGGGTGAATTTGAGGTCGGCACCACAGCTGGTGCAGGCAAAAGTACCTACATCCAGCGTTTTTTCGTCGAAATGTTCCATTCTTAGCCGGGTATGGGTGGGGGTACGTTGCCAAAGATGTCTTTCAGTTCGGGTACTTCACCCGCTGCTTGCCAGTTGGCCATACCAGCTCTCCACACCAGTGATTCGGCAGTGATTTGGCGGTTTACAGCCATCTGCCCCAAAGCAGTCAGGTCGTAGGGGCCTGCCTGTTGTCCATTGATCACCACATGAAAAGTAAGAGCGGGAGGAATGGGTGGCGGCGCCTGCTGGCCCTGGGGTGCTTGTTGCTGTGGCTGTTGGGTTTGTTGTTGCTGCGGATTGCCTGTAAAAGCCTGCGCCATGGTATTGGCCATGGCAAAACCCATTCCCATGCCCATACCCGCACCGGCAGTACCACTTTCGTTGGCTGCAGCAGCTTCAATAGCCTTGGCAGCCTTAAGTTGTGCCAGTTTGTTGATATCAATGGCATTGAGTCGGCTCAGTTCAAAGATCTCTTTCTTGATCTCTTCGGGCATGGAAATATTCTCTACCAGGAACTTGGTAACCTCTATTCCGTATTTGAGAAACTCTGGTGAAATTACAGTATGCACATAATCCGAGAGCTCGTTCAACTGAGAGGCATAGGTTTCTACCGGAAGGTTGGCTTCCCCTATGGCATCGGTAAACCTTGTTACAATCATTGAGCGTAGTTGCTCGGCAATTTTATCGGTAGTAAAATGTCCATCGGTACCTACGATCTCTTTAATGAACGTGGGGGCATCGTTAACACGTATCACATAGGTGCCGAAGGCTCTCAGCTCAAGCATCCCAAATCGCTGATCAGAGAGGGTTACAGGGTTTTTGGTACCCCATTTCTGATCGGTTATATTGCGTGTGCTCACAAAATAGACTTCCGCTTTGAAAGGGCTGTTGAAGCCATATTTCCAACCTTTCAAAGTTGCCAGAATGGGCAGGTTGGCAGTAGTAAGGGTATACATACCCGGTTGGAAAACATCGGCAATTACACCTTCGTTGATAAAAACGGCTATCTGGCCTTCGCGAACCGTTAGTTTTGCGCCGTTTTTAATTTCATTCTGGTACCGCTCAAAACGGTATACCATTGTATCATTGCTGCTATCGAGCCACTCGATAATGTCAATGAATTCATTTCTCAGTTTTTTGAATAGACTCATGAAGATTTAGGGTTAAAGTTAATTATGTGATTATGCTTTGGGGAATTCGTCCTCTTTTAAAACACAAATGATGCACAACCCCTTTAAAAGGACCTGAAAAGCAAATGATCATATTTGCAAGAACGAGGGTTCTAAAATAAGGATTTTTTTTTAACAACTTTGGCTCATTGTGGTATTACCCCCTTCACAAACCTGTCCTTTCCATGGATATCCTGCCTCAGCTCTGTTTCAACCAGGCCGGTTTGTTCAAAAAGTTTACGTGTGGGTTCTCCCAATGCCTCATTGATCTCCGCATACAGAGCACCTCCGGGATGCAGCAATTGCAGGGCTGCCTGAGCAAGGGCGCGGTAAAACACTAAGGGATCCTGATCTGGAACAAAAAGTGCTGAATGGGGCTCATGGTCAAGTACATTTTTCTGCATCAGTGGCTTTTCCTGGTGCCGAACATAGGGAGGATTGCTCACAATGCAATGGAATTTTTGCTCTGGCAAGGGGTCTTTCAGGAAATCGTGTTTGAAGAAATGCAACGATAATCCAAGTGTGGCAGCATTGTCCATGGCAATGGAAAGAGCGGCCTCGCTGCAATCGCTCGCCCATACCCTTGCATTGGTTTTTTCGTATGCAATGCTTAATGCTATACAACCGCTTCCGGTGCCCACATCCCAAATCTGTAAGGGTTGCGACTGGGGCAGCCAAGAGCAATCATCCAGTACCCATTGCACCAGTTCCTCTGTCTCGCCCCTGGGTATCAGCACACCATAATCAACTTTAAGCACCAGTTCGCGGAACCATGCTTTCCCAAGGATGTATTGCAACGGTACCTGGTTTTTAAGCTTTCTGATCACCCTCCACAACTCCACAATCTGCGACTCGCTCATACGCATATCGCGCTCAAGGGCAAAGCGGGCAGGCGTTATTCCGAGCACTTCTTCGAACACCAAACGCCCCATGGCACGAGCCTCCTGAGGGTTGCTTTCTTTACTTACATGCTCCGTAAACCATTGCCACAATCCTTGCAATGTGTTATCTTTTAAATCTTCAAGTTCCATTTACATTCATTGGTTACCAGTGGCTTCCCCTGGCAAAAAGGATGGGTCTGCCTGTACTTGCAGCGAAATTACAATTTTTCATCCGTAAATAATTTGTTTTTAATAGTTCGTATGCCTGCCCCGCTTATGCGGGGGAACTCCATGTTTGCTATTTTGGCTTCGCCGCGCTCTGCCGCAGATGCGGTATCGGTTCATAGGTGTTTGTGTTTAATTCGCAAACATGTTCGTTTCATCGGCATGCCCTTCGGGTATGCAGGATATTTAGATTGCCTCCAAATAAGTTATTTGTGTGGCATGAAAACATTTTTTCCATATATTGCAAAACGGTTTGTCTTTATATGTCAACACCAAACCTACAGCCAAAACCCATAATACTAAAAGCATGAAAACCCTTCGATTGCTATGCCAGTATATTTTTTTAGCCCTGATGGCATTACAGGTGCAAGCCCAGGACAATTTCGATATGGGCATCATTTCTCCATCCGACATGAACCTTGAATATTACCAGCAGAAGTATCCTGATGCCTCTGCCGTGATCATAAGTTACATCACCGACTATGGGTATACCAACAGACATCGCAGCGATCTGCTATTCAGTACAACAGTAAAAAAGAGAATGATCATTTTGCGCGAAAGCGGTTTGCAATATGGAGATGTTTCCATCCCATTTTTCAACATGCAGGGCTCGGGAGAATCGATCGTATCCTTTCAGGCCAATATTTACAACCTGCAGGGAAACAGAATACAAAGACATCGCGTTAGAAAGCACCAGGGCTTTGTAAACTCAGTTGGCAACCACTGGCATCATATGGTTTTTGCCTTACCGGGTGTAAAGGTGGGCAGTGTAATAGAATACACCTACGAGAAGGTATCCGACTTCCGCCTGGAGCCCAGGCACTGGACTTTTCAGAAGGAAATACCGGTGGTGTTTGCCATGCTCACTTTAAAACAACCTTCCTTCCTGCAACATCAGATAGGAACAACAGGTCTTATGGAGCCTAATATAACCCGTATTGAGATTGTTCCATCGCGCTACGTATTACATCTCCCGCTGCAAATGCGCGACGGCACCTATACCAGGTACAGCCATCGTTTTAGCGATAACAGCATGAAAAGAACCTATGTGATGCGCGATATTCCTGCCATCAGAACAGAGCCCTTTGCCGATCAATCTGTCAATTACGTGGGTGGCCTGCTATACCTTTTTTCGGAGGAAAATCCATCGAAATGGGATTGGAGCGAGGAAGATACACTGGCCACCTGGGCAAGGATCAACAAAAAAATTCTGCGTTACCCTGCCTTCAGTGCTTATTATAAACTGGCCCTGGAAGCTGTAACGCCATGGCTTGCCGACACCGCCGGAGTTGCCCCCGGAAACCACATAAACTGGGCTTTTGAGCAGGTTCATAGCCGGGTAAGCTGGAATGGCCGGACCACTATTCAACCTGGTGCAACTCCTGAAGATGTTCTGGAGCTGGGTTATGGAAATATTGCTGAAGTTAACCTTTTGCTCATGGCATTGCTCCGGAAGATGGGTTTTAACACTTTCCCGGTATTGCTAAGCACCCTCGACAACGGCAGGGTACGTAAAGAAATGCCCGGCACCCAGCAATGGAATTATCTTATTGTAAGAGTTACCGACCGGTCATTGCCAGGCGGTGAGATTCTTCTGGATGCCTCTGCAATGGTTCCCATGCCAGGCTTTCTTCCTGAACGAGCCATCAATGGTAAAGGATTGCAAGTCGATGAGGCGCTTACCCAATGGGTTTGTCTGGAACAAAACTTTACCATGAAAGAGAAAAGACATTTCCATATCCAGCTGCATCCCAATGGCGATCTTTCAGGAACCATGGAGCTTTTCATTGAAGACTTCGGAAAATTCACATGGGCCAACCTTTTAAGTCTTTATGGAGAAGAAGTGTACTGGCAGTTTATGGAAACCGACACAGGCCTGCAGTTTACCAACAGATCCATAAATACCAACACGAACACTTCTGAACCCTTGCATGTAAAGGCCGATCTTTTTATCCCAGCTTATGCTCAGCTGACAGCCCATGAGGTGATTCTACCCTCGTTGCTTATAAAAACTCTTGAAGAAAATCCCTTCAAAGCTCTGGAGCGGCAATCGCCGGTGGTTTTCAATTACCTTACAGATTCTCAGGTAAGCATGCATCTTACTTATCCGGACAACTACAATCTGACCTACATACCTGATCATGTTTCTGACAGCTGGCAGGGATTTGCTTACAACTACAGGTGGAACCACAGCGAAAACCGTGTGGAGGTATACACACATACCCAAAGAGATTTCAGACGTATTGAGGTTGACCAGTATGCTGATTTTCGTGAATTTGCTCTGCGCAGACTGTTCAATAATACCGACAGTATTGTATTTGAGGTATCAGACCAGGAGAATTCTACTGAAACAAACATTCTTGCGAATTAAATGACAATCGATAGCGAACCTGCGCTGGAGCTCAACCACGTTAAACACTAAAAAAAAACAACAAAACTCTTCTCTTTCCAAACTCTTTGCCATGCACATCCCAAAAACAATCCAATCCATCCTTCTGATCTCTTTTTTGTATCTGCAAATCCCTCTTTGGGCTCAGGAATACTCTGTTTCTTCCATTGCCCCCAGCCTGCAGGAAAATGCCGTTGCTGTAATCCGGGAGTACCACACGGAGGTAGAGATCATTGCAGACAACAACTCTGTACTTCGACAGAAAAAAGCTATCACCATACTGGAGCCCAGAGGTTTGTCATTGGCCGACATTCATATTGCAAGAGACTCCTTCAGAAGGCCCAGAAGAATCAGAGCCATCCTGTATGATCAGGAAGGTACAATGATCAGAGAGCTGGGAGCAGAAGAACTGTCTACCCAAAACCTCCATACCGGTTATTCTGTATACAGCGATATAGAATTTATCACCACAGATATACGCACTAACCAGTTCCCCTTTACCATAGAGTACGTCTATGAGGTGTATTCAACAATAAATTATCTCAACCAGATTTGGTCTCCCTTATCCAATCTTGAAGTTTCTGTGGAAAACGCAAGTCTACAGATTATTACACCCCTTGCCATGAGTTTCCTGCACAAAGAGTCAGGTGATCAGCTAACTGCACCTATGATTACCGAAATGGAGAACAAAAAAAGAAAACACTTCTGGCAACTGGAAAATATTGCTGCGTTGAAAGACGAACCCTTTATGCCGCAATAGTTCCGGCTGGCTCCACATATCATTATCAGCCCCGATGGTTTCAATTACGGGGGGTACACAGGCAACATGCAAAGCTGGAAGGAGTTTGGCCAATGGATCAACAAACTTAACAAAGGTCGACAAGGCTTACCTATCAGGGTACGCCGTGAGATCAGAAATCTTACAGCAGACCTTACCGATACCCTCGAGATCATTAAGAGAGTGCACCAATATGTGCAGGATCAAACACGGTATGTAAGCATTAACCTGGGCATTGGAGGATTTCAACCAGAGACAGCACGTGGGGTATTACGCAACCAGTTTGGTGATTGCAAAGCCCTTTCGAATCTCACACAAGCCTTGTTGGCCCACCTGGGCATTCCTTCCTATTACACTCTTATCTTCAGTGGTTCAGATTATCTGCCTGTAGACCCTGAATTCCCTCACAACTATTTCAACCATGCCATACTGTGTGTGCCCCTTGGGCAGGACACCCTATGGCTTGAGACTACCGTTTCTCAATTCCCTCCCGGATATATCGGTTCGTCGAATTCCGACCGGTATGTGCTGGTCGTAACTCCCGAAGGCGGGGTGCTTACCAGAACTCCCCCTTTTGTACAGGAGCAAAGCAGGACAACACAGGTTGTGCATGCCGGGTTTAAAGAAGAAGGTCATGTGGAGTTTACACTACACAAAACCTTTGAGGGGCTCAACTTCGAAGATCGAGCTTTCTTTGGCATGTACAGCCCTCATGACCAAAGGGAATTTCTGCTGCACACTACCGATATGGCCGATGTAAGGGTAAACCATCTTGAATACATCTTTCGTCATCTTCCCGAACCCTTAGTTGAAAAGAACGCCCAAATGGAAGCCATGCATTTTATGCGGCGCGCAGGCAATCGTTTCCTTTTGCAGCCCGTAGTTCTACACCAGGCCTTCCCTCCGCCACCCTTTGCAGAAAACCGCATCAACCCACTGGAGTTGGGTAGTACCGGGGTCTATATTGATACAATACACTGGCGTCTTCCCTTGCATTTTTCCATTTCTCACTTACCTGAGAATGTGTTGCTGGAAACACCCTTTGGAGAATACAGGCTGGAGTTTACCTTTAATGCATAAAACCATCATCTGGAGGTAAAACGCAGATTTCTACTCCGGGCCGGATACCACGAGCCTGAAAAATTCAATGAGTTTGCCTCCTTTTTGCGCACTGTTTATCAGAAAGACCGAACCTATGTGTTTTTAGAAGCCGGTGGAGCTGGAAGTACGGCTATAAGTACAGAGTAATAGATATAATTTAAATTGAATTGCTAAAGCCTTTTCGAAGGTACTTTAACTCCCCCCCTGCTGGCTGCGCTGCAGGTATTCCTGCGCTTTGGCAGGGTTGCCCATATTGCGGTAGGTAAAAGAGATGTTCATCAGGATCTGGGCATTACCGGGTTTTTGCTCAAGAGCCAGATAAAAGTACTCCAGAGACTTCTCGAAATTGCGCGCAATACCCCATGCTACGCCCAGGTTTTCAAGGGTAGTTTCATCAGACGGATTGATCTGGTAAGCACGTTGGAGCATTTCAATGGAGCGCTCAATATTGCCCATGTTGCGGCCCCAAATTTCACCCATCTTGCGCCAGGCACGAAAATGCTGATCATCAAGCTCAATGGTGTGTTGCAGATGCACCAGAGCTGCTGAATATTCTCCGGTAAGCTCGCTCACAAGCCCCTTCAGATACCAAACCTCTGCATTGCGGGACTGAACCGTTTGCAGCAATGCAAGTGCTTCCCGGGCTGGCTCAGGCTGTTTGTCGGCAATGGCCTGTTGTGCCAGGGCCAGCAAATTGGTCAAGGCAAACGGATAGCCAGGCGACAAGAGTAAAGTTTGCCTGTAGGCTGTCAGGGCTGCTTCGAAATTACGTTGATGCAGTCGTGCATTGCCTAATAGCAACCAACCTGCCGAATAACCTGGATGAATATTCAAACCTCGTTCAAGATAAAACACTGCCTGCGACAGCAATTCCTCACGCTGCAATGCAGACTGGGTTTCCATAGCTTTCTCTATAAGCTTCCCCCCTGCCGAAACATTTACTTTGGCACTGTTAGCTGAAACCTCAACATCGGTAAGGAAGAGTGTAATATCATTTTCCCAGGCACGGTTGCGCGAGATGGTTTTACCTGAGAAACCCAGAACAATTGCTGCCAGCACTATAATGGAAAGATATTTCAGCACGGGCTTTTTCTCATTGTGGATGAGCTTGTAAAACCCCCAGGCCAGCAGAAGGCAGAACCCAAGAGATGGCATAAACACAAAACGTTCGTTCATGAAAGCACCAATGGAAACGGGCAAATTGGAAACCAGGAAAAGCGTGAGCAGGTAAAACCAAATTCCCAGCCCATATACTTCGCGGTTCTTCAATGAGCGCAATGCAAGAATTCCCAAGGCCACATAAAGCAACAGTGAGGCCCAGGCCCTGAAATCAGTCCATCCTACCAATGCAATATGATAAGGATAGTAATCGTGTGTAAGAGGGTGTGGCAGTAAAAGCAGGCGGATGTAATGGCCCAAAGTAAGGAATATGGTGGCATATTTCTGGGCAGGACTTGCCTCAAGGAAGGGATTGTTGAGCAACTCACCGGACTCAATGCCCGCACCCAGCCAAAACCCCAACGCATTGTACCTGAGCACAAAAAATACCAGTACAGGTGCGATCAGCCAGGTACTCCTCTTCGCAATCTCTTTAAGAGTATCTTGCCTGGTATACCAGGCAACCAGGGGTATTACCAGCAAAAAAGCCAGCGCGTTTTCTTTGGATAGCAATGCTGCCAGCAAACTCACCAGTGAAAGAACAAGGTGTCTTTCTTTTCTTTTTCTGAGATATTGCAGGAAAAGATAGAGGCTCAGCAAAGAAAAGAGAAGACTAAGTATTTCATCCCGTCCCTTTATATTGGCCACCGCTTCGGTGTGAATGGGGTGAACGGCAAAAAGCAATGCCACCAGAAAGGGCAGTGAAAAAAACCATTTACCCCCGGTCCATGAGGGAAACAACAACCGGAACAGAACAAAAATAAGCCCCACCAGCAAGGCATATAAAAGAGTGTTGATAAGATGCCCCATCAAGGGATTAAAACCAAACAGCTGGTACTCCAGGGCAAACATGGCATGCGAAAGTGGACGGTATCGCCCCCCTTCCAGCAGGTTTTTCTCTTCTCCAAAAAAACCGGTAAAGGCATCGGAAGTAAAAATCTTTCCCAAACCCGCAACACCTTGCCGGGTAAACTGATTTTCCTGAATCAGCATCAGGTCATCGAGCGCATACTGATGCCCGAGGGTATTGGCATAAAGCAAAAAAGAGAGCATCATTAAAAACCAAAGAGGTTTGTTAAAGCCAGAACTTTTAGTCTCCTTCAAAGGTTGTAGATCAGCCATTGTGGCTGCAACGGTTTTCTTTTTCCCTGATCTTGTCTTTGCTGCCATATCCCTGAGTTTATCTGTTAATCAATATCGGGGTAGATAAGGTAAGGCTTTCGCATGTCTTTAAACTCTTCAAGTCCGCTTTGCCAGCTTTGCCGGATCTCCTCCTCGCTTTTCCCGGCTTTGATCTGGGCTCTGAGTTCATCGGTGCCCGACAATCTTTCAAAGAAATTATTGAAGAAAGCCGATTTATCAGGGAAGTATTTCCAGGCTGTGAGCAGATGCGAGAGATCCAGGCGGGCTATCTGCATCAGCTCCCGGGGATGATCGGTACGCAAATCGCGTCCATTGCAAAGTTTTCCGAGCTGAGGGGGGTTAGGTGCTGCACTGCGGCTCTCAGGGGTAAAGGAAAAGGGAAACTGACGTGCCGGCAGATCAGGATGGCCATACACCTGAAAGGGGAAATCGGTGCCACGACCAAGGCTTACGGTAGTACCTTCAAAATAACAAACTCCGGGGTAGAGCATAATGCTGGTCATATTGGGCAGGTTGGGTGAAGGTGCCACCGGAAGCTCGTACCACATGGTACGCTCATAATTTTTTACGGGTACAATATGCAGCTGGCATTGCAGCCCTTCGCCAAGCCAACCCTGTCCATTAACCATCTGGGCATATTCAGCAATGGTCATTCCATGTACAACCGGAATGGGGTGCAGGCCAACAAAGGAGGTATGCCTGGGCTGCAGTACGGGTCCGTCTACAAAATGCCCGTTGGGATTGGGCCGGTCAAGGATCAGCATCGGGATAGCCAGCCGTGCAGCTTCCTCCATCACATAGCTCATTGTAGAAATGTAGGTATAAAACCTCACCCCCACATCCTGCATGTCAAAAATAAGAATGTCAAGATCCTCAAGATCTTTGGGTGATGGCCTGCGGTTGGTACCGTAAAGACTGATCACAGGGAGGCCTGTCTGAAGATCGGTTCCGCTCTGCACGTATTCGCCTGCGGCTGCCACACCCCTAAATCCATGCTCAGGACTGAATACCCTGATCAGGTCGAAACCAGCTGCAAGCAAACTATCAGCCAGGTGTACCTCTCCGATCAGCGAAGTATGATTTCCCACCAGCCCAATCCGTTTGCCTTCCAGCAAGGGAAAATAGGCCTCTGTTTGCCATGCTCCGGGCATGATGGTTTTTTCTTCTTCCAGGCGTTCGGTATTACCGGGTGTAGTGCCGGTGCAGGAAACTGCGCCAAAGGTTGCCAATAGTATCGCACATAGAAAATTCTTCATATAATTTCTGTTTTTGTACTGCTCTGCAATTGGGGTTTGCATGCAGGATAAGATTGTGATGGTACTGTATTAATCTGTTCAACTTATGGATCTGAGAGCATTAAAAATCTACCCCTGCCCTGCTCTCTCCTGCTCTTTCCTCAGCTTTATTATACATGTTTTTCAGCGTGATAGGAAGACCTGACCAAAGGGGCACTTTCCACAAAAAGAAACCCTTTCTGGCGGGCAATCTCTCCATAACGTTGAAAATCTACGGGAGATACATATTTCTGGACCCTCAGATTTCGCGCAGAAGGTTGCAGATACTGGCCAATGGTCATCACCTGGCAACCTGCAGCCAGCAGGTCGTCCATGGTTTCGAAAATTTCCTGTTCCGTTTCTCCCAGCCCCAGCATTATGCCCGATTTGCTGCGAATGCCTGAGGCTGAAATCTGACGTATAACCTCAAGGCTGGTTTCATAGCGAGCAAAGGTACGCACCTCGGGGGTAAGTCTTCGCACGGTTTCCAGATTATGGCTGATCACTTGCGGGTTTGCTTCAATCACTTTTTGGACATCCTCCTTCCTTCCTTTAAAATCGGGGATCAGCGCCTCAATGGTTGTAGCAGGACTGGCCGATTTTACTGCCTTTATGGTATCAGCCCAGATACCCGCCCCCCCATCGGGCAGATCATCACGATCTACCGAAGTGAGCACGCAATGCTTCACCCGCATCTTCAGTACCGCTTCAGCAATACGCTGGGGCTCCAAAGGATCAACAGCAAGGGGTTTCCCTGTTGTAACGTTGCAAAACCGGCAGTTACGGGTACAGATATTGCCAAGGATCATAAAAGTGGCAGTTCCGGCACTCCAGCATTCGCCCTTGTTGGGACAGGCACCACTTTCGCAGATCGTATGCAGATGCTGCTCATTGAGTACACCCTTTACTTTACTGTATTCTTCAGCATTGGGCAACTGGATGCGCAACCATTGTGGTTTTTTCAGGTAGGGAGTAGAATCGCTTTCTTTCAAGGATCAGGATAGATTGAAGGTTCTGAAAACTATAGTAACTGGCAACGGCAAAAATACAAAAAACCATGGCCTATGCAGAAGCTTCAATTTGATTTATTTGTGCATCCAACATCCCGCCTGTTATATCCGCTCAACAGAATTTGCAACCTTTTCCTCCCTGCCAGGGGCTGCCCGAAGGTTGGGGCGAGTCTGTCGCAGGAGAATGTTTTAATGTAATCCCATGCGGGCTGGTTTACCACCAAAGGCAAAAATAAGCCAAAGGCCCTGGGATTTCCAGAGCCTTTGGTTGAAATACCTACCAGAGAGTTTATTTAAAACCCAAACTGAATTCCCTGTGCAAGGGGCAATTCTGTGCTGTAATTGATGGTATTGGTTTGGCGTCGCATGTAGCTTTTCCAGGAGTCGGAGCCTGATTCGCGACCCCCACCCGTATCCTTCTCTCCACCAAAGGCACCTCCAATTTCGGCGCCTGAAGTACCAATGTTTACATTTGCGATACCACAATCGGAGCCGGTCTCAGAAAGGAAAAGCTCTGCTTCGCGAATATTTTCAGTAAAGATGGATGATGATAAACCCTGCGGCACTCCATTGTTGAGAGCAATGGCTTCCTCAATGGTACTATACTTCATGATATAGAGGATGGGTGCAAAGGTTTCTTCCTGCACAATTTCGTAATGGTTTTCGGCTTCCACCAGAGCCGGTACCACATAATGGCAATAGGACCTGTTTTCGCAATTGTAGGAAGTACCTCCCAGGAGCACATTTCCTCCCTCCTGTTTCACTTTTTCGATGGCATTGAGAAAATCGCGCACAGCACTTTCGCTGATAAGAGGCCCTACCAATGTATCTTCATGCAGAGGGTTGCCAATTTTCCGTGCAACACTTTCATAGGCCATTTTCAGTTTACTGAGCACCTGATCGTAGATGCTCTCATGAACAATTAACCTGCGGGTTGTGGTGCATCGCTGCCCTGCTGTACCCACAGCACCAAACACCACCGACTTGATGGCCATTTCAAGGTTGGCACTTGGAGCAATGATTACAGCATTATTGCCTCCCAGCTCAAGGATCGATCGCCCCAGCCGTGCACCAATGATACCCGAAAGCCTTTTTCCTACAGCTGTTGAGCCGGTAATGGAAAACAGGGGAATACGCTTGTCGGCAACAAAATTATCTCCCAACACCGAAGAGCTGGCCACAATAAGATTGAAAACTCCCTCGGGAACATTGTTTTTTCGCAACACATCTGCAATAATACTTTGGGTCGCAATGGCAGTAAGGGGTGTTCTGGAGCTGGGTTTCCACACTACCACATCGCCGCAAACGGCAGCCAGCATGGCATTCCATGCCCAAACAGCCACCGGAAAATTAAAAGAAGTGATCAGACCCACAATGCCCAGCGGATGATACTGGTCGTACATGCGGTGGTGTTTCCTTTCGGAATGCATGGTAAAACCATTGAGCAATCTGCTTTGACCAACTGCAAAATCGCAGATATCGATCATTTCCTGCACCTCCCCCAGTCCTTCCTGGTAGATCTTTCCCATCTCCAGGCTTACGAGGTAACCCAGGTCTTCTTTATGCTCGCGCAGAGCATTGCCGATCTGCCTAACTACTTCTCCACGTACCGGCGCAGGCACATCGCGCCAGGTGGTAAATGCCTCCTGTGCCTTTTGCATAATGGTTTCATAGTCCTGCAGAGTTGCCATTTGTACCCGGGCAATCTCCTTATTATCAATGGGAGAAACAGAGATATTATGATCTCCCCGGGTATCTAACCAGTCAACCCCGGTGCTGGCACCAGGGTTAACAGGATGAATATTCAATCGTTTCAGAATGTCTTCCATGAGTTTTTGTTGAGGTTGTAAATTAGTTTTTCCAACACTAACAACATTTCAAAACCCAATGTGTTCTCAGAAAGCCAATATTTTTCTGTCTCACAAAAAAACCTTGTCTGATCAGGATACAATCCCCATACTTGTATCTGTGTCAGTTACCTCTTGAATGCTTTCCGTTCAGAGGCACAGTAAAGCCCAGGAAAGGCAAGGCTATCAATCTGTCCATTCCGGCATCTAAAGGTATGGCAAGAGCAAAATCCAACCCTACGGTACCTATGATTCTTCTGCCACCAGCCGAAATGATCCCAAAGCCTTCATCAAAAAGGTTTATGTAGTAATTTTCTGAAATGAAGTATCCTCTGGGGCTGACGCGGTACATGATACCCAAATTGATTACCGGAAAATCGGCCCAACGGCCATCTGCAAAACCCCAACCCAGACCCAGGTTTACATTGTTGTCGCGATCGCCCAGGGTGAGTGTACCGAAAGCAATACCAAAGCCCCCGGTTTCCTCTCCAGCAACGGTACCGATAAAAGCTCCGGCACTCATATTCACCTTATTCTTTTCGATGGGGATGGAGAATTTGGGAACCACCCACAATGGCATGGCTTCCGCCCCTAAGAGAAGCGTTGGAATAAGTCCGGCACTGATGGAGAAATTTTCAGTAACCCCTAAACTGACCTGGTTGTAAAGCACCCATATATTTTGGTAGTAAGCCTCTCCCTTTTCGAGGGCATATCCATTGGGCGTCCACAAATAACGGGTTGATTGAGGATTATCGGGCCAAAACTCCCCATCCTTGAATCTATCTGAACTTATGATCACCTGTCGGCGGATATCCTCCTTCCGAATGGTTACTTCTCCAAAGGCAGTTGTTTTCAATACTATTACATCCTGGTTTTCGGAAACCACTGTGCCAATAAATTCATTTCCCTGGCGGGTAATGATGCGGTAAACATTATCCTCCTGCACATCCTGCGATTTCAAATGCGCCACAGAAATCAGCAGCAGAAGAATAAAAACGATACATCTTTTTGTCCGGTTCATACAATAGATTTTTAATTGAACATAAGGGATTTTCTCTCTATTCCTTAGAATTCAGCAAAGGTATAGGTTGGTTTGCTGACACAAAAACGGCCCCTATCATCCAACGGTCTTTTGTTTATCGAAAGTAACAAATTACCGGGGTTACTTTTCGTTCTCTTCAGACTATTTTTGCGTTTTTTGCAAAGCTTGCTAAATTTGTTGTATATTTCGCAAAATTTTTACCCTTTACTGGGAAGAAATGCAATAAAACCACAACACATGATCAAAAACAGCGAAAGCAGGGAGCTGCAAGCTCATTTCCTGAAAGGGATAGAAGATATTATACCTGCCAATACCTCCCTGGTAAACGAACTTACCGATGTACTTGAGATCAGCATGGACAGTGCTTACCGGCGGATGCGAGGGGAAACCCTGCTTACCATTGATGAAATCAATCGTTTGTGCGAGCACTACCGCATCTCCTTTGATGCTTTTACCCAGGTAAAGTCGGGGATGGTTACCTTCAACTACTCTCCCCTGGAACCTCTGGCCGAAAACTTCGACCTCTACCACAAAAGCCTGCTCAACGAACTCAACTTCATCTCCTCTGCCAAGGAAAGCAAAATTATTTATGCCTGCCAGGACATACCCGTTTTTCATCATTACTGCTTTCCTGAGCTGGCCAATTTCAAGGTGTTTTACTGGAAACGATCCATCATGAACATCCCCGAGCTGGCCAAAGCCAAATACGGATCAGGTATATGGTTCTCCGAACAGCTTGAGATTGGGCAGGCCATTATTGAGGCCTACTCCAGGATACCCTCCATCGAAATCTGGACAGACAACACCATACAGAGCACCATCAAACAAATAAAGTTTTACTGGGATTCGGGAGTGTTCGAAACCCGCGACGATGCCATAAAGGTTTGTCATGCCTTGCGCAGGGAGATGAGAAGCATTGAAAAAAAGGCTGAATTTGGCAGTAAGGAAATCCCAAGAGCCATGTGGGAAGAGGGCTCTCAGGAAGGCAATGGTCATGAAACTGGCGATAACTCAGGGAACTACCAGGTATTTGTAAGCGACATTGAGATTACCAATAATTGTGTGCTGGTAAATGTGGGTTCAACGCAAGCTGTATATCTGGGACATTTTTCCTTCAGCACCATGTCTACACGCAACGATACTTATTGTAAAAAAACCGAGGCATGGCTCAGCAATATCATCCGCAAATCTACCCTTATCAGTGGTGTTTCAGAAAAACAACGCTATCAGTTCTTCCGCCAGATTTACGATCGGATCGACCAGCTGATTCTATACATTGAAAAGGAATAAAAAGCTCCTGACTTCGACACTTCTCGAACCCTAGTTTTGTAAGTAACAGATTTACTGCACGCTATAAATTTTGCGCCACCAAT
>JBKBSF010000034.1:0-39738 GCA_046291875.1 Bacteroidales bacterium | reverse complement strand
CATGCTTAAGGAGTACATGGATTTCAAGGGAATAAACCGCGATATTAAAATTTTCGCCACTGATCTCGACAGGGAATCTATCGAATATGGCAGTATGGGCTTCTACCCCGAAAGTATTGTAGCAGATATTTCCATTGAGCGACTCAAAAACTATTTTGTAAAAAAGGACAAAGGATACCAGATCAACGAAAACATACGTAAGATGGTGATCTTTGCCACCCATAACATTATCAAAGATCCTCCTTTTTCCAAAATTGACCTGATCAGTTGCAGAAACATGCTTATTTATCTTAAGCCGGTTATGCAACGTAAAATTCTTTCGTTATTCCATTTTTCATTGCATAAGGACGGATATTTGTTTCTGGGCTCCAGCGAGTCATTGGGCGATTTATCAAAAAACTTCAGCCCTGTGAGCAGCAAATGGAAAATTTATCTGTTTAAAGAGGGTTTCAGCCCGGATAATGTAAACGACTTTATAGTACCCAATATCCACAGAACCAAAAGCATACCTATTGCTGCCGAAAATATTTTCAACCCCACAGGAAAGCCGGCAGAAGTATCAGAAAGTGTTTACACATCTGTAGTAGAAGAATTCATCCCCCCATCCATAATTATCGACGACACCTATGAGATCATTCATATTTTTAAAGATGTAAACAAATTCATTAAGCTTCCCTCCGGAAAAGCTTCCTTCGATGTACTTACCTTGATACGCAAAGAACTCAACACGGCCATCAGCATTGGTATACATAAGGCATTGAAAGAAAACCGGGAGATAATTTACAAGGATTTTAAGCTCAAAGAAAACGACACGATTAGCCTGATCAATATCAAAATCAAGCCTCTTAAAGAAAAAAACAGGAGCAGAAAATTGATATTGATCGTGTTTGAAGAACATACCTCTTACAACCAGCTCAACACCGATCTTCAGGAACAACCCATTGAATACGATGTTGACCAGCAAATCAAAGACCTGGAGCTGGAGCTGAAATATACCAAAGAGAATCTGCAGGCCACCATTGAAGAACTGGGTACATCCAATGAAGAGCTGCAGGCAACCAACGAAGAACTCATTTCCTCCAACGAGGAGTTGCAATCTACCAATGAGGAGCTGCAATCTGTAAATGAAGAGCTATATACTGTAAACAGTGAATACCAAAACAAAATTGAAGAGCTAACCCAGCTCAACAACGACATCAACAACCTGCTCAAGAACACCAACATCGGCACTGTTTTTCTGGATCGCAACCTGCTGATCCGCAAGTTTACTCCTGCTGTTACCTCTGCCATCAATATCCTGGATATGGATATTGGTCGCCCCATCAGCCATCTGGCTATCAATACCTTCTACGATCATTTTATTGAAGATATCGAAAATGTATTGCGAACCCTTATTCCCAAAGAAATTGAGGTTCAGGGAAAAAGAAACAACTGGTTTCTGATGCGAATACTCCCTTACAGAACTCTTGAAAATGCCATCGATGGGGTTATCATCACTTTTTTTGATATTACAGAAAGAAAAATCTTCGAAGAACAGATCCAGCGTAAATCTCAACTGCTTATCTCGGTGTTGGACAACAGCCCGGTAGCAAGCACAATTCTGGATAAAGAAGGCCAGATAACCTATGCAAACAATCTGGCAGAAAAAGTGCTTGGGATAACACGTGAGGAGATTACAAAACGCAGCTATAATACCGACAACTGGAAAATAACCACCCTTGAGGGCGATCCTTTTCCGGAAGATCAATTGCCTTTTTCTCTTGTGAAAAACTCAGGAAAACCAGTTTTTGATATTGTACATAACATACAGTGGCCCAGTGGCAGGAGAATAACCCTTAGCATTAATGGATCGCCCATTTTTGATGAGGCCGGGGCCATTGACGGAGTAGTTTGTACCATGCTCGATATTACCGAAAAGCTAAAATTAGAAGAAAAGATCACTCGTGAACGCGATCTGTTTATTCGCATCCTCGAAAACAGCCCCGTTGCCAAAATCATGACAGACTTCAACGGGAAGGTTACTTTTATGAATAAACGCGCCATGGAGTTGATAAAAATCAGTAAGGAACGCCTTAAAAATGAACTCACATGGACAGAGCTGGGGGTAAGACCTGCCTTAACCTCTGGCGAATGCTTTGATATTATGGAATGCATTGCAAAAACACGCAAGTCGCAATACAACATCAGACACATGCTTGAGGTACCAGGCCTTGCACCACAGGAGGTTTATCTGAGCGGTTCGCCCGTTTTCGATGAACACCAGAAAGTGACAAGCATTGTTTTATCCCTGGATCTGCAGCAGCAACTCCAGAAACGTTCTGATATACTTGCCATTCAGCAGGAAACCCTGATCAACCAGATCTCCTCAGGAACCTTTATTCTGGATATTCATAGTGATATTGTGGGCTGGAACGAAGAGGCAGAGCGAATTACCCGGATAAAGGCTTCGCAGGTAAAAGGGAAAAGATGTTTTACCATTTCGGAAGATGCCACCGGGGCCCCAAACACTCAGGCACCTTATTTTTCTTTCAACAATGGAAAGCCCAATCTGCATTCAGGCAAAGTGGGTATCAACCTTGATAACCATTGGATTGTGATTGAAGTTGACAGGTTTGATCTGATCCAGAAAGGCAAAGAGCCCCCCCTGGGGGTGGTTGGCTTTTTCAGAACTGCCGAAAAATCGTGAATGTGAGTTTCCACAGTAGGATACACCTGGGCAACCATAGGTCAGCTTATGGTAATTCAGAAAAAAGGGAAAAACAGGTGTTTTTGCTTATACAGAAAAAATTTAAAAAACTGATTTTTGTTTAATAACTTTACCTGATCCATGCAGGGAGCCATGAAGAAGAATATCTCGATAATAATTGCAGAAGATGACGAGGGGCATGCTTTGCTGATCAAAAGAAACCTCGCCCGGTCGGGAGTGCTGAACCCGATACTCCATTTCAGAGATGGAGAAGAAGTGCTTGATTTCTTCACCAATGAAAACAGCGATTTCAGAAAGCAACCTGATATGGGTTATGTATTGTTGCTCGATATAAAAATGCCACGTATCGACGGGATTGAGGTTCTGGAAAAGATGAAAAATGATCCGGAATTGCAAAATATTCCCATCATAATGATTACCACAACCGATACACCCCGCGAAATTGAGATGTGTCATTCGCTGGGCTGCAACAGCTATATCGTAAAGCCTATCAATTATGAAAAATTTATGGATGTTGTGCGAAAGCTGGGATATTTCCTTGATATAGTGCAGGTACCCAAAGCCGAGTAACCATGGATGAATACCTGACCATAGGCCAACCTCTGCTCCCCGATGATCTGCCCCATGTATGGATTATAGAGGACGACAGAAAGTTAGGAGCCCTGATACAACGCAGCCTTGAAAAACAGGGGTATGAGTGCCTGTGTTTTTTTTCGGGGAAAGACCTGCTGGATTTTCTTCAGGCTCACCGTCAAACCCCCGATGCAATCATGCTGCTGGATTACCTTTTAGAAGATACCAATGCAGTTGAACTCATTGAGCAGGTAAGATCGCACGAATGCCATAATCCCTTCATTATCATGACTGCTTTTGGCGATGAAAAAATTGCAGTAGAGCTCATGAAGCTTGGGGCCATGGACTATGTAATTAAGGAGAAATTCTTCACAAACCAGATATCCAGAGCTCTGCAGCAGGTATCGCAAAAAATTGATACCCAGAAAAAACTTGAAAGATCGCAGTTGGAGCTCAAACGAAATACCGAGAAGCTCAAAGAGATGAATCGCCAGATCATCTTGCAGAAACTCGCTCTGGAAAATGAAAAAGCCAAAACAGACAAATTGCTGCAAAGCATACTTCCGGTTAAAATTGCAGAAGAACTCCTAGACAAAGGGTTCTCTAAGCCCCGGCAGTATGAATCGGTATCCATATTGTTTGCCGATGTGATTGGATTCTCAGACCTGGCAAAGAACAGCCACCCCATCGAGTTGGTTACACGGCTCGACAATTACTTCTATGTTTTTGATGAAATAATTGAGCAATATGGTCTTGAAAAGATCAAAACCATTGGCGATTGTTATATGTGTGCAGGCGGAATACCGGAAGAAAACCCCAGCAATGCAGTTACTACTGTTTTGGCAGGGCTTCGCATACAACTGGCTGTAGAAAGCCTTAAAGACGATTTCAATGCCCAACTCCCTCATTTCCGTCTGCGCCTGGGGATACATTCGGGCCAGGTAGTTGCCGGCATCGTGGGGAAGAACAAATTTGCCTACGACATCTGGGGTGATGCAGTAAATATAGCCAGCAGAATAGTGGAAGCTGGTGTGCAGGATCGGGTAAATATTTCAGAAAAAACTTACCGGCTTGTAAAGGATTATTTTGAATTTGAAGAAAGGGGCGAAATCAATACCAAAAGGAATCACCCCATGAAAATGTACTTTGTAAACCGGCTCAAACCCGAATTCTCAGCCGATAAGCAGGGGCTTACCCCCAGTGCGCGCCTTTTGCGCGAACTAAACATCAAACAAGGGGTCAGATACTATTGATTTTGCCTGTTATTATACCATAAAGCCAGATTTGTGAAGTTGAAAAATCAATTGTTTATCGTAAATTTGTTTGGAATACGGATCAATCTGATCTTATACAAGACAGGAGGTGAAACCCTTCCTGTAAATACTAAATAAACTGATAATGCAAAGTCTTTCCAAAACGGATATTCTTCAGGATTACACCATTATTGTGGTGGAGGATGATGTTGCTTTAAACACGCTTATCCAGAAAACACTGCAAAAAAACAGCTATACAACCCGGGGTTTTCATACAGGCAACGAAGCCATAGAATGGCTCAGAGAAAACGAATCTTCTTTTCAGCTGCTCCTGCTCGACTATCAGCTTTATGAGATGAGCGGTGAACAACTGGTGAAAATACTTCGCAAAGACAATATTGAAATCCCTTTTGTAATCATTACCGGCCATGGCGATGAAAAAACCGCCGTGGAAATGATGAAACTGGGTGCACTGGATTATATGATCAAAGACAGCAGCTTTATAGATCTCCTTCCCACCGTAATCCAGCAGGTTATCAATCATATTGATATCGAAAACAAACTCAACGAATCGCAGATTGCCCTTAAGAAGAGCGAAGAAAAATACCGTAGTATCTTTGAAAACATCCAGGATATATATTTCGAATTATCGCTCAAAGGTGATGTGCTGGAGATATCTCCTTCTGTAGAGAATATGCTTTCTATTAAGAAAGAAGATATTTTGCACAAACCCTTGTTTTCAAACCAGAATGATGAAGAACAGTTCTTGTCGAGGATTGCCGTAAAGGGGATCATATCAGACTATGAGATTTATCTTTCGCGAGAGAACGGCCAGAAAATTCCCACCTCATTTACCTGCAAATATCTCTACGATCAGGATGGAGCACCAAGGAAGATCATTGGTACTATTCGCAATATTACAGAGCGCAAGCAAGCAGAAGAGGTTATTCGTCATAGTGAAGAGCGGTACCGTATTCTTGCCGAGAACTCAAGTGATATGATCTCCAAACACAACTGGGATCGCACCTATCTTTATGTTTCGCCAGCCTGCAACAAGTTGCTGGGCTATAAACCCGAAGAACTTACCGGCCAGTCGGCCTACCATCTGATCCACCCCGAGGATGTTGAAAACATGCGCAAAAATCACATCCTCCTTCTGGAAAACCGAACCAACAGTTTCATTGAAAGTTACCGGATCAGAAAAAAAGATGGCTCCTATATCTGGTTCGAAACCAATAACCAGGTAATCTACAACCAAAGTACCAACCTGGTGCAGGAGATTGTGTGCGTATCGCGAGATATTACCGAGCGCAAAGACAAGGAAGAGCTCCTTAAGGCCAAGGAAGTAGCTGAGAGAGCCAACAAAGCCAAATCAGAATTCCTGGCAAATATGAGCCATGAAATCCGTAATCCGCTCAATGCCATTATTGGTCTTACCAATACACTGCTCAAGGACGACCTGCACGACGACCAGCGGCAATACCTTAATTCCATATCCATATCTTCCAAAAACCTGCTGAGCATTCTCAATGATGTTTTGGATTTCTCCAAGATCGAAGCCAACAAGGTGGACCTTGTTTTTGCCAATTTCGATCTGAAAAAGCTACTGGATCAGGTTATGGAATCTTTTCAACCCCTTGCAGTTACAAAGGATGTAAAGCTGTATTACCGAATCGATGAGAAAACCCCGGTGAAGCTTTATGGCGATGAGAAAAAAATCACACAAATTCTCAACAATCTAATCAGCAATGCATTGAAATTCACCAACCAGGGAGAGGTAAGAGTATTTATAGAATGTTTGAGCAGGCAAACCGATAATGCTGTACTCAATTTCCAGGTTCGCGATACAGGAATTGGTGTTAGTAAGGAGGATATTCCGCGTATGTTTGAATCTTTCAGGCAGCTTGACAGCTCGGCAAGGAAAGAATACCAGGGTACAGGACTGGGTTTGAGCATTGTGAAAAGCCTTACCGAGCTTATGAATGGCAAAGTTACTTTTGAAAGTGAAATCCACAAAGGGAGTACTGTATCCTTCAGAATTCCCATCGTTGTAACCGATATTCCCAGACCGGAACAAGAAACCGGTAGTTCGTCCCTTACTCAGCAAGAACAAAAGGTGAAAGATAAAAAGATCAAAATCCTGGTTGCCGAAGATGATGCAATCAACCAGTTGTACCTGGCAGGATTTTTAAAGTCGCACGGCTGGTCGGTAGACACAGCCCCCAATGGCATGGTAGCCCTGGAGAAATTTCAGAACAACCAGTACGACATTATACTTATGGATGGACAAATGCCCAAGATGGATGGATTTGAAACCACCCGAAAGATCAGGGAGCTTGAACAAAGCAAGGAAAACGGAGACCGGATTCCCATTATTGCCATCACAGGTTATGCTATTCCGGGCGACAAGGAAAGGTTCCTGCAGGCAGGAATGGACGATTATGTTTCCAAGCCAATTGATGAATTCAAGCTGGTGACAATAATCAAAGAAAGAATAGATGTTTAATCTAAAATACAAAAATGGGGCGTTTGCCTCATTTTTTTTATCCCCTCTCAACTTTTAAAGATTGTTAAGGAACCAGGCAATTCTTTGTCAAAAGATCGCAGTATCAAGATGAAGACAAATCTGCATAAAAAGTTATAATTTGTTGCTAATTTTTCTTTTTATTTTAAAATATTGTTATAATTTAGCACTACAGGAAAACAATTTGTAACATATAAATAAACTTATTGTTATGCAAAATATTGACTGGGCAACGCTCCCCTTCGGATACTTTAAAACGGACTACAATGTACGTTGCTATTATCGCGACGGCAACTGGGGCCAGGTGGAAGTATCATCTTCAGAGTTTATCAATATTCATATGGCAGCCACCTGTTTGCACTACGGGCAGGAAGCCTTTGAGGGTATGAAAGCTTACCGTGGTAAGGATGGCAAGATCCGCCTGTTCCGCTGGAAAGACAATGCCGCGCGTATGAGGCAGTCGGCCCAGGGTATCCTCATGGCAGAAGTGCCCGATGATATCTTTTATGATATGATTGTGAAGGTGGTAAAACTCAACGAAAAATTTGTTCCCCCTTACGGAACCGGTGCAGCACTGTACCTCAGACCCCTGCTGATAGGCACCGGAGTACAGGTTGGTGTTAATCCTGCCAAAGAATACCTGTTTATGGTTTTTGCCGGACCCGTAGGTCCTTATTTTAAGGAGGGTTTCAATCCTGTTACCATGCAGATCGTACGCGACTACGACCGTGCTGCTCCCCTGGGTACAGGAAGCATTAAAGTGGGCGGAAACTATGCCGGTAGCTTACGTGCCAGCGAAAGAGCCAAAGCAGAAGGGTACAATGCCGTTCTTTTCCTTGAAGCCAAAGAAAAGAAATATATCGACGAAGCAGGTCCTGCAAACTTCTTCGCCATAAAAGGCAATAAATACATTACCCCAACGTCAGAATCCATTCTACCTTCCATTACCAACAAATCGCTCATGCAACTTGCCCAGGATATGGGCCTTGAAGTTGAACGCAGGGCTGTTGCCGTGGAAGAACTGGCCGGATTCGAAGAAGTAGGTGCATGTGGCACTGCCGCTATCATTTCGCCCATCCGCAAAATAGTAGAACGGGAAAGTGGCCAGGTTTACGAATTCTGCAAAGATGGAAAGGCAGGCCCGGTTTCCGAAAAACTCTACAGAAAACTTCAAGCCATTCAGTATGGTGAGGAGGCAGATCAGTATGGTTGGGTAACCGTACTGGATTAAACCCGTTCCAACAAAAAAACAAAAGGCTGTTAAATGTATTCATTTGACAGCCTTTTGCTTTTACATTCAAAGAGTTGTTAAACTATTCCTTTATCCTTAAGGAGTTTTTCCATCTCCTCTTGCATCTTTCTGGCTTCATGGGCAGCGGCTTGTGTAAAATCTTCTCCTGAGGAGGCATACAGGATACTCCTGGAGGCATTTACCAGTAACCCGCAATCCTTATTCATGCCATTTTGGGCAACCTGCTCCAGGCTTCCCCCCTGTGCTCCTACACCTGGCACCAGCAAAAACGAATCAGGAGCAATTTCACGTACCTGGCTCAGCATTTCAGCCTGGGTGGCACCCACTACAAACATTATTTGCTGAGCATTTTCCCAGGTCAGTGCTTTCTCCATAACCAGTTCGTAGAGTTTTTTCCAATAGGTGGCTCTGATGCCCAGCCTCTCCAGTAAGGCAGGTATCTGAGGTTGCAAAACCTGGAAATCTTCCGATCCGGCATTGGATGTTAAGGCCAGTAGGATGGTCCATTTGTCTTTGTAAGCAAGAAAAGGGGCTACACTGTCTTCTCCCATATAAGGACTTACGGTAACTGCATCGAAGCCCAGGGTATCGAAGAAAGCCCTGGCATAGTGAGCTGCCGAATTTCCAATATCTCCTCTTTTGGCATCGGCAATGGAGAATACTTTTGCGGGCAGGCTGTTGAGATACTCCATGGTTTTCTCAAGGGTCTTCCAGCCGGCAGAACCCATGCTTTCATAAAATGCGATATTGGGTTTGCACGCAACAGCATAGGGTAAGGTGGCATCAATGATCTGCCTGTTGAATTCATACACAGGATCCTCGAAGTTCTCCTTCAGGAAAGCCGGAATTTTTTCAGGATCACTATCCAGACCCACACAAAGAAAAGACTTTTTCTGACGAATCAGACTAACCAATTCAGACCTGTTCATGACTTTCTGTTTTTTATTATGCTACACCTTCCTTGAGTTTTTCGGCATTTTCGGCTACCTGCAAGGCATCAATAACCTCCTGGATCTCTCCATCCATAATAGCAGAGAGGTTGTAGAGGGTAAGCCCGATACGGTGGTCGGTAACCCTTCCTTGCGGATAGTTGTAGGTTCTGATTTTGGCCGACCTGTCGCCGGTAGAAACCATGGTTTTGCGTTTGGAGGCTATCTCGTCGAGATACTTTTTGTATTCCATATCAAAAAGCCGGGTTCTTAATACCTTGAGGGCTTTTTCGAAGTTCTTGATCTGCGATTTCTGGTCCTGGCAGGTTACCACTAAACCCGTGGGGATGTGGGTAAGTCTGACGGCAGAATAGGTGGTATTAACGGACTGGCCGCCAGGTCCTGAAGAGCAATAGGTATCTTTTCTTACATCATTCATTTTCAGATCGATATCAAACTCATCTGCCTCCGGAAGAATTGCTACGGTGGCGGCAGAAGTGTGAACCCTACCCTGTGTTTCGGTTTGAGGAACCCGTTGTACACGGTGCACACCTGATTCGTACTTCATGGTGCCATACACCTTTTCGCCCGATACATTGAGCACGATCTCTTTAAAACCGCCGGCAGTACCTTCATTCATATCGACTACCTCAACACGCCATCCTTTTCGTTCGCAGTACTTGGTGTACATGCGATAGAGGTCGCCGGCAAAAATGGCGGCCTCATCGCCACCGGTTCCGGCGCGGATCTCAATAATGGCATTCTTTCCATCCTGCGGATCTGAAGGAACCAGAAGGATCTTGATTCTTTCCTCCAGTTCATCTTCCTTTATTTGCAATTCTTCCAGTTCCATTTTGGCCATTTCGCGAAACTCTTCGTCTTTCTCGTTGGCCAGTATTTCTTTACTGGAGCGGATATTGTCAACAACATTTTTGTATTCCATATAAGCTTCCACAATCTCTTCAAGGTCTTTATATTCCTTGTTGAGCTGTATGTAGCGTTTCATATCTGCCATTACACCCGGATCGGTAATCAATTGGGCTACTTCTTTAAAGCGATTGTGAATGGCCTCAAGTTTATCTAAAAGCATAGTGATGATTTTTATTATTCCCCTCCGGGGAATTCTCTTAAAGGGAATACCAGTTTAACCCCCTGAAAAAGGGCCCACAAAATTACGAAAAAACAGCGGTATTACAATTGGTATTCAAAGGTACCATAAGGAGATTCTATGCGTAGCTTTTTACCTTCGGCTTTCTGGCAATATCCTACAATCTGAGCTTCCAGTCCAAAAGAATTGCATACCTCAATGATTTGGCCGGCATAAGCTTCAGGCAGGTAAATTTCCATTCGATGCCCCATATTGAAAACCTGGTACATTTCCTTCCACGAGGTGCCTGATTGCTCTTTGATAAGCCTGAAAAGAGGTGGTACATCAAAGAGGTTGTTCTTTACAACCTGCAGGTCGCTCACAAAGTTGAGCACCTTGGTTTGGGCACCCCCACTGTTGTGCACCAAGCCGTGGATTACCTGCCGGTATTCCTTTAAAATAGCGGCCATTACAGGGGCATAGGTGCGCGTGGGCGATAAAACCAGTTTACCTGCGTCCAATCCGTCGGTCCCTTCTACAGGATCGGTCAGCAATTTTCGACCCGTATAAACAACCTCCGAAGGGAGCGCAGGATCAAAACTCTCCGGGTATTTCTTTGCATAGTGACCCGAAAAAACATCATGACGGGCAGAAGTCAGACCATTACTCCCCATCCCCCCGTTATAGATATCTTCATAATTTGCTTTTCCGAAAGAGGCTATACCCACAATAACATCTCCTGGCGCAATTTTGTCATTGGCAATTACATCCTTACGAGCCATGCGCGCCGTTACGGTTGAGTCGACAATAATGGTTCTTACCAGATCGCCCACATCAGCGGTTTCACCACCGGTAGACCAGATATTAATACCATGGTTGCGCATATTCTCCAGAAACGCCTCTGTACCTTCAATGATCTCAGCGATTACCTCTCCGGGAATAAGCAGTTTATTCCGGCCAATGGTTGAAGAAAGCAGGATCTGGTCAGTAGCCCCCACACAAAGTAAGTCATCAAGGTTCATTACAACTGCATCCTGTGCAATGCCACGCCAAACAGACTTATCGCCAGTTTCGCGCCAGTAGATGTAGGCCAGGGAGGATTTTGTTCCAGCCCCATCGGCATGCATTATATTGCAGTAATCAGGATCGCCTCCCAGCATATCCGGGATTATTTTGCAAAAGGCTGTAGGGTACAACCCTTTGTCAAGCTTGCTGATAGCCTTGTGCACATCTTCTTTGGAGGCAGAAACCCCCCTTTTTCCATACTTCAGTGTGTCAGTCATAATCCATTATATTTTCCGCTGATATGGCAGTTGCCCTGAACAGCTTAAAAGAATGTTTGGCCAGGCCAGATGAGCTCATTTATTGCCGGGGAGTACCCATCCTGACAGGGGGTGCTCCATTTTGCCTTACAGAGGGTACATAGTCGTCGCCCAGCACCCTGAATTCAGTGCGTCGGTTGAGCTGATGCGCCACGTCGCGTTGTTGTTCTGTGGGTAAAGAATTGATATAAGCCTCTGTAAGAACTGTTCCTGCAGGGAATGTAAACCCATCGCGCACCAATGTCTGGGTAATGGTACGTGGCACTCTTTTGCCATATCCCACAGCCACCAGACGCTCAGGTGCAATGCCTTTTTCAATGAGGTAATTTACAACCGTTTGTGCTCTGCGTTGAGAGAGGGTGTCATTCACTTCATGCTTACCCCGGCTATCGGTATGCGAAGCCAGCTCGACAATTATATCCGGATTGTCTTCCAGGGTCCTGATAAGTCCGTTGAGCGAATCCTTGTACTGAGGCAGCAGCTCCCATCGGGCAAATTCATAAAGAATCTCTGGCAGTTCAATGGGCCGGTCGGGGATGGGTTCGAGATAAAAGTCAAACACAAAGTCTCTGCTTCTTACGATACCCAGTGTGGTTTCCTGCCCTCTGGCATTGAAATACTTCTCCTTGCTAACCAGAATGTCGTATCGGGTATCCTTGCGGATAAGATCTTTATCAAAGAAGTATTTGCCCTCGGCAGAGGTTTCGGTTTGTGCAAAAGTACCATCAGAGCCGATAAGCTGGATTTGCACATTGGCAATCACCTGTTTGGTGCTGTCATCGCGAACGGTACCCTGCAGGGTAAACTCAACGGGTGCAAGGAAGAAAGAAAAGATAGCATCACCCCTGGCACCTCTTTCATTTCTGCTGGAGGTAAAAAAACCGGAGTTTTCACCACGGCGGAAAGTGATACCAAAATCATCGCCGGAGCTGTTGATGGGTATACCCATATTTTCTGGCTGAGACCAGCTGTTTCCTACAGGCTGGGCAAAGAAAATATCCAGCCCGCCCAGCCCCGGATGTCCGTTGGAGGCAAAATACAGTGTGCCATCATCGCGAATGTGAGGAAACATTTCATCACCGGGTGTATTAATGGGAGCCCCCAGGTTTCGTGGGGCTTTGAAATCGCCACCGGGTCTCTCGCGTTCGGCCACCCAGATATCTTTACCTCCCATACCTCCCGGCATATCTGAAACAAAGTACAAACGCATATCGTCGTGGCTGATGGCAGGATGCCCCACCGAAACAGTACTGTCGGAAACAAGAGCTACCTCACGGGGTTCGCCCCACTCCGCCCCTCGCCTTTCGGATCGAAAAATCCGGCAACCCAGGTCTACATTGGGCGCAGCATGGCAACGTGTAAAGAACATTTCTGTCCCACTCACATTCACAGAAGGAGCTCCTTCATTAAATTCGGTATTTATGGGGCCTTCATCAAGCAAAACCGGACTGCTCCAGTCGCCCCTGCGATCAAGATAAGAAACAAAAAGAGAAGTGAAGGGCTGTCCGGTCCAGGGATCTTTTTTGGATCCCAGTGCACCATCGCGCGAAGAGGCAAAAATAAGGATGCTGTTGCGGTGATCAGCAAAAGTGGGGGTAAAATCGTTGCCACGCGAATTAAAGTTGCGCTCCAGGTTGATCTGGTACAATCCGGGGTTTTCCAGCAATTGCCGGCTGGCATTAACCGTGGCAATACCCCAAGGCCCACGCCAGTCGTCAGGAGCTTTTTCTTTGAAGAGTACAAACTGTGCCAGTGCGTCATCGTATTTCTCGTTCATCAGCAAGGCCTCTGCAAAATAGAAGTGTACAATAGGATCACGGTAATTGCCCCTGATGGCCCGGCGAAAAAAGGTCTCAGCTCTGCGTGGTTCATTCAGATACCGGTAGCACATACCTTGCTGAAACAAGATACGGGTTCCCTCTGTTCTGTTTTTCCTGTTAACACGGCTGTAGGCCCTGCGATACAGATCGAGTGCTTCGTTGTATTTGCGCATTTCAAAAGCTGCATCGGCCCGCTCCAAACGACGGTTTTGCGCCACAACTTCCGGTAAGGAAAACATACAAACAAAAGAAAATGAAAATATCAGGAACAACAGTTTCCTCATGAGATTTGCATCAATTAAAGTTAATTATTACCCTTTGCAGGCGGTACTTTCCTGGATTCCCCGCACTAAAAGGCACTGTACGCTATCACTAACGAAGATCGGGCTTGAAAATTGTGATCATTCCTGCTTATTGCCTGGGCCGGGATTAAGGTTCTCTTTGGGTTCCGTAGCAGCATCTTCCTCGCTGTTATCTTTTTTGTTGTAGGGCTCAGGAAGATCCTCTTCATCCCTGGACACACCTTCAACGCCTGGGGTCTCCTCTGCCGGCGGTGTTGCGGTATCCATGGCCTGGCCCATACCCCGTTTGAAGCCTTCCAGATCCTCCTTTACCTGACGGGCCGGATTCTCTATCTCCTGCGAATAGCGATTGATCTCGGCATTGATATCGCGCTGTACTTTCTTCACCTCATTGATACCTTTACCTAAGGCACGGGCTATTTCGGGTATTTTTTTGGGACCGAAAAGCACCAGGATCAGCAGCAGGATGATAAAAATCTCTCCTCCACTGATGCCAAAGAGCAATAGACTGAATTCTGGACTGTTCATGGGCAGGAATTAAAGGACAAAATTAAAATAAAGCAATCAATAAACACGGAATGATTCGTTTTTTTTGGCCCTTTAAAAAGAAAGCCGCCCCTGATCAGAGGCAGCTTTCATTATTTGAATATACAACAGGATTATTGTTGTGCTTGTTTACGCTTTTTCATTTGCCTTTGAATAAGGTCGTAGGCAATGGGGGTAGCATTGAACAATGAAGAATAAGTACCCACAGCAATACCGATCATCAATGCGAAAGCAAATCCCCTGATCACTTCACCTCCGAACAGGAAGATGATGAGCAACACCGCAATGGTAGTACCTGAGGTGTTGAAAGTACGCGACAGGGTAGCATTAAGAGCATTGTTGATATTTACCTTAAGATCGCGTTTGGGATACAGGGTTTTATTTTCGCGGATACGGTCGAAGATAATTACCGTATCGTTTACAGAATAACCAATAATGGTAAGAATTGCTGCAATAAAGGTCTGGTCAATCTCCATGGTCCAGGGTACAATATTGTATAGCAGCGAATAGAGCGATACCACGATAATAGAGTCATGGAAGAGTGTAACAAGACCACCCACACCATATTCCCATCTTTTGAAACGGACCGCAATGTAAAAGAAGATGATGATCAGAGCCACAATAATACTGATCACAGCACCTCTCTTGATATCGGCAGCCACCGTTGGACCAACCTTCTGAGAACTCATACGGCCAATTACCTTCTGGTCGTCGTCAGAAACAAACTCTTCAAAGGTGATGGGGTTTACAAAGAACTCCCTGATACCTTCAAATAGTCTTCTCTCAGCAAGAGAGTCGGCAGTGGTAGATTCATCGTCGATGAGGAAAGTAGTAGTGATCTTTACCTGGTTGGAGGGTCCGAAGGTTTTCACCTCTGGAGCATCGCCAAACTCATCTATAAGCGCAGCACGCATATCAACCGTATTTATATTCTGATCGAAACGTACAACGTAAGAGCGACCACCTGAGAAGTCAACACCAAAACTCAATCCTCTGGCAAAGAAAGAACCAATTCCCAAAAGGATCACGATGGAAGAGATCACATAAAACTTCTTACGAACACCAATGAAGTCGAAGTTAACTTTGGTGAGAACATCTTTAGATATTTTAGAGTCGAAGTTGATGGTAACGTTTTTCTCAATCCAGGCAGAGAAGATCAGTCTTGAGATGAAGATTGCAGTGAAAAGTGAGCTGAGAATACCAATGATAAGGGTAGTGGCAAAGCCCTGAACCGGACCTGAGCCAAACACATACAAAACAACACCGGTAAGCAACGTAGTAACGTTACCGTCGATAATTGCAGAGTAAGCATTTTTATAACCATCGGCAATGGCCAGCTTCTGGCCTTTGCCAGCTCGAAGCTCTTCGAGGATCCTTTCATAGATAATTACGTTGGCATCCACGGCCATACCCAGGGTAAGCACGATACCTGCAATACCGGGCAGTGTAAGCACTGCACCCAATGATGCAAGAACACCAAAGATGAAGAAGATGTTGGTAACCAGAGCCAGGTTGGCAACCAAACCGGCGCGGTTGTAATAGATGGCCATATAAATGAGCACGATCAGGAAAGCGATCAGGAAAGAAGTGAGACCGCTGGAAATGGCTTCTCTACCCAGTGAGGGACCCACAATGGCTTCTTCTACAATACGGGCAGGAGCGGGCAGCGAACCGGCGCGCAAAATATTGGCAAGGTCCTGTGCTTCAGCAATGGTAAAGTTTCCGGTAATGGAGGAGCGCCCGCCGGAGATCTCTCCTTGTACAGTGGGGAACGAGTATACATAATCGTCGAGCACAATGGCGATGGATCTGCCCACATTGGCGGCAGTTAGTCTTCTCCATTCCCGTGCCCCTTCGCTGTTCATGGTCATGGAAATTTCGGCAGCACCTGATGTGGGGCTGAAATCCTGACGAGCATCTACAATTACATCGCCGGTAAGGGGAGCCTCACCACGGGTGGGAACCCTGATCGCGATCAGTTGTAGTACGTTTTCACCACGGCCTTGACCCTGTGGTTTCACAGTCCAGAGCAGACGCATTTCTCTTGGGAATATTCCACGTACAGCAGGGTTGCGAAGCAAGCTGTTTACTCTTGCAGTATCCTGAATAGCGGCAAAACCTACAATGGGTCCATTGCCAAGGAAGAATTCACCAGTACGGTTGTCCTGAACGATATTGGGCTGCAATACAGAGAACAAGGGGCCAAAATCGGCGGCCTGCTCCTCTATGGAAAGTTCCGGATCGGCTTCGGCCAGCAGATCGAGAGGATCAGCATTGGGGTCGGTTTCAACCTCTTCCAGCAGATTTTCCAGAGCGGGCTCTTCTGTGGTCTGTGTGGGTTCTTGTTGTGTAGCCTGGGGAGTTCTTGCCTGGCTTTCTCTGAGCCTTTCATTGGCTTCAACAAAGAAAGGATACAACTCGTTGTATTCAAAAGTTTCCCAGAATTCAAGACGGGCAGTACCTTGCAGGAGTCGACGTACACGGTCCTGCTCTTTAATACCGGGCAGCTCTACCAGGATACGACCAGAGGTTTGCAGTTTCTGGATGTTGGGTTGTGCTACACCAAAGCGGTCGATACGCGTACGAAGAATCTGGAACGAACGGTCGATGGCGGCATTCACTTCACGGTTGAGCACCCTGAGAACTTCCTCATTGGTAGAGTTGAAGTTGATTCGGTCGCGCATTTCGGGGGTAGCAAAAATGGCTGCCAGGCTAGCGTTGGGGTCAGCTTCGCGGAAGGCACGTCCGAAAAGAGCCACAAAATCTTCACGGCTGCCTCTTTGTGCTTGCTGGGCATTTTCCATCGCCAGTACGAAAGTAGGATCCTGGCTGTTGCCTGAAAGAGCTCTGATAATATCGGGAACACTGATCTCCAGGGTTACGTTCATACCACCGCGCAGGTCCAGACCCAGGTTGATCTCTCTTTCTTTTACTTCTGCAAAGGTATACTTCCTGATTCCCAGGTTGAACACCACTACATTACTCATGGAATCCAGATAGAAACGCTCATAATGGCGTGACAGGGAATCCATTTTTACCATTTTTACAAGTTCATCGCCACCTGCAAGCTCCAGCGCCAGGTTCTGAATGCGTTCGCTCTGGGCAAAAGCCCTTGCATCGCGTTCTACCTTACGGGAAAAATAGGTAAACGATAACTGATACAGACATACCAAAGCGAAAGCAATGGCAAAAAACCTGATTAAACCTTTGTTCTGCATGTTATCTATTGTTTAAAAATTTAGTTTCTGGTTTCCGTTTTGTGGCTTTTGGTGAGCTGTAAACAAAACTTTGCCGGATATTCTTTTCTACAAAAAGGCTGCAAATATAGAATTTCAGTACTTTATTTACAACAGGAAAAAACAATTCCACCGTTTTTTTTATGTTTTCCTCCGGGTGAAAGGGTTGAAAAAACCTGAAGCTATGCACTTTAAGCTACTTCTGCAAACAGAGCGCAAAGTTAGAGTAATTTTTCGGCAATGGAAAAAAAAGCATAGTGTTTTTACGAAAATCATCTGCTTTGCTCAGGTAGAAAAAACATACCCTCCGAGGGGTGAAATTTTCCGGCTCCAATCAAATCTCCAATTGCAGATATTGCTCCTTATAATTTATCACCCCCTGGTATTCCATAAGTATATCCCCACCTAAAACCCCATCGATACGCGGAAGGTCAAATGCGGCATACACATGATTGATTTTGTGAAGATCCAGCAATATAAACTCTCGTTGAGTCAGGGGTACATCTTCAATGCAGAACTCAGAAACCTGGAGGCATTGGGTCTGCAGGTTTTCTCCTCCAATGCCGGAAAAAAGCTTGTTCCAGGGCCGGGGGTTTGCCTGGGGAACAATCTTCAGGGTACGATGGGCATCCAAAACACTTCGGGTGGCACCGGTATCCAATACCAGGTTCATGGAATAGCCGTACAGCCGGGCTTTTACCATCAGGTGGTAGCCCTGGCCATCAATCCGGATCATGAGTAAAGAGAACCTGTGTTGCATAGGGAAGGGAGTTCTGATCCTGCTGGTTTATAAAAACAGGCTTTCTGTTCGCACAGAAAGCCTGAATATTAAGAAAGAGTTTTGCATCAGTTGGCCTTATGTTCCACGGTAATGATATCCATACCTTTGCGGATAGCCTCTTCGTTGAGCGGAATAAGGTGGTGATAGCGTTCGGGAAGAACTTTTTGCAATCCTTTGATCACGTTATCCATTTCAATAATGGGTCGGATCTTAAGGAATCCACCAATCACGATCATATTAAAAACTTTGGTGTTATTCATTTTCACCGATGCATCGTAAGCATCAATTGCACAGATGGTAATATCTGTACGACGAGGTTTACGGGTCATTCCGTTGCGTTCGTAGATGAGCAAGCCACCAGGTTTTATTTTATCTTCAAATTTATCCATCGAAGGCTGGTTGAGCACAATAGCGGTATCAAAGGCATTGAGAACAGGAGAGCTGATGAGCTCGTCGCTGATAATGGCTGTGCAATTGGCTGTACCACCACGCATTTCAGGGCCGTAAGAGGGCATCCAGCTCACTTCTTTGTTTTGCATAACACCACTGTAGCAGAGTATCTGCCCCATGGAGAGCACACCCTGGCCGCCAAATCCGGCTATGATAATTTCTTCGGTCATGATAAAGAGTTTTTTTAGTTTTCTTCAGGTACTTTAATATCGCCAAGGGGGTAATAGGGGAACATGTTCTCCTCCATCCACTGGTTGGATTGAACGGGTGTCATTTTCCAGTTGGAAGGACAGTTAGAAACAATCTCCACAAAGCAGGTTCCTTTGTCGAGATTCTGATACTCCAGTGCCTTTTTGATAGCTCTTTTGGCCTTGCGCACGTTGCCGGGTTTATGTACCGATTGGCGTGTAACAAAGTAAGCTCCGGGCAGTTGTGCGATAAGCTCAGTGATTTTCAGGGGAGCTCCCATGGTTTTGGTATCTCTACCAAAGGGAGAGGTAGAGCTCTTCATACCCTGCAGTGTAGTGGGAGCCATCTGTCCGCCGGTCATTCCGTAGATACCATTGTTGATAAAGACGATCAGGATGTTTTCGCCCCTGTTGATGGCATGAATGGTTTCGGCAGTACCAATGGCAGCAAGGTCGCCATCGCCCTGGTAAGTGAAAACATATTTTTCGGGGAAAACCCTTTTTATTCCGGTGGCCACAGCGGGAGCTCTTCCGTGAGCAGCTTCCTGCATATCCACATTAAAATAGTAATAAGCCAATACGGAGCAGCCCACAGGAGCCACACCGATGGTCTGGTTCTGGATACCCATCTCTTCGATCACTTCAGCCAAAATACGGTGTGCGGTACCATGGCCACAACCGGGGCAATAGTGCATTACACGATCGGTCAGGGCATCTGTCTTCTTGTAAACAAGGTTTTCGGGTTTTATAAGATTTTCTGACATGATTATCCTCCAATAATTTTTTGTTCCAAAGCTAAAAGAATTTCATCGGGGTTGGGGATCACACCACCGAAGCGGCCAAAATGCTCAACCTTAGTCTTGCCACAAACGGAAAGTTTTACATCTTCTACCATTTGTCCGGCATTCATCTCTACACAAAGAATACCTTTTACCTGTCCTGCCAGGCGATTGAACTCCTGTGTGGGGAAAGGATAAAGTGTTTGCGGGCGCATCAAACCCACTTTGTATCCTTTTGCCCTAGCCATTTCCATAGCTTTGCGGGTGATACGTGCACACGAGCCAAAGGCTGTCAGCAGGTAGTCTGCATCTTCGCACTGGATGGTTTCAAAGCGCACTTCCGTCTTTTCAATTTCGCGGTATTTGGCTTGCAGGCGGTGGTTTACTTTTTCCTGCTCTTCGGCCTGCAGTTGCAATGAGGTAACAAATGTTGCGGGCTTTCCTTCTTTTTTACCAATGGTGGCCCATTCCTGGTCGGGTTCTACCCTGGGCATTTGCTCAAAGAGCTCCACTTTTTCCATCATTTGCCCGATGATACCATCAGACTGAATCATAACAGGATTGCGGTATTTGAAAGCAAGCTCAAAAGCCAGTTTCATATAGTCTACACTCTCCTGAACGCTGGAGGGAGCCAATACAATAAGCTTGTAATCGCCATGCCCACCTCCTTTTACCGACTGGAAATAGTCGGATTGGGAAGGCTGGATCGTGCCCAAACCTGGGCCTCCGCGCACAACGTTTACAAGAACGCAGGGCAGCTCAGCACCTGCAATATAGGAAATACCCTCTTGCTTGAGGCTCATGCCCGGGCTGGAGGAGGAAGTAAGTGCCTTTTTGCCACATCCGGCAGCGCCGTATACCATATTAATGGCGGCAATTTCACTTTCGGCCTGAAGCACCACCATGCCGGTACGGTCTTCGGGGCGGGCAGCCATCAGATATTCGATAATCTCTGACTGCGGGGTTATGGGATAACCAAAATAGGCATCTGCACCAACCCGGATGGCAGCCTCGGCCAGCGCTTCATTGCCTTTCATTAATCTTAGTTCCTTCATTGTTCTAGTTATTTTAATAACTGTAATGGTTGTTTTGACGGGTGATACTATTTTTCCCTGTAAACGGTAATAACTGCATCGGGGCATACTACCGCACAGTTTGCACAACCTATGCAATCGGCATTTACCTTTACTGCATAGTGATATCCTTTGCTGTTTACCTCAGGAGCAAGGGCCAGCACATCGTTGGGGCAGGCCGAGATACAAACCTCGCAACCTTTACACTTTTCTATGTCGATGACAACATCTCCTCGTTTTGCCATTGTGTATTTGTTTAAGAGTGATAATAATTTTTGAATTAAAGGTGATAATAATCGCAAATCTATAATTAATTATTCAAAAACAAAAGCAAATCGTTAACAAATTTGCCAATAAAGTAACAATCTATCATTTTGCTAACAATCAGCTTTTTAGACATTTCAGGCCTCTTTTTCATCACTCCACCCCCCAAAGCAAATCCAGGCTTTTTTCTCTATTTATAACCAGTTTAAATTATTTCAGGGTGGGTTTTCTGTGCCATGCTGTATCCAGCGCAATCCCGAGCATGAGATCATCTATAGATGCTTCACTCCTATCTCCGGAAAAATCATTGCTGCACCATTTCAATGCAGCCCCCACCAACCTTTAGATCTTTTAAGAAAACCGGGCGTTTCTGTATACCTGGGGCGGAGTAAGTTGTCATTTTCGACCTATAAGCATGGTAGTACAAACCAGTTTTTCTGCATTGATCTGGCTTTCGCGCTCCTGATCTGCAATGTAGTCTTCGAACAGCTTCCATTGATGAGGGTAAAGCTCCATGAGTTCGCGGCATCTCTGAGTGAGGTGATTCATTATGAAATCGTCAGACTCTTTTACCTTGAGGCTGTCAAAAGGAATCTGGGTAATAATTTGCATTCCGGCCTGATCAATCTGATGAAGCATGTCAGAGTACTTAATGGCAGTGGCATGCGAAAAGTCGGTGTGGTCAGGTATATAGCCGTCGTCAACCACAAACATACCCTGTTCAGACAGGCAAGGCACAAGTTGACTTAGGGTTTGGGTGTAGTTTCCCAGCACCGGACCTATTGCCCCCAAAACAATCAGGTCAAAACCATGAAACAGGGGTATCATATTGCGCATATCTCCTGTAACAAAGCTGCACCTGTCGGCCACCTGGTATTCAACCGCTTTCAGACGGGCAAATTTGATAAACTCTTCCAGTGCATCTACCCCAAGACAATGGCATGGAAAATGGCGGGCCAGGTAAACCGAAACGGCACCTTTTCCGCACCCCAGGTCGAGCACTTTAAAGTTTTTTTGTTTCCCAATATGCTGTTCAACCAACTCTGCCACAGTGGCCGGGTCTGTTCCGATCTCCCAGAGATCCTGTAATATATATGGCAGATAAGGAAACAAGGAGGCATTGGTACCATCCATAGCTTTTACAACAGATTCCTGTAGAGAAGTCATAGAGTGTGTTTTTGTTTAGCGTTCTGGTTTCTTTGCGCTATTACCAACATCTCAAAATCGTTCGTTGCAAGTTTATCATTTCTGGAAAAAGCGCCCAGGCGGGCTCCTAAAATATCTATCGTGGAAAAACCGAGGGTTTTCAACAGCCAGGTTATCTCACAAGGCAGGTAATACCTTTCATTGCAATTCAGCTGATGCTCTACCCCATTGTCGTCGGTAAAGGTTGTGGTGTTGTGATCTCTGAAAGTCATCAGATCGAAGGTTTGGCTCACATAGGCTGCCCCCTGAGGCACCGAATCTATAGCATGAAAGTCGTTGATGGAATGAAAAAGCGGGAAGAGGCCGTTTAAGGTTGTAAAAATAAACCTGCAGGCAGGTTTCAATGTGCGCGAAACACTTTCCAGAATCTGAAAATTCATTTCATCGGTTTCCATAAGCGGAAATCCTCCCTCGCAAAGCATAAGGGCCACATCAAAACTCTGATCCAGATGAATGCTGCGGGCATCCATGCATATAAACGGGATATCCAGACCGTTGTCAAGAGCCTTTTTACGGGCTTGCTGCAACTGCGACTCCGACAAGTCTATACCTGTAACATTGTATCCTCTGCGTGTAAGTTCAATGGCATGCCGGCCGGTACCACAACCCACATCGAGTAGGCTGAGCGATTTGTTGTACCCAAGCTCCTGTTCAATGAAATCGCATTCCCCAAGGGTACCTGCGGTAAAGGGTTCCTGATCATACTTTTGTCCATAGTTGTCAAACAAAAGCTGATACCATTGTTTTTTACGGTTCTGGTTCATCTCTTTGCTTCTTTTACTTTTCAGTGCTGCTTGTACCGAAGGCCCGGCTTGGTATTACTGCCCCGAAAACACATTTCGCACTGATACTGCGCACTGAATTACAAGAAAAAACGTTTCAAAAGTAAGAACTTTATTGCAAGTTTCATTCGAAAATAATTTGTTTATCTCATTGGTCGAATGGAACTTGCATGAACGAGCATTTTCATCCTTTTTTGTGAGCAGAAATGCTCATGCAAGTTTCATATAATTACTTGTTATAACTTGCACATAAACAGCATATACATAATTTTATACAAGCCGAATTTCTCAAAGAGTATCCTCAGGAGTGTGTAACGCTGAATAACCTGGAACTGGCGGCAAACAGCTTTCTCCTGTTATGACTGAAAATATGCCGATATTCATTCTGAAGAATCGGCGGAATGATTATTTTTGCCCAATGAACGCACAAAACAAGTATCTGATTTATATTTACAAAAACCCGATTGAACAAGATACGAGTTCCATCCGACCTTTTTAAACTCAAATTTCTACGGATGAAAAAAATAAAATCCATATTACGTTTTCTGTTCTCCACCAGATTTTTGGGGTTGATCGTGGTCGTGTTCATTTCTTTTATTGTTTTGAGCAATCTGATCATTGTGCTATCGAGCCATCGGTGGTTGTATGATGATATTCATTCCATTTCTCCCAGCAAAACAGCTGTTGTACTGGGCACCAGCCGTTTTATTAAGGGGGGAGGCCCCAACCTTTATTTTCATTATCGCATCAGTGCTGCCGCAGAACTTTATCATGCAGGCAAGGTGCAATACCTTATAGTGAGTGGCGATAACCGCACAGTGCAATACAATGAGCCGGAGCAGATGCGGCGTGAACTGCTGAAATATGGCGTACCTGATTCTATCATTTACCTGGATTACGCCGGGTTACGAACCCTCGACTCCATGGTTCGTGCCCGTGAGATCTTTGGCCAGGAGAGTTTCATTGTGGTATCGCAGAAGTTTCACAACCAGAGGGCGGTATTTCTGGCTCGTGCCCATGGCATCGAAGCCCGTGGTTTCAATGCTGCCGATGTGGAAGCCCGCCGGGGTATAAGAACCCAAACCCGTGAAATCTTTGCCCGTGTAAAAGCGGTTATAGACCTGGCAACAGGTAAACAGCCCCGCCATTTGGGCGATGAAGTGATAATCGGCAGGGATCGGGGCAGGTAGAGCTAAACTTTAACTAACTGATTATAAACCTAAAACCTTTTAATTATTATGGAAACAACCGAAAAGATCATCAAAGCGTTTGAACAGGCCGGTAAGCCCATGCGCCCGGGCGAAGCAGCCGAATTGGCCGGTGTAGAAAAGAAAGATGCTGAAAAAGCCATTAAAAAACTCAAAGACGAAGGAGTGCTCTATTCGCCCAAGAGATGCTTCTACGATCTGCAGAAGTAAACAACAAGCCGAGGCTTGTTTCCGATAACAACCCTACAGTCTCAAGGTCTTGTTGCAGGTTCTTTCCTGCGGCAAGGCCTTTTTTCAAGTACTATGGGGATCTCCAGCAGATCGCGGATCACCACCGATGCCGCCACACAGCCAAAAATAGCTGGCATATAGCTGATGGTTCCTACGGTGGTTTTTTTGTTGGGCTCGTCAAGCAAGGGCATCATGGCGCTTTCATCAATCATCTCCGGAGAGAATACCGTTTTAAAACCCGAACGTACTCCAAGGTTTTTCAATCTTTTGCGCAGCATACGAGCCAGGTTGCACTGATAGGTCTCAGCAAAATCGGCCACCTTTACCTGCACCGGATCGGTTTTTCCGCCAGCCCCCATACTGCTTACCAGGGGCAGACCCAGGTGCAATGCCTGGTGAATAAGAAAAATCTTGGGAGATAATGTATCAATGGCATCCACCACATAGTCGAACCCTTCTGCCAGTATTTCATTGGTACGTTCATCGCGAATGAATTCGTCAATCACCCGAAGTTGTAAATCCGGATTGATATCCAGCAAACGATGCTGCATCAGGGTTGCCTTGCGTTGCCCCAGGGTGCTCGACAAAGCAAGCAGTTGCCGGTTGCGGTTGGAGTTCTGGATCTGATCACCATCAATGATGGTCATTTTCCCGATGCCCGACCGACACAGCATCTCGGCTGCATAGCCCCCTACTCCACCAAGCCCGGCCACCAATACATGGGCTCTGCCAAGTTTTTCAATTTTCTCTTCATCCAGAAGCAGCAATGTACGTTCCTGCCAGTTCGATTGTATCATAATGGGTAGTAATAATTCAGAGTAATGGATTAGTATATTTTTGATGGGGCGGTTGAAAGATTCTAATGAAATTGTCATACAAACCGGTTGCCAGCTCTTCCAAACTTTCGCCCCGTATACTGGCTGCGGCTTTGTAGATTTCTTCAATAGCGATGCTGCTATCGTCGGTTTCCAGGAAAAAACTCTCCAACGGAAGGCTTTCCAACAGATGTCTCAGCCGGAAAGATTCCGATAGCAAATGATGCCCCAAAGAGATCAAAATACCAGCCCGGGCCAATTGGCCAGCCATTTGCTCACTGCTGTTGAATCCATGTACGATCCAGGGCTGCTGGCACGAATGGCTTTTCCGAATGGAAAGAATCTCATCAAACGCTTTTACACAATGGATGATCAGAGGTTTTTGCAGACGCTCCGATAAGCCCACCTGCATTTCAAAAAACTTCAGCTGAATATCCCATGAGGTATGCGTTCGTTTATCCAGGCCCGCCTCGCCCAGGGCCAGGCAATGGCTATGGGTGGCCGGCAACTCCAGTTGCTGCAAGTGCTGCTCCGGGCAAAAGGGCTGCGAAAGATACCATGGATGAAAGCCACAAGAGAACCAGATACCCTGAGGAGGAAATACCTCTTCACCGGGCTTTACCAGCACATTAAACAGCCGGATATGAGGCGATTTCTCAGCAGAATGTGTGTGAATATCAACCAGGCAGCTTTTCATAGCAGGGTTTTACAGACAGAGATTCATAACACCCCTGTGCTAGATGATCTTGTAGATCTTCATGATTCCCTCAAGGATATTTTCGAAGTCAATTTTCAGATCAATAAGTTTACCGGTATGCACATCAAACACCCAGCCATGTACCTTGAGACCTCTGTCATTGAAGGCTTTCTGCACGGCTGCTGTTTTAATTACATTTACACATTGCTCCTGCACATTGAGCTCCACCAGCCTTTTGTAGCGGCTTTCTTCATCATCAATGGCATCCAGCTCTGCCTGGTGCAGACGGTATACATCGCGGATGTTGCGCAGCCAGGGGTTGAGAATACCCAGATCGAGCGACTGCATGGCAGCTTTTACGCCTCCACAGTAATAATGCCCGCATACAACCACATGATTCACCTCAAGATGCCTTACGGCATAATTGATCACCGATTGAACGTTGAGGTCGGTATTGATCACCATATTGGCAATGTTGCGGTGAACAAACACATCGCCAGGGGTCATACCCATGAGTTCTTCTGCCGTAACACGACTGTCGGAGCAACCAATGTAAAGGATTTCGGGCTTTTGACCTCTGGAAAGATTGCGGAAATAATCGGGGTCTTTTGACAGTTTCTCTGCAATCCACCTTTCATTATTCGAAAAAATATCCTTTAAATCCATACACCAGAGGTTATTAGGCTTAACAATTGTTCTCATGCCAGCATTGCGAAGGGTGCATCTGCTGCAAGGGTTTTACACACTGCAAAAATACCACAATTCAGACAAATAATGATTACATTTGGCATACAACCAATGGATTTTCGCAGGTTGCAGAGGTAGTATATCCTCATTTACTGTGGTTCCTTTGTTTTAAAAAACTAAACAACCCGTTTATGTATAAATCATTCAACCTCTTTGTTTTTTTACTGGGAATGCTGATTTCCATCTCCTCTCATAGTCAGGACCGTGTAACGGGTCGTAATTTTGCTTCACGCTCCGAGGTGATTGCACAACATGGTATGGCTGCTACCAGTCATCCATTGGCCACCCAGGCCGCCCTCGACATTTTAAAGAAAGGGGGCAATGCCATAGATGCTGCCATTACGGCCAATGCCATGCTCGGATTGATGGAGCCCACCGGCTGTGGTATTGGTGGCGACCTGTTTGCCATTATCTGGGATGCGGAAAGCCAGAAGCTCTATGGGCTCAATGCCAGCGGCAGGTCGCCTGCCAGCCTTACCCGCGAGTATTTCCTGGAGCAGGGATATACGTACATCCCCTCTTCCGGAGCCCTTTCGGTGAGTGTGCCGGGCACCGTTGATGGCTGGTTTGAAATGCACCAACGTTTTGGAAAGCTTTCCATGGAAGAGATCCTCCAGCCTGCCATTTTCTATGCCCGCGAGGGGTTTCCGGTAACTGAGCTTATTGCCTATTATCTGAACCGTTCTGTGGCACGGCTGGGTCATTTTCCCAACTTCCGCGAAACTTATATGCCCCAGGGCCGCATGCCCGCCAAGGGTGAGATCTTTCGCAATCCTTACCTGGCCAATACCTACCAGCAGATTGCCACCCATGGGCGCGATGCCTTTTATCGTGGTCCGATGGCTGCCACCATGGCTGCCTATGTGCAGGAAAACGGAGGTTTCCTCACGGTGGAAGATCTTGCGGCTCACCAAAGCACCTGGATAGAGCCTGTATCGACCAGCTACCGTGGCTACCAGGTATGGCAACTCCCCCCCAACGGGCAAGGCATTGCCACCCTGCAGATACTCAATATCCTGGAAGGCTTCGACATCGCCTCCATGGGCCTTTACAGCTCAGAGTACATACATCTTTTTACGGAAGCAAAAAAGCTTGCCTTTGAAGATCGGGCCTGGTACTATGCCGATATGGATTTCAGTCCTGTACCGGTAAACCGCCTTATATCAAAGGAATACGCCCGCGAACGCAGCCAGCTCATCGATCCGGAAAGGGCTGCCCGACGTATTGATGCAGGTCTGCAAACCAGCCCCAATACCATTTACCTTACCGTGGCCGATCAGCATGGCAATATGGTTTCGCTCATACAAAGCAATTACAGGGGGATGGGCAGTGGAATGACACCCCCCCAGCTGGGCTTTGTGTTGCAAAACCGGGGTGAGGGGTTTACACTGCAACCCGATCGCTTCAACACCTACGAACCGGGCAAGAGACCGTTTCACACTATCATTCCGGGTTTTATCACCAAAGACGGGCAACCCTGGGTAAGCTTTGGGGTGATGGGTGGTGATATGCAACCCCAGGGGCACGCACAAATCGTGGTGAACCTCATCGACTTTGGAATGAACCTCCAGGAGGCCGGCGATGCACCCCGCATATACCATACCGGGTCCTCTGAACCCACCGGGCAGCAAATGGAAGATGGTGGTATATTGATGCTTGAATCCGGATTTCCTTACGAAACCATAAGGGAACTGATGGAAAAAGGGCACCGCATACAATGGGCTGTGGGGCCTTATGGCGGATACCAGGCCATAATGTGGGATCCGGTAAATAAAGTTTTTTATGGTGCTTCAGAATCGAGAAAAGACGGGCAGGCTGCCGGCTATTGATCTGTAGATGGATCTTTTGCCATAAACTCATCCCGTAGCATACTGTATACCTCAAGATCAGCATATTTACCACTGGAGAGCAACTCTCCGGCCCTTTCGATCCCTTCGAAATGGAAACCCAACCGCCGGGGCACATTCAGGCTGGGGGTATTGCCCGTAGCACAGCGGATCTGTACCCTGTTCAACTCCATTGTAACAAAGGCCCATTGCAGAAGAGCCTTTACTGACCGGCTCATCAGTCCTTTTCTCTGAAAAGGCTCCGACAACCAGTATCCGATCTCGGTTTTGCGGTTCTGACGATCGGTATTTAAAAAACCCACAATACCCGCAAATTGTCCTTGATACCTGATAACAAAGATAGGCTCACGGCTCTCTTCAGGTGCATCCACCACCGAAGCCACAAAAGCCTGCGTATCTGACAATTCCTGGGTAAGAGCCACAAAAGGAAGCCATGGCCCCAGATAGCTGCGCTGCGTGTTTATGGTATGGAAAATCTCTGCAGCATCTTCGGTGCGCAAGGGATCCAACAAAATGTGCTCGTCAATTTTGATCGAATTCATGAAACGTTTGTGATTGGATATAATAAAGCAGTTGAAAGTAAGGTTCAAAATTACCTAAAAAAAGTATTGTCAGACCGGATCTATCATGCTGATTTTATTGTCGATGCAGTCACTTATATAATCAGATAATTTAAAGTTCTCTTCACGCTTTGCTTTAACTTTTATCAGCATTGCTTCATCGATCTGTCGTGCCCATGGCAGCAGTTTTTGCTGCGATTCCTCCAGGAATCTTCTTTGACGCTGGGTTGCTGTACGTCCGTCTCTCCCTTCCATACCTTCCACATCATACAAATTGGCAATACCATCGGCACACTTTATAACCTGGGGGAACAGATTTCCTGCCAACTCCGAAAAACTTTCCACTTTTACCTTCAACTGTTTATCCTTTTCAACGGCATCCTGGGTATTGATTCCGGAAACACTCAATACATACCAGGCAATGGCTGGATTCAGCCCGTACAATACATTAAGTGTATCGGTTACATGATTGCTATCCTCAAGGGTATCATGCAAGATTCCTGAAAATATCACCTCGGGAGGAAAACCCAGCCTCGACAGCACAAAGCCTGTACTGAGGGCATGGGCAATATAGGGATGCCCCGAATTGCGAAACTCTCCCTTATGGCGGGTAATTGCCAGATCCAGTACACGCATGAACAGGGGTTCATGGGCGCGGAGAAGCTCTTGTGCCCCTACGCCACGAAACAACGACAAGCGGTTGTTCTTAAAATACAGTCTTCGAATCGCTTTAAGGAGCTTTGAAGAATCGTTATGCGCATGCTCCTCACAAATATGATGCACCTCTTCTATCCCCTGGTCAAGCGCAAGGCTTACCTGCAATTGCAGGCTCATCTGCTGGCGGATATTTGTGCTTAGCTTCATCAGAAAAACATTGGAAGAGATGGCTAAGATAGTGTAAATCCGGCTAAAAACTTAGTGCATGGCTATTCTCATTCGATCATCAAATGGGAGGAAAATAAAAATTTCCTTTTATTTTTACAGCCTTAAGCAAACCCAATCAAAACAAACATTATAAACTTCGCACAATGAATCGACTAAAGATCAGCCTTTTGACTGCCTTGCTTCTGCTGGCCGGAAGTATTGCAGCACAAAAACCCGTAATGAAGCCCGAAACTCTCTGGGAGATGGGCCGTGTTGGCGGCACCCAGGTTTCGCCCGATGGAAAAACCCTGTTGTTTACCATTACAAACTACGACGTGGAGACCAACAAAGCCAGCCGCGATATTTATATCCTGCCGGTAGAAGGAGGTCAGCCCCGCAACCTCACCAACAGTGAGTTTAACGAATCTGCAGCACAATGGCGCCCCGATGGTCGCAAGATCGGATTTCTAAGTGCCCGCAGCGGCACCATGCAGATCTGGGAGATGAACCCCGATGGCACCAACCCCCTGCAGGTTTCGCAGGTGGCCGGAGGCATTACCGGGTTTGAATACAGCCCTGATATGCGCCATGTGTATTTCACCAGGAGGGTTCAGGTAGATCGCAGCCCCGCCGATATGTATCCCGATCTGCCCCTGGCCAACGTACTCATTTACGATGACCTTATGTACCGCCATTGGGACCGCTGGCACGACTACAAGTACAGCCATATTTTCATCGCTCCTTACAATAACGGAACCATTGGCCGCTATATCGATATTATGGAAGGCGAGCCCTACGATTCCCCCATGCCTCCGTTTTTTGGCAGTGCCCAGATCAGCTGGACCCCCGATGGCAAAGCTCTGGCCTATACCGCCAAGAAAAAAACAGGTAAGGATCGTGCTGTAAGCACCGACTCCGACATTTACCTCTACGACCTGGCCACCCGCCAAACCCGCAACCTCACCTCCTTCAATCCGGGATACGACAAAAACCCTGTGTTTTCGCCCAATGGCCGGTACATGGCATGGCAAAGCATGCAAACCCCCGGTTTTGAAGCCGACAAAGAACGCATCCTTATCATGGATCTTACCTCTGGCACCTGGATCGATTATTCCGAAGGCTTCGACCAGAGCTCTTCCAGTTTCAGCTGGTCGCCCGATGGCAACTCGCTGTATTTCATCAGTGGTCATCATGCTACTTACCAACTCTACCAGTTGAATATTGCCAGCCGCCAGATCAGGCAGATCACCGAGGGGTGGCACAACTACAACTCATTATCTCTGGCAGGCGAATACCTTGTGGGTGAGCGTATGAGCATGTCGGCACCCACCGAAATTTATCGTGTACGCATTGCTGATGGCACACAGCAACAATTAACCTTTGTAAACCAGACCATTCTGGAGGAACTGGAGCTGGCAAGGGTGGAGCAACGCTGGATTACCACTACCGACAACAAGCAGATGCTTGTCTGGGTGATCTATCCGCCCCACTTCGACCCCGAAAAGAAGTACCCTGCCCTGCTTTATTGTGGTGGAGGCCCCCAGAGTGCCGTGAGCCAGTTCTTCTCCTACCGCTGGAACTTCCAGATGATGGCAGCCAACGATTACATAGTAATTGCCCCCAACCGCAGAGGGTTGCCCACCTTTGGCCAGGAGTGGAACGATCAGATCAGCCAGGATTATGGCGGACAAAACATGCAGGATCTGCTCATGGCTGCACGCGAGGTGAGCAAAGAGAGCTACGTGGATGAAACCCGCCTGGGCGCGGTAGGTGCCAGCTATGGTGGATTCAGTGTGTTCTGGCTGGCCGGACATCACCAGGGATTGTTCAGCGCATTCATTGCCCATTGCGGTATGTTCAACTTCGAAAGCTGGTATGGCACCACCGAAGAGATGTTTTTTGCCAACCACGATATTGGTGGCCCCTGGTGGCAGGAACCCCGCCCCCATAGCTACGACTTTTCGCCCCACCGCTTTGTGGCCAACTGGGATACCCCCATACTGGTAATCCATGGTGCCAAAGACTACCGTGTGCCCCTTTCGGAAGGAATGCAGGCCTTCAATGCTGCCCGCCTGAAAGGAATTCCCAGCAGACTGGTAGTATTCCCCGAAGAAAATCACTGGGTATTGCAGGCCCAGAACAGTATTTTGTGGCAAAGAGAATTCTTCTCCTGGCTCGACCAATGGCTTAAGTAACAGTTTCCTTTACCCACCTCAAACTAAAGAGTTCTGTATTGTAAGGCAATGCAGAACTCTTTTTTACGTTTATTTTCGTAATTTTGGCACTTCCCTGACGGGAATTGTTATTCTGCTCACAAACCTAGTCGCTTTATCATAGAGCACATGCATCCAACATCACCTAAAACCTTACTGCTTTTCATCTTGTTGTCGGGAATTGGCCCTTTGCTGTATTCTCAGACCCCACCAGAGCACCTTCCCCAAACCGACACGCTCTCCTTCCCTACCCTTGAGATGCCTCAACCGGAAAGCGGTACTGACAACGACACCCTGACACCTCTGGTACCGGGCGAAAGGCCACCAGCACCCCGACCTGCCCCTGCTGCCGACACAGCCAAACTGCCTCGCTCTGCCATTCCATGGTTCAGCGAAGAACAGCTGCAGAACCCTTTCACTTCGCAACCCTCCTATGCCGATACCACCCTGCTCAACTTTCAGCATTACGACTTTGCCGCACGGTCGGGTTGGTTTTATGCGCAGAAAGGCAATCCGGGCCATGCCCACCGGCAGCTGGTTTTCAATCCTGCCCTGCAGCCAGGCCTGATCACCGGAGAAAACGAAATTTATGGCCATAATATCTTCAGGCACAGCGACCTGCAGTTTTTCAGGCCCAAGCACGTATTTACCGATCTGTTTTATATTATGGGTGCTGAGCGCGAGCAGCTGTTTTATGCCAAGCACGCGCAAAAACTGAGTGAGGAACTGCACTTCAGCTTTCAATACCGGGTAATCAATTCGCCGGGGGCCTTCAGCCGGCTGGGAGCCCGCAACACCAACTTCTATGGCACCATAGATTATTTAAGTGAAAACAAGCGCTACCAGGTTCTGGGCAGTGTAATCGCAAACCGCGTGCGCAATATGGAGAGCGGCGGGTTGAAAGATCACTTGTTGTTCGAAGAAGATGCCGACAGCGACAGTGTATTGGTATACCGGGCAGAGTCTCGTTATAGCGACTTTTCCATCAACCTGCGCCATTTTTACCAAACGGGAGTATATGTGGGGGGCGACACCCTGCAAAAAGGGCGTTTCATAAACCTGGGAAGGATCAACCACGATTTTACCTACAGCCGCAAGGCTTTTGTGTTTGAAGAAAAGGGTACACCTGTGGCATGGTACAACATGCCCATGCTCGATCCGGAAACAGGCTTCGACTCCACCACGGTACACCGTATTGAGAACCGGGTCTCCTGGTCCAACTTCCCGCTGGAAAGCCCGCGACGTACCTTTCCTTTCAATTTCAAGGTATATCTGAGCCACAGCATCCATACCGTGGAGCAGCCATGGCTGCCCGATGGAGCCCCTCTTGAAGATACCACCGGGCAAAGGATCTTCTACTACGACCGCAGTCGTTTCAACCAGATTGTGCAGGGCGTTGAACTTCGCAGCGACCAGCGCCGTATGATCTCCTTTGGCGGATTTGCCAACCTTACTGTAGGAGGATACAATGATGAGGATGTGCATGCAGGAGCTTTTGTAAACCTGGGAGCCCTTGACAAACCCTACCAGCTGGAAGGAATGCTCAGGTACTCCTCCATGGAAGCACCCTATTTCTTTAATACTTTCAGCAGCAACTATGCCAGGTGGGAGAATGACTTTAACAAGATGCAGATCATCAATTTCAGGGCCCGCCTTACCAGCCCCTGGATCAAGATAGAAGGGAATTATTACCAGCTGGAGAATATGGTGTACATGAACCGTATGGCACTTCCGGTGCAAATGGGTGCGGGTTTCGGACTTTTCAGCCTGGGTCTGCACAGCGATCTGGAGTTTGACTGGCTGGGGTTGCGCAACCATGTTGTGATGCAACATACCACCACCCGGCAGTATGAACGTTTTCCCAACCTGGTTAGCTATCACTCGTTGTACTTCCATTTTCCTCTTTCGGATGGTGCCATGTATAATCATATAGGTGTAGATTTCCACTACAACCCCGGCTACAGAGCCATGGCATGGATGCCTGTAAGCAGGGTTTTTCATGATCAGCGGAGTTATATTCTGCGCGACCGCTACCTGGTGGATGTATTCTGGAATGCCAAGATCAAAAGTGCCCGATTGTTCATAAAGTATCAAAACATACTTGGGTTGCTGCCCGATTTTAAACCCCGTTATGAAATTCCGTTTTATCCTATCCCCGAGTCGATGTTTAAATTTGGGGTTTCGTGGATGTTTTTTGATTAACAACTCTATTTCTCTCCTTACGTAAAATCGTTATAAATAAGCGCTGGCTGCCGGAAACTCCAAGTTTTTTTGGTAATTTTGCGCCGTGAATCAGTTAAAGCTAAATGCCTTATAATTAGACTGTTTTTAAATAAGACAACTATGACAAAAAAGAAAAATTTCATTACATGCGACGGTAACCATGCCGCAGCACATGTTGCATACATGTTTAGCGAAGTGGCTGCCATTTACCCCATTACGCCTTCATCTAACATGGCAGAGAATGTAGATGAGTGGGCCGCCAAAGGGAGGAAAAACATCTTCGGGGAGGAAGTTAAGCTCGTGGAGATGCAGTCGGAAGCAGGTGCTGCCGGTGCGGTTCACGGTTCTTTGCAGGCGGGTGTTCTTACCAGCACCTACACTGCATCGCAGGGATTGCTGCTTATGATTCCCAATATGTACAAGATTGCCGGTGAGTTGCTCCCCGGTGTATTTCACGTTTCTGCGCGCAGCTTGGCTGCCCAGGCCCTTTCGATCTTCGGAGACCACTCCGATGTTATGAGTACCCGTCAGACCGGTTTTGCCATGCTGGCTACCAGCAGTGTTCAGGAAATTATGGACCTGGCTCCTATCGCCCACCTGGCTGCCATCAAATCAAGAGTTCCCTTCCTGCACTTCTTCGATGGTTTCCGTACTTCTCACGAAATCCAGAAGGTAGAAGAATGCGACCAGGAAACCCTCAAGGGTCTGCTGGATATGGAAGCTCTGCAGGCTTTCCGCGATCGCGCCCTCAATCCTGAGCACCCCGTTACCCGCGGTACTGCACAAAACCCCGATATCTATTTCCAGTCAAGGGAAGCTGCCAATCGTTTCTACGATACATTGCCCGACCTGGTAGAAGAATATATGCAAAAGATTGGTGAGATCACTGGCCGCGAATACCATCCTTTCGTATACTACGGTGCTCCCGATGCCGAGCATGTGGTAATTGCCATGGGTTCTATCACCGAAACCATCAAAGAAACCATCGATTATCTGATGGCCAAAGGTGAAAAAGTGGGTCTGGTAAACGTACACCTGTACAGACCTTTCAGCGTGAAATACTTCCTGAAAGCCATGCCCAAGTCGGTGAAGAGAATTACCGTTCTGGACCGTACCAAAGAGCCCGGTGCCAACGGAGATCCCTTGTACCTCGACGTTCGCGAACTCTACTATGGCAAGCCCGATGCTCCTGAAGTATACGGCGGACGCTACGGTCTGAGCTCAAAAGATACTACTCCCAAGCACATCATCGCTGTATTCGAAAACAGCAAGATGAAAGAGCCCAAAAACCAGTTTACCGTAGGTATCAACGACGATGTTACCTTCAAGTCGCTGCCCCTTGGCGAAGAGATCGATGTATCTCCCGAAGGCAACTACGCCGCCAAATTCTACGGATTGGGTTCTGATGGTACTGTGGGTGCCAACAAAAACTCCATCAAAATCATTGGTGATACCACCGATAAATATGCACAGGGATACTTCAGCTACGACTCCAAGAAGTCGGGCGGTATTACCGTATCTCACCTTCGCTTTGGTGATTCTCCTATCCGTTCGCCCTACCTGGTAAACTCTGCCAACTTTGTAGCTTGCCACGTACCTGCTTACCTGGAGAAATACGATATGCTCAAAGGGTTGAAAAAAGGAGGTACCTTCCTGCTCAACTCCATCTGGGATGTGGAAGAAACCAAAAAACGCCTTCCCGACCATATGAAGAAGTACATGGCAGTAAATGATATCAAATTCTATATCATCAACGCCACCGCAATTGCAGAAGAAATTGGTCTGGGCAACCGTACCAATACCATCATGCAGTCTGCCTTCTTTAAAGTTGCCGGTGTAATTCCTTACGAGCAGGCAGTAGCCGAAATGAAGGATGCCATCATGAAGTCCTACGGAATGAAGGGCGAAGAGATTGTAATCATGAACAATGCAGCCGTTGACAGAGGCGGAGATGTAACCCAGATCGCTATTCCTGCCGATTGGAAAAACATCGAGGTGAAGCCTGCTGCCAAAAGAGACGATGTTCCTGATTTCATCCGCGATGTGGTATTCCCCATCTACGCTCTCAATGGCGACGATCTGCCCGTGAGCACCTTCCTGGATCGCGAAGACGGTACTTTCCCACAGGGAACCACTGCTTTCGAAAAGCGCGGTATTGCTGTACACGTGCCCGAATGGCAGGTTGACAAGTGTATCCAGTGTAACCAGTGTGCCTATGTTTGTCCTCACTCTGTGATCCGCCCCTTCCTCATCGATGAAGAAGAATTGAAAGTGATCGGAGAAGATACCCCTGTACAAGACGTAAAAGGAAAACTCTCTGCCTACAAATACCGCATGCAGGTAAGCCCGCTGGATTGTACCGGTTGCGGCAACTGTGTTGACGTTTGCCCCGCTCCCGAAAAGGCGCTGGTGATGCAAACCCTTGACTCGCAAATGCATGAAGATAAGCGTTGGGATGTAATTTCCAAAAACGTAACTTACAAAGAGCACCTGGTAACCAAAGATTCTTCTGTGAAGAACAGCCAGTTTGCTCAGCCTCTGTTTGAGTTCAGCGGTGCTTGTGCCGGTTGCGGTGAAACCCCCTATATCAAGCTTATCACCCAGCTTTATGGCGACCGTATGATGATTGCCAATGCTACCGGATGTTCTTCCATCTATGGTGGATCGGCTCCTGCTACCCCCTACACCACCAACGCTAAAGGCGAAGGTCCGGCCTGGGCAAACTCTCTGTTCGAAGACAACGCTGAGTACGGCTTTGGTATGGCTACCGGTGTAAGCAAGATCCGTGAGCGCCTTGCCCGCTTTATGCAGGTAGGTATGGAAGCCGACGATATGAAAGCCGAAACCAAGGAAGCTTTCAAAGGATGGCTCGATACCAAAGAAGATGCCTCCAAAAACAAAGAAGCTTCTGAAAAGGTTGTAGAAGCCCTCAAGCACGAAAACAACCAGCTCTCCAAAGACATCATGGCGCTGAAGCAGTACCTGGTGAAGAAATCCGTATGGGTATTTGGTGGCGACGGTTGGGCGTACGACATCGGCTTTGGTGGTCTTGACCACGTAATTGCCTCTGGCGAAGACATCAACCTGCTGGTAATGGATACCGAGGTTTACTCCAACACCGGTGGTCAGGCTTCCAAGTCTACCCCAGTGGGTGCCATCGCCAAGTTTGCTGCCGCCGGTAAGCGTGTACGCAAGAAGGACCTGGGTATCATGGCCATGAGCTACGGCTACGTGTATGTAGCGCAGGTAGGTATGGGTGCCAACCAGAACCAGTTCCTGAAGGCAGTACGCGAAGCAGAAGCCTATCCCGGACCTTCTGTAATCATCGCCTACTCACCCTGTATCAACCACGGTTTGCGCGGCGGTATGGGCTCCACACAAACCCAGACCAAAGAGGCTGTGGAAGCAGGTTACTGGCAACTCTACCGCTACAACCCGCTGTTGGAAGCCGAAGGAAAGAACCCCTTCCAGCTCGACTCCAAAGAGCCCGATTGGAGCAAATTCCAGGACTTCCTCGCCAGCGAGGTACGCTACAGCTCACTGAAGAAAGCTTTCCCAAGAGAAGCTGCCGAACTGTTCAAAGCTGCCGAAGAAAATGCAAAATGGCGCTACAACACCTACAAGCGTCATGCTGCTATGGACTTCAGCAAACAGGAATAATTACTATCCGTTATCAATGTGAGAAAGGCCGCTGGTTTCAGCGGCCTTTTTTTGTGCTTGTAAAAACAGCATAAGGGTACCAGGAATGAGAGCTTCCGGCTATACTATACAAAGCAGCTGCTGCAAAACAAAATGAAGGGCTGGTGATGGCGCAACCCAATACCTTGCTTCGCTGTGCAAAGGAGAAGCTTCGCCGGGAAGCAGATGCATCCTGTCATCCCGCAGCGTAGCAAGGGATCCGCCAGCCCTGCTTCTGCCGGAAGATACGGATTTGCAGCACAGAAAGGTGTCCGCTTTTGCCTCTCCTATAAACCAACTGGCAGGATAGCGGATTATCAACTCCATCTTTTATCTGCCCTTTCGGGTCCCCATCTTGTAATCTTAAACCCACAGGGCGCTGCCGCTGGGCTGCATTAAGCTGGGCGTTCAGCCCGAAGAAACCCGAAGGTTGCTTTGGCTTTGCTGGATAAAAGCTGACAATGTAAGCCCTTTGTGGTAATGGATGTGATGCAATTTAAGGATTGTTTGCACATGGCAGGATTGTACCTTACTTATGGCTGGTCAGTAAGCTATGTTGACACCACGTTCTAAAAGTTGATCCCGGTGGACCGTTCTGCTCACACAGAGTTCCACCAGCGTTGGACTGAGCTCTCGCCGAAGTCTTGATTACAGCATGCAGAACATTTATCTCGCCTATGTTCTGCTTCTCGGCACACTAGCCACAGTAGCGGATTTATTCCGCTTCGCTTCATGCGGGCGTTGCGGGCTTCGTCCTACCTGTCCCGTCCATACGGGATCCACCGAGATGAAGCCCACGCAGGGCAGCGAACGTGAAACTACCACCAAGCCCCGTCTCGTCATTTCTGACGAGATTGGCTATACCATGTTGAACTAAATCCCGCAAAGCGGGACAGCTTTTTGTGTAAAAATATTCAATTTATCGTATAAGACTGTTTTTATCACTCACTTAAATTCAGTATTATGCGAAAAAGAATTAGTCCCACTTTGCAGGAAAGGGCCATAGCGGCTGTTCCGGCCTTTAAAGAGGTTTTACGTAAGTTGTCACAGCAAGTTACCCTGCGGGGCCAAAGCCCCAGTACATTGCACAACTATAGCCGACGCATTGCCCAGTTTGTGCTTCATTTCAACGCCTTGCCCCAGGATGTGGACGAAGACCACATCAATGAATACCTGGCCGCCCTGGCCCGCGACCCCAAAGCCCCTTCGCGCAGCAGCTTCAAACACATGGTCTATGGCCTGAGGTACTACTACCGCCTACTGGGCATGAACAAAAAAGCCATTGCCCTGCCATCGCTGGCGCGCGATACCAAGCTGCCGGTTATCCTGAACCGCCACGAACTCAGAGAGCTCTTTGCGGCGCCCACACTGCTCAAACAGCGCGTAGTGCTGTCCCTTATTTATTCGGCAGGGCTGCGGGGGCAGGAGGTCATCAATCTGAAAATCGCTGATATTGACTTTGAGCGCCAGACCATTCATATCCGCCAGAGCAAATACAAGAAAGACCGCATCGTGCCCCTGTCGCCCACCATGGCTATTGGATTGAAGAAGTATTTAAAAGCCGAGAACCCACACATCTGG
>JBKBSF010000033.1:0-41802 GCA_046291875.1 Bacteroidales bacterium | reverse complement strand
CGAAGTAGTGGCCACAGTGGAGGATCCCAACTACCAGGGCTCTGCCACTGCAACCTTTGAGATCCTGAAGGCCCCGGCCATAGTGCAAATCACTGAACTGGAAACTACCTACAACGGACTGCCTCAGCAGCCAGAGTTTACAACCGTTCCCGAAGGACTAACACTGATCATTACCTACAACGGAGGCTCAAACCTGCCCCTCAATGCCGGCACGTACGAAGTAGTGGCCACAGTGGAGGATCTTAACTACCAGGGCACTGCCACTGCAACCTTTGAGATCCTGAAGGCCGAAGCTACGGTACAGATCACTGAACTGGAAACTACCTACAACGGATCACAGCAGCAGCCGGAGTTTGCTACTATTCCCGAAGGACTAACGTTGATCATTACCTACAACGGAGGTACAGACCTGCCCGCCAATGCCGGCACCTATGAAGTTGTAGCCACGGTGGAGGATTCCAACTACGCAGGTAGTTCCTCTGTTATATTTGTTATACAGAAGGTTCCCTTAACAATTATGGCTGACGATAAAACCAAAACATACGACAATCAGGTTTTTAGTGGTTTTACAGTGAGTTTTTCAGGCTTCATTTCAGGTGAGGGCCCTTCAAACCTTCTGGGAGGACTGGTGATTTCAGGGCCTGCTGCCACTGCCACTCTGGCGGGTGAGTATACAATTGTTCCCGGAGGCTTTACATCTCCCAATTACCATATCACCTTTACAGAAGGAATGTTGGTTATTGAGCCGGCCCCTTTGATTGTTGCTGCAAAAAACATCACCAAACCCGAAGAAGTTGAGTATGTTTTCCAGGGGAATGAGTTTACAACCACAGGCCTTATTACTGCCAGCACAGATGAGGTAATCTCGGTAACCCTTTCCAGTGTAGGAGCAGATGCTTCGGCTGCTGTGGGTCAATACCCCATTCTGATTTCCGGGGCCCAGGGGATGGGTCTGGAGAATTATTCCATAACCTATACGGATGGGATTATGACCGTTACGGACAAGATCATTTTGGTACTTGCCGGAATGGAGGCCTCCGACAAAATCTACGATGGGAATACCCTTGCGCAGATTACTGACTATGGCGAATTACAAGGGATTGATGAGGGTGATGAGGTGATCCTTGACACGGGTTTTGCCGTTGCTTTTTTTGCAAACAAACATGTGGGCAATAATAAACCCGTTACTGTTTCAGGCTTACAGCTACTAGGTGCCGATGCTGATAAATACTTGTTGGAGGAACAGTTTACAACAGCCTCCATCACTCCGCGACCCTTGGAGCTCAGTGATTTTTATGCTGAAGACAAGATTTACGACAGCACAGTAAGTGTTACAGAGGCAGGTTTTTCGGACAATCGTCTGGAAGGAGATCAACTTTTTTTCTCTTTTTCGGCAACATTTGAAAGCCCGGATGCCGGAGAAAACAAGACCGTATTCTTTGAGGATATTTCTCTCAACGGTGGTGCAGACAGGCTGAATTACTTTCTGGCTGCCACAACCGGGCAGGCTTCTGCCTCCATACTTCAGGCTCAGATCGATGTTCTGGCAGATAACAAGTCAAAGAAATTCGGAGAAGATGATCCCATTCTCACCTATACAATTACCGGAGGAATGCTTTTGCCTGGCAATGAATTCCAGGGAGAGCTTTCCCGTGAGCCGGGCGAGGAGGTTGGTGTTTATGACATATTGCAGGGAAATTTGTCGGCTGGCAACAACTATCAGATCAATTTTACAATGGGGCAGTTCTCCATTGAACCCGCAGAACTGACCGTGGTACTGCTTCCGCAGGAGGCCATAGCGGCCGGAGCCCAATGGAGTACTGATGGTGAAAACTGGTACGAAAGCGGATTTGCCCTGGCTTTGAGTCCCGGAAGTTACACTCTTCAGTTCACTCAGTTGCCTGAAGATGAGTGGTATTCACCTTCCCCGCTCGAATTTAGCCATGGACCGGCAGCACAGGTGGAGGTTGTTTATATCCCCAGGCTATTCCTGACAATGCTTGAACCCGTCGGGGAAGGAATGACAAATCCTGAAGAAGGCATATACGATTTTCCTCCCGGAACACTGTGGGAACTGACTGCAGAGCCGGGTCCCCAGTGGGAATTTTCTCACTGGATACTTAACCAGGAGGTGTATACTGACAATCCATTGAGTTTGGTGTTAACAGAAAACACTACCGCACAGGCCATTTTTGAAGAGATTATCCCGGAAACCTACACCGTAACCTTTAATGTAACAGCCGTTGGCGGAAGCCCCATTCTGGATGCTACTGTCACTTTCGCAGGGATTACCAACCTGCCCGGTGATTATGTTTTTGAAAACATTCTGGCAGGTGTATACAGCTATACTGTTTCCCGTGCAGGTTATGTGAGCGTTTCTTCCAATGCCAGTATCACACAGGATCGAACTATCAATGTACTTCTGATGCCCGTAACACCTCCCACCTATACGGTTACTTTCAACGTAAATGATGAATATGGAGAACCTGTTACCCATGCAGTAATCACTTTTGCGGGGATTGTTAATCCTCCCGGAAATTATGTTTTTCCGGGGCTGAGCTCAGGTACTTACAGCTATTGGGTTGAAAAAGAAGGATATCATCCGGCTACAGGTAGTGTTAATGTAAATGCAAATCTCAATGTGCCCGTTACCCTTATTTCAACCACTTTTTCTCTTGCAATCATTCATGAGGGAGAGGGTGAGACTGATCCACCGGCGGGAAACTACAATATCGAAAAATATACATTTATTGAAGTACAGGCAATTAATATTGAAGGAAGTGTATTCACCAAATGGGTAGTGGGCGAGGAGGAAATTACCAGTCCGATCGTTCAGGTGTTTATGGATGATAACAAGACACTGGTTGCCCATTTCGAGCCTGCTGAAACCTTCTCGCTCACCATCCAAAAAGAAGGGGAGGGTCAGACAAGTCCAGATGAAGGGGTACACTTCTTCCCGGCAGGATCGGAGGTTAGCCTACAGGCCATCGAAAGCGACCCCACTTTTAAATTCAGTAAATGGTTGGTAGAAGGCCTTGAGTTTTCAACACCGGAAATTACACTCCTGATGGATGGCCCAAAGGAAGCCATTGCTGTATTTATTCAGAAACTCTTCTTCGATCTGGTTGTCTCCAGCAGTCCGGGGGGTACTACGGATCCTGTGCCGGGAAATTACAGTTTTGAGGAAAACTCAGAAGTAAACCTGCTGGCTACCCCGGTTGAAGGATATGTTTTTGTGAAATGGGTAGTAAATGAGCAGGATTATCTGCAGGCAGAGCTGGTCTTGATCATGAATGAGCACAAAGAAGCCTGGGCACTTTTTGAATTAGAAAACAGCATTGCTGATTTTGATCTGCTACCAGGTATCGCACTTTATCCGAATCCAGCCACTGAAATTTTGTATTTCCAGGTATTTCACTGGAATGGCGAGGGGCACATGGAAATATTCGACATGCAGGGACGCATTGTCTTTTCAGGGTATTGGGAAAAACTCAACACTGAGCAAAAAGTAAATGTGTCAGGATTTTTACCCGGTGTGTATGTAATGCGATTGCGTGTGAATAACTTCGTTCTGGAGAAAAGATTTATTGTCAGATAGATAAGGAACCACACAAAGAAAAAAACCTGGGAGATTATATTTTCTGCCAGGTTTTTTTTGTTATTGATTTTTTTTCGATACATTTGCAGCCAACTTATCAATTCACTAAGCACCAACACAATGTAACGAGACTGAAAAAGCCATTGATATCAAAGGCTGTTCTGCTGCCTGCCAGGCTTACCTTCACCCGGGTAACTCATTGCAATAATAATCTTTTTTCATGAAGTCCCCATCAAAACAATTGTTACAGCTGGTCTGGGTCGTCCTGGTCCTTACCGGAATAATTAATGCCAGGCAATTGCCTGCCCAGATCCACGAACTCCAGGATCATCGGGCGCAAGCATTGACGATCTTAACTGAAAGAGGCGAGGTTTATCTGAGTATGGCTCATTCCGATCTCTATAAAAACCAGGATCTGCTTTCTCATCTATCTGTTGATTTCTTTGAAGGGAACAGAGTTTTCGTTTATTGCAACCATGATGCTTTTGCTATGCTGCAAGACAAGGGATTGGATTTCAGGGTGGAAAGATCGCCCGGGGATGTAGACTACTATGAGCTGAATATGAAGAACTGGGAGCAGGTTGCTACTCGCGATCTCACCCAGAGCTGGGATTTTTACCCCACCTACGAGGCATATGTCAACCTGATGTATCAGTTTCAACAGGATCATCCAAACCGTTGTCAAATACACAATATTGCCACGCTAAGCAGTGGCAGGTCGTTGTTGTTTGCCCGCATCAGCTCCGATCTTAATGCAGATGAGCCCAAGCCCCGGTTTATGTATACCTCTACCATGCATGGCGATGAAACTACCGGATTTATTCTGTCTTTGAGGCTGATTCATTATCTGCTTACCAACTATGGTGTCATTGATGAGATCACCTATCTGCTTGATAATATGGAGATATGGATTTGTCCCAATGAAAATCCAGACGGAACCTACACCAATAATAACAATACTGTGAGCGGAGCTACCCGAAGCAACGCCAGTGGAGTTGATCTGAACCGAAACTATCCCAATCCGGTGAGCAATCCATCAACGCCAATTCAGCCAGAAACCCAGGCAATGATGAATCTTACCGATACCCTTCATTTTGTTATGTCGGCCAATATGCATGGTGGCATAGAGTGTGTCAATTATCCCTGGGATAGCTGGTTATCGTCGGCAAGAACCCATGCCGATCATGTTTGGTGGCAAATGGTATCGCACGAATATGCTGACACAGCGAGGTTTTACAGCCCTTCCAATTACATGAACCCTTCGGGGTCAAGCTTTAACAATGGTGTTACACATGGAGGCGATTGGTATGTAGTAACGGGGAGCCGGCAGGACTTTATGAATTATTACCGCAATCAGCGCGAACTTACCCTTGAGTTGTCTAACACAAAGCTTCTGCCTGCAGCTCAACTGCCAGCACACTGGGAGTACAACCGGCGTTCGCTCATTAATTACATGAAACAGGCACTCAACGGTATGAGAGGTACTGTAACTGATTTGTATACAGGAGAACCTCTGGAAGCAAAGATTGAACTGATCAGCCATGACAAAGACAATTCCTTTGTTTTTTCATTTTTGCCTCATGGAGATTTTTATCGCCCCCTGAAGGCAGGTGTTTATTCCCTTCAGGTTTCAGCCGATGGATATAATCCGGTTGTAATGAGCAATATCAGCGTTACTGACTACCAGATTACCTGGGTTGATGTGCAATTGGCAGGGGAGAACCCTTTTGCACCACCCCACGATCTGATTGCCCATACAGGCAATTTTAACTCTGTTTACCTGGAATGGAGTGCTCCACAACAGGAAAGCACAAAAAGGGAGAAGTCATGGGTGTTTTTTGACCCTGTGGGTTATAAGGTTTTCCGGGATGGAGTATGGCTGGGGGATACAGAGCATACACACTACTATGATTCTGATCTTCCGGAAGGCACTTATGAGTATTTTGTGAAAGCCGTATACAATGAACCGCAGGGAACTTCTCATCCCTCCGAAAGTATTTTTGTAACCCTTGCCGTACCTGAATACTTTACCATAATTGCATCTGCGGGGGAGAACGGAACCATTTCCCCTCAGGGAGAAATACAGGTAGTGCAGGGATACAATAAAACCTTTTCGGTTCAACCCGATGAAGGGTACGAGATTGAAGATGTAAAAGTGGATGGTAATTCTGTAGGCCCAGTATCCTCCTATACCTTCCAACATGTTGAAGGCAACCATGAGATTGTGGCTACTTTCAATATCTGGCAGCCTCAAACCTTTACCCTTACCTTTAATGTGAGAGATATCCATCAGCAGGCCATCGATAATGCTGTGATTACTCTTCAGGGGCAGGCACATCCCTCAGGGCAGTATGTAATAACAGGGCTGGAGAGCGGCCAATACAGCTTCATGGTTGCAGCCGCTGAGTTCTATCCCACTTATGGCAGCCTGGAAATTGCAGGTCAGGATCATACAGAGGAGGTGGTTCTGGTAGCCGCACCGACCCTGGTGCATGAGCTGGATGAGCAAACCCTTGTGGTATTCCCCAACCCTGCCCGCGATCATTTGCATTTACGAAGTTCTAAACCCATAATGGCCCTGGTATTACTGGATATGACCGGGAAAGAAGTTTTCAGAACCTCTGTGGCGTCAGAAGAAGCCTCCCTGCAGCTGACCGGTATCACGGAAGGTGTCTATATGTTGAGGATTTACCTGGAAGATGGAACTATGCTTCGAAAGCTGGTAGTACATTAAACAAAAAAAGAGGTCATTGTGACCTCTTTTTTTATCCATATGCTAACTGACAGATCAGCGCAAATTCCTGCTCGCTTTTAGAATGGGTTCTCTCAATCTCTCATAAACTTCGTCAATTTCCCCAACACCATCAATGTCGATTACCTGGTTGTGTTGGCGATAGTATTCAAGCACTGCTTCACTATGCTGCTCATGTTCCTCAAGACGAGATACGATTGTGGAGGCACTGCTGTCGTAGGGCATTTTGCTCTGGGTACGACTGCGCATATCCAGTCTTTTCATCAGTTCGATATAGTTTACATTCAGATTGATAACACAATCGATACTGAGCCCCTTTTTCTTGAGAATACCATCGAGAATATAAGCCTGAACCAGTGTACGAGGATAGCCTTTAAAAACATAGCCCCTTCCATTTCCATGGGTTTGCTGCAACCTTTTCTCTATCAAGCGGATCACAATTTCGTCAGGAAGCAACAACCCTTTATCCATATAGGGCTGAATTTGTTGCCCAATGCTGGTTTGTTCCTTTACTTCCTGTTGCAGTAACTCGCGTGTGGAAATACAGGTAAGATCAAATTCTTCCGCCAAACGGTTGGCCTGTGTGGTCATACCTGCACCAGGATATCCAAACATTACCACATTGATGAATTTCTTCTTCAGGTCTTCATCAATATGCTTTTTGATACGGGAAAAAATCTGCTCTGAAGTTCCTGTGCCATCAACATAAGTGAGCAATCCAGAATTCTTATAGAAATCCAGTACAGGCAAGGTTTTCTGATGATACTCCTGAAGTCGCTTTTTAATTACAACCTCATTGTCATCTTTGCGATCCTGTTCTTTGGCCCGCTGAAGCAACCTTTGAGTACATTCCTCGTCGGAGATCTCCAGAATAAAGATCCGGGTAAGTGATCTCTGCAAGCGGATAAATAATCCATCCAGAATATAAGCCTGTACATAAGTACGGGGAAATCCATCGAACAGAAAACCATCGCTGCCCTCATGGTTTTGAATGGCCTTATTGATTAGTTTTACAATGATTTCATCATCGGCAAGACCACCACCTTCAATGCGTTCTTTTACCTTTTTGCCAATGGGGGTGCCTTCCCTGATTTCCTTACGCAGCAGCTCACCAGTAGAAATGTAGGTGAGGTTGTATTTTTGCATCAGCATATGCGATTGCGTACCTTTTCCGGCACCAGGAGGTCCGAACAAAATGATGTTGAGCATAATAAATTGGTTTTCTGTTTCCCTGGTATTACCAGCAGGATTATCTTTTTTTAACGAACCGCAAAATTAAGCTTAATTCTTTTACCGGTTAAGTTTTTTTCTTAACACTACCGGGTTGGGTAAATAGAATGGAAGCAATGCCAAACCCATGGAAAAAACCGCTGATGAGCAGATACCATCCTTTGTTATCCTGATAACCCAATATGTAAGTACCTGTAAGTCTTAACAATCTTGGCAACAATGGTATTTGAGTAGTTGTATGTTTGCAACTACCTGCTGACCGGAAACTACAACAGGGCCGGTTGTTTAAGGTATGATAAACCTGCCACTGCTGAAAAGTTCTGAATTACCAAGGGTTACGATGTACATTCCGGCAGGGAGATTACCCAGAGAAACATGTATACGTTGCAATCCGGTTGTTCCCTGCAAGGTTTGGCTGCGGATGAGGCGGCCTGACAGATCGAAAATACGCACTTGTACTTCGCGGGGAGTTTGCTGGTAAAACTCTACAGCCAGATTTTGTCCTCCTTCAACCCAGGTGCGGATAGAGCCTGCATGGGGTTGTAAAGGTTCTCTTGTATCGGCAGTGGCAATCATCCGGTGTAGTAGCCAGGTAAAGCGTTCTGGGGTTACAAATTCTACTTTCCCAGCCAGATCAGGGTCTGATTCGATCAGCTGCATCAAAGTCTGAAGCCGGGGTAAGGTGATGTCGGCTGGATTGTTGACATTTATGGTGATGCCATCCTGCCGGAAACGCTGATAACCTGCCAGCAGGAAATTGGGGGTAGGTTTATTCTTTAACTTCTGGATTACCCGGTTGGCTGCATTGTTCAGATCAACCACATTGGCATAAAATGTTTCATCATTTACATGATTATACAACAATCCCCCATAATTGGTGTAATAGCGCTGGGTTAACAATGCAGGATCAAAAAGAAAGGTAAGGCCTGTGCCTGTTGACTCAGCAAAGCTTCCCAGTTTATGAAAGTTATAATTGTTGCTGATTTGTATGCCTCTGTAGGTAGAGACCCCGGCACCATTGTAATGCTTGTAAGCGTATACGGTGGGTATATCAAATCGCTGAAGGAGCTCAGTGGTTTGATCAATGGCATCGGGCAAAAAGCCGTCGGGAAACATATCGGGGTAGGCGTAACCCAAGGGAGTTGTAACCGCCATAAAACCGTCGTTTTCTGTTGCCGTACTGTAATAATACTGCGCCATGAATGGAAACTGATCGAACATATGCAAATTCCAACCCCATCCTACAGGAACCTGTCCGCGCAAAGGAGAGTGCCAGGCTCCTGCCTGGAAACCTGCAACCCAGTTTCCTGCATCGCCCTCAGAACCCAGGAAAACAACATAGTGCTTATTTTCAAGCACCACATCATCGGGGCTCAATGAAGAAGCGCGGTCATAAACAAAATCCTCCTGTGCCGGAAAAATATGATGCCAGGAGAGATTTCCCAGAAGGGTTTCGTGAAAGCTGCCTCCCCAACCGGAGATCCATTGAACCAATGGCTCAGGGCGCATCCAGCCGTATACATGAAAAATCTCATCGGGGTGGCAACTCCGTAAATAGGTCATTACCTGCTCAATCTTTTCTGCCTTTTCGTCTGATAACGAATAGAAGTTCAGGGTCTCGGTTCCGGCCAGGTTAAGCTGGAACATGCGCTGGCTTATGGCCCAGTCGGTGATTTCCCTGAGGTAGAACCGGCGTGGATGGGTGCGGTCCAGCAGGTTCTCCAATGCCCAATCCAATATGTTGAAGTATCTCTCCTCCTGGCTCAGTGAGGGATTGTTCCAGGGGTGTTCAATATCTTCAAGCTTTGCAGAAACTCTTATGGGATCTTTTCCGTGGAACGGGTCCGGAACCCATACGCTATCAGGTCGATCCACAATGATCTGCGCGTTGTTGTAGGGTAGGGGAATGCAATTGGTTAATCCTCCAAGCATGGCAGCTACCTCGCCTTGCCAGCGAAAGTTTTGGCCCTGGAAGTTGCCGTAGGTAAGGGCCGGGTCATAGGTAACAGCACCCTCAATAAAATCCTGAAAATGGTCGATAAGTCCCTGAATGCTGGCAATGTGTGTGAAGCTTGCATTTCCATATTGCTCATAAATCTCACGCCATTTAACATCAGTTTGGTTGTAGCTCCAGGTTTGATACACATCCACCAGGTATAAACGGGGTTCGTCGCGATTTACAATACCGGCAATGGTAAGTGCAATTAATCTGTTTTCGGCGGGTTGACCCGTACCAACGTAATATACAGCATCAATAGCAGAAACATGAAGACTGCCGGCGAATAGCATAATTGCCAGCAGCAAACGGGAGTAGAGGTTTTGCATGTTGTTTTTTTTTGCTAAAATAATCAAATCCTACGGTTATTAAAAAATATAATTAATTATTCGTGGCAGAGCAAAGGGCGAAATGTATATTTTTGAGACGAATTTGTAAGGATAATACAAGTAACGAAACAACGAGTTATGCAAAAAACTGAACGATATCTGGCACTGGATGTACTCAGAGGGATAACTGTAGCCTTTATGATCCTGGTAAATACACCGGGAAGCTGGCAACATATTTATGCTCCATTAAAACATGCAGCCTGGCACGGTTGTACCCCAACCGACCTTGTTTTTCCATTTTTCCTGTTTGTGGTAGGGGTATCCATGTTTTTCTCCTTTGGAAAGCAGGAGGGGCTGGGCCGCAACAAGCTGCTGCTGAAAACGCTGAAACGGGCATTACTCATTTTTGCCATAGGTTTATTTCTTAATTCCTATCCGCAATGGTCTATCGATTTTTCGCAACTCCGCATCATGGGGGTTTTGCAACGTATAGCGGTGGCATATTTGCTGGCAGCCTTATTAGTTCTTTTTCTTCGCAGCACCAGAGCTGTTATTTTTTCTGGCAGTTTGATCCTTTTTGCCTATTGGGGTATACTATGGATGTGGGGTGGCGAAGATCCCTACAGCCTTATTGGAAATGCTGCAATTGGATTCGATGCCGCCTTGCTGGGAGAGAATCATTTATACAAAGGGTTTATTCATGAAGGTCAGCGTGTACCTTTCGATCCTGAAGGATTACTGAGTTCTTTGCCTGCTATGGTAACTGTGTTGATAGGCTATCTGGCCGGAAATCTCATTAAAAGTAACAAGAAGGAAATAGTGCCCGTAAAACTGATGTTGTGGGGGTTGTTGTTTGCGTTAGCCGGAGCTCTGTGGGGGCTTGTTTTTCCTATTAACAAACCCCTTTGGACCAGTTCCTATGTACTATATACAGCAGGATTGGCAGCTATTCTTTTTGGAATACTCATCTGGATCATCGATTTGAAGGGATACAGACGATGGACCTCGTTTTTTGTGGTTTTTGGGGTAAATCCATTGTTTCTTTTTGCACTCTCGGGTCTTTGGGCCAAAACCCTGGGACGCCTGATCCGCATTGAAACAGCCGATGGAACCCTCATTAGTGGCAGCGCATGGATCTACCAGAATGTTTTTTTACCTATAGCGGGTACCTACAATGGTTCTTTGCTCTACGCAATTGCGCATGTAATCGTGTTCTGGCTGATAGGTTGGGTTCTTTATCGAAGAAAAATATTCATCAAGGTATAAAAAAAGCCCCTGATCGTTGAAAATCAGGGGCTTTTTGTGACTCCGTCAGGATTCAAACCTGAAACCTTCTGATCCGTAGTCAGATGCTCTATTCAATTGAGCTACGGAGCCATTGTTTTGCGTTTGCGGTTGCAAAGATAGCGTATTTTTTTTAGCATATCCTAGCTTTTTGTGTGTTTTTTTTGATTTTTCATTCAGTACACATACTTTCAGTTGTTTAGCAACCCATCGATAAGGTGATTCGACTTGCATGGGTTAGTTTTCCTGCGAAAGTGGGGGGTGTTTTACCACTGCTTTGGTTTTCCATCTTCCGGTTTTGTACCAGGTAAAGGTTGCTGCCAGGCCAAAAGTCCATGCAATGGGGATTCCCCACCAGATGCCCACCGGACCCATCTGCAAGGAGAGAAAATAGGATAAAGGTACCCTGAGAGCCCACAAAGAGAAAAGAGTAATAAACATGGGTATCAGTGTATCTCCAGCTCCCCGAAGTGTACCATGCATAACGAACATGGCTCCAAAGATTACATAAAAGGAAGAAACAATAACCAGGTAGTCATATCCAATTTGTATCACCTCAGTGTCGTCGGTAAAGAAACCCATAAGGGTTTTGCCATACAACCAGGCAATAACAGAGACCACGAGGGAAATGGAGGTCGTCATCCAAAGGGTAGAAATCAGTCCTTTACGCACTCTTTCTACTTTGTTGGCGCCAATATTCTGGCCCACAAAAGTAGATAATGCAATTCCGAAGTTCATGGCCGGCAGGGTAGCGAAGGAATCGATTCGCCAGGCAATGGAATAGGCGGCAATGGTTGGAGTGCCAAACATGTTTACAATGGTCATAAGCGCTGCCATGCCCAAAGAAACAAAGGTATGCTGCAAACCCGTAGGAATGCCAATGCGTAAACTGTGCCTGAAAATATACCGGTCGAAGCTCAGTCCTTTAAAAGAGAACTGAATCAATGGATGATAGCGATTGAGATAGATCACCGACAAACCGAAAGCAATGGCCTGGGCAAGTACCGTGGCGAAGCTTACCCCTGCAATACCCCATTTGAATATTGCCACAAACAACAAGTCAAAGCCAATATTCAGAAAAGTGGAAATGATAAGAAAATACAAAGGCGTTTTAGAGTCTCCCATACCGCGCAATACGGCACTGGTTCCATTGTATCCCGACATAAATATCAACCCCGCCACATACACATTGAAATATTCCATGGCTTGAGGCAGCAGCTCTTCGGGCAGGCCTATCAAACGAAAGATCTGCTCACTGAAAATAAGTCCGAGGGCGGTAAGTCCTATGGATGAGATAAAAAGAAATATAAATGCGGTATCAATGGCTCTTTTTACCTTCGCAAAGTTTTTGTTGCCAAAATACTGGCTGATAACAACATTGATACCGGTTGTAATTCCGATCATCAGGCTTATCAAAACAAAGATCACAGGAAATGACGCTCCGGAGGCTGCCAATGCCTCTGTACCCAGGTAATGGCCTATTATCAGCGTATCTACAATGTAGTAGAGTTGTTGAAAAACATTCCCGATAAGCAGGGGCAGGGCAAAAATAAAAATCTGTTTCCCCTCAGGGCCCTGGGTAAGATCTCGCATGAGCAGAAAAAAAGGAGGTTTGAGAAAAACTTTGCAATGTTACAACTATTTCAGCAAAAGCCCGCAATTGGATTGTATAAATACCCTCAGGCAAAAGAAACTTCATTTCGGGATCGATCCGCAGTATAGTTACCATAACTCCTTACACAAACACTGTGTCAGGGTTTTTGTTTGGAAAAAAACCACTTGATGATAGCTTAACATTTTGCCCGTTAAAATTTGTAACTTTGCGCTTTTGTAGTAGCTAAACAATATCATGGGATGGATTTATCGATCGTAGTACCCTTGTATAATGAAAAAGATTCACTGCCCGAGTTGGTCAGCTGGATCTGGAAGGTTGTAAAGGATCGCTACAACAGCGAGTTGATCCTGATTGACGATGGGAGCAATGATGGTTCGTGGGAAACCCTTGAGGAATTGCGTAAAGACTATGCATTTGTGAAGGGAATTCGTTTTCGTCGCAATTATGGCAAATCAGCTGCCCTGAATGTGGGGTTTGGGTATGCATCCGGCAAAGTGGTCATAACCATGGATGCCGATTTGCAGGATAGTCCTGATGAAATACCGGAGCTTTACGATATGATTTCCGTGCAGGGGTTCGATCTGGTAAGCGGATGGAAAAAAAAGCGCTATGATCCTATTTCAAAAACTTTGCCCACCAAACTTTACAACTGGGCAACCCGATGCGTTACGGGCATCCGGCTGCATGACTTCAATTGCGGACTAAAGGCATACAACCTTAAAGTGGTAAGATCAATAGAAGTATATGGTGAGATGCACCGCTACATTCCTGTAATGGCCAAATGGGCCGGGTTTAAAAATATTGGAGAAAAGGTAGTGGAGCACCGCAAACGCAAATATGGAAAAACCAAGTTCGGACTGGAACGGTTTGTCAATGGTTTCCTCGATCTGATCTCCATCACCTTTGTAACACGATTTGGCCAAAAACCCATGCATCTGTTTGGATTGCTGGGAACATTGCTGTTTGTTGCCGGATTTGCCATAGCAGGTTATCTGGCTTGGGCTAAGTTCTTCTGGCTGGAGTTTCGCATGACCGAACGTCCGTTGTTTTACTTTGGAATGTTGGCTATGATACTGGGCACACAACTGTTTCTGGCTGGTTTTCTGGGCGAACTGATCTCCCGGAAATCATCCGATCGAAATCATTATTTAATAGATCAAACAACGGAGGAAAATTGGCAAAAATAATCATACTAGGATCGGCTTATCCTTTGAGGGCCGGCGGGTTGTCAACCTTCAATGAGCGATTGGCTCAGCAGTTTAAGGATATGGGGCACGAGGTAATCATATATACCTTCTCACTTCAGTATCCTTCCTTTTTGTTTCCCGGAAAAACGCAGTATGCCATCCGGCCTGCTCCCGAAAATCTTGAGATCCGTGTAAAGGTCAATAGTATCAATCCATTGAACTGGTGGCTGGTGGGGCGGCAGATCCGAAAAGAAAAGGCCGACCTTCTGGTAATCCGCTATTGGTTACCTTTTATGGCACCTTGCCTGGGAACCATAGCAGCAATGGTTCGCAAAAACAAAAAAACCAAGGTGGTTACCATTGCCGATAATATTATCCCACACGAAAAAAGACCGGGAGACAAGCTGCTCACCCAATACTATGTAAACCGAAGCGATGGTTTTGTTACCCTTAGCAAGGCGGTTCTGAAGGACCTTGAAAAGTTCGACAGGAAAAACAAACCCAAAGTATATTCACCGCATCCCCTTTACGATAATTTTGGAGATAAGATGCCCAGGGAGGAAGCTCTGTTACGCTTGAAACTCTCTTCGGATTATCGGTATGTTTTGTTTTTTGGGTTTATCCGTGATTATAAAGGTCTTGATATTCTGCTCAATGCCATGGGAGAGCAAATTTTGCTGGATTTGCCCATAAAGCTCATCGTAGCGGGTGAGTTTTACTCTTCCGATCAACCTTATATGAAAATTATCAGGGAGAAAGGCCTTGGCAGCAGGGTAATCCTGCATACACAGTTTATCCCCAACGAAAAGGTGGCAGCCTATTTTTGCGCCAGCGATCTGGTAGTGCAACCCTATAAGGATGCTACGCAAAGTGGAGTTACACAAGTAGCCTATCATTTTGATGTTCCCATGGTAGTAACCAATGTGGGCGCTCTGCCCGAAATGGTGCCCAACAATGTTGCCGGGCTGGTGGTAAAACCTGATGCAGAGAAGGTGGCAAGAGCCATACACCGGTTTTTCGATAAAAATATGGCAGAAGAATTGAAAAGAGGGCTGCAAACCCAGAAAGACCGCTTTTCGTGGAGCAAACTGGTTGAGGCTACCTTTGAAGCAGCTGAAATTTCCCCGGAAAAGAGCAATAACTGATTATGGACCAAGAAATTATACAATCTCTCAAGGCCTCCCTGGAGGTAAAACAGAAAACCCTTGCAGATACCCTGCTGCATAAGAGCCTTGCCCAGGCCATAGAATTAATCGTGAGATGCTACTCATTGCAGGGAAAGGTATTGTTTTGCGGAAATGGGGGCAGCGCTGCCGATGCCCAGCATATGGCTGCAGAGCTATCCGGACGGTTTTATTACGATCGTCCGCCTTTGTATGCCGAAGCACTGCACGTAAACACTTCTTTTGTAACTGCTGTTGCCAACGATTATGGCTATGAAGATGTTTTTGCACGCATGGTGAAAGCCGCCGGACGAAAAGATGATGTGCTGATAGCCATTTCAACATCCGGAAATTCTCCGGGAATTCTCAAAGCCATCGTGGCTGCCAGGGAAATGCAAATGCACGTGATCGGCATGACGGGTATGGGAGGAGGGCAAATGGCCAATCTGTGCGATGTATTGATCAAGGCACCCTCCAATGATACTCCTCGTATACAGGAGGTCCATATTACCCTGGGTCATATACTATGTGAGCAGGTAGAAAAAACCATTTTCCCCGGAAATACACCCCTGAGCACTTCATGATAACACTGCCCATTAGCCCTGAGTGGACTCTTTTTCTGGATCGTGATGGTGTAATCAACCAACGATTCATGGATCATTACGTATTGAAAGCTGAAGATTTTGTATTTCTGCCCGGTGTTTGTGAAAGCATTGCAAAACTGGCAGAAATTTTCGGCACAGTGCTGATTGTTACCAATCAGCAAGGAATAGGGAAAGGCCTGATGACTTCTGATGATCTGAATGATATTCATCAGATGATGCTGGCCCAGATAAAATTGTCCGGAGGGCGAATCGATAAAATCTATTATTGCCCAGGCCTGAAAGAGCACCGCCCATTTTGCCGGAAACCTTCTCCCGGAATGGCTTTGCAGGCACGAAAGGATTTTCCGCACATCCGTTTTAAAAAATCCGTAATGGTGGGAGATACTCTTAGTGATATGCAATTTGGTAAAAACATGGGAATGAAGACTGTGCTGATTGGTTCGGACCGGGACCTCGTAAAGGCCAATGATCGGCTGATCGATTATTTCTTTCCCTCATTGGTTGATTTTGCCAATCATTTACAAAAAATGCAGCGCAATAGCAGTAAAATACAATAATCAATACGTGATACTCGTGTATGTAGCAGTAAGGTTTTTAGTATTTTCGTTGCAGAAATTTTAATTCAATCATGTCGAAATCATTAGTTTTTATTCTTTTGCTCAAGCTGGGCCTGTTTTCCGGGATGATTTTTCCGGTTATGGCAAGCGATCCTGTAAACCAGTATGATGCACAAGGTCGCAGGCAAGGGCCCTGGAGAGGATACTTCGAAAGTGGTGCCCTGCGCTACGAAGGCAATTTTGTTGACAATCAGCCTGTGGGCGTGTTCAGGTATTACTATCCACAGGGTGGACTCAGAGCTGAACTGATACATGAACCCGGCGAAGAGTCAGTTAAAGCAACCTATTACCATCGCAATCGCGCTATCATGGGAGAGGGTTTCTTTCTTAACCGACAAATGGAAGGGCTGTGGAGATTCTTCTCAGAAACCCGTGTATTGGTTGGCGAACACTTTTACCAGAATGGATTGAACCACGGAGTTTGGAAAACCTATTACCCTGGAGGAAGACTGGCGGAAACTCAAACCTGGCACCGGGGAAAAATGCAAGGCTTATTCGAAAGATATTATATGGACGGATCTATCCACATCAGAGCGCATTACCAGGATGATTTGCTCCATGGCAAGTACGAAGTGTTTTATCCTTCAGGCAGGCCACTGCTGGTGGGTTATTATACAGAAAATCTCAGCGACAGGGTGTGGACATGGTACAGTGAACGAGGCGAAATAGAGAAAAAAGCAATATACGACAATGGTATCCTGGTGAGAGAGGAAATCTTTATTGAAACAGATGATGAAGCCATTCCGCTTCGCCCTGGCCCCACAAGAAATGACATGCCTTGGGGAACCAATGGTATGTTTTAATACCCGCCCGAACCTTGACGCAACTTTGTTGCAGCTTTCTTTGGGCCAAAACCTTTAACATGCGGTATAGTAACAGACAAATTCGCGCGCTTTTCCTTGTGCCACTGAGCATGATTCTAATGGCATCGTTGGCATCGTGCCACAAAAGCCAGGGAGAATCCGTTTACCTGGGCCACAATTACTTTGGCCATACACCTGGGCTTTGGGTCGTTTATGATGTTGACTCTACTGTATATGACGATTTTCTTGGCGAAGTTTTTCATTATCAATACCAGGTATTGGAAACGTATACAGATTATTTTATAGATAATCAGGGCGACAGTGTTCTGCGGATCGAAAGGTTTTACCGGTTGCAACCCACCGATACATGGCAGATCAAAAATGTTTGGAGCTCTAAATTATTGATCAGCAGAGCGGTAAAAACAGAAGAGAACAGGAGCTTCATTAAACTCGCATTCCCTGTAAAACGTAATCAGAACTGGAACGGTAACGCTTTAAACACACTGCCTGCTCAAACCTATACCATCACACAGGCTCACATCCCCGAACAATTCGGAGAGCTTTTGTTTGACAGCACTGCCACTGTATTGCAAAAGGATTTTGAAACACTTATTGGACTTGATCTACAGTATGAAGTATATGCCACGCAAGTGGGCATGGTAAAGAAAAAGTTTGTTGAGCTCACCAAAGAGATTGATGGTACCATAGTAAGAGGAGTAGATTATACTTACATAATTAACTCTTACGGATACAGATAGCCGCAATGGATTGTCTATTGGATAGCTTAATTGGATTTTATACTATCTTTATAGCTGTACTTGATCAGACAAACATGAAGAAAGGCAATGTTCAGGTTTGTTATGATCTGATTTAATAAACTGAATATCATGGAGAAACGCATTACCCTCCTTGCCATTTTGTTTTTGCTCCTACTTCAGGCGAAGGCCCAGGATCCTGTTATGGTTTGGGTAAGCTTCAAGGATAAGGATCATTCTTCTTTCAGCCTGTTGCGGCCGCATGAATTCTTATCTCAAAGATCTCTGGAGAGAAGACAAAGACAAATGATACCCCTGGATAATACCGATTTGCCGGTTTCTCCCTATTATCTCAATCTTATCGAAACCTTTGAAGGTGTAAAGGTCTACTATACAAGCAAATGGCTCAATGGTGCCATGCTCAGACTTGAAAGTCCTGCCATCTATCAGGACATTGCCGGACTGGACTTTGTTGTTTTTTCTGAGATTGTAAAATCTTACGGTGGGAGTACCAAATCCGTTTCCCCCGTCGATCTCAGGGGAATGGAAATGCACGACAATGCATTGGAGAACAGCCCAGAACCTGTTTACAGTTTTCATTCGGTATTCGCCGATTCACACTACCCGGCCTATGGTGCCACCGAAAACCAGATCAACATGGTCAATGGCAGCGCATTGCATCAAAGAGGCTTTTGGGGAAGAGGTTTGAAGATTGCCTTGCTGGATGCAGGTTATCGTTTCGTTGACAGCCTGGAGGCTTTTCAGTATTTATGGCTCCACAATAAAATACTGGGCTGGCGCGATTTTGTTAACCCGGGAGGTAATGTTTTTCGTGAGCATCCTCATGGAACCTACGTATTATCTGTAATGGGAGGATACTTGCCTGGCACATACGCCGGTGCATCGCTGGGAGCTTCCTACTGGCTTATAAGAACAGAAGATGCTGCCACAGAGTTTCGTATTGAAGAGTACAACTGGCTTGCCGGGGCCGAACTTGCCGATAGCATCGGAGCAGACATAATAAACTCATCCTTAGGCTATACCCGGTTTGATGATCCTTCACAAAGCTATACCTATTCGCAACTTGATGGGCAAACCACTGTTGTGGCAAGGGCTGCCAATTATGCTTTCAGCAAAGGAATACTGGTGGTTAACAGTGCCGGAAACTATGGCGCGCAAACGTGGCAATACATTGGTTCTCCGGCTGATGCCCCGGGAGTATTGGCGGTTGGTGGTACAAACAGTAACGGAAACAGGGTAAACTTCAGCTCTGTGGGCCCCAGTGCAGATGGCAGAACCAAACCCGATGTAATGGCACAGGCACAAGGAGTAGCCGTTATCAACCTCATGGGAAGCATTGGCCAGGCCAATGGAACCTCATTCTCTTCACCTCTTGTGGCAGCCATGGCGGCCTGCCTGTGGCAGAGTTTTCCTCTGGCTTCTGCGGATCAGTTAAAAGAGGCCATTAAAAAAAGTGCCGACAGGTATTTTGAACCCGATAAACTCTATGGATTTGGAATACCCGATTTTGAAATTGCTTCACAGATCCTAAACCAGCAAATTAAACCCTCCCAGGCACTTAAGATCATAAAAAACCCCATTACGATCCATTCCTCATTAAGAATTTTTGCCGATGATGCCCAGGAGGTAACCATTAGTATATACAATGCCAGTGGTCAGTCTATCTTCAATTTTGGAAATGTTTTGCTCTACAAAGGATATAATGATATAAGAGCTTTTGAATATATTGAAAGCATGGCCTCGGGCATTTATTTTGTGAAAGTCAATTTCCGGAACCGGACAGAAATGGTTAAAGCAATTAAGCTCTAAACCGCCAGCCAGATTCAAAGGAATTCCTCCTTATCTTTTGTGACCCTAACACTTTTTCTCGTGCTTTCTCTCCGATAACTATTTTGAAAGTAATCTGACACAGTTGAAAATATGCGTTAAAGAATAGATATTCAGTAAAATACACGCAATTTTCTGACAATATTCCTTCGCAATTTTTCCATATTTACCCACAAGGGTACGGGAGGGCCATTTTTATTCGATTCTCAGGAGGATATCCAGAGAGAAAAGGGTAGAATACAGAGGAGGTGTTCTAAAGATTTAACCAACCTTAGTCCATTTAGTAGGGTAATTAATTTTAAAACAGGTTTTGGGTTTCCAGTTTTACATTTTTCGTTTGAGCGAAAGTACCAGGCAGGCACATTAGAATAATTTGCACCCGGATAAGCAAATCAGCATTGATTACAAATGTAAATCATAGCTTGCAATACTAATTTCACATCTGTAAAGTTAACAAAGGTAAACAAACAATAGAGTGTACATCTGTGAATTGCAGGAGTGGGATGACCACTTAAATACTCTGGCACAAAGAGATCGCATTTGTAAATTATAAGTTTAATACTATGAACAACAGGAAAACCCTATTTATATTGGATTTCGCATTCGAAAGTCTCTTCTTTATACGCTTAAATGATAGATATCCAGTTTAATAAAGACGTTATTGGCATAAATTGTTCAGGTAATTCAGCTTTATTCCGCGTTTTTAATCAATTTGTGTTACTATGGCAATGAAATATCATAATAAACAGATAATAAGTACAATAAACTACCAACCTAAAGCAATAGTTTAATTAAATTAGGGTTTACATGTGTGAATTAATCAATTTGCTTTCGATTTACATTAATGAATAGTGGGTTTGGAGAATTATCTTTACATTTGTGTACAATTAAAATTACAATGGTAAACCGGATTCAGGAAATATTAGAAAAGTACAACCTTACTGCAGCAAGATTTGCTGATAAGCTTGATGTACCTCGTTCAACCATTTCTCATATATTGTCGGAAAGAAACAAGCCCAGCCTTGAATTTATTCAAAAAGTGCTGGATGCATTTCCTGAGATCAATGTTCATTGGCTTCTCAAAGGAGATGGTACAATCTTTAAGGAGCAGAAAGATCTGTTCTCTGGATTGGAGTCTGAAAGTATTTATGAAAAGGAGACATTGCCTGATAGGGAAAAACCTTCTGAGATTTTCGCAGAGCAAGGTAAGGATAAGGTTGTTGAAAAATATCAGAATCCTGAAGAGGTAACGGATTCTGTAAACCCTGCATTAGACAACGTCAAACCGCAGGAATATTCCGCTAAACATAATGATAGAAAAGGGAAAAAACTCCTCAAAATCCTCATGATCTATGAAGACAAAACCTTTGAAGAGTATTTTCCCTCGGATGATATGCGTTGATATCCGGATTTTACGCGGATAAGGTTAGAAACGTTCCAGGTGACTGAAAAAGAAGTCTGCTTCAGTCTGAGCATTTTCGTCGGAGTCCGATCCATGAACAGCATTCTTCTCAATACTCGCTCCGAAAAGTTTGCGCAGGGTTCCTTCATCAGCCTTTGAGGGGTCGGTTGCCCCAATGAGCTTGCGGTAGTCGGCAACAGCATTTTCCTTTTCAAGTATCGCAGCTATAATCGGACCTGAACTCATGAATTCTGTCAGCTTGGGGAAAAAATTCTTTCCCTGGTGCACCGCATAAAACTCCTCTGCCTGTTTTAAGGTAAGCTGAAGATATTTCATTGCCATTATCCTGAAACCCGCTTCATTGATTTTTGCCAGAATAGGGCCTGTGTAGCCATTTTGCACGGCATAGGGCTTGATCATTGTAAGGGTAATTCTTCCTGCCATTTCCTTGTCTTTTGGATGGATACTATTGATAGAGAATTGTAAAAGTGTGAATTTATTTTCACTTTATTAATACGTAAAACCACTGAAATGATTGAGATGATTGAATAAATACATAAACTATGATACAAAGTATTTCTACAATTGTTTATCAATGTTAAAAAAATAAGATGTTACAGATAGAAACCTGTTAAGAATTAACGCTATCAGGCCAATGCCTGCATGATTTTTACTAACTTTGCTGATCTTACAAGTGCTGAGGCTCTTCTATGGTACATATATTTATGGCTATAGAGAGATCATAGAAGGAACAAAAACAGAAAAAACCTTGAACAACATACAAAGAGAACAGATTTCCAATCTTCTTTCAGAGAAATCGGTAAATATTGTTATTGTAAGCCATGTAAACCCTGATGGTGATGCAATTGGCTCATCCATGGGCCTTTACCATGCCCTGCGCAATCTGGAATACTCCAGTGTCAATGTTATTTCGCCCAACGCTTTTCCTGCTTTTCTGAATTGGATACCCGGCAGTGATAGTATCTGGCTGGCCAATCGCGATACAAAAAAATGTACAGAGCTTCTCAAAAACGCTCAGGTAATCTTTTGCCTTGACTTCAATGATATTGACAGGGTAGAGGATCTTTCAGTGAGAATGCGTAAGAGCCCGGCCTACAGGGTTTTAATTGATCATCACCCTGATCCGCGCGAAGATTATGATGTAATGATATCTGATGTGTCTGCCTCTTCTACTGCCGAACTGGTTTACCGGTTTCTGGTTGCCTGGGCAGGCAAAGAATGTATTAATCTGGTGGTGGCTCAGTGTCTCTACGCTGGCATTGTAACTGATACAGGATCATTTAGTTATGGTTGCAATAACCCCCAAACCTATCTGATTACAGCTCATCTTATGGAATTGGGTGTAGATGGAGAAAAGATTCATCGACTCATTTATGATACCTACTCTGAAGGGCGTATGCGCTTGCTGGGCTATTGCCTGAGTCAGAAAATGGTGGTGCTGCCACAATTCAAAACCGCTTACATTTATCTTTCGCAAGAGGACCTTAAAAGATTCGACTACCAGGAAGGAGATACCGAAGGGGTTGTAAACTATGGGCTTAGCATCAAGGATATTGTGCTGGCTGCCATTTTTATTGAGCGAAAGGATACTATCAAAATCTCGTTGCGATCAGAGGGGCAGGTAAATGTAAATGTATTGGCCAGGAAATACTTCAACGGCGGAGGGCACAGAAATGCTGCAGGTGGTAATCATAAGGATAGCCTTGACAATACTGTATCTTATTTCGAGAGCCTCTTGCAGACACTTAGTATCGATAATTTTGCTGCATTACACGAAGTATAAGATATTGCGTAACTTTACACGAGAAAGATTATTTTTTAAAACACAATGAAAAAAGGTCTTCTCTCAAATGATATAAGTATGTTTCGAAGTATTCTTTACAAATCATCATGGATGGTTTTGGCATTTTCAGGTTTTTTGTTTGTGGCTTGTTCTGGTGGTGGGCAGCAACAGGAAGCACCTACCAGGGAAGAGCTTCGACAAAGCCTGCTGGGAGCCAATGCCATGCTTATTGATGCTGAGGATCAGGAAATACGCGATTATATTGAGCGTCATGGATGGGAAATGAAAGAAACGGGCTCCGGCTTGCGCTATATGATTTACCATCAGGGTGAGGGGCTTGCTGCCCAGCGCGACCAGATTGCTTTTCTAAACTATTCGGTACGTCTGCTTACCGGCGACCTGATTTACTCTTCGCAAAACGATGGGGTAAGGCAATTCAGAATTGGCAGAGGAGGGGTAGAGAGCGGACTGGAGGAAGGTATTCTCTTGCTGAGGGTTGGAGATAAGGCCCGTTTTATTATGCCTTCGCATCTGGCTCATGGAGTGCCAGGCGATGGGGTGAAAATTCCCAGGAGAGCTACCATCGTTTATGATATTGAACTTGTTGACTTGCAATAATTTACCTAATCTTAACAAACAAACAAATAAAAAATGAAGAAGCACTTTTTCTGGATTTTACCCGTTTTCGTATTGTTTTTTGCCGCATGCGGATCAAAGGGTTTTGAGCAGACCAGCACCGGATTGTTGTATAAGTTCCATGAGCGCAACAAAGGCCCCAAAGCCGGGCTGGATAATATAGTGAAAGTTGAAATGGCATTCAGATATCCGGCCGATTCGGTATTTCTCAGAAACCTGGGGTATAACGAACCCGTTTATCTTTCGGTACAACCCTCTGAGTATGCCGGCGATATTCATGAAGGTATGCGTATGCTTTCAGTAGGCGACAGTGTAACCTTTAAACTCGATGCCGGAAGATTTTTTACCGTAACCATGCGTACTCCCACATTGCCCGAATTTATTACCCCAGGCGACTCCATGTACATTGATATTCGCATGCTGGAGATCTTTACTCAGACCGAATTCCAGGAGTATCAGCGCAAGCAACGCGAAGAAATGATCAAAGAAGCGGAAGTGGCCGCACATCAGGAAGAAGGTCTTCGTGAACGTTTTCTGATTGACAATAACATTACCACCCAACCTGAAGAGAGCGGGCTGATCATTGTTATCAAGGAACAAGGCAGCGGCCCCAAACCCGAACCCGGTCAAACCGTTACGGTACACTATACCGGAATGGTGCTCGATGGTACTGTATTCGACTCTTCTGTTGAAAGAGGTGATCCTTTCCGTTTTCAACTGGGAAGAGGACAAGTGATAAGAGGCTGGGATGAGGGAATTTCCAAACTCAACATTGGATCCAAAGCCCGCCTTATCATCCCTTCTTACCTTGCATATGGCGACCAGCAAAGGGGAGCAGTTATCAAGCCTTACTCTACCCTGATCTTTGACGTGGAACTTATTGCAGCTGAGTAAAACCATTTTTATTTTACAATCCCGGGTTTTCAGTTCCGCGAGAACTATTCCCGGGGTTGTGGTTTTTTATGTTGAAACGAGCCATGACCAAAACTTTGAAATTGCTATTTATGCACGCATTTTTAACCTTTATGGCCGCTTTTTTCTGCCACCCAAAGAGGTGGGGCATATAACAATCCATAAATAATTCTAATATGATGCAGAGAATTCTTCGTTACGCATTGGCATTGGGCGCTGGTTTCCTCCTGCTGGCAGGATGTTCGTCTCAGCAGCGTGTGGTTGCTCCGGTTTTTACAGAGCACGAAACAGGTTTGAGGTATCTTATTCAAGAACGCGGAAGAGGTGAACTCATACAGAAAAATGATGTTGTTTTTGTGCACTATACCCTGATGCTTGAAGACAGCACCATTGTTGACAATAGCTACGATCGTGGAGAGCCAGTATCTTTCATGGCCGGCAGCGGACAAGTGATCAAAGGCTGGGATGAGGGAATCATGCTTTTCAGACAGGGCGACAAAGCCACACTTATTGTACCGCCTCACCTGGCTTATGGCGATCGGGCCATGGGGGCAATTCCCCCCGGTTCTACCTTATATTTCAACATCGAAATTGTAAAGGTAAACAGGGCTCCTCAACCCTTTGCTGTCCCCGAAGGTATTAATATTGTGCAAACCACAAGCGGATTGCGCTATGCTGTAATTGAACCGGGTGATGGCACCATGCTCATTCCCAATATGCGGGTCAGAATACATTATACCGGGTATTTTGAAGATATGAGCATTTTTGATTCGTCATTTCAGCGCGAGGAACCTATCGATTTTACCCTTGGTAAAGGCATGGTGATAAGAGGATGGGAGGAAGGGATTTCCAAACTCAGAGTGGGCGACAAGGCCCGTCTGTGGATACCCTATCACCTGGCCTATGGAGAGCAGGGCCGTGGCCCTATTCCTCCTGCATCTAACCTGATCTTTGATGTACAGGTAATTGATGCTGAAGAAGTAAAAAGACCCCGTCCTTACCCTGTAGATGGTCTTGAATTGCAGCAAACTGAGAGTGGCTTACAATACTTTATCGTACAAGAGGGCCAGGGCGATCAGCCTCAAACCGGACAAATGGTAACTGTTCATTACACCGGTTTTCTGATCAATGGAAATATCTTTGATTCTTCGGTAGAAAGAGGTACTCCGTTCAGATTCCTGCTGGGACGAGGACAGGTAATTGCTGGATGGGATGAAGGTATTGCACTGATGCAAAAAGGTGCTAAATACCGCTTTATAATCCCTCCTGAGCTGGCTTACGGGCAAAGGGCTACAGGACCCATCCCTGCCAATGCAACCCTGATTTTTGATGTAGAACTAATAGATTTTGACTAATCCAAATATTTGCTTATGAGTTTATTATATGTAACCTGGGAAGTAAGCCCGGTCATTTTCAGCCTGGGGCCTCTCACAGTAAGGTGGTATGGGCTGTTCTGGGCACTCTCTTTTTACCTGGGATATGAAATTATGCGAAAGATCTTTCAACGTGAAAATGTTGGTCAGAAAGAACTTGATAGCCTTTTGATTCATATTGCCATCGGAAGCGTAGTGGGTGCCCGTTTAGGACATTGCTTCTTTTATGACTTTAACTACTACATTTCCAACCCCATCGAAATTCTGTATATATGGCAGGGAGGTCTTGCCAGCCATGGTGGTGCCTTTGGAATTATCCTGGCCATGCTCAGGTACCAGAAAAAAGTATCGGGTAAGCCTTTCTTCTGGACGGTTGACCGACTTTTGATTGTTGTGGCATTGGCAGCTTTCTTTATCAGGATGGGAAACCTTATGAACCACGAAATTTATGGATATGTTACGGAAAAACCATGGGGGTTTAAATTCATTGAAAACGTATCTCAATGGCTTAGAGGGGCCGAGCCCAGATTTACCGAGCCCAGGCACCCCACTGCAATTTACGAAGGGGCTGGGTACATCTTTATTTTCGCAAGCATGCTCTGGATGTATTTCAAGAAAATGCATAAACTCTACCAGGGCTTCCTTTCAGGTTATTTTCTCATTACCCTGTTTGTATGGAGATTTGTAGTTGAATCTGTAAAAGAGGTTCAATCTCCTTTCGAAGAAAGTCTTATAATCAATATGGGGCAAATTCTGAGTATACCCATGATCCTGCTCGGTGTTTGGGTGCTTTATTACACATTCAAACACAAGAGACCTGCCATCTGAAAATTGGTTAGCCAACAATAATTCAACGATGAGGTTGCTTCAAACGCGGGTAATATCCCGACCATGAGGCAACCTCATTTGTATATCAGGAAAACTGTTGGCTTCTTATGAAGGTCAGGGGTATTTTGTTTCCAGTGGCCCACCGTTAGAGTACGAATAAATTCATCTTCTGCAGTGATATTACTGGCAATGCACAGGGGAGTAGTTGGTTTGCAGGTCTTTATCAGATCTTCCAGCAATCCGTTATTACGATAGGGTGTCTCCATGAAGATCTGGGTCTGGCCCAGCTTCTGGGCAGCCTGCTCCATATCCCGGATTTTGGCAATACGCTTGTTTCTTTCAATGGGCAAATAGCCATGGAAGATGAAATGTTGTCCGTTAAATCCCGATGAGATCAGAGCCAGAAGGATAGAGCTTGGGCCCACAAGCGGTATTACCCTTATGCCAGCCAGGTGGGCAAGCTTTACGATCATTTGCCCGGGATCTGCAATGCAGGGATTGCCTGCTTCCGACAGTAAACCAATGTCATTGCCTTGCCTGGCGCGTGCAAGAAATTCCGGCAGATCGGTTTCGCGGGTATGTTTATCGAGTACATGCAGTGTTACCTCATCAAAATTTCCGGTAAATCCCATGGCCCGGAGAAATCGACGGGCAGTTCGTTCGTTTTCGCAAATAAACTCACTGAGATTGTTCAGAATTGCTGTGTTTCCTGCCGGAATATCATACTGAGGGTCGTTATCTTCACTGAGGCTTACGGGTATCAGATACAGCCGACCAGGAGTTGCTGAATTTGACGAATTCTTGATCATACAGAAGGATTTAACCAGGGTAGTTTTCTTAAATCTACATTTCCTCCCGAAAAAACTATGGCTACTGTTTTGTTGGCAAACCGGTCAGGGTTTTCACGCAAAGCAGCCAAAGGAACAGCTGCAGAGGGTTCTATTACGATTTTCATTCGTTCCCAAACCCAGAACATGGTTTGCACAATGCTTTCTTCTGTAGCCGTAATAATATCTTCTACATGCTCCATAATAAGAGGGTAGGTAATGCTGCCCAGGGAGGTCTTTAGGCCATCGGCTATAGTTTGGGGTGATTGGGAGGGAATAAACTTTTTCTGTCGGAGAGATTGTAAAGCATCACTGGCGTTGAGTGGTTCTGCGCCCAATATGCGTGTATGGGGGCAGAATGCCCGTGCCGAAAGTATTGTACCACTTAATAGCCCACCGCCGCCCAGTGGAGTGATTACGTAATCGGGTTGAAAACCCAGTTGCCTGCTCATTTCGTAGAAGCAGCCGGCCTGTCCTCTAATGATATTGTAATCGTTGTAGGGATGGATGAAAAGTGCGCCGGTTTGGGTTTGTATTTCCTTCAATGTGCTCTCCCTGGCCTCAAGGGTCGGTTGGCAAAAAGTGATTTCTCCTCCATAGGCTTTTACAGCTTCAACTTTTACTTCAGGTGCATTGTCAGGCATAACAATGTAAGCTTTTACGCCCCTGATCCGGGCAGCCAGGGCAAGGGCCTGTGCATGGTTGCCCGAAGAATGGGTACACACCCCATTGGCCAACATTTGCTTGCCTGCGGCAAGCATGGCACTGCTGGCTCCTCTGTATTTGAAGGCACCTGATTTTTGAAAATTTTCGCATTTAAAAAACAGCCGGGCTCCCAAAGCATTGTCAATGGTGCTGCATGTAAGCACAGGTGTTTCCTTTACGTTAGTACTGAGATCCTGCCATGTTTGAGCAATGGCTGAAGCATCCGCAAATGAGTTCATACAGATTAGCTGTTGTTTTGTGAAATCTGCTTTGCAACCACTTCGCAAGCCTGGTCAAGCATGGCAAATACAATATCAAAACCGTCCTTTCCGCCATAGTAGGGATCAGGTACCGTAAGGTTTTTTCCGGGCTGGCTCATATTAAGGATCAGCTCCAGCTTTTCCAGGTGCTCATTGTTGCGGGCCAGATTGGCAAGATCGCTATAATTCTGCGAGTCCATGGCAAAAATTTTGTCGAAACGGTCAAAATCTGCCACTGTAAACTTTCGCGCACGCTGATCGGAGATATCAATACCATTTTTCATTGCCACCTCCATTGACCTTGGATCGGGCAATTCACCAACATGATAGGCTGCTGTTCCAGCAGAATCAACCTCCACATCCAGGTTGTATTTGAGGGCTTTTGCTTTCATAATTCCCTCAGCAAGAGGAGAGCGGCAAATATTGCCCAAACATACCATAAGGATTTTCATAAAACGTTTGCTTTTATCGGTTTTACAGAATAAGAAAACCCCGGCATCCTCAATAAAGCTGACCCGGGATTTGCTCAAAGATATGACAAAAATTCTAAAGTTTCACTTTGATAATGTTGTCCAGTTCATCAAAATGCTTTTTGAAGTTGCGATCGGTATCGTAGAGGTTTTTCACTGTTTTACAGGCATGCAGTACCGTGGCATGATCCTTTTTTCCGAGCTTACTGCCAATGGCAGCCAGCGAATACTTGGTGTAGGATTTGGAAAAATACATGGCCAGCTGCCGTGCCTGAACAATCTCCCTTTTACGGGTATTGGAGTTGATCTTTTCTGTAGGAATATTGAAATAATCACCCACCACCTTTTGAATATACTCTATGGTAATTTCGCGCGGAGTACTTTTTACAAATTTCTGCAGAATGCTATTGGCCAGCTCAATGGTAATTTCCTTTTTATTCATGGAAGATTGTGCCAGTATAGAAATCAGGGCACCTTCCATTTCGCGGATATTGGTAGTAATGGTGTTTGCAATCAGATCAATTACATTCTGAGGCATCTCTACACCATCATTATATAGTTTTTTCTGCAGGATGGCTACTCTTGTTTCGAAATCAGGTACCTGCAGATCGGCCGATAAGCCCCACTTGAATCGTGAAAGCAAACGGGGTTCGATACCTTTCATCTCAACGGGAGGCTGGTCGGAGGTGATAATGATTTGCTTGCCGTTCTGATGTAACTGGTTAAAAATATGAAAAAATACATCCTGGGTTTTTATTTTCCCGGCAAGAGAGTGTATATCGTCCACAATCAGCACATCTATCATTTGATAGAAATGTATAAAATCGTTTTGATTGGAGTTGCGCACAGCATCGATAAACTGGTTGGTAAACTGTTCGCATGATACATAAAGCACGGTTTTTTCGGGGAAATTGTTCTTTACTTCAATGCCGATGGCATGGGCCAGGTGTGTTTTGCCCAAACCGTTTGAGCTGTAAAGCAACAAAGGGTTGAAGGAGGTTTTTCCCGGGTTTTTGCCAACGGCTAAACCGGCACTGCGGGCAAGACGGTTACAATCTCCCTGAATAAAATTGTCGAAGTTATATGACTCAATAAGCTGCGGATGAATGTTGAGCTTTTTGAGCCCTGGAATGATAAAGGGATTGGGAACAGATTTTCCGTTTTCCTTGTTTAAATCCAGAGGCATGGTTACCGGTGGGTTTTTCAGCGCCTTACGGTTGAGGGTAGGTGCATGCACGGTATAGGGCTTCGAATGATTGTGATGGGCACTGTCCATTACAATGCTGTACTCCAGGCGACCATCGCTCCCCAACTCTTTTTTGATGGTTTTCTTCAACAGTTCAATGTAATGTTCTTCCAGCCACTCATAGAAAAACTGGCTGGGCACCTGAATGGTGAGTACATTATTGATCAGCCTTACGGGTTTGATAGGAGCAAACCATGTATTATAGCTGTTCAATGTAATGTTATCCCGGATCACATTCAGACATCTTGACCAAACTTCCTGGTGGTTATTTATAATTTCTTCCACTGGTTATGAAAAATTCTATCGATTTATACTCGGTTCTGTTTTTAGTGATTGAATCACAGATAGTATAGTGTTCTTTTGTTTCCCCCAATACTTATGAACAAAATTTGAAAAAAAAAAGTGAATAAAAAAATGTCAGGCCTCTTGATTTTTAGAAATTTTTGTTGTAGCCGTATCGACGAAAATTTCACTGTTTTCTTTGTTAAAATACAGATCCATACGGCCTAACCTTACACCACCATATCCTGTTTGGCCAATGTACACTTTTTTTCCAGCGGCATTTGCTTGCTGAGCTGGCGGATCGAGCAAAGTATGGGTATGGCCACCCAGTATTATGTTGGTATAGCGCGTGTTACGTGCAATTACCACGTCACTTACCTTAGAGGTTTCGTATTCATAGCCCAGATGCGAGAGGCAAATAATTACATTGCAATGCTGCTCTTGTTTGAGAAACCTCTCCATGGATTGGGCTACCCTAACCGGATCATGGTATTGAGTATTGCCAAAAAGGTTTTTGCCAACCAGCCCCTCCAGTTCAATACCCAGTCCATAAATCCCTACTTTAAGATCGCCCTTTTGCAACACCTTGTAGGGTTCGATTTTTCCGTCGAGGATGGTGTTGGAAAAGTCGTAGTTTGAGCTGATAAAAGGGAAGCCGGCATGGGGCAACACTTTTAGAAAGCCATCCAGGCCATTGTCAAACTCATGATTACCTATGGTTGAGGCATCGTAACCCATCAGTGTCATAAGCTTGAGCTCCGGCTCGCCTCCATAAAAATTGTAATAGGGAGTGCCCTGAAAGATATCTCCAGCATCCAGTAAAAGTACATGCTCTACTTGTTTACGAATACGTTGGATCAATTCAGCCCGCCGGGCATAACCACCCATGTCGGGATAACGTGGATCATTGGAAGGGTAGGGGTCGATCCGGCTGTGGGTATCATTGGTATGCAAGATACATAAATGATCAACCTGGCTGCCGGCAAAGGCCCATATACCGGAACTCAATGCTACTCCTCCCAGCAATGCAGTTTTTGCAAAAGCCCTCCTGTTGATTTTATCAGACACCATAAACTAATACTCCTTTCATTGATGAAGGAAAAAAGAATAAAATGCAAGGGTTATAGCAACTCCCCAAAGTTGTTACACCTGTAACGAATTATAAATAAGAGATCCGCCCATCAAGTTGCGAAGTAATTCGTTCGCCCCTTTTATGAACTTGCTGCATGTGATGAATAATCGCATCACGTACACGCATTCCAAGCAACTCGTAATTAAGCGGTTGAAGAAAAAAGCCCATGGAGTCCCCACCTCCGGCCAGATAATCGGAGGTAAGAACCTTATAATTTCTTTTTATATCAAATTCCTGATCCTGAATTAGTATGGAGGCAGGTTGCCCGTTTGCAATGGTCAACCTTGCACCTGCAAGTGGCATTCCTACACTGGCGGCAGAAAGATACTGAAAAAGCTCAAGTGTTTTTTCTCCGCTGAGGGTTATTACCACCATCTCATTTTCAAAGGGAAGCAACTCAAAAACACGCTCAAAGGTTATTTCACCTTTGGGCAGAGGTACCCTGAGACCTCCATAATTGAGCAAGCAAAAATCAATGGGATGTTCATCTGCAGGGCTGTAGAGCTGATGCCCCTTTTCCAGCACCAGGTCGGCAACAAAATTGTTGAGTAATCCTTCGGGAGTACCCCTTTCCATTACCTGTTCAGAATAAACAAGCAGTCGCCCCATTTCAGCCGCCAGTTCAGCCCTGTATCCTTGAATGATCTGGTATTGAACACTATCAATACCATCCACATTAATGCTATCAAGTAAAATGAGGGATCCCTGAAGACGGAAATCTGTTTCCGGACTTTTGCATGAATAGAGCAAAAAGCTAAATAAGCCAATAATGGCTATTACTTTCAGGGTTTTGGTCATTTTTTAATTTTTTCGGAAAGTGCAACGGCAATGATAACATTTATTGTTGTAATAAACAACTAAAAACGAAACGCAAAAAGTAATTTAAATTTAGTTTACAGAACAGCCTGTTTTTGTCTTTTGTCAGTTTGTAAAAAACTAGTAATCAGGGTTATGTGTCGGCATTGTTTAATCCTTTCCAAATCAAGAATTAACATATAATATGCTGATTATATGTGCTTTGGGGAGCTTTTCTGTTACACAGTATGTTCATATTTAATTGTAACGCCATAAATACCCTCAAACACTGATTTAATATGATCAGCATGCGATTTTCGTACAGCAAACAGAATTTTGCAGCTCATGGCAAAATCATGCGATAATTGCTCCAGGTCATGGTCTTTTAACACTTTCATTACTTCATTCATCAGGGGGTACTCAAAGGAGAGCTGGTAGACTTCCCTGATGATTTTTTCCTCTATGCAGTTATTGGCAATAGCATCCTGAGCTGCAGCTTTATAGGCATTGATAAGACCCCTTACTCCAAGCTTTATCCCCCCGAAATAGCGGATTACCACAATCAGAATATTGGTGAGATCGTGAGAGAGAATTTGGCCATAGATGGGTTTGCCTGCAGTACCCGAGGGCTCTCCATCGTCGTTGGCCCTGAATGCATCGCGGTTGGGCCCCAGAGCCCAGGCATAACAGTGGTGGCGGGCATCGTAGTATTGTTTTTTGAGATCAGACAAGTGCTGGCGTATTTCTTCTTCTGAAGTTACAGGAATTGCAAGGGCGATGAATTTGCTACCCTTATCCTTGTAAAGCCCTTCGCTTTGAGAAATTATGGTCTTATAGGTATCTTCAAACATAGAACAATCGTTTAAACCCTGCTATTTGGCCAGGGCAATCAGCAAAATTGTGATAATAGCAAAGCCAATACCCAGCCAGTTTTTCCACCAAAGTCGTTCTTTAAAGATCAGAAGCCCGATCAGTGCTCCCATGCTTACAATGCTCACATTAAATACCGGGAAAAAGACGGAACTTTCGAATACCGAAAGACTTCTGAGAAAATAATAAGTTGAGGCATAGTTGAAAAAACCAAGAGCAAAGCCTGCCAGAATGTTTTTCAGAGTAATTTGCCGGTCATGTCTGTAAAGTTGATAGGCCATTAGCCCCAATCCAATGAGCAATGAAATGGAAAAGATAGTACCCAGAAAAAGAAGATATTCGTTTCCAACATGAAACTTCTGAGCGTGCTTCATGATGCTGTCGTTGGTACCTGTGCCCAAAAACAATATCAATGGCAAAGCAACGCTATGAGAACTGACCTCCAATGGTTTTTCTTTTTTCCTGAATATCAGATAAAAGGCGGGAAATGCAAATAAGATTCCCATAAGTTTCAATAATCCGATCTGGTCTCCATAAATCAGAATTCCAATACCTACCGGGATCATTACAGACATTTTGGATGCCACAGCTGTGATAGCCACCCCTGCCTTTTGAGCCGAACGGGCAAAAACAGCAAATACTACAATAAAGAATACACCGTTGAGCAACGACCATCCAAACCAGGGTTTTGCGGGAATGGATAAAAAATCAAAGGGCTGGCTGAAAGTAGCAAAAGACAACATCGCTGCAATGAGATAATTTGCTGTGATTGCCTGCAGGTTGTCAATTTTCCAAACGCTGAACAGTCGAAAAGTAAGGATGATACAAGAAGAAAAAAAGATTGCGGCCAGTAGATATTGCATAGTCTTATCTAATAAGGATTTGCGGGGTTTTTTATAAGATACAACAGCTCGCTGCCTATGTTTACCTGCGAGAATTTGTCAACAGGCAAAGAGGGTGCCCGCAGACCTTTCACAAAGAATTTGCTACCCTGAAAAATTCGGGCCTCATCCCACATATCTCTGGCTATAAAGGCTTGCAGGAGTTTCTGTCCTCCTTCAACAATAACCGACTGTATTCCTTTATCTGCCAGAACAGACAGGATATTTTTAAGAAAATCAGGGTCAGAAAAATCGCTTTTTACCCACTGGGTTTTGTCCTGCTGTTTGTTTTGTGTTTGGTTAAAAACGATAGTAGGCTGGCTATTGTCGAAAAGAGCAAGAGCAGGCGAGAGGGTGAGGTTTTCGTCCAGTACTATGCGCAAGGGGTTTTTGCCACTCCAGTCGCGAATGTTGAGTTTTGGGTTGTCTTTGAGTGCGGTTATGGTTCCTACCATGATGGCTTGTTCTTCACCTCTCCATTTATGCACCAGCATACGAAGCTTTTCTGATGTGATCCAGGTAGGTCGGGCGGGTGTTCCGGGTAAGCGCTCAATATCCATAAATGCATCAGCCGTTTGAGCCCATTTCAGAATGATATAAGGTCTTTTTTTCTGATGAAAGGTAAAGAACCGTTTATTGAGGCTAATGGCTGCATTGCGCAATATGCCCACCTCCACATGTATGCCATGGTTTCGCAGTTTGGCCACACCCTTGCCTGCAACGGCATCGTAAGGATCAACACATGCAATCACTACCGATGGAATTTGCTTTTCTATGATCAGGTCGGTGCAAGGGGGGGTTTTACCAAAATGACAACAAGGCTCAAGGTTAACATACAAGGTGGCTTTTTTGAGCAACTCTGGGTTACGGACGCTTTGAATGGCATTTACCTCAGCATGGGGGCCGCCAAAAACCCGGTGGTATCCCTCGCCAATGATCTGTTGGTTGTAAACTATAACACTTCCTACCATAGGATTGGGTGCAACATGCCCCAGGCCATTACGCGCCAGTTCAAGACAGCGCTGCATAAAAAAATCATGTTTGTCCATCCAAAGAATAGCTTTAAGGATAAGAGAAGCCAAAAATACAATATTAAAACCAATCGGAACAGATGGAGGGCGCAATGCAGGCCCGGATTTGCTTAATTATGCACGCGGAGGTGCATCTACAGAATCTGTTTTGATAAACTCTTTCTGTATCTCTCTTAAGATGCGGATGATCTCACGGGAATGATCATCAAGCTCCTTGCACAGGTTTTCCAATTCGGCAATTCTTTTGTTGTGCCTTGCCAGTTGCTGTATTCGGGTGATTTTGTCGGAAACCTCGGTGAAGCCCATATAGCTGAAACCAGGTTTGATCTTGTGAACAAGTTTGCCCAGGGTTTCAAAATCGTTTTCATAAAAAGCCTCATTGATTCCGATGATGGTTCGAGGTATCTCTTTGAGAAACTTATTGATCAGGTCAAGGGTACTGGGCAGATCATCGTCAAATATATCCGCCAGAGCCTTTTTGATACGCAGTTTGGCTTTTTCACTATGCGAGAACAGGGTTTCGCGTTGCTGCTCAACGGGCTCCTCTTTGGGGTTGAATTTATTTTTGTGATGAATGATAGAATGCATGATTTTTTCATACATCACCTCCTGCTCAGAGGGCTTGGTAATGAAATCGTTCATCCCTGCTTTGTTAACCCTTTGGCGGGTTTCCATAGTAACATCTGCAGTAAGGGCGATGATAGGTACCTCATGGTCCAGTACGCGGGATGAAGGGTCTCTGATGATCCTGGCAGCTTCATACCCGTTAAGCTCAGGCATGTGCAGATCCATAAGAACCAGGCTGAATTTCTCCTTCTCCAGGATTTCTACAGCAAGCCTTCCGTTTTCAGCGATCTCAATTTCAGCCTGCCATTTGCCCAGAATTTGTTTCATCACAAACTGGTTCATCTTATCATCTTCCACCAGCAAAATTCTCACCCCTTTCAGGTTCTTAAGCTTACCGCCAGGCTTGCCCAGCTGGGGTAAATGAGGTTTGGGGCTGACAGGGTAGTCGAGCTCAAACCAGAAAGTGGAGCCCATACCTTCTATACTTTTTACCCCGATTTTTCCTTTTTGCAGTTCTACAAGTTTCTTGCAGATGGAAAGCCCAAGGCCTGTACCTCCAAACTTTCGGGTAGTATCGCTTCCGGCTTGCGAGAAACTTTCAAAAATATATTCCTGTTGCTCTTCAGGTATGCCAATACCTGTATCAGAAACAGCAAATCTGAGGCTGAGCTGCTCCTGCTCAAGTTTTTGAACGGTAACGTGTACATCTACCTGGCCTTGTGAGGTAAACTTCACAGCATTGCTCAGCAGGTTGAGCAGAATCTGCCGAAGGCGGGCCGGATCGCCAATGAGCACACGGGGAATGCCCGGTTCCATCTCCACCCTGAGGGCGATGTTCTTCTGACGGGCTTTGAATTCTATGGTCTTTACGCTCTCCCTGACAAGAGTGATGATGTCAAATTCAGTTTTCTCCAGCTCTACCTTTCCAGCTTCCAGCTTAGAGAAATCCAATACCTCATTGATAACATCCAGCAGATGGTCGGAAGAGTATTTGATAGACCTGACATTCTCCAACTGCCCTTTGGTAAGGTTTTCTTCTTCAATGATAAGATCAGCCAGGCCAATAATGGCGTTGAGAGGAGTGCGGATCTCGTGGCTCACACTGCTCACAAACATCGATTTGATCCTGTTGGCTTCTTCTGCAACCTCTTTGGCAGCCTGCAATTCTTTTTCGGCTTTGCGTCTTTGGGTAATATCAAACACAATGGCGTACTGCAGATTTTTGTCACTGATACGAATATGGCTGCTGTATACCTCCACGTCGCGCACATGCCCATCACTGAGTTTATGCCGGAAGTAATAGTAATTCCGTTGTTCCTCTTTGGCAAGGGCAAACTCCTGGTCAATTTGCTCCTGCGACATATCAGAGATCTCGCTCAGGTGCATCTGCAGAAGCTGATCTCTCGAATAGCCATAAAAATCTACTGCCGATTGGTTGGCATCCATTATATTGCCACTATCAGGCTCCAGCATGAGCATTACAGCTGAATTGTGGTCGAAAAAGCTTTTGTATCTGAGTTCGCTCTCCTTAAGCTTTTGTTCAGTAATTTTCCGCTCAGTAATATCGGTATGTGTGCCCAGAATACGGATGGGGTGTTTTTCGGAGTTGAAAACCACAGAAAAGGATGCAGCTACCCATATACTGCTGCCATCTTTGCACAACATTCTGTACTCTGTTTTAAAGGAGGGATAGGCTCCTCCTTTGAGGTTTTCAATGATCTTGATTACTTTATCACGATCTTGCTCAAAAACCCTGTCGTACCAGGTTTGCATTACATTTTCCAGTTCCTGGTCGTTAAAACCCAGCATCTCTTTCCATTGAGGAGATAAATAGAGCCTCTCTTCAGGAATATCATAATCCGAAATGCCATCGTTGGTAGCCAGCACAATAAGCGCATAACGCTCTTCTGCTTCGATAAGCTGTTTTTCGTAATTCTTTTTCTGGGTAATATCAATGGCTGATGCAAGCATGGCATGTTTGCCATCCAGTTCAATACTTCGCGTGGAGAAATCTATCCACTTCTTTTCCTTACTTTTTGTAACAATTTGAAACTCACCCCTGAAACTGAAATTGGCCGGATCCGTGAGAATAGAGTCATTATTAAGGTTTCGCAAGCTGTTGGGATGAATGAGCTGCCAGATTTCCATTTTCAGCAGTTCATCGGAAGAATAGCCTGTAAGTTCCTCAAGGGCTTTGTTTACATAAATAAGCTTGTAGTGCTGGAAGATCATAACTGCAGATGGAGATGCTACCAGCAGAGCCTTAAATCGTTCTTCACTTTTTTGTGTTTCTTTTCTCGCCTGCAGGTTTTTTATCAGCAGCAATACTAATACGATAAGCGAAACCAGAAGGATGCCGATAATCACCAAAATGGTTTGCCAGCCAAATCCATGCTGATTGATTCTAAAGAAGGAGTTCTGGGGTTTCGCTGGTGGTGTAAGGATCGGATCTGATGGCACTTCGTGTCCAATTCTGGAATAAACTACCTGAGATTGAGGGGGTGAAGAATCAGATAAAAGGTCCCGTTCTGAGAGAATTTCAGCGGGATTCCTTGTATCCTCACGGATAATGCTATCATGAACTTCATGGGGAGTAGAAGCTCCAACTGTTTGAAAAACAGTTGTGATAATCATTATCAGGATGAGGGAAAAGATTGCATAAGTAGTGGAGAGTAATCTTTTCACCAATTCAAATTTAAAGATCCTTAATTTTTGTAAAACAGCGCAAAATCTAAGGATAGTGTTGTCGGATTCAACTAATTTTTATGTATAGTGGGCAAATATAAGAACAAAAAATGGCTTTTCAAAGAAGAAAAACGGCTGTATGTAGTATTTTTTTTGCAATTGAGCCTCAATCAAACCTGTCCACCTGTTTTTCAGCAACTTAGGTTAACCGGAAAACAAAGCATAAAAAAAAGTTGCGCTTTAATTTAAAATAAGACTAATTAAAAATAAGTAGAAAAAGTTTGTATGAAAGCTTTAAGTGAGGCTTTCAATAATTTGTTGTACAGTATATTAAAATGAATGGTTAGTGTCAGATGAATTCGAGGTTTACTTCTTTGAGAAATTTATCTTCAAGAAGGTTCGCAATTTTTTTTGCAACGCTTCTGCGAATTTCAAGCTCTACAGGTAGGTTGGGGTCCTGGTGTGCAACATTGATGGCGGTGCCAATACACAGGTTGATTTCGTCGCTTTCCAAAAAAAGCTTGATGATTCTGTCGGCAGGCCCTTTGTCAAGCTCTGTCCTTTCATTGTATTTTTCAAGTATCCCTGCTACTTTGCTCAAGGTTAGAATACCCTCTGTAACCAGGTCAATCCCCTCCATATAGGATAAGGGAGGTAAATCCGGATCATCAAATTCGAGGGTATCTTCAATGGGTATATCAAGCAGTCTTGAAACAATATCGGCTGTAGTACCTCCGCACAGAATTTTCTTTCCGTCAAAGGAGCCTACCAGGTCTTTAAGGTAGGGATCTTTTGATTTATCGAAGGGAGGCCCGGAGCAGAGGAGAAGTTTACGTGGCTCTCTGAAATAGACCACAACACTGCTTATATCATCTTTCGACTGGTAACCATCGTTGCTGTGGGCTTTGGTTACGATAATGGAGGCAAGCCTTGAGGCGGAGATCCCCGGTTTGTCGTTTACCGATTTCAGAACCAGGTCGCGCGTGTTGTCCCAGCCAAATCCCAATAGATACTGGCCTTTCCCCAGGCCTGACTGTGTAATACCATCAGTAAGCAATACAATCCGGTCTTCCTTTTGCGCTTTGAACGTACACGCCTTTATTTCTTTGCCTTTGTTATTCTCTGTTTCAAGCACCAGACTATGCCATACCGGGTCGAATAATTCATTTCCACGCAAAACAATGCTGTCCGGATTATCATAGTTGATAATGGTAGTTTGCCCGTTGTCTTCAATATCAACTATAGTAAAGGTGGCATAGCTGATCTTGCGTTCGCTGCATACCGGAAGGGTGTTCATGATGATCTCGGCAATCTTATGCACATCTTTATGCTCTGCTGTAAAATTAACAGCCATGGTGGCAGTAAGAGTAGCGAGCAAATTGGCTTTTACACCATGGCCCATACCATCTGAGAGTACAACAATGGTACGGTTCTCCTCCTTAACTTTACGACTAAGGAATACATCACCGCAGATACGCTCTCCGGTATGATTTTTTTGCATTGCACCAACCTCAATAAAGAAGGGTTCTTCCATGGTATGCATCGGGTTTTCTATTCTTCTTCCTTTTTAAGTCGTTTGTAGGTTTCGATGATGGAGTTGAGCATTTTTTCTGTTTTGGAGGCTCCCTCACCCAGCGAAAAAGCTATCTGTTGCACCATTTTCAGGTTTTCGTCAATTACATCAGTTACCCTGCTGATAATCTCCTCTTGTCTTACTTCAGCAACATACATATCGCGAAATACTGCACCTACAATTTTATTGGCTTTGAGCGAGAAAAGGCTTACGTTAAGTAATCCTTCGTTGAAGGAAACATCGCGGCTGAGTATATTTTCATCCTTTTGCAGCACAAAGCTGAAAAGATTGTAGAGGTTGTAGGGGAGGAGTGTTTTCAGATCGGCGCCAATCAACCCGGGGATCACATCATTGATCAGCTCGGCATCCTCTCCCAGGATATTGATAAATGCCTGGTTGGATTCAATCACCCTGAGTTTTTCATCCACAATAACCACAGCAGCAGGCAGATTGTGCAACAGGGAAGAGATGGTTTCGGATTGCACTTTAACTTTCTGGTTTTCTGATCGAAGCAGTTTCTCTGTTTCTTCGAGCTCCTGTTGTTGTTTGCGCAGTTTCTCGTTGTTTACTTTCAGGGTTTTTATGTAGTCCTGTTTGGTTTTCAGTGAATATGTAATGCAATTGGTAGGTTTGGCCAGCCCCTGGCTCACCGAAATGGCAAAATCCCGGCAACTTCTGAACCCACATGCACTGCATGCCGATTTTTCATCCATGGATCTTCCTACCGATTTCAGGATTTCTTCTATCTGTTCTTCCGATGGTTTGCTGAGGCGTTGATCGTGGGGCTTGAATTTTCGTGTCAGATCCAGATCGGAGAAGAAGGTCATTTTTTCTTCCCATTTTGCCTGGTCAAAGTCTTTCAACCTCTTGCGGGCATATTCAATAACGAGGGTTTTTCGCAGGAATTTCCGGTCATCGAGGGTAGTACCCGGGCCCATAAGGCAACCTTTGTTGTAAAAAATATTGAAATGCTTTTTAATGGTTTCTGTTCCCTGGCTGAATTCTCTGACTGCATCAATCATATTGTCTTTTCCATCGGTGGTAAATATGGAAAGTTCGAGCAGTTCCTCATTAATGCCTGCGGCTGAAATAATACCCTTACTCAGGGGGTACAACGAACCCAGGTACCCAATGGGTTCATCAAAATCGGAATATTCAACAGTAGATTCCTTAATACCTTGTTGGTTGAACATTTGGCGCAATTCATGAAAAGTAAGCACAGCATCAACCTTCCTGTCGCCCCCGAATTGCAGGGCTTCATCTTTTGCCGACACACAGGGACCAATGTAAACCACCTTAACCTCCTGCCCGAATTGCTTTCTTACTACCATGGCTGTGGCAGTCATGGGGTTTACGATGGGGGTGAGGTTAGAAGTTAGTTCCGGATAAAACTTTTCTACATACGATACCACACTTGGGCAATTGGCCGTGATGTAATACTTCCCTTTGAAATTGCTGAAAAGCTTCTTGTATTCTCTGGCCACCAGGTCCACCCCAAACGAAACCTCATTTACATAGTCGAATCCAAGGGTGCGTATCATTTCTACAAACTTACGATAATCCGTAATGTCGGGAAATTCGCCGCTGATGCTGGGATCTACAATGGCAGCCACCTTATGCGGGCCATCCAGTAGGGCACGGGTTTGATCTACAGACCGGGCATAGCTAACCGCATTTACAGTACACACATTCAGGCAGCTACCGCAGCCAATACACCGATCGTGGTTCACTTCGGGATATT
>JBKBSF010000032.1:41064-47653 GCA_046291875.1 Bacteroidales bacterium | reverse complement strand
ACGCGGATGATTACAATTCGCAGCCTCGCAAAACATGCAGTCAGGGTATTGTTGGCGACTTCCATCTGACCAATAAAAAACAAATTATAAACAGATGAAAATACTTGTTATATACAGCAACCATCATACAAACAATTTCAACAGTCAATTACTCGATCGTATAAGGTCTAAAAGCATAGAGAATGGCTATGAGCTGGTAATCCGCGATTTGTACCAGATGAATTTTGATCCTGTGCTGCGCACGCGCGATTTTGAGATGATCTCTTCCGGACAACCCCCGGCAGATATTAAGAAGGAACAGGATTTTGTTCGCTGGGCCGATGTCTTGTTGTTTATCTACCCCATTTGGTGGGGTGGTATGCCAGCCATAGTGAAGGGGTATGTCGATAAGATTTTCTCATGGGGCTTTGCTTACAAATCCAATGGAAACGGGCTTATTCAACCTTTGCTGACCGACAAAAAGGCTCTTCTGATCAACACCCTGGGGCAGTCGCGTGAGGAGTATGAAAGAGGAATGTTTCAGGCCATGAACAGGGTGAATGAAGAAGGAGTATTTGGTTTCTGCGGTATTAAGGTAATAGGACAGCTGTATTATGCCTCCATTCACTCTGTATCTGAGCAAGAAAAGGAACAGTTTTTTGCGGAAGCAGAAAGGGTAATCCAGAAACTTCCCCAATCCAGTCTGGTAGCGGATGAGTCTTATTCCTGAGATAGATTGCCTTATACAACTGTTGAATTGAAGAAAATATTTTACTAACTTCATAGGAGACAAGGAAACCAGCTAAAAACAATTATATGAGAAACAGAATGATTGTTGGAGCATTGATTATGCTCCTGATTTCAGGAAAAGTTTTTGCCCAGGATACCATTTTTCTTAATGATAACTGGGAGCAAACCCACCGAAAGAATGCCTCCTATTTCCGGATCGACAAAAGAGTATCTGGTGGTTGGGAGAGAACAGACTATTTTATGCGCACCAAAACGATGCAAATGAGAGGGGTTTATTCCAGTTTGAACCCCGAAATAAAGAATGGTGACTTTCGATGGTATTATATTAATGGGGCTTTGGGATATGCTGGCCGGTTTGCCAATAACCAGCCTGTGGGGCAGCATATGGAATATTATGAAACAGGAACTCTGTCTGCAATTACCAACTATTCCAATGGAGTATTGCATGGCGAAAGAAAAGATTATTATCCCACAGGCATTTTATATTCTCAGGGTAGTTATCAGCAGGGTCAACAAGAAGGTCTTTGGAGTTACTACAACGAGCAAGGTGCTTTGAGCTACACACTGGAATACAAAAGAGACTGGACCTTGCCTCAGGCATTCATTTCACTTATGCTTCCCAGTTCTCATTGGTGCAGGGTGAAAAGAGTGGGTGACAGTGAACTGGAATATACCTTCGCCAGGTATGTTTTTTCAGACTCCGGAGAGGTTTTGGGTATAATCGATATATACATCGTCGTGGAGGATATGATGGAAGTTTTTGACAGTGCTATTCTTGGGTGGGATGATCCATATTTAGATCATCTGGTGCAAGATGTATACGCTTATGCCCGAAGAACTACCTATTCAAATCTCGCAGGCAATGGCTGGTATTTCTTGGAAAGATGGGAACTTGGCGACTACAGAAAACCCATAACCCACCCCAACTCAATACTTGGAAAATTCAGCAAAGTGCTCGACAATGGTGTACCTTATTTTATGTATGCAGCCAATCTGATCAACCGACGTGATGCAGGCGTAAGAATGTACATCTCCATTCCTCAGAATCTGGCTCCTCAATACGAAAGTGAGATCGTAAGCTTCCTAAGATCTGTAAGAGAGTTCTGATATTTTTCAGCAATAATCTAAAGGGGACCGAAAGACCTGTTATTTTTGTCTTCCCCAAAAACTGTTTTATGACCATTAAAGGCCAAGGGTTGCTTCGGGCAACTCTTTTTATTGGCAGCACGCTCACGGTAATGGCCGGTGCTATCGTGGCTCCGGCACTACCCCAGATAAGCCGGGAGTTTGCTCATGTGCCCGGCATTGATCTGCTGGGTCGCCTGGTGCTCACACTACCGGCTTTGTTTATGGGATTGCTGGCTCCGGTGGCCGGGGTTTTTACCGACCGTGCCGGAAGAAAAAAAGTACTGCTGATTTCACTGTTGTTGTATGCTTTTGCTGGCACAACAGGGCTTTATGTGCAAAGCTTCTTCTGGCTGCTTGCCGGAAGGGCATTGCTGGGAATAGCTGTGGGAGGCCTTATAACTGCTATCATCACCCTTATTGGCGATTATTTTGAGGGAGAAGAGCGAAATCGCTTTATGGGTTTGCAGGCTACCTTTGCTGGCCTGGGAGGTTTGGTTTTCATTTCATCAGGCGGGGTGCTGGCCGATATACACTGGCGCCTGCCATTTCTCATTTATATAAGTGCACTCATTGTGCTGGTAATGGCTTTGATTTCAGTGTATGAGCCTGCCAGGGAGAGAAAGGCACAGCCATCAGCCGCCCCAGGTAAGTTTTCTATGATACCTCCTATGGTATTTTTTGTTTACGGCATGGCATTTTTCTCTATGATTGTTTTCTATATGATCCCGGTGCAAATGCCATTCATTTTGAGCGAAATGCAGGGTGTAACCAATACCCGAATCGGGTTTGCCATTGCTTTTGTGAATGTTGCTTCAGTGATTACCTCACTGAACTATGGAAGCATACGCAGGAGGTTTGGTTTTCCGGTCGTTATGGGAGGTGTTTATTTACTGGTTTCGGCGGGTTTTGTGGTTATTAGCCTGGCGCTCTCTTACTGGTACATGGTTTTGGGAATTATCCTCTCAGGTTTGGGGTTTGGATTGATGATGCCCAATATTAACCTGTGGCTTATCTCTCTTGCTCCGGCAGCTCTCAGAGGTACACTGGTGGGTTTCTTGAATATGTTTGTATTCGTAGGGATGTTCTTTTCTCCCATTGCCTTGCAGCCTTTAATAAACCGGGTCGATATTTATTTTGGTTTCAGGGTGGTTGCCCTGGTATTAATAGTTCTTTCCGGTTTATTTTTTGCCTTGCATCGTCTGTCTGGCTCATCGGGAAAAGGGAGCTGACACCTGCAATAATACAGGTTGACTGTTTCTCAGATTACCGATTTACCTGGCCAAAGGGTTGAAAGTAAGAGCCCTGCCTCTGTAGGTCTCATTGAACAGCCCTTTGATGAAAACCAATTCACCATTGATAAAAGTATGGGTGGGAGTAGTCTGGAACTGGTGACCCTCGAAAGGAGACCAACCGCACTTGTAAAGAATATTTTCCTTGTTTACAGAATAGGGTTGATTGGGAGAGAGAATTACCAGGTCAGCAAAATACCCAGGTCTTATAAATCCTCTTTTTTCTACCCGGTATGCGATGGCAGGGTTGTGGCACATCCACTGGGCAAGCAGGTGCATAGGCAGATTTCGTTGCAACAATGCATCGGCCATGGCTTGCAGAGCGTGCTGCACCAAAGGACCACCGGATGGTGCCTCCAGGTAGGGCCTTTGCTTTTCTTCAAGCAGGTGGGGAGCATGGTCGGTGGCAACCACATCCAATCTGCCATCCAGCAGTGCTTTCCAGAGTGATTCCCTGTCATGGGCCGATTTTACAGCCGGGTTCCACTTGATAAGATTTCCTTTCCGGGCATAATCAGAATCGCTGAACCAAAGGTGATGCACACAAACCTCTCCCGTAATCCGCTTTTGTAGGAGGGGGATGTCGTTTCGGAAGAGTGCAGTTTCGTCGGCAGTAGACAGATGCAGTATGTGCAGGCGTGTATTGTGTTTGCGGGCCAGTTCGGCAGCTTGCGATGAGGAGAGCAGGCAGGCCTGATGATTTCTTATGGCGGGATGTTGGTCTGGTGTAATATCGTTGCCATACTTTTCGCGAAATTCTTTCATATTCGCCTGTATGGTGGCTTCATCTTCGCAGTGTGTTGCCACCAGGGTAGGAGCGTTGGCAAAGATTTTTTCAAGGGTTTGTGTGTTGTCTACCAGCATGTTGCCGGTGGAGGATCCCATAAACACCTTTATGCCACAAACCTTTGAGGGGTCAATTTTCTGCAATTCTTCCGCATTGTCGTTGGTGGCACCCATGTAAAACGAATAGTTGGCCATACTTTGGCGAGCTCCAAGGGCAAATTTCTCATGGAGCATTTCAATGCTGGTGGTTTGGGGATTGGTATTGGGCATTTCCATGAATGATGTGATGCCTCCTGCCACTGCAGCCCTTGATTCAGAAAGTATATCGGCTTTATGGGTAAGGCCGGGTTCGCGAAAATGGACCTGGTCATCGATGACCCCCGGAAGCAGGTACGCTCCCTCTGCATCTATGATCTGTACGGAGCTGAACGACATGGCTGCAGGTGTTGCAAATTCATAGATTCCGGCAATCAGATCATCTTCTATGAGCACAGATCCGGGCACAATCCGGCCTTCGTTTACAATTTGTGCGTTTACGATTAAGGTTTTTGATGCCATAAGACAAGGATTGAAGGAAATGAGCCTAAATATTACTACCCTGGAATTTTTTGTATCTGCCCAATATGCCCCGGATGCGTAGCTTGATTACCCCCAGAACGGCCTCCTTGAAAATCCCTTTACTCATTTTGGATACCCCCTGTGCCCGGTCTGTAAAGATGATGGAAATCTCCTTGATTTTGAAGCCCAGTTTCCAGGTAATATATTTCATCTCAATCTGGAAGGCGTAGCCGGTAAACTTGATCTTATTCAAATTAATGGCTTCAAGTACATGCCTTCTGTAGCATTTGAAACCGGCAGTGGTATCCCTGACTTTCATCCGGGTAATAAATCTTACATAAGCCGAAGCATAATAGGACATCAGTACGCGCCCCATGGGCCAGTTCACCACATTCACTCCATGTATGTAACGCGACCCTATGGCCAGATCGAAACCTTCCCGGGCGCAGGCATGGTAGAGCTTGGGAAGATCCTCAGGGTTGTGCGAAAAATCTGCATCCATTTCAAAAATAAACGCATAACTGCGACGCAATGCCCACTTGAATCCATAAATGTAGGCTGTTCCCAGACCCAGTTTACCTTTGCGGGTTTCAAGGAAAAGCCTGCCAGGAAAATCTTCCAGCAACTTCCTTACTATATCTGCAGTGCCGTCAGGAGAATTATCGTCAATGACAAGAATGTGAAAATCTTCTCCCAGAGAAAAAATCTTGCGGATTATTTTTTCGATGTTCTCCTTCTCTTTGTAGGTAGGAATGATTACAAGACTGTCTGCCACTTCTGGTTTTTTTACAGGTGTTTACTGTATTGCTCAAGGCCTAAACAAAAACAAACATTTCCTAAGATGGTTGATTGAAATGTTTTGTCAGAATAATCCCCCGGCTACTGCCCTGAAATCGAATTCGGAATACTGCAGTTGCTGATTGATGGGGGGACTCAGACATGTAGTTTGACCATTGGATAGCCAAAAATACTGTTTTGTTTTCAAAAACAGAAAAATTTTATCAGACCTTAAAACCTTTTGATTCCTAATAAATTGAATTTGCTGAGTGTAAATTCTTTTTGTTCAGGAGTATAGTGCGAATTGGAGATAATTGATTGTTATGCGGGATGTCTTTGTTCTTTTGTTGTCAGAATGGGGTTTCTGCAGCAAAAAGCCCGGCAGTTTGGTGTATCTAGCTGCCGGGCCTGGGTTTTACAGTGGGATGGAGGGTTATTGTTATTTTATGATCACTTTGGTGCTTATTACTTTTTCTTCTGTTTGGAAATGAAGCATGTACATGCCGATGGGTAGAAAATCAAGGTTGATGTGCTGGTCTCCGGGCTTTATTTTTCGCTGGTAAACCGCAAATCCCGCCGTGTTGCGTACTGTAAGGATTGCTTCGTGGTCAATGTCAATCTGTAAAGGACCTGAGGTGGGATTGGGAAACACCTTTACTTCATCATCAGTGATCGAAAGAACCTGTTGCCTGGGTTTGATAAGTGCCTCAAGTACAAGATTTCGATTCACAGCAAAAGTATAAGGGTTGGATCGCGATACAATCTGACCTGCCGGGTTTTTCCAGCCTTCAAACGAATGGTCCTCACTGGTAATGATTTCAAGGGTAGCGTATTCTCCCTCTTCATATTCCCCTTCACCTATCACCTCAAGCATATCAGAGGAGTTTGTTTTAACCTCCACCTGGAACTTGCGAGGCATAACCCGGAACCGGGCGGTAAGATTGCGGTTTTCACTGGCCGCAAACAGGTATGGGTTGTCTGTAGATACCACTTGGCCGTTTTCTACCCATCCCTGGAATTCAAAATTATCGGCTACAGGAAGAGCGTTGAGGGTAACGGTATTGTGCTCAGGGTATTCTCCGGCTCCGAAAATGAAGCCTGTTCCTGTGGGGAGTGAGCGTGCCTGAATATTTACAAATACTTCGGGTTCTGGCTCTTCCTCATCTTGTTGAAGCACAAAGTTTGCAATGAGAGTATGGCTTTGTTCTACGGTGAAGCTGAAGTAGGGCTGATTAGATACCAGATTTCCGTTTTCGGTCCAGTTTACAAAGGAGTAACCTGCAGCAGGAGTAGCCGTAACTGTGGCCGTTTGGCCATGGTTG
>JBKBSF010000032.1:0-40401 GCA_046291875.1 Bacteroidales bacterium | reverse complement strand
CCGGCACCGGTTGTTGTTCCTCCTTGTGTGGGGTTAGCGTTGAGTGTGAGGGTATGGGTGTTGATGGCAAAGTTTGCAGTGAGAGCGCGGTTGCCTGTTACAGTAAAGCTGTAGCTTGCCTGAGAGGAAACCACATTTCCGTTTTCGGTCCAGTTTACAAAGGAGTAACCTGCAGCAGGAGTAGCCGTAACCGTGGCCGTTTGGCCATGATTGAAAGTACCGGCACCGGTTGTTGTTCCTCCTTGTGTGGGGTTAGCGTTGAGTGTGAGGGTATGGGTGTTGATGGCAAAGTTGGCCGTGAGAGTGCGGTTGCCTGTTACAGTAAAGCTGTAGCTTGCCTGGGAGGATACCACATTTCCGTTTTCGGTCCAGTTTACAAAGGAGTAACCTGCAGCAGGAGTAGCGGTAAGTGTAGCTGTTTGGCCAGATGGGAAGTTTCCGGTTCCGCTGATGGTTCCTCCTTGTGTCGGGTTTGCCGTTGCACTTATTGTGAAGTTGGACGAAGAAGTGGACTGGAAATTGGCTACAAGGTTCCTGTTGGCAGTCAATTGGAACATATATTGGCTGTTGGTAGAAACAACAGTTCCGTTTTCGGTCCAGTTAACAAATTCAAAACCGGATGCCGGGAAAGCAGAAACAGACCTTACAGCTCCATGGTTAAAGGTGCCGGCACCTGCTACGTTCCCGCCATTTGAGGGGTTTGCCGTAAGACTTATCTGATAGGTTTTGACCTGGTAGTGTGCTACGATCTGTCGGTTTGCAGTGGCCGCAAAGCTATAGTTGGCTTGTGTGGATACCACATTCCCGTTTTCGGTCCAATGGATAAACTCATAGCTGGCAGCAGGGTTGGCGGCCAGAGTTACAGAGTGCCCTTGCTGGTAGTTTCCTCCACCGGTTGGATTACCTCCTTCGCTGGGATTTGCTGATACTGCTATGTTGAAGATGGTGCCCTGGGGTTCAAAATTGGCCACAAGATTTCGGCTGCTGTTCACCTGGAAAGAATAATTGGGCTGGGTGGAAACCACGTTGCCGTTTTCGGTCCAGTTCTGGAAGGTAAAGTTGCTGGCAACAGTTGCACTAACCTGTGCATTCTGCCCTTGCCAGTAGGTTCCTCCGCCACTTACAGTACCTCCATGTGCCGGGCTGGCTGCAACTGTTACGGTATGGCTTACGGTAGACCCGCCGAACAAGTCAAAGGAGATGGTTTCACCCGCTTCGGTAATGTTGGATATATCCAGTCCTCCTATACCATTGTTGCTCAGGAAAGAGGAGGGGTTGGTCAGGTCGTTGATGGATGTTCTGCCAGTATGGGCAGAGTAATTGGCATTGGTAACCACCCCGTTGATACTGTTGGTGCCATTGGGACGATACAGGTAAACTTCATCGGGTGGCCCGTTTGCATTGCCATTGCCGGCCAGGGTGTTGATACGGTAGATGAGCAATCCGGAACCCGGTAAACTGTTGTCGTAGGTGCCAGGTTGTTTGCGTCTGTATTCAACCACGAAATACTCCGTGGAACTATGGGGAGAGTTGATGCGGAATGCATTATTTTCGGGCGAAGTAAGAGGGTTGAGCGTGTATGTTCCCGGCTCTGAGATCACCGGAATGCTCGAAATCCAGGTCTGGTTTGAGTATTTCCACTTCATATACGCTCCCATGTGGCCGGAGCCGGAATGCATCAGATCCCATGGTCCGACGGGAGTGATGGAATTGTTGCTGTAGCGGTACAAATCGGGTGCTCCGAAGGTATGAAAAAGCTCATGGTTCAGAATGGTTACAGTAGCTTGACTCTCGGGCTGAAATGTGTAGTCCCATACCCGTTTCCCATGGATGAAGGTTTGGGTGGAATACAACATCCAGCGGTGTGCCCACAGAATGGAAGCCCATGCACCATTGCCACCCTGTATGATGAAACATACATTGTCTACGCGTCCATCATTGTCGTTGTCGATGTCCAGATCGGGGGGGATCTGGCTGGCAACAGCTGTTACTGCCCGGTGCAGAAGCTGATGTTCGCGCTGAGCTCGTTGCGATGACGTGTAACCATCAGGATTGCTGGTGGCATTGTAAGGCTGGAAATAGGAACGGGGATAAACATCCTGGTAAGAAAGGTTGATGCTCATGTTATCGGACAGAGGAAAGTGATGGCTTTCCACTGTTACCATTCCATAGGATACTTCCTGGAAGTAGTGCTTCACAGAAGGGCTGAAATTGTTGTTCAGCCTGCCATCGAAGGTTGAGCGGGGCGTTGAGAACTCCGGATCATCTGCAAACCGGATGTAAATTACGATATTGTTGAGTGTGCCCGAATGAGCGGCTTTGTGGTGATGGGGCTCATCAGCCACTGCCTTAAGCATTTCATCTTTTCTGCGCTGGTATTCCTGCTCAGAAATGCCGGCTCTCACCTCAAGGGGTAACGTTTTTGGCATAGCCTGGCCCACTCTCCATGGCGATGGTGCCAGGGTGTCTCCACTGCTTTGCGCGTAATAAAAGAAACCATTGTCTGCCTGAATAATGGTGTAGCCATCTTTGTCGTGAAGGAAGTTGAAAAACTCATCTCCCGTAACAAATAATTCGAGGGTGGTTCCATCCGGGTTTTCTACTTTTACAGGCATATTTTCGACCCATGCAGCATGGAGTGGCTGTATAAACAGCACACACAATAAGCTGATAAAGAGAATGGTGAATTGCTTTGGGAAAGACCTGCGGAGTAAGAAATTATTCATAAATTTTGATTTTGCTCAGTTATTGTTTATCAGTGCCTTTTTCTTTCTGAAAAACTATAATGTAAAGTAAGCCTGCCAGGAGAGAATATCTCAGCGTTTGTTCACGCAAAAAATAGGGAGGGTTTTACCCGGTAGAATACTGTGGGTTAATGAATTGTGGTTTTTGCGGAAGTATTTTGGGAAAAGTTTTAATCTTGTTTTCAGGGGGTTGATGCAGCTGTTTCCGGGCTTAAACGAAAAAATAAATTATTGGTTTTAACTGATTGGATGACAGGTGTAGGAGGCATGCCGTTTGAAAAAACATCGGGTGTTTCTTGTATGATCAGGGGGTGTGTGTTTTTTGCCAATCTGCAAGCCTTTGCATGAGCTGTTTTTTTTGAACATTGTGGGTTGGGTTATGTTATCCCTCTAAACTCAAAAAACCTTCGTAATACCTTGCCAGGTTTACGATCTTAACAAACCCATTACACAACAGATTTTTGTCATGAAACCCACATGTATTGCATATACAACCGAGCTTGCGAGCTCAACGAAGTTAAACACAATGGTAATAAAATCAATCCCATGAGGGTTCCATCATACCGCTTAAAAACAAATTTTATTATGATGAAAAATATTCTTATAGCAGGAGCAAGCTCCGGAATCGGATATGCTCTGGCCCAGAAACTGAAAGCCGATCATCGGATATTTGCATTAAGTCGTTCGCAGGGGCAGTTGGCAGAAGATGCCAACCTAAGCTGGCATCCCTATGATGCCCTTGCTGAGAGCTACTCGTTCGACTATCTGCCCGCACAACTCGATGGCCTTGTGTATTGTCCGGGGAGTATCAACCTGAAACCTTTCAGAGGGTTGAAGCCACAGGATGTTTTGCAGGAGTTTTCTCTGAATGCCCTTGGAGCATTCCGCCTCACCCAGGAATTGCTTGGGCGGTTGAAGGCTGCTCCGGCAGCTTCTGTTGTATTCTTCAGTACAGTTGCCGTAGGGCAGGGGATACCCTACCATGCCTCTATCAGCATGGCCAAAGGAGCAGTAGAGGGGCTCACACGATCGCTGGCAGCGGAACTGGCTCCCGGCATAAGGGTAAATGCGGTAGCTCCTTCGCTTACCGATACCCCTCTGGCAGCTCGTTTGCTCAGCTCCGACGATCGCCGTGAGGCTTCTGCCCAACGACATCCCCTTAAGAGAGTCGGAACTCCGGAAGATATGGCTGCTATGGCTGCTTTCCTGCTCAGTGAGCAGGCATCATGGATTACCGGGCAGATCATCGCTGTAGATGGTGGGATGGGATCGATCAGGATCTGATGATTGTTTTGCTGAAAAATGATTATGTTTGCTGCTCACTAATCAGTATCGTCTCTCAGATAGTACAAAGGATCCTGGTTATCTGAAGCAACCATAAATCCATAGGGGTGTAGTTGAAAACCTTATATCAGCAATCTTTAAACAGCTTTTCAGAATGTACTTCCGTGAATCAATCCTCAAAGGATCTGTTATTTTACTCATGATGTGTTCGTGCTCAGGCAAACCCACAGTCAGGGAAGGACAGATAGATCATTACCCTGATTTTTCGTCAAATTATGTTGTTTCCCGCAACGTTGAAGTTTTTCTCCCTCCCGGGTATAGCCCGGATGAAAAGTATGATGTGCTCTACATGCACGACGGGCAGAATGTTTTTAACCCTCATACTTCCTATGCCGGGGTGGCATGGGAGGCTGACAAGGCCCTGGTAAAACTTCTCAATGAAGGCAAAATCCGGCCTGCCATTATCGTTGCAGTCTGGAATTCGCCACACCGGTTGGCCGAATATATGCCCAATATGCCTGCTGGCAAGATACAAGAAGCTCTATTAGCACAAGGGGTGACCGATGAAATACTTTCAGATCGTTACCTGGCTTTTCTTGTAGAAGAGCTGAAGCCTTTTATTGACAGTACCTATAGCACAAAAGCAGGTCCGGCCCATACTCATATTATGGGTTCCAGTATGGGAGGTCTTATCTCTTTTTGTGCTCTTGCTTGCTATCCTGAGGTTTTCGGTAGTGCAGCCTGTGTTTCTACCCACTGGCCTGCGCTGGAGGGTATCTTCGTTGATGAAGTGGAAGGATTGTTGCCGTCTCCTGGCAATCATCGCATTTATTTTGATTATGGCACAGCAACCCTCGATTCTCTTTACGAGCCTTTTCAATTAAGGGTGGATAGTATAATGGTGAATGCCGGATATGTTAAAAACGAAAACTGGATAACCCTTCGTTTCGATGGAGCAGAACACAGCGAGGTAGCCTGGAAAGAACGTGTGCATATTCCCCTTGAGTTTTTGCTGAGAAAAATCGTAAAGGATTGATTATAAGAGTTAAGTATATTTTGTTTATTTAAACCGGGTATAAATAACCCGGTTTTTTTGTTAAACCGTGAATAAATCAATGTGTTTAACAAAAATTTAGATTATTTTAGCCTGCAACATATGTACAGATATAGTTGTGCACATTAAGGAACGAAATCAAAGGGAAATTAACTCTTTATCAAGGAGGAAACATTCTAATTTTAAACATACCAGATACTCATTAAAAAACCAAAACCATGCAATCAAAATTTGCCAGGCTTACCGGGCTTGTAGTTCTTTTTATTCTTTCCACTGGCTATCTTAATGCGCAACGTGACCCCATGCGCTTTGGCCGGATCAATCAAGAGGATCTTGAAATGACACGTTTCGAGGCTGACACATCCGCCAAAGCTGTTATTTTGGGAGATTATGGTGTGGTAGAGATTCGTTATCATGCATCCGATGGTTTTCAGTACCATTTTACACGCCATCAACGAATTAAAATTCTGCACCGGGATGCTTTTGATCTGGGCGATTTCAATATTTCTTTGCACTCAAGCCGAGGACAAAGCGAACGTCTCTCCAACCTGAAAGCTAATGTTTTTAATATGGAGAATGGCAGGATGCAACGCACCTCTTTTAGCAGAAGAGATGCTTTTGAGGAGGAAGTCAGCGAATACCTCAAATACGTTAATTTTGCCCTGCCTAACATAAAGGAAGGTTCAGTAATTGAGGTTGAGTATACTATTGTTTCACCTTTCCTTTTTACCCTTCCGACTTGGTTTTTCCAGTATGTGCATCCAACGGTTTTCAGTGAATTCAGAATTTATACCCCGGAATACTTTTACTACAAACCTTTGATGCAAGGGTTTCTCACACTTAATCAGCACTCTACCACCTCCCGGTCGAGAAATTTTGATGTAGAATGGGAAGAAGAACTTGCAATGGGAAGAAGAAGAAAACATAAAATGCGGGTAGATTATCAGGAGAATTTTCATCTGTTTCGAATTGAAAATGCACCGGCTTTTACCCTTGAGCCTCACATGAATGCTCCTATCAATTATGTTTCGAAAATTTAGCATGAACTGGTGCATTTCCGTTGGCCCTATGGCCCCATGCGCGATTTCTCCAGCACCTGGGAGCAACTTACGACCCGTTTGCTGGAATCCGAATCCTTTGGGCGTTTGCTTAACCGCTCGGGTTTTCTGAGCGAGGAAGCAAAACTAATTGCCTCAACCTACCAGGAACCGCATGAAAGAATGGTAGCCGCTTTCGAGCTGGTGCAGTCGCATATGAACTGGAATCAACGCAATGGAATTTATGCCGGCAGAAATTTGCGCAGGGCCTGGAATGATCAACAAGGCAATGTTGCCGATATCAACCTTGCGCTGGTGCTTCTGCTGCGTGAGCTGGATATACAGGCAGACCCGGTAATACTCAGTACCCGGGCACATGGTATTATCAACCCGGCCCAGATTATGCTCGACAAGTTTAATTATGTGGTTGCACATGCCAGCATTGATGGTGAAAATTATCTGCTGGATGCCACCAATAAGCACAATCCATGGTACCTGCTTCCCGAAAGATGCCTCAACGGGCAAGGACGACTTATTGCCGCAGGCAGGGGGCGCAGGGTGAACCTGGAAGCTGTTGCCGACAACAATACTCATACGCGCTCTCACATCATCATCAGCCCGTGTGGTGGCATTGAGGTAAATATGGAGCGAGAAAAGGCCCGTTACAACAGGGCTCGTATGGAAGCACGATACAGAAGCTACAATAAAGTAGAAGACTTTATGGATGCCTTTGAGGCAAGTAACCAGGGAGCCGACCTCAAAGACTTTCAGCTGGCGAACCAGGGCGATTGGTCTCAACCCCTGGTTAGCACCTACCATTTCGAAATCCCTTCGTTGGATGGAACGCCCAGTGATGTATTATATGTACAACCTCTGTTGAACGATGCTTACACCTCCAATCCCTTCAGGTTGGAAACAAGGCAGTTTCCTGTAGATTTTGTATTTCCCTTTAAAAGGACTTATGAGATCACCATAGAGGTGCCTGAAGGATATGCCATTGACGAAATGCCCCGCAATTCAAGATTTTCTATGCCACGACGTGCCGGATCGTACAATTGCACCTATGCCAGAACCGACGATGGAAATGTAACAGTAACCATAGAAATGGACATTCGCAAGGCTCTTTTCCTGGCCGATGAATACCAGGATCTTCGTAACTTCTTCGCTCGCATTGTGGAGGAACAAGCCCGCACTGTGGTACTCAAAAAGCTCTGATGAGTTGAGGTCAAAGCACTGAACCCAACTCTTAACCATACAATGGGATTATACTCAGGCCTGCCGGCTTCTTCACAGCCCGGGCCTGGGTAGTTTTTTCAAAACTAATACGGTTTTTTATGAACGATGATCTATCAATAGTAAAGGGCGCCAGCATGAAGCTTATATTGGCAGCCATAATGGTTTTTTGCTGCTTCCTGAACTTGCACGCACAATACGCAGTATCTCTTATTCCACCCGAACTGCTCGAAGGTGCCAATGCCGTATATCGTAAAAATGATAAAAGGGTTGTGATCAATGGCCCTGGTAACTATGGTGAAAGATACGAAAGGGTTGTTACCATTCTCAATGAGAACGGTAAAGGGCCTGATGTGTTGGTTCTGCATTACGACATGCACTCAAGGGTTAATTTTATCGGGGGTGAAATCTACGATGCCAGAGGAAACCTTGTACGCCGCATCCGCCGGCGCGATCTTGATGATACCAGTAATTTTCAGAGTTTCTCATTGTATGAAGATAACCGTGTGATGTATTTTACTCCACGTATTTCCGAGTATCCCTATACGGTGCGATATGAGTACGAGACCCTTTACAACCGGGGTATGTTTTATGCCAACCGGTTTTTTCCGCAGGGAGGTTACAACAGGGCTGTCCAACAAGCAAAACTTGTGGTTGAGTACCCTGCCAGTATGGAGTTGATGTACCGGATGGCCAATACAGACTCTCAGCCAACAGTGGTGGATCAAGGGCGCAACCGACGGCAGTTGACCTATGCCACAGAGAATGTGCCTGCTCTTACGCGCGAGTTTCGTGCTCCAAACTTTGTAGATGTTGCACCGGGCATGTTGTTTTCTACCGATCAATTCGAATTTGATGGGTACAAGGGAAACAATAACTCATGGAGTGAGTTCGGGCAATGGATCTGGCAGTTGAACCAGGGCCGCAATAATCTTCCGCCAGGCAGGGTGGCGTTTCTGCAGCAACTGGTTAAGGACCTGGAAACCGATCGAGAGAAGGTTAAAGCCATCTATGAGTTTCTGCAGGCCAATACCCGTTATGTGAATATTGCCCTGGGCATTGGTGGATTTCAACCCTTTGATGCAGCTACCGTAGACCGCACCGGATATGGCGATTGTAAAGCGCTTACCAATTACATGATGGCAATGTTGCAGGCAGTGGGCATACCATCGCTCTATACGCTTGTTTATGCCGGACCAGGCGAATACAATACCGTTAAAGAGGATTTTCCGGTGAGCCAGTTCAATCATGTTATATTGTGTGTGCCTCTGGCAGGCGATACAGTTTGGCTTGAATGTACCAGCTCCGACGCACCCTTCGGTCATCTTGGCGATTTTACGGACGATCGCACCGTGCTTATGATTACCGAAGAGGGTGGATTGCTTGCACGCACACCCGGCTATGCCCGCGAAGATAACCTGTTTCTGACCCTGGCAAACATCAGCCTCGACAACCAGGGGCATGGATCGGCCTCCATCCGCATGGAGGTGGGAGGGGTTTATTTCTCCGACCGCTCCTTTCTTGTAAGATTCAGCCCCGATAATCAGCAAAAATGGCTGCTTGAAAACTTAAGGCTCCCCAACTATACATTGAACCGATACGCCATCGAGAATCTTCTGGACAATAACCCCAGGACCCGGATTGAGATGGATGTGCAATTGCGCTCTCTGGCCAGTGTAAGCGGGCAACGGCTCACGGTACCCCTCAATGTTCTCAGCACTATGCGCAGCACTCCCCCGCGTATTCGCAACCGCAAACAGCCCTTCGAAGTCAAATTCCCCACTACCAGGATTGATACTTTGGTCATCGAAATCCCCGCAGGGTTTGTGCCCGAAAATCTCATGACCGCATTTGAACTTGAAACCGAATTCGGTGTCTACAGCAGCAAGGTGGATCTGCTCGATCAGAAAATCATTTACATACGTCGATTTGAGACCTATGGTGGGATGTTCGCCGCTGAAAAATATGCAGATTACTTTAGCTTCTACCAAACCATCGTGAGGGCAGACAATCAAAGCCTGGTTTTCAGAAGAGAATAATGGTGTACGGAAAATCAGATAGTTTTGATTTACTCCCGCAGGATCAACACCATTTAGGTGCCCTGATGGATTAGAAACCCTGGCAGGCCAGTTTAAATAAATACGTTTCTTTTTGTGATCATCCGACTCCATTATAGGGTCGGATGTTCTGCTTAAAGATATTATGTGCTGATTGAGCAGGTTTTATTGCAGATATCCGCCTTGCAGGTATGCGCACGGCCCGGATCTGCACTGAGCTGAAAAAACTTTTGTAACTTTAGATAAGCTTAGCCGGCCAATCTTATATCCCCATTTATGGGGATGCACAAGCCGCTGAGAAATGCTAATTTTGCAAAAAAAGTAAGTGTATGCCCGAGATGATTATTTCCAGTGCCATGAAAATGGCCGATATTATCAACCATGACAAAAGGGCCCTGGTGCTTTTGCCCCGGTTTGGCATTGACCTGGGCTTTGGAGACAAAACCATAAAGGAGGTGTGTCGTTCCCGGCAAATCAATACCGACTTCTTCCTTCTGATGGTCAATACCTTCCTCAATAAAAACTATTTCCCTGATCGCCGGCTCAAAAGCCTTGATGTGAGTATGCTTTTGCTTTACCTGGAAAATTCACATCAGTATTATCTGCAGGAAAAGATCCCATATCTTGAAAGGCTCATCGAAGAGTTTAAAGAACGTGTGCATCATCCGGCTACCCTGCAACTGGAAAAGTTTTTCCAGCAATATATTGCAGAGGTTAAGGAGCACCTGGCCTATGAAGATCACACTGCTTTTCCCTACGTGGCAGCACTGGCGCAGCAGGTGAAAAACCAAAGCATTGACATAACTCAAGTCAACTACAATATTGGCGTGTTTGAAGAAAGGCATGATAATATTGAGGAAAAACTTACCGATCTGAAAAGTTTGCTCATCAAATACTTCCCTCCGGCCAACGACCGGTATCTGCGTATTCGTATTCTCAACGAATTGATGGATTTTGAGGATGACCTTATCAATCATGCGCGGATTGAGGATAAAGTGCTTATCCCCATAGTTGCACAGCTGGAACAACAAATCAATTAACACACAATGAGCAAAAGCATTATTATTGCTGAGCAGTCTGAAATTATCCGTAAAGGTCTTTTGCAACTTGCTGAAAACTTTGGCTTGTTTCATACCATTCGCGAGGTGAGTTGCTGCTCTCAGTTGGAGGATCTGCTGGGGCGTTTTAAGCCCGATGCACTGGTAGTAAATCCTTCAATGGTAAGTGCAGAGTTCCTGGAAGAACTCCGCGACCAGGGAGAGGGACGTATGAGGGTAGCAGCTGTGGTTTACGCTCTTTTCGATGATGAGCTCATGGAGCTGTTTGATGAGGTGATCATGGTGGGTGATACACGCCAGAAGATACAGAAAAAATTCAATGCTCTGCTCGATAAAGCCTCCTCTCCAAAACTACGCTCCCCCGAAGATTCTCTTTCTGCACGCGAACTGGATGTGCTTAAGCTTTTGGTGAAAGGCATGAGCAACAAAGAAATATCTGATAAACTCTTTATCTCTACTCACACGGTTATATCTCACCGAAAAAATATTACCCAAAAACTCAATATAAAGTCTGTTGCAGGCCTCACCGTGTATGCCATCCTTAACGAGCTCATTACCATGGAAGAAGTGCAGTAGCATGGGCACTTCACCCCGGATGAATCTCTGCGGGTTTTCTTTGTGTGTTTTGTTTCTGTAGAGCAAGTGCAGGTGATTATGGGCAATTAGCCTGAGGCGCCGATAGGGTCTGTTTGTTTCATAAAATTTTTATGATCCTCTCTACAGGCAAATCAATAAATATTTTTAGTTTTGCAGGGTTCAAAACACAAAAAATACTTATGGGGCTTCATAAAGGTTATCCCGAATGTTGGATTTTATTTCCGTCAGATATTCCTGACAAATCCCTCGTATAACTCCTTCAGGGAATCCTCCCAACCTTATTCCCCTTTCTTTTCTTTTAATTCGACAAAATAAACATTTTGCCAGAGTACGATTTTTTTATTTTGTGAACCTATAAAACCTTAAATCCATTTTAATTATGAAGAAATTATCTGTTATCGCTTTCGGTGGAAATGCATTGCTCAGAGGCGACCAGGTCGGAACGATCGACGAGCAGGAGCAGAATGTGTATGATACCTGCCAGCATCTGGTTGGATTGATCAAAAGAGGTTATGATATTGTGATTGGTCATGGCAATGGCCCCCAGGTGGGTAATGTATTGCTTCAACACGATGCCGGACAAAAGGTCTATGGCCTTCCTACGCAACCCATTGACTTTTGTGTAGCGGAAACCCAGGGATCCATCGGCTTTATGATTGAGCAACAAATGCGAAATGTACTGGCAGAGCATGGTATCGAACGCAATATCGTTACCCTGGTAACCCAGGTTGTGGTAGACCGCAACGACCCCGCTTTCCAGAATCCTACCAAGCCAGTTGGCCCTTTCTATACCAAAGAGGAGGCTGATAAACTTACGGCTGAGAAAAACTGGGTGTTTCATGAAGATCCCCGCAAACGCGGCTGGAGAAAAGTGGTGGCATCGCCCAGGCCTTTCGAAATTCCCAACTGGAAAGTGGTAGAAAAACTGGCCCGCGATGGAAATATCGTAATCACCGTAGGTGGTGGGGGTATCCCTGCTTATGTCGATGAAAAAGGAAAAATGGTGGGTATTGATGCCGTTATCGATAAAGATCTTGCGTCTTCTCTGCTGGCCAACAAAATCAAGGCCGACGAGTTTTTTATCCTTACCGATGTGCCCAATGTTTTCATCAATTTCCATAAACCTGGCGAGCAGAAACTGGAGAGAATCTCCGTGCCTGACATTCGCAAGCATCTGGCCGATGGGCAATTTACCGAAGGGAGCATGGCCCCCAAGGTGAGAGCTTGTATCGAGTTTGTGGAGAATGGTGGAAAAGAAGCCATTATTACCGAAGCCACACAGCTGGAAAACGAAAATGCCGGTACCGTTATTTACGGCTGAAATTAAATCTCTGGCAGCAAATCATTTGCTAAACAGCAAAATGCAAAATGGATATTTTAATATTTTTGCGCTGCCAGTATTAAACTTTTAAAATCTTTACATCAATATTTTTCGAACCTTTTAAAAATATAAAACTATGGCCTTCAATCTGAGAAACAGGAGTTTTTTGAAGTTGTTGGATTTCACTCCACAGGAAATCAAATTTTTACTTGATCTTTCATTGGATCTTAAAAAAGCCAAATATGGCGGTTACGAGCAACCCCGTCTTTCAGGTAAAAACATTGCGCTGATTTTTGAAAAAGACAGTACACGCACCCGCTGTGCTTTCGAAGTGGCTGCTTTCGATCAGGGAGCACGCGTAACCTATCTTGGACCCACTGGTAGCCAGATTGGCAAGAAGGAAAGCATGAAGGATACTGCCCGCGTATTGGGCCGTATGTACGATGGTATTGAGTACCGTGGCTATGGCCAGTCAAAAGTAGAAGAACTGGCGGAGTATGCTGGTGTACCGGTATGGAATGGTCTTACCAACGAATTTCACCCCACCCAGATCCTGGCCGACTTCCTTACTATGATGGAGCACTGCGACAAGCCGCTGCATCAGGTTAAGTTTTGCTACCTGGGCGATGCACGCAACAACATGGGCAACTCTCTCATGGTAGGCGCCGCTAAAATGGGTATGGATTTCCGCGCTGCTGCCCCCAAAGCTGTTCAGCCTGCAGAAGAGCTGGTTGCCCAGTGCCGCGAAATTGCAAAGCAAACCGGTGCCAAAATTACTATTACCGAAGATGTAGCTGAGGCAGTAAAAGATTGCGACTTCCTTTATACCGACGTATGGGTTTCTATGGGAGAGCCCGATAGTGTTTGGGAAGAGCGTATCAAGATGCTTAAGCCTTACCAGGTAAATATGGATGTGGTGAAGAAAACAGGCAACCCCAAGGTGAAATTCCTGCACTGTCTGCCTGCTTTCCATAACCGCGAAACCACCATTGGCGAAGAGATCTACCAGAAGTTTGGCCTCGATGGCATGGAAGTAGTAGAAGAGGTTTTTGAGTCGGAGCATTCTATCGTGTTCGACCAGGCCGAAAACCGCATGCATACCATCAAAGCCGTTATGGTAGCTACATTGGGAGCTTAATACAAGCACAGGATTATTTTTTGGAAAGAGCCGTTGCGAAAGCAACGGCTCTTTTTTCTTGAAGTGAAAAGGGCCAGAATCTACCTTTGTTAATCCAAAGGAAATGATAATTTCCACAAGATGAATCAAACCCCATTAGAGGGGGCTTGTGTCATAAGCCTGCGATAGTATGTGCCAATATGATATGCCAGTGAAAAGTCTAAGGGATGCCGGGGTTTCAGTGTTGCGAGGGTTTTTCCTTTTCCAGTTCCCGGAAGAGTTCTTCCAGGTTTAAGTTTTTAAACAATTCTTCTAATGCCGGGGCTATCATTTCGATGGTTTTTCCTGCCTCTTCCATGGCCTGGTTCACCTCCGATGCAACCCTGGACCAATCAATGTTGTTGAGCTCTTCCATAGCTTTATTGATTTCGCTACCGGCTTGCTGCATCTCAGTTCTGAACTCCTCGCTGTTTAAAAAGCTGTTTGCCTCTTGCAGTGCCTGACGTATTTCCTGGCGTGCCTGGCGCATCTCCTGCCTGAAGGCTTCAGAGTTGAGCTCCTGGTTAACTTCCTCCATAGCTCGTTTGATCTCTTCCTTGGCCTGTTGCAGTTCGCGACGGGTTTCTTCGCTGTTAAGTTCCATCTGCACCTCACGCATGGCTTCCTGTATGGCTATACGTGCTTCCTCCATGGCATTTCTTATTTCGGCTTTGTCGGCCTCTGAGAGTTCTTGCCAGCTGATGGATTCTCCATTTTCAAGTACCACACGCCTGGGCTCGGAAGGAGGTGTTTGCGAATCACCACGGTTCTGTGCGGTTAACAACGGCTGATGATCATCAGCGGTCATAATCTTGTCTTCATGGTTCATGCTGATAAAGGAAGGCGGGCTAAGCCACGCAAGAGATACTGCAGCCAATACCATCACTGCCATGGCTGCAATCTTTTGTCCTGAATTGAATTGTCTTGTTTTCATTTGCATAATGTTTTTAATGCGGGTTATTAATGAATGATGGGATTGGGTGGCCGCTAATACCGGTTGCAGTCGGTTTTGACGGTTTTCTTCAAGGGAGAGGAGTGTTTTTGCATAATTGAGCGGATCGCTGGTTTGCGACACTACCCATTCATCCACCCGTGCCTCACGTTCCAGACGCAAACGTTGCGACATCCACCAGGTGCACGGATGATAAAAAAACAATATCTCAAGGATGCTCTGAAGCATATTGGTGTAATGATCGTAGCATTTCAGGTGGTAATATTCATGAAGCAGTATTTCTTCCACTTCCTGCATCTTCATTGAGGCGGCCACCGCCAGCGGAAACAGCACAATGGGTTTGAACAGCCCGGTAACCATTGGAATACTCACCCTGGTACTTGTAAATACCGGGATGCTTTTTCTTAATCCGGTTTTCGCCCTGGCCTGTTCAATGATGGTATACCAGACATCGGGCACAGCAGTTAGTTCTTTTGTTCTTACTTGCAAAACCCTTGCGTAGGACAAGAAGAAATAGATTGAGCAAAAGCCCATTCCGATCCAGTAAAACCAGAATATATAATTTGCATGAGCTTCCATAAAAAGGGTGAGAGCGTTACTTTCCACAGGTATCAGGTAAAAATTGTCGATCCTGCTCATAAGTATTTCTGATACCGGAGAATCGAACTCCAGGTGAGAGATCTTTTGTACTGCTGCATAGCGATGGTATTGCACGAAAAATGTGTAAAGAAATACAGCAGGTGTTGCAAGTAACGCCAGCAAGGTGAGGTTTTGCCTTACACCCGATGGAGCTTTATGTGCCATGACAAGGGTGATACGCCATAGCAGTGCAATGGCTGCAATCTGCCAGATGGAATGGATCAGGCTCCAGGATAAGGCATGTATAAATGGGTCGGGGATATATTCTATTAGTCGCATGGGGTGCTATTTTTCGAATTGGTTCAAAAATGCCCTGATCTCATCAATCTCTTCCGACGATAGGGCCTTGCTGTCGAGAGCGCCAAGTACAAGCCGGCTCTCCGACCCTTTAAAAAGTCCATTGAGCATTTTATTGAGAAAGCTTGCCTGGGTTTGCTCTCTGCTCAAAAGGGGTTTGTAGATGTGGGTGCGCGATTCTGTGTCCCGGTCGAGCATCCCTTTTTCAGTCATAATCTGCATCAGCTTCAGAGTAGTGGTATAGCCGGTTTCTTTATGCTTTTCAAGTTCTTCGTGAACTTCCCTGACTGTAGCGTTTCCCTTTTCCCACAATACATGAAGGATCTCAAGTTCACTCTCTGTGGGTTGAATTTTTTTTTGCTGGCTCATAGTACGAATTGTTTCGTAGCAAATGTAATACGAAAAGTTTCGTAATGCAAATTTTTCTTCAACTTTTTCTCTGGATTTTGGCGAAGTGCCTCAAATGGGCAATCCGGAAGGTTTATCAACACAAAAAAGCCGGATCAGAGTCCGGCTTCAAACGTTAAAGGAAAATGGATTGAGAGGTATTACTGATAAAGTCTGCTGAGCACCTGGTAGCTCTGCAGTCGGTCGCGGTCGTCGTAAAATTCGCTTCTTACATTACCAATGCCCTGGGCATAGTATTCAACACCTTTTGCGGTAACCCTGAAAGGAATGCCCATGGTGCGTGTTTCAGTAAAAGCTTCGTAGCTGATTTTGTAGCATTCAAAAGTACCTGCCGGTGTGGTAATAGTTTCTATGGCTTCCACTTTGCGGTTTCGGGTAATGAATGTTATTTCGCTGATGGTGGTTCCGGCAGAGCGGACCGTCATTTCAACCCTGGCTTCAGGCAGCAGATCGCCGGGCTCCATCCTGGAGGGCAAGCTGATATCTACAGTGGTCATGGTTATCTCCATGTCTTTGAAACCTGCCAGCATTGCCTGGTCGAGCATGGACTGGATATCGATGATCAGTTCATCGCCTTTGCAACGGATGGTGTATTCTGCCTCGTGCTGAAATCGCTCTCTGCTGTCATAGTACTTGGTGCTGATAAGAGCCTCAGTATGATCGCCATGACGGGTTACAGTTTTGATCATAACATCCTGTGTTCCTTCCAGGCGATCGCGCCGATTGAAACTCTGGTATTGCATTCCTTTGTTTTCAATCAGGGGGATGAAAAGATTGCAATCCTGGGCCAGGCCCGCAGAAGCAATGGTAATCAGGAATAGAAAAAGAAGACTTTTGTTCATGGGTTTCGGGTTTTGGTTCGTACATTTGTGTACGTAATATTTCTGCAAAAGTTGCAAGTGATAGAGAGTTAGTGTGTTAACCTTTTTGTAAACCATTACACCCATGATACAACAAACTGAACTTGTATTGCCGTCCTTTCCCCGAGGATACCACATCATTACACAGCATATCCTTTCAGCAGTGAAAGAACTCCCTCACACAGGTCTTCTCAATGTTTTTATTCATCACACCTCCGCAGGTCTTATGATCAATGAAAATGCAGACCCTTCTGTACGGGTAGATCTCGAAAGTTTTTTCAACCATATCGTACCCGAAAATATGCCCTTTCTTGTGCATACCATGGAGGGTGCCGACGATATGCCTGCTCATGTGAAATCTGCTCTTACCGGTGTTTCTCTTACCATCCCCATTTCGCAGGGCAGGCTTTTGCTGGGTACCTGGCAAGGAATATTCCTTTGCGAGTTTCGCAACCATGGCCGAAAACGTAGGATAACTCTTACGATATATTCCTGACTTTTCCTGCCTGTATGTCCTTTGTTCCTTCACAGACAGGCTCCCGCACAGAAATACCAACAGATCTGGTTTTTGCTCAGGAGTTATTTCTTCAAAGAGAAAAAATTCAACAAAAACTTATACATTTGTTCAAGGATTTGGGGTGTCTTTTCGAATGCTTTGTAGTTGCTGGAAGCGATCGCCCCCGATGAATAAACAGTAAAATATATTATTGCTGCTCTTTTTGCCAATGTTTTAAGTGTAAATTGTTTAAACCCAACTCAAATCCTTTTTTCAGTGGAAAATCACATCATCAGTATTTTTAACCAACGGGCTATGCAGTATGGCCAGAAGGAAGCCTTTCGATTTCGCAATTCAGGAAAAAACTACCAGTCCATAACCTGGGAGCAGCTCAAGACAACTGTAGATCAGGTCTTTGAAGCCTTGCAGCATCTGGGATGTGGTAAAGGGGATAAAATCGGAATCTTCAGTGCCAACCGGCCCCAATGGATGATCAGTGATTTGGGTATTATGGCTGCAGGTGGCGTTGTGGTGCCATTATATGCCACTGCATCGCAGGAGCAGATCAAATACATTGCCAACGAAACGCAAATGAAGCTGCTCTTTGCTGGTAATCAGCAACAGCTTGATACGGCTCTGGCCTTGATGGAGCAAGTGCCTTCACTGGAAAAGGTAGTGGTCTTCGAGCCCTTTCAGGGGGACGATCCACGGGTGATTGCCTGGGCGGACTTTCTGGAAATACCCACAGGAAACAAAGCAAAGGTCACGGATGGGCCAAAGAGTATCAATTACGATCCGGAGGATCTGGCTACCATCATTTATACATCCGGAACTACAGGCGAACCCAAAGGGGCAATGCTCAAGCACGATAATTTTGTCTATTGCTTTCAGATACATGATGAGCGGTTAAACGTAAATAATAAGGATGTGTCGCTTTGCTTTCTCCCTCTTAGCCACGTGTTTGAGCGGTTGTGGAGCCATTATCTGTTGTACAAGGGTGCAGTGAATGTATTTCTGGAAAACCCCCGCGAGGTAATCGAGGTACTGCCAGTGGTAAAACCCACCCTGATGTGTACTGTGCCCCGGTTTTTCGACAAAACTTACCAGGGCATCCATGCGGAGCTATCCCGCTGGCCTGCTGTCAAGCAAAAGATATTCAAATGGGCGGTAAAAACAGGGTTGCAGGCCATCGAGTATCGTTGCAGGGCACAAAAATTACCTTTTATCTTAGGCTTGAAACTCAATCTTGCCGATAAACTGGTGTTGAAAAAGCTCAGGGGCATTTTCGGAGGAAATATCAAAACCATGCCATGTTCGGGTGCAGCTATCAGCACAGAGGTGTTGAAATTTTTCCATGCCGCTGGTGTTTTTATCAATTATGGCTATGGAGCCACTGAAACAACTGCAACCGTTTCCTGTTTTCGCTCCGATCGCTATTTCTATGGAACCTGCGGCACCATTATGCCAGGGGTAGAAGTGAAAATCGGCGAAAAAAATGAGATACTTGTGAAGGGGCGTAGTGTTTTTGCCGGCTACTACAAAAAAGAAGAAGCTACCCGGGAGGTGCTCAAAGAGGGATGGTTCTACACGGGTGATGAAGGATATACCGATGATATGGACAACCTTGTCATGACAGATCGGATCAAAGATCTGATGAAAACTTCTGTAGGTAAATATGTATCACCGCAAAAGCTTGAACTTTTGCTTGCCCAGGATGAGTTGGTAGAGCAGATCATCGTGGTTGGCGACAACCGGCAATATGTAACTGCACTCATCGTGCCCTCAATGCCTAAACTTCAGGCCCTGGCTCAGGAGCACCAGATAAGCGCAATGGATGATCGCGCCCTGACCCAGTCTTACCAGATCCTGGAGATCATGGAAAAAAGGTTTGCTGAATTGCAAAAAGAACTTACCTCTTATGAACGTGTTGTTAGGTTCACCTTATTGCCCGAACCTTTTTCCATTGAATCGGGTACCATGACCAGTACACTGAAGCTTCGCCGCAGGTCTATCGAAAAGGCCTATAAGAGCATCATTGATGAAATGTATATCTAGAAACTGTGCTTCCATCGCTTATGCGACCAAAGCCACTGTGATGGGTTTTTGCGAATGAACGCCTCCAGTTTTTGTGCATAAAGTTGTGTGATCTCTCCATCGGAATAGGATTTCGGGTCTTCCACCAGAACCGACAAGGTTAATTCGTAGTATCCTCTCTTTACCCTTTCAATTTCGGCAAAAACAACCGGAAACTGATTGATTTTAGCATGTTTCTCCGGCCCATGCAGGAAAGCTGTATCGCGCCCAAGAAACCAAACCTTGTGGGCCAGCGCTTTTTTGGTTGGGTTTTGGTCGGCAGCCATTAAAAAAAGAGTGGGGATACCCGATTGCCGTTGAAAACTCAAACTTGTTTCACGGATCGAGGCCAGTGTAGTGCCAAACCGCGACCGGCTCCAACGCAGGAAGCTGTCAACAAAAGGGTTTTTGATTTTTTTGTAAAAACCAAGGATGTGATAGGGCGTTTGCAGACCTGCTGACAGACTTCCCCATTCCCAGTTTCCAATATGTCCGGTAACCAGAATGATGCTTTGCTGTTTTTCAAAATAGGGCTGTGCAATCTCCGGGTTGAGCACTTTGTGGCGTTTGATAATGGATTTTCTTCCCATGGTAAAGCTTTTGAGGCTTTCCAGCAGTATATCGGCCAGGTTTTGGTAAATGCCGGTAATAAGTTTTTTCTTTTCGGAATCATTGATGTTGAGGTCTGATTTTGAGAGATTCTCTTCAATCACAGATAACCTGTATTTGAAAATTCTCCTCAGCACCCAGGCCACGAAGTCCGAAAGTTTGTAAATGAAACCAAAGGGCAGCAGACCAAACAAAAGAATGAAGAAAATCAGAAAGGTAGCGGTGATCGCGTTGAGAATTTTGCGCAGCAGCTTCGACATGCTTTGAGTTTTAAGATTGGGTTTTAAAAAGTGTCAGGGGTTGATAAATCCATTTTCTTTGAGCACCTCAAGCAGTTTTTCAACCGCCTGGCCGGGTTCAATATTTTTGATGATGGGCTGCTTGCCTTTGTAAAGGTGCAGTTTACCTGTTGCGGTGCCCACAAAACCAAAGTCTGCATCGGCCATTTCGCCAGGCCCGTTTACAACGCAGCCCATTACAGCAATTTTCAATCCGGGGAAGTTGGAAGTATGTTGCTGCACCTGGTGCAATACCCCCTGCAGGTCGAACGATGTACGTGCACAGGTAGGGCAGGAGATAAATTCGCTGCGGGTAATACGCACCCCTGCGGATTGCAGGAAGCCGAAGGCCAGATCGATGGCATTGTCCTTTAGTCGCGGTGCTTCCAGCCACAACCCCTGGATCTTTCGCTCCAGCAATGCACTGCCAAACAAAATGGCTGCATGGCTGATCAGGTCGTCGGTTTCAGAAGTATTAAACTGTTTTCTTGCGATTACGGGGACACCACTTCTCTGGCCAAAATCTACCAGGTCTTCCAGACTTCCTGTAAAATCACAATTGCCAAGGTCGGCAATAATTGCTGCAGGTTTGGGACTGTTGATGGGATTAAATCTCTGCCGGCTGCTGTCGCAACAAACCTGTAGGAAGACTTTCCCTTGCATTGTGGGGTCCAGTATGAAGTTCTCAGGTTCGCATAATTGTATGGGGTAAGTGTACATGGCCTGGTCTGGGTTCCATATCTCCGCAGGAAGCAGGTAGGGTTTGTCAGCCTCAGGCGTTATGCCACCAATGGACTTGCTGTAATACAGATCGGGTTCGGTTCTTTTGCTTATGCCTGCACTGGAGTGAGAAGCAGTGTAAGAGGTTGTGGATTGTGGCTCCTCAGACACCACTATGGCTTTGTGTTTGCAAAAGGGTATAGCAATTTCTCTCTCCGACAATGAAAAACGTTTAAGGGAAAATGGCCGGTTATCCTCCTTACCGGTATAAGCCAGCTGGTATACCGAAGAGATTTTGTTGGCAAAAGGGATCTCCTTTTCAGGATCTTCTGTAAGGCTCACCCGCAAGGTATCGCCAATGCCTTTGTTGAGCAGGGTGCATATTCCCAGAGCTGATTTAATGCGGCCGTTTTCACCCTCACCAGCTTCGGTAATGCCAATGTGCAGAGGGTAGCTCATATTGTGCCGGAGCATTTTTTCAACCATTCCCTCATAGGCCTGCACCATGATAAGGGGTTTGCTGGCTTTGAGTGAAATCACTACCTGATCGAAATCCAGCTCCCTGAATAGTTCCAGAAATTCGTAGGTAGCCATTACCATGCCTTCGGGTGTGTTTCCGTATTGGGCAACTATACGGGGAGAAAGCGAACCCATATTGGTGCCGATCCGGATGGCGGTACCATATTGTTTGCAAACTTCCACCAGGGGTTTAAGATTGTCGCGGGCTTTTTCGAGCTCTATAAGGGTTTCGGCCTGGCTGAAATGGGTTTGCGTTCGCGATACACCCTTAATGTAGTTGCCCGGATTAATCCTGACTTTTTCCACTTGGCGGGCAGCTTCCAGCGCTACCTCTGCCTGGAAATGGATATCTGCCACCAGGGGTTGGTTAAACCCTGCCGCGCGTAGCTCTTTGCGTATGGCTGCCAGCTTTTGCACCGACTCCCTGTTGGGTGTGGAGATACGCACATAATCAGCTCCTGCCTCAAAAATCCGGATGCTTTGTGCCACAGTGGCTTTTACATCCATTGTGTTGGTGTTGGTCATAGACTGCAACCGGATGGGCTGCATGCCGCCCAGAGGATAAGCTCCTACATGTACTTCGTGGCTGGGAAAACGGACGATGTCGAATATTGAAGGTGTACCCATAGAAATGGTTTCTGAGATCTGTAAAAGAGGGCACAAAGGTACAAATTCATACCTGATCCCTCAAAATCTTCATGAAGTGCGTTGGTCAATCTGGTTTATTCATTTATCTTTAGTTGCGAAAACTACAAACAAAAGACAAATATCAAAACACATGGACTATCAATTTCTGAACCTTGAAATCCAGGACAGTATAGCTATTCTGCGAATCAATCGCCCTGAGGCACTCAATGCTTTAAACAACCAGGTTTTGGAAAATCTGAACAAATTGCTCAGAGACCTGTCGCGCAATAAGAGTCTTCGCGCTATGGTACTTACAGGCGAGGGCAAAGCCTTTATTGCTGGTGCCGACATCAAAGAGCTGGCAGCCATGAGCCCCAGCCAGGCTTACAGCTTCTCACGATTGGGGCAACAAGCTTTTCTGCGCCTCGAACAACTGGATTTTCCTGTTATTGCTGCTGTAAATGGATTTGCATTAGGGGGCGGTTGCGAGCTTGCTCTTGCCTGCGATATGCGGCTGGCTTCGTCCAATGCCCGCTTTGGACTACCTGAGGTTAGCCTGGGTCTTATACCCGGTTTTGCAGGAACACAACGTATTTGCAGCAGGGTAGGGTATTCCAATGGCATGTACCTTATGTCTACTGCCGAGATCATCGATGCACAAGAGGCTTATCGCATGGGTCTGGTGCAACGTATTTGTGAGCCTTCTCAGCTTTTGGATCAGGCCATTGAGATCGGGAAAAAGATGGCAGCCAATGGTCGCTACGCCATTAGGGCGGTAAAAGAACTGGCACTGAAAAGTTTTGAAGCCGATTTTTTCAATGCTGCTGAGCTGGAATCGGAAAGCTTTGCCGGGCTCTTTGGAAAACCTGAAGCCACCGAAGGGATGAATGCCTTTATTGAAAAGAGAAAACCGAAATGGCAATAGGGTTGTTAGACAACCCTTACTGCCTTATTTCCCGGAGATCTGTTGCCACAGTATATCAACCGGATGAAGAGCCTTGCGTGCGGTGCCATCCCATATCTGGTGCCGGCAGCTCGTGCCCGGGGCTGCAATGATGGCCTCAGGCTCCGCTGCACGTACAGCCGGAAAAAGCTTCAGCTCACCAATGGCCATGCTAAGGTAATAGTGTTCTTTCTCGTATCCGAAAGAGCCTGCCATACCGCAGCACCCGCACTCTATCTCGCTGATCTCATTGCCCTTCACAAGGCTTAGCATCCGGGTGGTAAAATTTACCGATGATAGTGCCTTCTGATGGCAATGTCCGTGCAGATAGATCTTTTGGGGTGTGCCCGAAAACTGCTCCTTTGAGATATGGCCCTGGTCAGCCTCACGACACAGGAACTCATCTATTGTATAGCAATGCACAGCAAGGGAGGCGGCCTGCTCTGCCAGCTCTTCGCTGCACAGGTCTTTGTACTCGTCGCGAAGACTCAGCAATGCCGAAGGTTCAATACCCACTACAGGTATTTGCTTTTGGGCATAGGGGCTGAGCAATTCAATGTTGAAATCGGCAAAACGACGGGCTTTCTTAAGCAATCCTTTTGACAGGCTTGCCCTCCCGCTTTCTTTTACGGGAGGCATAATAAGGGTATAGCCGAGCTTGTTGAGCAACCTGCATGCATTGATGCCGGTTGGAGTATCATTGAAATTGGTAAACTCATCGCAAAACACAACCACCTGTTTGTTAGGGTCTGCCGTTGCATTGAGCTTGTTGATGTTTTTTGCGGCCCATTTTTTCCAGGTTTCAGGGTGCAGTGCAGGGAGGCTTCTGCGGGTGGCAAAACCTGCTGCCTTTTTGGTAATGGGTGAGAGTAGTGAGGAGCGGGCAAATGTATTGAAAAGGGTGGGCACCAGGCTTCCCATCTGGCTTAGCTTGCTGTAATTGCCAATGAGCCAGGCCCTGAAGGGTACGCCATTGCTGTCGTAATAGTGTTGCAGGAATTCAGCTTTATACTTACCCATGTCAACATTGGAAGGGCATTCGGATTTGCATCCTTTGCACGAAAGACACAAATCCAGAACCTCTTTGATCTCAACGTGATCAAAGGGATTTTTCTTTTCAGAATGGGTAATGAATTCCCTGAGGATATTGGCCCTTGCGCGTGTGGTATCTGGTTCGTCGGTGGTAGCCTGGTAGGAGGGGCACATTACCCCTTTCTGGGTGTGTAGCTTCCGACAATCGCCCGATCCGTTGCATTTTTCTACTGCACGCAAAAAACCACCTGCCTCCGGATACCGGAAATAGGTTTTGAGTTTGGGTGGGAGGTCTCCAGGCGTGTAACGCAGTGAAGACTTCATGGAGGGAGTATCTACAATCTTTTCCGGGTTGAAGATATGGCCTGGGTCCCAGGTGTTTTTTACTTCTTTGAGAAGGTTATAGATTTTTTCACCCAGCATTAAGGGGATAAATTCGCCCCTCAGTCGTCCGTCGCCATGCTCACCGCTGAGAGAGCCTTTGTACTTTTTTACCAGCAGAGCAGTTTCCCTGGCAATCTGGTAAAATCTTTCAACATCTGCTTTCTGTTTCAGATCGAGGATCGGTCGCAGGTGTATTTCGCCAGTGCCAATGTGGGCATAGTATACACATGGCAGGTTCATTCTGTGAAGTACCTGTTTAAGTTCCCCAACAAAATCCGGAAGCTGTTCCACATGAATGGCAGTATCTTCGATCACTGCCACAGGTTTGGCATCTCCAGGTACATTGCTCAGCAGCCCCAGACCTGCTTTGCGCAAAGCCCAGACCCGTCCGATATCTTTCCCTTTCAGCACCGGGTAATGATAGCCCATCTGTTTCTGCTGCATCTCTTCAATCATCATGGCAGCTTTGCGGTCGATATCGTTCTGGGAGTGCTCTGCAAATTCCACCACCAGGATGGCATCCGGATCTCCCTGGATGAAAAACCGGTTTTGTGCCTGCGTGATGTTGGTTTTGGTGCAATCGAGCACGATGCGGTCGATGAGTTCAACAGCCATGGGCTCATGCTTCAGAGCAATCAGATTGGCTTGCAAGGCTTCTTCAATGGAGCTTACATGCACACATACCAGTGCTGTGTGTAAAGGAGGTAGTTCTACCAGGTTGAGTTTGATCTCGGTAAAGAATGCCAGGCTTCCTTCACTGCCGGCCAGCAGTTTGCAGAAGTTGAAATCTTCTCCCTGTTCTGTAAAGAGATTGCTCTCCAGCAACAGATCGAGAGCGTAGCCCGTATTGCGACGATGAATCCGGGCATCGGGATATTGAGCCCTGATCTCATCCTGGGTATCCTTGTCGGACAGAATGCTGTGAATATTCTGGTGGATTTTGTTCTCCAGGGTGTTGCCGATGCATTTCCTGCGAAATTCATCCTTGGTTACAGGGCCAAAAACGGCCTCACTGCCATCGCTAAGCAGGGCTTTGACCTCAAGGGTATGGTCGCGGGTGCTGCCATAAACAAGAGAATGGGCACCGCACGAATTATTGGCCACCATCCCACCCATCATACAACGATTGGAGGTAGAGGTTTCGGGTCCGAAAAACAAACCATGGGGTTTGAGAAATGCATTGAGCTCATCCAGTATCACTCCCGGTTCAACCCTTACCCAGCGTTCCTGTGGGTTGAAATCCAGAATCCGGGTCATGTATTTGGAGAAATCAACCACCAGTCCATGACCTACCACCTGCCCGGCAAGGGAAGTGCCTGCTGTGCGCGGAATCAAAGGCGTGCCGTTTTCCTGCGCAAAGCCTATAATCTTTTTCAGATCGGCAACCGTACGCGGGCGCGCCACACCCACCGGAATCTCGCGATAAACCGAAGCATCGGTGGCATACAGCAACCGTGTTTTAATGTCGGTAAAAAGATCGCCATCCATTTGACGCTTCAGGCTTTCCAGATTTCGCACACCGGCAGAAACTTCTGTTTTTTGCATAGGAGAGTGGGGAGTAGGGGTTTTAGAGCTCAGAGATGAGGATTGGGGTTCGGGGTTTGGGGTGTAAGGAGGGAGATCAAGTCCTTATCAACCATCACTCATGCCCCATCACCCTGTCACCCCATCACTCCATTCCTTACATCATATCCGCTTGTTTCTTATAATAGTTGGTGCTTTCAAAGATTTTGTCGGCATTGGCTGCAATGAATCCGGAGTATTGTTTGCCCTTTTCATCATTGTACCTGAGAGTGAACTCGTAAAAGCAGGCCGGGATCTCGAATATACCATCCGTAAACTCGAAAGGTAGTATTTCTGATTTGGTGGCAGATTGTTCTAGCAATTCTTCAGGGGTGCCGTAAATCTCCCCGGCAGCAGTATTCATCAAATAGCCATGGCTTTTTACAAAAGCATTTACCTCCTGCAGGGTTTTGAAGTTCTTCAGCTCGTTTACTTTTATGGCAAAGTGATTGGCTCTGAAACCATACACCAGCAACCAGGCTGCGTATTCCGATTCTTCTCTAAGCTTATTGTAGGTGTCAAAAGGGATTTGCCCCCAAATGCTGCCGTTGTAAACCAGGTCCGGGTCGCGGTATATGCTGTCGCTAAGTCCGTTGATATAAGTCTTGATGGTTTCCTGCAAATACTCGCTGCATTGTTCAAGGATCAATTCGCTGATGAATACTTTGGGAGCAGCCGGATCGGTGGTGTGCTCGTAGTGGCGCCCCACTACCTTTTTGGCTTTGAATTCGTAATTGCCACGAGCTTCATATCCGTTGTCGGTAAAAACTTTCGCTATTACATCCATATTCATGCGCGGATCATTGAACGTACGCAGGGCAATATGGTCGTGTATTACGGTTTCTCCCTCCTGGGTGAACAGATCAAAAATGCGTTTGGCGTTAGGATTCTGGGTGGAATAAGGTACCCAGAAGCGATTAAAAATTTCATGAACTTCCATATGTGTGTAAGGTTTGAATTTGCAAAGGGTGAGAATGTGTGTGGATTAATTATTCACCTTCCAAAAGTCGGAAAAAAAACGCAATCATTACAGTGGAATGATTTTAAATTGCGCGAAAAAAACAGATGGTAAAGGCTATTGTAAGCTTATTGCCGTAGATGGATCCGGCCCTTTGTTCTTCACTACACCTTCTGGCTGTCTGTATCAGTGTCTTCCTTTTCTTTGAAAGGGAATATCATAAGGTTGCGGAGCATGGAAAGACTTAATATGGGAAAAACCACCGTGAAAAGTAGTTTGAGCCAGGTGGGCTGGTACAATCCGCTTAAGATCATCCACCAGATAAACCCGAGAAATACAGTGTCAATAAAAACTACCACGGAGTTTCCCGGGTTTTTCTGCATCCATGCAGGAAAGGGCAGATAAACATTTTCTCTGGCCTTGTGCAGCACAAAACGATAGGTGAGCACAATCCATAAAACAGGCATGCCAAAGCCCAGTGCCAGCCCTATCAGCCAGTGATCGAAATACCCGAACGAATACAGTGAACCCAGGATAAGTTGCCCCCAGAAGCTCAGCTGGTATTGTTTGTAGCTTCCAACAGTAGCTTGCAGGAGAAGGTGGAGCATCCCTTTTGGAGTTGTGTTTTCCATACAATGATGAAGAGTATCGCAAGTTATTATTTATTTGGTAAACATTCAACTACCGACCGCAAAATTCTCAGAACTTTTTACCTTTGCCGGCATAAGATAATCTTAGGTTCTGCATGGAAAATTTCTTCTCTTCTCCCACCCTTAAAATTGGTATCCTGGGTGGAGGTCAGCTGGGCAAAATGTTGCTCGATGTTGCCCGTCGATACGATCTGTACACCAAAGTGCTTGACCCCGCAGCAGACGCCCCCTGCTCGGTAGGGAGCAAAGAATTTGTAGAGGGAAGCTTCAACGACTATGAAACGGTAATGAATTTTGGGGCCGATTGCCAGGTGATAACCATCGAGATCGAAAATGTAAACACCCAGGCTTTGAAAGACCTGCAGGCTATGGGCAAAAAGGTATTTCCGCAACCCGAAACAGTTGAACTGATCCAGAATAAGGTGTTGCAGAAACAATTCTATACCGATCATGCTCTCCCGACGGCTCCCTGGTTTGGGTTTAAAAACAAGGCTGAGATGTTGCGCAAGATCGATAAGCTGGCCTGGCAACTGCCTTTTGTATGGAAAGCAGCAGTGGGTGGCTACGATGGCAGGGGAGTGGTGATTGTGAGAGGAAAGGAGGATATGGAAAAAATTCCGGATGTGCCTGGTTTGGTGGAAGAGCTTGCCGATATGGACCATGAGATAGCCATCGTGGCGGCCCGCAATGAAGCCGGACAAATCAGCACCTTCCCTCCTGTTGAGATGGCTTTCCATCCGGTGGCTAACCTGGTGGAATATGTGTTTTGCCCGGCATCCCTTTCAGAGGATGTTTTGCAGAAGGCCGGCATGATTGCCGGGCAACTGGTGGAAAAGCTGGGTATTACCGGACTGTTGGCAGTGGAAATGTTTGTAACCCACAGCGGTGCCATCTGGATCAACGAATGTGCCCCCCGAGTGCACAACTCAGGACATCTTACCATCGAAGCATGCGTTACCTCGCAGTTTGAGCAACATCTTCGGGCTATCCTGGGGTTCCCCCTGGGAAGCACTGAGCTCATCCGGCCTGCCGTTATGGTAAACCTTACAGGCGAAGAGAATTACACAGGACCCGTTTGGTACGAAGGGGCTGAGCAGATGCTGTCTGTTGAAGGAGCCTATATGCATCTGTATGGGAAGACCGAAACACGTCCCTACAGGAAAATGGGACATGTTACCATTACAGCCCCAACGCTCCAGCAGGCGCGCAGCAACGCAATGAAAGTGAAAGAACTACTCAAAGTTAAATCCCTTGACATATGAACATAGAGGTAGCAATTGTAATGGGCAGTGCCTCCGATCTGAAGGTAATGGAAGAGGCTGCAAAAGCATTGGAAGAACTGGGAATTGGGTTTGAAGTGGATATCGTTTCGGCCCACCGTACTCCTGAAAAGATGTTTGATTTTGCGCGCCAGGCGCATCAGCGCGGAATAAAAGTGATCATTGCCGGTGCCGGTGGTGCAGCCCATTTGCCTGGCATGATAGCATCCCTTACTCCACTTCCGGTTATCGGAGTGCCTGTTAAATCGTCCAACAGTATCGATGGATGGGATTCGGTGCTCTCTATTCTGCAAATGCCCTCCGGAGTGCCGGTGGCTACAGTGGCACTGGATGGCGCACGCAATGCAGGAATTCTTGCGGCACAGATACTGGGGGCTCAAAACCCTGAAATATTGCAACGCATTATCGGTTTCAAAAAAGGGCTGGAGGAGAAAGTCCATCAGATGAGCCACCAAACTCGTCAGAAATTTTCATAAACCCGGAGCCTGGCTCCCCAAACACAAATAGCATGAATGAAACCCTGAAAGCCCTGCAGGAGGCATCTGTAATTGCCCTGCGCGATTGTATGGGGTTAAAACCCGAAGAAACATTGCTCATCGTTACCGATGAGGTGAAACGCGAAATCGGATTGGCTTTGCACGAGGCCGGAAAAGAGTTGTGTAAAGAATCGATGCTGGTAGAGATCCAGTCACGTGACATCAATGGGCAGGAACCCCCGAAAGCGGTGGCCGAAATGATGAAAATGGTGGATGTGGTGGTGTGCCCTACGGCCAAATCTCTCACCCATACCGATGCCCGGCGCGATGCAGTTAAGCTTGGCGTAAGGGTAGGAACCATGCCCGGTATCACCATCGATGCCATGGCCCGGTGCCTGAGCGCCGATTACGATAAGATCATTGATCTTACCATGTTTATTGCCCGCAAGCTGGAAGGGGTAGCCAACATCAGGGTCGTTACCGAAAAAGGTACCGATATTACCATGCCTGTAAAAGGCCGCAATATATTGCCCAGCACAGGCGTATTGAAAAACAAGGGAGAGAGTGGCAACCTGCCCTCGGGTGAAGTATATCTGGCTCCCTGGGAAGATCAGTCCAATGGTGTGGTGGTAATCGATGGTTCCATGGCGGGTGTTGGCATGATTGAAGAACCCATTGTAATTGAGGTGGTAAACGGATACGCAGAAAAGGTAACCGGTGGTAAAGAAGCCTCACGGCTGGTAGAACTGTTTGAAAAGGCCGGTCGCGAATCGCGTGCCGTGGCCGAGTTCGGCATGGGCACCAACTACAAGGCTATGCTTACGGGTATGATCCTCGAAGATGAGAAGGTTTTCGGTACCATTCATATCGCTTTCGGAAACAACATCACCATGGGCGGACGTATCGCCGTAAACAGCCATATGGATGGATTGGTAACCGCACCCGATGTGTATTTCGATGATGAACTGATTATGAAGAGAGGAAAGATGGTGGGGTATGAGATGTAGGAAGAGCTCAGCGAAGCTGAACTTTAGAAAAAACTCTGCGAGCGCAGCGCCACTGCGTCTTCGCGGTGAACACATCAAATAAAAAATCCTAAAACATATATCAAATATCCGCCATGCAACAACCCCAAAAGCGAATGACCAAAAAGGCCCGGTTTGAGTTTGTGCTGAACTATTTCAAAACAAATCAGCCGGTGGCAGAAACGGAACTTCACTATGGCAATCCCTACGAATTACTTGTGGCAGTAATATTATCGGCCCAGTGTACCGATAAGCGGGTGAATATGATTACCCCGCCGTTTTTTGAGCGGTTTCCAACAGCAGAAACTCTTGCTCAGGCAGAGGTGGAGGAGATTTTCGAATACATAAGGAGTTGCTCTTATCCCAACAGCAAATCGAAAAACCTGCTGGGAATGGCCCAAATGCTCACTACAGAGTTCGAGGGTGTGGTGCCGGATGATGTGGATCTGTTGCAAAAACTTCCGGGAGTAGGCCGTAAGACTGCCAATGTAATAGCTTCTGTGGTATTCAACAAGCCAGCGCTTGCTGTAGATACACATGTGTTTAGGGTTGCCGCCCGTATTGGCCTCACTACCCAAGCCAAAACCCCCCTGGAAACCGAACGGCAGCTGGTAAAATACATCCCTGAAGATTTGCTGGCCATTGCCCACCATTGGCTGATTCTGCATGGACGTTATGTTTGTATTGCCCGCAAACCTAAATGTGAGCAGTGTCCTTTGAAAGAAGTATGCCGTTATTATCAGAAAGAGTCCCAGGGAAAAGCATAACCCAAGCCATGGGTTTTCTCTTGTTTGTGGTCGTAAGCTTGTTTTCAGCATTGCCGGCAAACATTACTTCAATAGCATTGTTATGATGGGTAATTAATAGTTAAAGTAAAATCTGAAAAAACAAATGCACTATGACTACATTAAAACCTGGCGATAAAGCTCCTGATTTTAAAGGGAATGATCAGAATGGAAACCCCCTTTCGCTCAGCGATTTCAAAGGGAGCAAGCTTATCATTTATTTTTATCCCAAAGACAGCACCCCCGGTTGTACAGCCCAGGCCTGCAACCTGCGCGACAATTACACTATGCTCATGGAAAAAGGCTTCAAGGTGATTGGTGTAAGTGCCGACAGTGAAAAATCTCATCAGAAATTCATTGAAAAGTATGAGCTGCCATTCCCCCTGATTGCCGATACAGGCAAAGAGATGCTGCAGGCCTATGGTGTATGGGGACCCAAAAAATTTATGGGTAAGACCTACGATGGCATCCACCGTACCACTTTCGTAATTGACGAAGAGGGAACCATCGCTGAAGTAATCACCAAGGTCGATACCAAGAACCACACAACCCAGATCATTCCTACCTGAGCCTCAGGAAACAGAATTCCATCACCACAAAAATACCGCAGATCTCCCTCAGACCTGCGGTTTTTTCTTGTCCAATTCTCACATCATTACTTCCATTCTCCACATCCCACACTATTCATTCTTCATTCCTCATTCCTCACCCCATCAAACCCCGGTTTTTTTGTCCCACAATTCAATATGCTCTCGAGAGCAATAGCGCACTGTTTCTCTAACTGAAATTCCCACCACTTTTTCGCGGATGGTGTGCAATTCCTCCCGGCTGGCAGCCAGGGGCATAAGTATAATCTGGTTTCTTTTTATGAGATCGGGTTTCAGAAACCACTGCTCTATTTCCTGCCAATCCTCCTCTTTGGAAACTACAAATTTAAACCATGCGTTGGGGAGCTGCGACATATGTTTGAGGATACGGGGCTGGTAGCGCAGCTTCTCAGGGTTGCCGCTATGGCTGAGCTTAGGGCTGTTGTTCCACACATCAACCAGCTGGCTGAATGCCTCAGTGGGCAGCAGTGTGCATTCATTCTCAACTTCAATAAAAGGTTTGAAGCCATACCGATGGCAGAAGGCTTGCAAAAATGCGGTAAGTCTCTTTTGTTGTTTCAGCGGGCTGCCACCCGTAAGGATCAGGTGCTGCCCCTGCTTGAGCTTATGTACAAGATCAGTAGTGTCGATGAGCGCAAACAACTCTTCGAAGGTGTAGGGGTTGCCTGTACGCCATACTTCACGCGTATCGCACCACCAGCAATTCTGTGTGCAATGTTGTACACGCAGGAAGGCAGCTGGCTGCCCCAGGTTGATCCCTTCGCCCTGGATGGTATTGTAAAAAAATTCCGAAATCTCCAGAAAATCATCGCCCTGGGGTAAAGGTTTTTTGTTTTGGGGAAAAGAAGCAATGAGGGTTGTAATAAAATCCATGAAAAGTCTCTGTTGAAGGGTTTGGGTGTTTTACAACCCTATATAACATTTCAGAAGGTTGATTTGTTGAGGGAAGTTGCAAACAAAACCTGTGATAAACCTCAGGCTTTCTGGAAATCCATTTTGGTTGATATGTTTTTGTTTTTTGTTGACCCCACTTCTGATTTATATGGTAATTTTGTTAACACAGGTTAGTTTTTGTATATTTAGTTCGCAAAACAGGATAACTTTCAAACATTGAAGAATTTATGAGTAAAGAGAAAGAAAAAGAAAAAGACAAGAATGTAAATGCTGAGAAGCTCAAGGCATTGCAGCTTACCCTTGATAAGATTGAGAAATCTTATGGTAAAGGTACAGTGATGAAGTTGGGCGATTCTCCTGTGGAGGCCATCGGTAGCATTTCATCGGGCAGTATCTCCCTTGATCATGCTCTGGGCATTGGGGGTTTTCCGCGAGGAAGAATTGTAGAGATCTACGGGCCGGAGTCCTCAGGTAAAACCACCCTGGCAATTCATGCCATTGCCCAGGCTCAAAAAGCCGGAGGTATTGCTGCTTTTATAGATGCCGAGCATGCTTTCGACAGCAGCTACGCCCGCAAGCTGGGAGTAGATATCGATAACCTGCTGGTGTCGCAACCCGATAATGGAGAACAAGCCCTTGAGATTGCCGAAAACCTTATCCGTTCGGGTGCCATTGATATCATTATCATTGACTCTGTGGCCGCTCTTACACCCAAAAGTGAGATTGAAGGCGAAATGGGCGACAGCAAAATGGGTCTTCAGGCACGTCTTATGTCGCAGGCACTCCGCAAACTGGCGGGTACCATCAACAAAACAGGTTGTTGCTGCGTCTTTATCAACCAGTTGCGTGAGAAGATTGGAGTAATGTTTGGCAACCCGGAAACCACCACAGGGGGTAATGCCCTTAAATTTTATGCATCGGTAAGGCTCGATATTCGTCGTATCTCTCAGATCAAAGATGGCGACAACGTTACCGGAAACCGTGCTCGCGTTAAGGTGGTCAAGAACAAACTGGCACCTCCCTTCCGCCAGGCTGAGTTCGACATTGTATACGGCGAAGGGATTTCCAAAACAGGCGAGATCATCGATCTTTCGGTCGATTACAACATTGTAAAAAAGGCCGGTTCGTGGTTCAGTTATGGCGATACCAAACTGGGGCAGGGTAGGGATGCAGTGAAAAACCTGCTCATCGATAACCCGGAGTTGGCTGAAGAAATCGAAAAGAAGATTATCGAAGCACTTGCGGAAAAAAAATAAAAAACCTCAAAGTTCCCCAAAAAGAGGCTGACTTAAAATGGCAGTGGGTTGTTGAGCCTGTCGAAACGACATCAGATCATCGTTGGTCAGACACTCACTTTTCAGACGTTGCAATGAGTTAATTCAATGGCTTAGTGTCCATGTGAAGTCTGAATTTAAGTCAGCCTTTTTAAAAAAATATCTCTGCGCCTCACCGCCTCTGCGGTTAATACATCATATTTTCTCCAGCAGCACTACACTCTCCACATGCTGTGTATGAGGAAACATGTCTACGGCCTGCACCCTGCAAACACGATACTTTTCCGACAGCAATTCTATGTCGCGAGCCTGTGTAGCCGGATTACAGCTTACATACACAACCCTTTGAGCGCCCGATTCAGCTATACGCTGGGTTACATCGGGGTGCATACCTGCACGGGGCGGATCGGTAATGATTACATCGGGTTTGCCATGCCGCTCCAGAAACTCCTCCGTAAGCACCCTGGCCATATCGCCAGCTTCGAATACAAGGTTAGAAAGTCCGTTGAGGGTAGCATTTTCGCGGGCATGCTCCACCGCTTCTTCCACATATTCAACCCCAACCACCTTGGAGGCTTGCCGGGCTACAAAATTGGCAATGGTACCCGTGCCCGTATACAGATCATATACCAATTCATTGCCTGTTAAGGCTGCAAAATCGCGGGCAATCTTGTACAAACCATAGGCCTGGCGACTGTTGGTCTGGTAAAAGGATTTGGGACCGATCTTAAACTGCAAACCTTCCATCTCCTCCATCAACCAGGCGCTGCCAGCGTGCAGCACAGGTTGGAGGTCGGTTATGCTGCTGTTTTTTTTATCGTTGATCATGTAATGCAACGAAACCACAGCCGAAAAATTCTGCCGGATAAAATCAAGCAGCAGGTTCCGCTTTTCTTCCTCGCCCGATGAAACCACAACAATAACCATGAACTGGCCCTTTTCGTTGTTTCGGATGATGATATTGCGCAGCAGCCCTTCGTTGGTTTTAAAATCGAAGAAAGAGATCTGGTGTTGCAGGGCAAAAGCTTTTACCGCCAGGCGAATCTCATTGCTGGGGTCGGGCTGCAACCAGCATTTTTTTATATCGAGTACCTTGTCGAAAAAGCCTGGGATATGAAACCCCAATGCCTGGGTGTCGGTGATGGTTTCCTGGCTGCGGATTTCATCCGGTGTGAACCAGCGCCGACTGGCAAAAGTATACTCCAGTTTGTTGCGGTAGTGTTGAGTTTGCTCCGAACCCAATATGGGGATAAGCTCGTAGGGGTAGTTTACCTTGCCGATTCGCTCCAGGCTATCGGTTACCTGTTTTTGCTTGTTGCTGAGTTGTTCGTCGTAGCTCAGATGCTGCCATTTGCAGCCTCCACAAATACCAAAATGTTCACAAAAAGGCTCGGCTCGCAAGGCTGATTTTTCATGGAAACGGATAATTTCACCCTCCATGTGCCTGCGGCGGGTCTTTTTGATCTGAATGTCCACCACATCGCCCGGGGCACCGTAGTTTACAAAAATCACCATGTTGTCGTGCCGGGCAATGGCTTTGCCTTCGGCAGCCACACCCTGTATGGTTACGTTCTCGAAAATCTGGTTGTAGAGGTTTCTCTTGTTGCTTCTGCTCATGTAGAAAAATTTGGGCAAAGATAAGAAGAGTTTACACAGCAAAACCTGATTTATTCCATGGTAGAACCCAGGCAAAAGATGTCCTGGAGTGATGTTCTGCGAGCGCGTTGTGTAAACGGATAAGGTGCTGGCATAGAGGCTTTATGTGTGCTTTTATGGGCTTTGGGTGAGAGGTTTGTAAAAAAAATTATTTTTTTGATTTCGTCGCTTTAAACTCCTGTTAGCCACCTTTCCCCACGGGTTAATCTAATGTTTTAATTTTCAGAAAAATGTAGGGTGTGAGTTTTCCTTTTTTATCAAATCCTTTTTCCTATATTTGCCCAAAATTTACCCATATTGTAGTAAAATCAAAACATAAAGCTAACTATTTAAAAAGGAGATTTACTTATGAATAATGTAATGACTGAGAAATTAAGCTCGCAACAGCTTATGGATCTGGAAGACAAGTACGGTGCTCATAACTACCACCCCCTACCGGTTGTACTGTCCCGCGGGGAAGGCGTTTTCGTTTGGGATGTTGAAGGCAAGCGTTACTACGACTTCCTGTCAGCATATTCTGCTGTGAACCAGGGTCATTGCCATCCGAAAATTCTTGATGCATTGGTTGAGCAGTCCAAAACACTGGCTCTTACTTCCAGGGCATTTCACAATGATGTATTAGGTCGCTACGAAAAATACGTGACCGAATATTTTGGTTTCGACAAGGTGCTGCCCATGAATACCGGTGCAGAAGCTGTGGAAACCGCCATCAAGCTTACCCGTAAGTGGGCTTACAAGAAGAAGGGTATTCCTGAGAACATGGCCAAGATTGTGGTGTGCGAAAACAACTTCCACGGACGTACAACTACTATCGTGTCCTTCTCCAACGACCCTGATGGGTATGGCGATTACGGTCCGTTTACGCCTGGTTTTATCCGCATCCCCTACAACGATGCCGATGCGCTGGCCGAAGCTTTGAAAGATCCGCATGTAGCTGGTTTCCTGGTTGAGCCCATCCAGGGCGAAGCGGGTGTGTATGTGCCCTGCGATTCTTACCTGCCCAAATGTAAAGAGTTGTGCGAGAAGCATAACGTACTTTTCATCGCCGACGAGGTGCAAACAGGTATTGCCCGTACCGGTAAACTGCTTGCCTGCGACCATGTAAATGTAAAACCCGACATCCTGATCCTGGGCAAAGCCATCAGTGGCGGTATGTATCCCGTTTCAGCCGTGTTGGCCAACGACGATGTTATGCTGGTAATTAAGCCCGGACAGCACGGTTCTACCTTTGGAGGAAACCCCGTGGCGGCCCGCGTTGCCTATGCAGCACTTGAAGTTGTTAAAGATGAAAAACTTGCCGAAAGAGCTCAGAAACTGGGAGAGATCCTTCGCCGTGAGCTGAAAGCCATCAAATCTGATATGATTACTGTGGTTAGGGGTAAAGGATTGCTCAATGCCATTATCATTAAGCCCAAAAATGGCAAGGAGGCCTGGGATGTATGCGTGAAGATGGCTGAAAATGGTCTGCTGGCCAAACCCACCCATGGCGATATCATTCGTTTTGCTCCTCCGCTGGTTATTACAGAAGAGCAACTGATGGAGTGTGTTGAGATTATCCGTAAGTCGGTACTTTCTTTCGAGTAATCAACTGATCGACATTCATACCATAAAGCAACTCCTCAGAGAGATGCCAATACGAAAGAAGCCGGGGCAATCGCCCCGGCTTTTCCATTATAATCACCCTTACAACTTAATTAATGAACGAGTCCCTCGTATCTTTTTTCAACTTCTGCCCAGTTTACCACATTCCAGAATGCGTTGATAAAGTCGACACGACGGTTCTGATAATGCAGGTAGTAGGCATGCTCCCATACATCGAGGCCCAGGATGGGAGTACCCTTCACCTCGGCCACATCCATAAGAGGGTTGTCTTGGTTGGGGGTGCTGGTTACCTGCAATTGACCCTGAGCATCCACAATAAGCCAGGCCCAACCACTTCCAAACCGGGTCAGCCCGGCTTTATGAAACTCTTCTTTGAACTTGTCGAAAGACTCAAACCTTTGCTCAATGGCCGAAAGAAGTTTGCCTGAGGGTTTGCCACCGCCGTTGGGCGACATTACTTCCCAGAAAAGATTATGGTTCCAGTGTCCGCCACCGTTGTTGCGAACAGCCATAGAATGTTTGCTCATTTCGGCAAAGATCGCTTCAAGGCTCATATTGGCCAGTTCGGTGCCTTCAATAGCGTTGTTGAGATTAGTGATATAGGCCTGATGGTGCTTGGTATGATGGATTTCCATGGTGCGGGCATCCATGTGAGGTTCAAGTGCATCATAGGCATAAGGCAATGCAGGTAAGGTGTGCTTTCCGTTTGTCATAGCAATTTCTGTTTTTTGTTGTTGTTCGTTATTACTTGTTTGTTGTTCTGTTCTTTGTTCTGCCGACTGGCAGGATGCAAAAAGCAATCCCGCGATCAACATTCCACTTAAAAGGATAGATTTTCTTGCCATTACCCAAGTGTTTTAAGATTTCCTGTTTGTGTTTTAATTCTAATTCTTATTTAGTCTCATTCTACACAACAACATTTTTGGGGTTTTGTTTAAGATGCTCCCATCTTATTTGTAAAAAAAACCTAAGAAGGAAGTAAGAGAGATTTGCTGGTGCTGCACAAAGCTGTTTTCCCTCCGCATTGGGTATTGCCTGATTTCGCCAGATCAATGTGCTGATTTGTAATCAAAGCTTGTGTGCAGTGAATTAGGGGGTTAAGCCATGACCTGTACCAGTTATCCGATGGAAATATAAAAGCAGCCCTGAAAAATTCAGAACTGCTTTAACGGTTCCGGGAAGTGGAAACGCTGCCCGAAAGGGAAAAATCGGTATTGCTAGAAATAATTGGGGTTTGTATCAAGGGGTTGAAAATCAGATGCTACCGCCATAAAATTGCAGCCGGAAAATGTGAAAACTGCTATTATAAGCAATGTTTTCAACTTATTAATCATGAGTATATGCTGTTAATGTTTCAATAGCAGGCATTGTGTTTCTTCGAACCAGCAGGCATAACCCACCTATTATATTAAAATGACCGTTTAGCGGGGGGGACAAGTGCACATCTCCGGTTCAATATGACTGAAACATTCAATGGTCGATATTTAATAATCGATTCTTTTTCCAAACGACTTAATAATTCAAAACACTAATGTCCGATAAAAACAGAAAATGCATTTTCGTTGTTCTTTAATGATTGTTTTACAAGTGTTTACGGTCATGTGTTTAAGGATCGTTAAAAGCAAGCTGGCTTAGCCCCCTATTAATCGGACTATCGTATAGATTGGTTTTCAAATGTATTAAATTATTAAGAACTTTGCATCGGCAAGAAACGACCGAAGGTGATTTTTATACCGATGGTTGAAGAAATGATACGGCGCCGTTCATTTCTCTTTTATTCTCATCCTCAACCCCATCGAGGGGTTTCGGCTGAGGGCAAGAAACTTCCCTCAGGCTCATTTTGCCCGATAGTTGTTGGTATGGCACCAATGGTTTAAATTTGATTTTTCTTTGCTTTTGGTTTATTATTACCTGCACTAACCCCTCATACCAGCACTGCCAGAACACCATTGGCGGCAAATACAGTGTAGAGCTATGAAGCCTATGATTGTTGTATTTCTCATAAAACAGAACCAGGCACTGCTCCAGGTCCTGCAATGACCAGAAAACATATCGCTTGAGCTTTTTGAGAGAATAGCATGAAAGCTTTCGATGTGCCCATTTTCCTGGGGAGTATAAGGATGGGTAAACACCTGGCAAATTTGGTTTTCTTTGAAAAACTCCTGCACTGAAGCGGCAATAAAGCGGCTGTCATTATCATTTCTGATTTCGATTGCTATCTTTCGGTTCAGGCAGTCATAAGGCTGCAGGTAGTTATCGATGATCTCGACCCAAAGCTGTTTTACCATATGCTGGTTTATGTTAAAGGCTGTTATTCTGCCAATTGCAACCCGGTTGAAGGTGTCAATAACCGTGAGCACGAAAGCATGCTTTCGATCCCGCTCTATCCACACGAATTTGATGTCCATTTCAAGAACTTCAAGGGGCTGGGTAGGTAGAACCTTGCGATATTTTACAAACTCCCTGGTTGCTCTCTGATATCTGTCTTTCAGCAGTAAAGCCTGTTTCATTAACCGATAAACTTTTTTGTGATTAATAATAAAGCCCAATGCCATAAGGGCAAAGGTCATTTTTCGATAACCATAATCGGTGTCAGGGTCTTGGTGAACCTGTTTGATTTCATCTATTACATGAATATCGTCCACCCTCTCAACATTATCCCCACCAGGGGTAATCTTTAGCGAATGCCCGGAAGGTTTTCGACCTCTTTTGCCTTTACGGGGCTTATGATAGTATTGGTGCTTGCTGATCCCAGCTATTGACAGCGCATGATTACGCTTTAGGCCTTGTGAGATATAGCGGGCTACAATCTCTTTTTTTTCTCCAAGGCCCATTTCTTTTTTAGCAGATCCCCTTTAAGCTTGTTGTCAAGCTCTTTTTCTGCCAAAAGTTGCTTAAGGGCATTGTTTTCTTTTTCAAGATCACGGATTCGCTTAAGATGCTGTGGGGTCATGCCATGATGGAAGCCTTCCTCTCCCATCTGTTCCAGTTTTTGCTTCCAGGAGTAAAATGAAGCTGGAAATATGCCATGTTTTGCAAGGGTGGCTTTGACCCCTTTTTCTGACGCTTCTTTAATAATCTGAAGCTTTTCTTCTTTGGTAAATTTTCTTTTCATCGTCATAAAGTTACAGTTTTTTATCTATAACTTAGTCCTTTGATTTAAGGGGCCATTACAAAGCTCCTCAAAAAGGTTTAATTGATGATTAATTGTTTTATTCTTTCTCCAGTCCTTGTCAGGATTTTCCAGAAAAC
>JBKBSF010000031.1:0-49184 GCA_046291875.1 Bacteroidales bacterium | reverse complement strand
CATTAATAACAATATTAACAATGTAAATTAAACTTATATTTGTAAAAAAGTTGTCCAACTCTATTAGACCATTTCACTCAAAGATGATATTGGCAAACTGACAGACAATATAATTGTTGGATTTATGCAATAATTTTTTGGAGCGCAATACATATATAGATAAAGATGGAATGCCAGTCGCCATTATGCTATAACCAATGCCGCTTCCACTGATCGAAGCGTGGCAGTACTCCGACCCCTCCCTGAAAACAAGCCAAAGCAATACAGCCGCATTTCGCCAATGGATGGAAAAATAGTTCGATCTCTCCGGATACGCTCTGTGCCGAAATAGGGCAGGGGTTGTACAACCTCCCCAAAAATTCCGTATTTTTGCCCCTTCAAAAAAATACACAGCGATGATACGGATCGAAGAAAAGATTGCTGCACAGGTAGCGCAGATTATGGAAGAGCTTTTCGGGCAACGCCCCGAGGGTGCCTCCATTGCCATACAACCCACTCGTAAGGAATTTGAAGGGGATTTTACCCTGGTGGTTTTCCCTTTTGTGAAGATGGCACGCCAGTCGCCCGAGCAACTGGGCAATGTGCTGGGCCAGGCCATCACCTCCCGCATGGAAGAGGTGGAAAGCTATAACGTGATCAAGGGCTTCCTCAACCTTACCCTCACAGGGGCTTTCTGGCTTGGGTTCCTGCAGCAGGCAGCTGACCACAACCATTACGGAGTGGTAGACAACGAATCCGGCGAAGCGGTGGTGGTAGAGTACTCTTCTCCCAATACCAACAAACCCCTGCACCTGGGGCATATCCGCAACAACCTGCTGGGTTATTCGGTGGCACAGATCCTGGATGCGGCAGGCCACAAAGCCATCAAGGTAAACCTGGTCAACGACCGGGGCATTCATATTTGCAAATCGATGCTGGCCTGGATGAAATGGGGCCAGGGCGAAACCCCGCAAAGCACCGGAAAGAAAGGCGACAAGCTGGTGGGCGACTACTACGTGCGCTTCGAAACGGAACTACGCAAAGAGGCAGTCCAGCTCAAAGAAAGCCAGGGCCTCGACGACGAAACCGCCCGCAGCAATGCACCCCTGATGCAGGAAGCCCGCGAATTGCTCCGCTTATGGGAAGCCCGCGATCCGCATACCGTGGAGGTGTGGAAGAATATGAACGCATGGGTTTACGAAGGCTTCGATGCAACCTACCAGCGGCTGGGGGTGAGCTTCGAAAAGATCTACTACGAATCCGACACTTATCTGCTGGGCAAGGAGATCGTGATGGAAGGGCTCGAAAAGGGTGTGCTCTTCAGAAAAGACGACGGATCGGTATGGGCCGACCTTACTCCCGAAGGGCTCGATGAGAAACTCCTCCTCAGAGCCGATGGCACCTCCGTGTATATGACCCAGGATATCGGAACAGCACAGCTGCGCTACGAAGACTACCAGGCTACCCGTATGATTTATGTGGTGGGCAACGAGCAGAACTACCATTTCGATGTACTCAAAAGGGTGCTCCACAAGCTCGACAAGCCCTATGCAGAGCACCTGTTTCACCTCTCCTATGGCATGGTAGAGTTGCCCGAAGGGAAGATGAAATCAAGGGAAGGCACCGTGGTGGATGCCGACGACCTGATGGACGAAATGTACCGAACTGCCAAAGAAACCACAGAGGCGCTGGGCAAAATTGATGGCTTCAGCGATCAGGAAAAAGAGCAACTGTTTCATACCATCGGACTGGGAGCCCTCAAGTACTTTATTCTCAAGGTAGATCCGCGCAAAAACATGCTTTTCAACCCGGCAGAGTCCATCGATTTCAATGGCAATACGGGTCCGTTTATTCAGTACACCCATGCGCGCATCCGGTCTATCATCCGCAGGGCCCAGGAAACCGGTCTGGCCGCTGCTGCCCTGCAACCTGCAAATCTGGTGTTGCAACCCAAGGAAAAGGTATTGCTGCAAAGTTTGTATGCCTTCCCCCAGGTGGTGCAGGATGCCGCCCGCGAAATGAGCCCGGCACAGATTGCCAACTATGTATACGAGCTGGCCAAGGCCTTCAATCAGTTTTACCACGACCACTCCGTGCTCAACGAACCCGACCGGCAGGTGTCTGTATTCAGGCTGCACCTTTCCGACCTTACTGCCAGGGTGATTAAAACCGCAATGGAATTGCTGGGCATCGAAGTGCCCGAAAAGATGTAATCATCCGCCACCACCCCCGCACATTGCTGTGCAGTGAGATTTGCTGAGAATTTGTTAGCTTTGAAGGGTATAAACCCATCAAAAACCATCACATGAAGCACTTTTACTGTTTGGGGTCCGCACTGGCTCTGCTGCTGGCCCTTTGGCTCCAACCTGCCCGGGCGCAGGCACCCCATGTCGAAATCGGTCAGGGTACCATTCTGGCTGGGTTACCCATCCATCCCTATTTTGGATACAGCTATTCACAGAGTATTTTCCTGCAGGAAGAGCTGGATACAGAGGGCAAAAGAATTCATAAACTAGCTTTCTATTACCAGGGCGGTAGCCGCTGGTCCGACAATGTGTCGGTTTACCTGGCTCATACTACCCAGGAAACCCTTTCCGGATATATTACCGAGGGGCTTACCCTGGTATATGAAGGAGCATTGGCGGTGATGAACCAGGAAGGATGGGTGGAAATCGCTCTTACCAATCCCTTCGAATACAATAATACCGACAACCTGCTCCTTGCCATGAAGGAGAACACTCCGGGTTTCCGTCTCAATTCGGCATTCTACTCTACCGACTCGGGAGCAAACCGCAGTGTGCTGGCTACCAAGGACGGTTCTCCGGCCTACGATGTAAATAATCCACCTGCCAACTTCCAGGTGAAGTCTGAACGCCCCAATATCAGGCTTTGGTTTGAGGATCTGCCCGCGGGTCCGGCTGTAAGTATTCAGCCTCCGCAGCTGTATTTCCTCTATATACGCGAAAATGAAGAGAAGATGTTGTCGGTATCAGTGGTGAATACCGGGGTAGAACCACTGCAGATCACCGGTTTGCAAAGCCAGGGGTTGCCCTTCTCTACCCAGTTCTCCGGAACCCTGCAGCCCGGACAATCCCAGTTGGTCGATATCAGGTTTGTGCCCGATGAAGTGGGTGATTTTGCAGGCCATATCACTTTGGAGACCAACACTTCGGTCGATCCGGTTTACCTCTATGTGGAGGGCTTTGCCAGACCCGAAATGGCCGTCATCGAGACTTTTGCAAGTGCTACCTTTCCTCCCGAGGGTTGGGCTGTAGGAGAGGGCTCCTGGACCCGAAGGGGTTTCGGAGGTTTCGAAGGGCCGGGCAATGCATACCTCAATACCGGCACGCAGCCGGGTTACCTGGTTACGCCCAAACTGAATATCCAGGAAGATGACCAGCTCATCTTCTATGCTTACCAGACCCTCAATGGTGAGCTTACCGTAAGTCACTCCTACGATATGGAGGAATGGACAGTGCTGCAGCACATCCTCCTTACCGGACAGTACCAGCGATATAGCATTGACCTGGATCAGGTGCAGGGGCCTGGCTACATTGGCTTTTCGGGTATCCCCAGGCTTTACGTGGATTATGTGGTAGCTCCTGAAATTCACCTGGAATTGCCACCCAACCCGGTGGGCAATCCTGTGCCTCAGGATGAACTTTGGAATGCCTTTGTAACCCAATGGCTCGCATGGTCGGCATCCAATCTTGCCGAAGGCTACAGGGTGTACCTGGGTACCGACAATCCGCCCACCAACCTTATCGATGGGCAGGATGTAGGGAATGTGCGTCGATTCAAAACGCCAGTGCTTCAGCATAATACTACGTATTACTGGCAGATAGTGCCCTACAACCACAATGGCGATGCCCAGGATTGCCCTGTGTGGTCATTTACCACCATAGCTTTCGATCCTGTTGCCGATTTCCCCTTCACAGAGGGCTTCGAAACCGAACAGGGACAGGTGCCACCTCCCGGATGGATCAATCAGGATGGCCACTGGACAACAACCCAGTATGCACATAGCGGACAGTTTGCCGCAAGGGCATCTTTCAACCACCCGGTGGATGCTGTGATGATTTCCCCACCCTTGGAGTTGCCCTCCGATGATCAGATGGAGCTGGTCTTTTACTGGAAAAACGGAAACCTCTTCAAAGAAGCCCACAAGGTGGTAGGGTATGATACGCTGTATGTGGAGATTACTTCCGATTATGGGCAAAACTGGTCTTTAGGTGGAATCTTCAGTGCTCCCTCTCCCATGACCCACTATATGCCTGCACGTGTTGGGCTGGAGGCTCTTGCCGGGCAGGTGGTACATATACGTTTCAGGCACTCTACCAACGGTAATCCCAACTTTGCAATGCCTGTGGCTATCGATGATATTGCCATACAATCAGCAGCACAGCAACCCATACTCTGGTTAAGCCATGAGAGCTGGGATGCCGGCTCCATTGCCAACAATACCTGGATTACATCGGAAACCATTACCCTGCGCAACCTGGGTGCCGGTGTGCTTTCCCTGGACCAGGTTTCTTTCAGCGGAGAGTATTTTACTACTACCCTTGATCCCCAGGAGGTGGCTCTGGAGTTTGGACAAGAGTATACCTTTACCCTGGCATTCGAACCCTTTGCTGATGGCAGTTTCCCCAATGCTCTTTCCATACATAGCAACGGGGGTAACGCACAGATTGTCCTTTCGGGAGAGTCTCTTTTTGTGCCTCCCTTCGCCTTCGATGGCTTTGAAGGGGGAGTGGTGCCTCCCCATGGTTGGATGAATCACGATGAGGACGGAGATGAGATATTCTGGCTCAGGGCATGGAACCATGCCATTCCGGCCCATACGGGAACTTTCAGCGCCGTATCGTTTTCTTATGTGGCGGGTCTGGGCGATCTTACTCCCGACAACTGGTTGGTAACCCCCAAAATCCATGTGGGTCAAAATCAGGAGTTCTTTTTCTGGGTGGCTTGTGGAAGCCCCAATTATCCCGCCGACCATTACAAGGTGCTGGTGTCAACCACCACCAATCGCCTCGACCAGTTCACACATATACTGCATGAGGAAACCCTTAAAGCAGAAAACGCGCAATGGTCAGAGCGGGTGTTCGATCTTACTCCTTGGGCCGGGCAGCAGATTTACATCGCTTTCCGGCACACCGAGAGTGTAGGGCAGGATTATGTGAAACTTGATGATATCGGGGTGCGCGATGCACTGGTAGTGGAAGCTCCTTATGGCGATCCGGCTCCGGGCGCCGTGGTGGCTGGCACACAGGTAAGCCTGATCTCCGATACTCCTGATGCACAGATCTTCTATACTCTCAATGGTGATGATCCCCACACTGGCAGCACCCTTTTTCAGGATCCCATTTCCATTACCATGGCCATTACCATTAAGGCAGTAGCCCATAAGAATGGTACTTACTCGGATGTGGTAGCACTGGAATATACCATCGACGATACCTCCGTTCACGGACCTCGGCTGGTGCAGGTGCAGATGTATCCCAACCCTGCCAGCCAAAAGGTTTACTTTGAGAAGGCAAATGGGGAGGCGATCTGGGTTCAGATCATTAGTCTGAGCGGGCAGGTAATGCTGCAGAGGTGGGTTGACCAGCAGGTAACCTCCCTGGATATAAGTTCGCTAAGTGCAGGCACTTATCTTGTTCGCTTGCAGGATAATCAGACAGTAAACTTCCGTAAGCTGGTGATACGCTAATCTGGGATAAGAAGGACTGGTTCTGAAAAAACCTATGGATGTTTCAGAATTTCACTCCAGCCAAACATTGAGCCGTTCGGTAAATGCCTTGAAGCAACTGCCGAACGGCTCAAAAAAAGTTGGCACCTTTAAGGTCGCCGCAAGTTTTTTCTTATATCTCCAGATTTGTTTCGTCGGCCTCCTTCTGGCGAAGCTTGCGGTACTGGCCGTAAGAAATTCCTTCGGAGGCCTGGAAGGCCCGGTAGAGAGAGTTCTGTGAACCGAATCCCGATAGCTCGGCGATTTGCTCATTGGTAAGGTCGGGGTTTTCTTCGAGCAGCCGCTTGGCGTATTGCACACGGTAGTGATTTACGTGATTGCAGAAATTGCGCTCATACTCCGCATTGATAAACCTCGATACATAGGTGCGGTTGGTGCCCAGCATCTGCGACACATCCCAGATTTTCAGATCAGGGTTTTTAAAGATCATCTCTTTCTCAAAAAGTTTTGTCATCCCGTTTCTGATTCGGGAATCGAACACAAAGCCCTGCTTCTCCTCCAAAGCACCTTCTGCCGTTGCCTCTTCACTGTCGGGCTCCTGGTCCTCCTCACTTTTCTCTTCCCGGAAATGCACAGTAGTTTGGGTGTTGCCCAGCAAGCCTATAAAGAAAAGCATCAGGCTGAATACGATGGAGGGTCCTGCCAGCGACCATTCGCCACGGAAAAAGGTCTCACGACCCGTTAGGGCAGCCACAATACTGGCAACAGAGGTGGCAGCCAGCGAGAAATTAAAAAACTGAACCCAGTGCAGCCGGCGGTCTTCCGTGTTGGAATAGTAATCTTCCATCCGTTGGTTGTTATCGATAATCAGTCTGAAGTTGGCATACAGGTACCATGCCACCTGCAGCACAAAGGCTGCCCGTATAAGCCTGCTTATCCAAAGCAGGTAAATCTGAACCCCATTGGCTGGCTGCAATCCGTAGATAACCAATCGCAGAAACTCTACATACTGCTCACGACTCAGAAGGAACAAACCCGGCAGATAAAGAAGAAATAGGGTAAGGGGAACAAGAATGAATTTCCCATGGTGGGCAATTGAGAAGCGTTTCTCACGGGTGAGCAAACGAATGTAGATGTGATACAAGGGAAATACCAGCAACGATGCCAGATTGTAAAACGGATCCAGGTAAGGGTAGATGCTCCACAACTCTGAGAAATAAAGGAAGTGAGACAGGTATACCACAAATGCCACCAGCATGAATTTGCCCAGGAATGCTTTGGGTGCATGCCGGGGGGAAACATAGAGGTTGAGCACCAGTGCCCAGAAAAGAGTAACATAAACCGGAGTGAGTAGGAATATGGTTTTTGGCATCATATGGCAATTAATTGGTGTATTCTGGCGGTTTTACGCGGTAAAGTTATAATCGTTTTTTACATTTTGGGATGTTTTTTTTACGAATTGAAACCATCAATTGGAATGGCAAGGCTAATTTTGAAGCCAAACAGGGCAACAACCCGAATTGCATGCACAGATGCCTGGCCTATGGGCCAAAACAATATCCCAGAGGGGGTTTTTCCTTGCAAGGCAATGAGTACAAGGCACCGGGGAACTAACAAACCCAGGGTTTGATAGAGTGCTTGTACTCAACCTTGTTTGAAGCACAAAAGCCGGTATACGCAGAGGTTACCGGCTTTTGTATTTATACTGGTGTGAAGACTAGTTCAGGAAAATGGGGCCATCGGGGCCCAGGGGGATGCCCAGCCAGATCCAGACCATCAGCACTGCGATCCAAATGATCGAAAGAACTATGGTGTAGGGGAGCATGGTAGAGATGATGGTGCCGATACCATATTTCTCGTCGTACTTCTCGGCGAAGGTTACGATAAGGGCAAAATAACTCATCATGGGTGTTACCAGGTTGGTCAGCGAATCTCCGATACGGAAGGCAGCCTGGGTTATGCCCGGGTGGTAGCCCGGTTCGAGCAACATCAGCATGGGGATGAATACCGGGGCAATAATAGCCCATTTGGCCGATGCACTGCCCATAAAAAGGTTGATAAAGGCTGCCAGCAATACAAACGCGGCAATGAGCACCGGGCCGGTAAACCCGATATCCGTAAGCCCTGAAGCTCCCTTGATGGCAATAATCAGCCCAAGGTTAGAGTAGTTAAAGAAATACACAAACTGGGCTGCAAAAAACACCAGTACGATGTAGCTACCCATCCCACTCATGGATTTGATGATATGCTTCATCATATCCTTATCGTTTTTCACCGATCCGGTAATGATGCCGTATACCAGGGCCGGGATGAGAAACAACAGTAAAATCCCCACGATAATACCGGTGAAGAAGGGGGAGTGAAGCACTGAATCGGTTCCCGGATCGCGTAGCAATCCTCCTGAAGGAAACACCGTATAAGCCATCAAGACAATAAAGATCAGAACTGAAAAACCAGCCCAGCGCAGACCTTTTTTCTCTTCTCGTGTTAATTGTACAATAGCAAAACGTTCAGCATTTCCTTCATACTTGCCCAGTCGGGGTTCAACCATTTTCTCGGTTACCCAAACTCCCACAAAAAGCACCACAAAGCTTGATGCGATCATGAAGTAATAATTTACTGCGGGGTTTACCACCATTTCGGGGTCGATGATCTGGGCTGCCGAAGTGGATATCCCTGCCAGGATGGGGTCGATGGAGCCGATAAAGAAATTGGCACCGAAGCCACCGCTCACACCACAGAAGGCTGCTGCCAGCCCCGCCATGGGGTGGCGGCCCAGGGCATGAAAGATCATGGCTCCCAATGGGATGAGTACCACATAACCGGCCTCTACGGCCAAGCCGGAAACAATACCTGCCAGCACCACCGCTGCGGTGATGAACTTTTTGGGCGCACTGAGTACCAAAGCCCTGATCATAACCGAGAAAAGGCCGGTACCTTCGGCAAGACCGATACCGATCATCACCACCAGCACATATCCCAGGGGAGGGAAACGAAGAAAGTTGGTGAGGACATTGGTGTAGATCCAGCGAAAGCCATCGCTGCTTACCAGGTTGTTTACCGTTACTGTATTGCCATCGGCCGGGTTTACCGCCGATACACCCATTGCATGGGTGAGCCAGGAGAGCAGGATCACAAAGACCGCAAGCCCGCCAAAGATGGTGGCCGGATGAGGAAGCTTGTTCCCCACCTTCTCAATTACGTTCAGAGACCGCGCAAACAGGCTCTGTTTGGTTTTTTGGGGTGATGCAGGAGTTTTTTCCATTGTTGTGTTGGTATAGATTTAGCCCCGGCATGTCGCAGGGCGATGATTGGGGCAATTGATTTTGCAGCAGCAAAGATAGAATTTATTCGAAAACCCCGTAATCGAGGTATTTTTCGGGCATCTTATCTCTGGGATTTTCAGGGTTAAGGTAGTATTCAAACCATTCCATGGTGCGCACAATGTAGTCGAGCCGGTGTACATTGAGGCGGTTGCCATGCCCTTCACCATTGTACCAGATCAGTCGTACGGGTGCATTTCCATGGAGTTTGAGGGTACGGTACAGCTCCAGACCCTGCGAGGCTGGCACCCTTGGGTCGTCGGTGCCGTGCAGCACCAGTGTGGGGGTTTGGCTTTGGTGGGCATATTTTACAGGGCTGCGGCTGTATACATCTTCCCATTTTTCGTGGGTCCAGTAGCCCCAGTGTACGTAGTAATCTTCCCAGGGAATATCGGTAGTGTTGCGTTTGGATATTTGATTGGAAATACCTACAAACACTACACTGGCGGCAAAGCGTTCGGTATGCCGGGTAGCCGACCAGGCAGAGAAATACCCACCGTAGGATCCGCCTCCCAATCCTACCCGCTTGGAATCTACATAGCCAATGCGGATCAGGTGATCGATGCCATCCAGAACATCGTCGTATTCAACACCCACCAGATCGCCATAGCCCGCCATGGTAAAATCTACCCCTCTGCCTGAGCTGGCCCTGTAGTTGGGCATGAAAACGAAAAAGTCGCGCGCGGCAGCAATCTGCCCCCACATGGAATAAGAGGTGCTCCAGCCGTTTTTTACGGCAGCCTCGGGCCCTCCGTGGATGTATACGATAAGAGGATACTGCTTGCCTTGTTCAAAGTTGAGCGGGTAAAGCAGTACACCCTGAATGTCTTTCCCGTCGCGGGCGTTGTATACCAGCCTGGTCTGGCGGGCCATCGAAACCTGGTCGAGCCAGGGATTGAGCTGTGTGCGGCGCTGCAGGTTTTTGCGGCGCAGCCCAAAGGTAAATAGCTCAGAGGGGTGCTGGGCGGTATTGCCGGCAAAGGCAACCAGGTCGTCCACCAGATGAAACCGCGCAAAAACCACCTGCCCCGGTCCCAGCAGGATATCGCGCTGGGGGCGATCCAGGCGGTGCTCACTCAGTACAATATCTACCCCTTCCTCCGCGGCATATACCAGGGTCTGGGAATCTTTCCACTGATGATCGATCACACTCAGCTCCATCCCCTGCACGTAATTGCGCAGCTCCTCAAAGGGTTTGGTGTTGGGCACATCGCTTACAAAAAGACTGCCGATCACCGAATCTTCAAGTTTGGAAGCCGACTGGAAGGCGATACGCCGACCATCGGGGCTCCAGGTGATCTTGCCCAGCTTGCCGGGGTTGTTTACCAGCAATTTCATTTCGCCGGTGTGCATGTCGATGGTGAAGATGCGCTTAAACATAAAGGAATCGTCTACCAGGTTGCGTGGTGCAATGGCTGCTGCAGCCATGGTTTTATCGGGGCTCAGAGCAAAATCGAATACGGTTACCCCACTGGTGAGCTGACGGGTTTGGTGCGTATTCAGATCGTACCGGTACAGGTTCAGATGACGAAATTCTTCTTCAAAAATCTCAATGTTAAAACCCCGGCTGCGCAGGGTTTCGCGCTGGGGGTCTTCGGGCGATGTGCTCACAATGGCCAGTGTGCCGGCATCTATAAACTCATAAGAGTTGATACCCCTGGGGTGTTGGGTCAGCCTGCGAGGCTCGCCTCCCTGCAACCCCATGGCATACACCTGCACACCAGGTTGGCCGGGCAGGTTGGCCCGGAAACTGATCTCGTTGCCGGCAGGGGTCCAGCCAATGTTGAAAACACTTACCTTGCCTTCCATCAATGGCGTGGTGCGCCCGCTGGAAACATGCATTACATGCAGATGACGGTAATCGGCTCCGACAGGGTCGCTAAACGGACGTGGCTCATTTACCACATAGGCAATGTGGCTCTTGTCTGGAGAGATGGAGACCTCTGCTACCATCTTCAAGTCGAACAAATTCTGGGGTGTGAGTACCTGCTGTGCCTTGCTCCCAAATGCTGACAGAAACAGCAAAAGCATGCAAATGCCTCCCCAAAGGATGCTGCGTTGGCGTTTTGCAGAAACCTGCGTGAATGGACCATCTTGCGGGTGGATGGGGTGAGAAAGAGAGGTTCGTTTCATAGCTTTATGTTTTATTTCGGGGTGAATAATTTTTTCGACCGTAAAAATAGAATTTTCTGATCAGTTGACCATGAACAGCAGCAAAGCACTGTCAGCCCAGCATTCCACTCCATACAAAACAGCCAGGGAAGGGATCGCGTTGGTTAACTGAACCGGCAAACAGGCCGAAAACCGTAGCGCCACTGCCACTCATGGCTGCATAAACTGCTCCCATCTGGTACAGCTGGCTTTTGATTTGTGCCAGAACGGGGTGGCGACTGAAGATGCCGGGTTCGAAATCGTTGGTAAGAAGCCCCGTCCATTCTTGTGGAGGCATGGCCACAATGTCGGGGATGTGGTGTGTGGGCTTGCGGGGAGTGATCCCCGCAAATGCTTCTGCGGTGCCGATATGAATGTGAGGTTTTACCAGCAGAAGAGTATAGCCTTTAAGAGAAAGGGGCAGAGGGGAGAGGATTTCGCCCCTTCCGGTAGCAAAGCAGGGAGTGTTGTGGATAAAAAAGCTGCAATCGCTCCCCAGTTGTGCTGCCAGTGAAAGTAACTGGTCTCTGGTAAGCTGCAACCCGAAAAGATCGTTGAGCATCCGCAAGGTGAAGGTTGCGTCGGCACTGCCTCCTCCAAGCCCTGCACCTGCCGGAATGGCTTTGTGCAGGTGCATGGCAGCCGGGGCTATGTCGTATTGCGCGGCCAATAGCTCCCAGGCCGTTTCGCACAGGTTCTTGCCCCCGGGCGGTAGCTCCACCCCACTCAAACGGAAGTGGCTTTTGGCGTCTGTCGAGGGGATGATCTCAAGGGCATCGCACAGGGGAACCGGGTAAAAAACAGTTTCCAGATCATGATACCCGTCTGCCCGTTTGCCCGTAACATGCAAACCCAGGTTGATCTTGCAATTGGGAAATGCAATCATAGCTTTTTATTGCAAACCTAAGCATTTTTTTTGCTTGGATGGGTAAACAGGGGTTGGCGAATTCTAATGGGTTGACATGGGGGCAGAAAATACTCATAGGGTGGTATGCAGTGATCCCAATGAGGTTTTGTCAAACAGGCAGGATAAAATTCTTCATAATCTTTTTTAATTTGTTTTTTCTGCGTTTCATCTGATAATAATTTGTTTTTTATTGGTCAGATGGAAGTCGCCAACAATGCCCTTACTGCATGTTTTGCGAGGCTGCGAATTATAATTATCCGCGTGTGTGTCAAAATTTTTGCTATGGCTTGTTTCATATTGCTTATTTTTGTGTCAATTGGAAATAGTGTCACGTTGAAATCCCCCGAATATTTATGTCGACCCTCCTTAATACTGTAGTGTCCTGGTTTTTGAAGCAACGATTTTCTCAAATAGAGTATTTCAAGGAAAACCCCCACGAGGCCCAGGCAAACCTCCTGATGGACCTTCTGGATCAGGCCAGTAATACCGAATGGGGCCGAAAGTACGATTTCGATACCATACGCAATATAGAGACCTTTCAGCAGCGGGTGCCCATTCAGGATTATGAGCAGGTGAAGCCCTGGATCGAACGCCTGCGCAAAGGCGAAAGCAATCTTTTGTGGCCCACCGAGATTAAGTGGTTTGCCAAATCAAGCGGTACCACCAGCGACAAAAGCAAGTTTATCCCCGTAAGCAACGAATCGCTGGAAGATTGCCATTACAAAGGGGGCAAGGATATGCTTTCCATCTATTGCAACAACCGCCCCGATACAGAAATCTTTACCGGCAAAGCCCTGGCCATGGGAGGCAGCCATAGTGTGAGCGAGTTCAACAACAGTTCCTATTTTGGCGATATTTCGGCCATCATGTTGCAAAATCTGCCTTTCTGGGCAGAACTTATGCGAACCCCCGACATCTCCATCGCCCTTATGGGTGATTGGGAAAAGAAGCTGGATACCATTGCCAATGCCACCATAACTGAAAATGTAACCAATCTCAGTGGTGTGCCCTCCTGGAACCTGATGCTGCTGAAGAAAGTGCTCGACATAACAGGGCGGAAGAATATCCTGGAGGTATGGCCCAACCTGGAGCTCTTTATCCATGGAGGGGTAAGTTTTGCTCCCTATCGCGATCAGTTCAAAAAACTTATCCCTTCCGACCAGATGTGGTATATGGAGACCTACAATGCCTCTGAGGGATTTTTCGGTATCCAGGATCAGCCCCACTCTACCGAAATGCTGCTTATGCTCGACTACGGGATCTTCTATGAATTTATCCCTCTCGACGAGCTGGAGAAAGAAAATCCTCGTGTGCTCCGCCTTGACCAGGTGGAAACCGATACCAATTATGCCCTGGTAATTACTACCAATGCTGGGTTGTGGCGCTATATGATCGGCGATACCATCCAGTTTACCAGTACCCGGCCCTACAGAATCCAGATCTCAGGCCGAACCAAAAACTTTATCAACGCCTTTGGCGAAGAGGTGATCATCGACAACGCCGAAAAGGCCCTGAATGCTGCTTGCCAGGCTACCGGTGCCGTGGTAAGTGAGTACACTGCCGCACCTGTTTTTTTGCAAGACAACAACTCTGCCTGCCACGAATACCTCATAGAGTTTGAACGCGAACCCGATAGCCTGGATGCATTTACCAATAAACTTGACCAGGTGCTGCAGCAGATCAATTCAGATTATGAGGCCAAACGCACTGCCGATATCCTTTTGAAAAAACTCAAAGTAACCTCACTGCCTAAGGGTACCTTCTACGGCTGGTTGAAATCCAAAGGGAAAATTGGCGGACAGAATAAGGTGCCGCGTCTTTTCAACAACCGTAAGTATGTTGACGAGATTTTACATTTTATTTCACAATAACTCACCCGTTTTGGCATGGTTGCCCGGTCGATGATCTTATTGCTGCTATGGATAAGCCCGCTGCAAGGTTGGGTGCAACCCGCGGTAGTGCCCGATGCCACCTTCCCGCACACGGGTCGGTTTTTGGGCCTGGATGCCCTGGGGCGTGGGTTCAGTTTGCAGGATGGGGTGTTGCAAATGCATATGGAAGGTGCCCTTTCATTCTCATACAGCAATGCTTCCCTGGGGCCGGTAACTTTTGCGGATATGGCCGACCCGCTCAATATCCTTGCTTTCCATGGACATTTCGGTCAGGTGGTTTTCCTGGATCGCAACCTGAGTGTCCGCCAAAGGGTGCCAGGTACACTGCAGCCCGGTGCAGTGGTGTGCCAGTCGAACCAGGATGGTTTTTGGGCCTGGTATCCGGCCGAAAACCAGTTGGTGCTGCACAACCACAGAGGGCAGATACAGCTCAGATCGCCCGATCTGAGCCCAACACAGCACCACCCCGGAGAGGTTGTGTTTATGGCCGAGCACCAGGGGAGACTCTTTGTGGCAGGCACGGGTATTTGGGTGTACGATCTGTTTGCAACTTTTTTATTTCATATCCCCTATATTCAGGCTCCTTTCTTTCAGGTTATTGACCGGAAAATTCTCTATCTGGAGCACGACCAGTTAAAGGTGTATGATTTTTTTCTTCAACAGGAAAGCGTAATTTTGCTCCCCGAAAAGGGCGTTGAATCTTTCTTTTTGGCAGATAACCTTTTGTATCTGCAAACCGGGGAGGCATTAAAAAAATTTCGTTTCAACGGAAATTTCTATTAATTTGCACCCTGCAAATTGCAGGCAGGCTAAGCAATGCCCGGGGAAACGGTGCGCTTGCCTTGTTCCTGACTTGAATAATCGTTCTCATTAAGCCAGTTTTAATTCAGAAATTATGCACATAGCCATTGCCGGGAATATCGGTTCCGGAAAAACTACCCTTGCAGGATTGCTTTCCAAACATTACGGCTGGGAAGCACATTACGAAGATGTGGAAACCAACCCCTACCTGAACAACTTCTATGAGGATATGCAGCGTTGGTCCTTCAATCTGCAGATTTATTTCCTCAACAGCCGTTTTCGCCAGATTGTAGATATTCGCAACAGCGGGCGCACGGTTATCCAGGATCGCACCATCTATGAGGATGCCCACATCTTTGCTCCCAACCTGCATGCTATGGGGCTGATGTCGACCCGCGATTTTGAAAACTACTCCAGCTTGTTTGAGCTTATGAGCAACTTTATTCAGCCTCCCGATTTGCTCATCTACCTCAAGGCAGGTGTGCCCACTCTGGTAAACCAGATCCAGAAAAGAGGACGCGATTATGAAAATACCATCCGGCTGGATTACCTCAAGCGCCTCAATGAACGCTACAACGAATGGATAGATGGCTATAAGCACGGCAAGTTGCTGATTATCGATGTCGACAACAATAAATTCTCCGAAAGACCCGCCGATCTAGGTGAGGTAATTCAGAAAATCGATGCTGAAATCCACGGTCTTTTCTAAAACCCATTTTGAGTGTAAACGCACCCCGAGCCTGCCATGAAATTTATTGGGATCATACCCGCACGTTACGCCTCAACCCGGTTTCCCGGCAAACCTCTGGTCGATATACAAGGCAAGACCATGATCCAAAGGGTTTACGAACAAGCCATGAAGGCCCCATCCCTCAGCCAGGTGGTGGTGGCCACCGACGATAAGCGCATTTTTGACCATGTGGCAACCTTCGGGCAGGTGGTGTATACTTCTGCAGATCATCCCAGCGGTACCGACCGGTGCTACGAAGCCGCCACATCCATGGCAGGCACCCTGGGTACAGAACCCCACGATGTGATTGTAAACATCCAGGGCGACGAGCCCTTTATTCAGCCCGGACAGATCGAACTGCTCTGCGAGGCTTTCCGGTCTCCCGGAGTAGATATCGCAACCCTGGTAAGAGCCATTGAATCAGACCAGGAACTGTTCGGCGAAAACACAGTAAAAGTAGTGCGCAATGCCCTGGGGTATGCGCTCTATTTCAGCCGGAACCCTGTGCCCTTTGTTCGGGGTTTCCCCAGAGAGCAGTGGTTGCAGAAACAAACCTTCTTTAAGCATATCGGCATGTATGCCTATCGCTACCAGGTGCTGGGGCAGATCACACGGCTGCCGCAATCGGAGCTGGAGAAAGCCGAAAGTCTCGAACAGCTGCGATGGCTCGAAAATGGCTACCCGGTATTTACCCGTCAAACCCAAATCGAAGCCATCGCAATTGATACCCCTGAAGACCTGCAGAAGCTTTCTTCGCCCCCTGCAAACCCTCTTTGAAATCTAAAATATTGACACTGACGATTTTTTTAGCTGCTTTTTTATAACTTAGCCGCTTGATTTACGTATACACACCAAAATAATAAACTGCCGTGTGCCAGCATTTTGCCTCTCCAGGAAGCGAAAAACAGGGTGCAAGCAGTTGCCCGATGCAACGGGATTAAGGGTGTCGGGGCCATAAAAGAACAAATCCAACGGGCTTTGCAGCTTGTTTCAGTAAAACCAGAACCATAACAAGTCTCTAAGAACCACAAAAAACAAACGATTATGAAGTTAGGTAAATACATCAGCGAATTGTTATTTGAAAACGATTTTGTGATCCTTCCGGAAATTGGCGAATTCTCTACCAAGTATATACCGGCCCGCTTTGTGCCCGAACTTAAAAAGGTGGAGTCTCCTTCCAAAGTGATCGCTTTCAATGAAAACAATAAGTCAGGTGGTGGCCTGCTCATCGAGTATATTGCCAAAAAAGAAAATATAAGCAGCCAGGAAGCCCGTGATTTTGTTACCAATTTTGTAGTGGAGATGCAAAATTCGCTCAAGTCGGGCAAAAAGGTTGAGCTTGATAGTGTTGGAAAATTTTCTCTGAACGAGTCAGGCCAGATCCTCTTCGAGGGAGATACTACTGTTAATTATCTGAGCGATTCGGCAGGTATGCCCAGTGTTGCTGAGCCCGCGCGCAAATCAGAAGAAGAGGCAAAAACCGAACTGGATAAAGTAATGGAGGAAAGCCAGGCAGTGCCTCCTGCAGCTGCTGAAGAAAAACCCCGCTCCGATGCCAATGTGCGGTATGTGGCAGCCAGCAAAGATCCGCAACCCGCCAAAGAAAAGCCCAAAGCAACCCCACGCAAGGCCTCTTCGGCTCCCAGGGCAGGGCTGCCCCCTGCAGTGAAATGGGTCGCTATTACCGTGGTGCCCCTGCTGATTATCATTATTGTACTTGCCCTGAATTTTGAATACATCTTTGGAGATAAATCTGTGATCTGGAAACGCGACAGCGCACCTGCCCCTGTTGCACAGACCGAAACCACCACTACGGCTCCCGAAACCCAGCCTGCTGATGAAACTCCTGCGGTGGAAGCCCGGCCGGTAGCTGAAGCTTTCGACCCCACTGTGGCTCCTCCCGCTCCCGAACGCGGTCGCAAAGTCTATTACATCATTGTGGGAAGTTTTGAAGAAGAGCACAGCGCCATTATCCTGGCTGAAGAACTCCGACGCAAAGGGGCACGTACGGCAAGCGTTTTCCCGGTAAATCGACTGGGATTCTACAGGGTGTCTTATGGATACTATTACGACCTCAACGAAGCTGAGCGCGAACTTAATGATGCCAAAGCCATCAACCCCAGTGCCTGGATCCTGCACCGATAACATTCTCTAATCTGTTTACCCTATACCGAAGTGCCCAAGAATAAGCATCGAAAGTTTGCTGAGATCAACATTTTCCCCAATGTAGTTCAGCCTGAGTATAAATTCCCTGTGAGCGATTATGGGCTCAAGGGAAAATGGAATGAGCAGTTTTTTTACAACAACAATCCCATTGTGCTCGAAATAGGGTGCGGCAAAGGTGAATATACCGTTGGCCTGGCCAGGGCATACCCCCACCTGAATTTTATAGGCATAGACATAAAGGGAAATCGTATGCATACCGGAGCCAAAACAGCCCTGGAGGAAGGTATGGCAAATGTGGGCTTTCTCAGGGTGCAGGCCGAACACCTGACTTGTTTTTTTGCCCGCAATGAAGTAGAGGGAATCTGGATTACCTTCCCCGACCCACAACCCAATAAGCCCAGAGAGAAAAAGCGACTTACTTCTCCTGCGTTTCTTGAGCGTTACCGGCAATTTCTCAAACCCGGCTGCCCGGTATACCTTAAAACCGACAACCGGCCCCTGTACGATTATACCCTGGAAGTGATCCAGAACCAGAACCTCTCCCTGGTACATGCTACTTCCGATCTGTACAATCAACCCGGTAAGGTCGATCCGATGGTATTATCCATACAGACCTATTACGAGAGCAAATTCCTTGAGAAAGGAGAAAAGATCTGCTTCCTGGAATACGGTATTTTTCCTGCCCAACCGGTATAGCCCCTCCATTCTCTTTTTCAGCTCCTTTTGCAAAGAGATAACAACCTGATGCCATGCAAGAGAGTTTTTTCATCCGTGTCTACGAAGTTGTGAAGCTTATCCCATATGGCAGGGTAACCTCCTATGGGGCCATAGCGCGTTATCTGGGCACTGCAGGCTCTGCGCGGATGGTAGGCTGGGCTATGAATGGCTCCCATGCGTTCGACGCTTCCATACCTGCCCACCGGGTTGTAAACCGTATTGGCATGCTCAGCGGAAAACACCACTTTGGAAGCCCCCACCTGATGCAACAGCTTCTGGAAAATGAGGGAGTAACGGTTGTGAACGACCAGGTACAGGATTTTAGTTCCAGGTTTTGGGATCCTGCGAGCGAGTTATGATGAGCTCCTTTTTGTTATAGAGGGTTGTTTGTTTTGTCACAACTAAAAAAAGCACTATTTTTATGCAAACTAAATCTAAATAAGAATTATGCTCTTAAGTGCTGAAAATGTGCTGGATGCGCTAAGCAAGGTTATCGAGCCAGACTTTAAAAAAGATCTGGTAAGCCTGGGAATGATCAAAGATCTTCAGGTGAATGGCCGGAAAGTATCCTTTACCATACTGCTCACCACCCCCGCCTGTCCTTTCAAGGACAGTATGGAAAAAGCCTGTATTCGCAGTATTCATGACCATGTTGATGCGGATGCCGAAATAGAAATCAAGTTCGAATCAAAAGTAACTTCACGTCGGCAACAGGATGAACCTTTGTTGCCCGGTGTTAAAAACATTGTGGCAGTAGCCAGTGGAAAAGGAGGGGTGGGTAAATCAACACTCGCTGCCAATCTTGCGGTATCTCTTGCTGCCAGCGGAGCACGTGTGGGACTGGTGGATGCCGATATTTACGGACCCTCTGTGCCCATGATGTTTGATGCGGTGGATCAAGAACTCACGGCTACCGATGTGAATGGAAAAACAAAAGTACTTCCTCTGGAGCGCTATGGTGTGCAGATTATGTCTATCGGGTTTTTTGTGGATGCTTCCAAAGCACTCATATGGCGCGGACCTATGGCCTCAGCTGCTTTCAAGCAGTTATTTACCGATGTGCAATGGGGCGAACTCGATTACCTGCTTATCGATCTTCCTCCCGGCACCGGCGATATTCACCTGTCGATGGTGCAAACCCTTAAGCTCACCGGTGCCATTGTGGTAAGCACACCTCAGAAGGTAGCCCTGGCTGATGCCCGAAAAGCCATTGCCATGTTTGAAAACAGCAATGTGAAGGTTAAAGTACTGGGCATGGTGGAAAATATGGCATGGTTTACTCCCGAAGAACTGCCCGATAACCGGTATTATATTTTCGGACGGGAGGGCTGCAAAGAGCTGGCTCAGCAGGAGAATATTCCATTCCTTGGGCAAATTCCTCTGGTGCAGGGCGTGTGCCAGTCGGGCGACCAGGGAAAACCCATTGTTGCCCATCACGATAGCCCCGTTAGGATCTACTTCGACCAGGTGGCTCAATTGCTGGCCCGCGAAATATCCATCGAGAATGCCCGAACTATCCAAGCTGAATTATCTCATGTAAAACAATAATTTTCACTCTTAAATCATTTTAACCATGTCTGATAACCATAATGCAGAATTGATCAGAAAAGTAGAGAATGTAATTGACCAGATCCGTCCTTACCTTCAGGCCGATGGCGGCAATATCCGCTTCGTAGAACTTACCGAGGACTATGTGGTAAACGTAGAATTGCTCGGAGCCTGTGGGTCTTGCCCTATGAGTACCATGACCCTGAAGGCAGGCGTTGAACAAGCCATGAAAAAGGCCATTCCTGAAATTAAATCTGTGGAAGCCATCAATCTGGGTGTGCACTAAAAGATTTTTGTAATACCCTAAGAGTTAGCCCGGGGATCGCTGCAAGCAGTGAGCTCCGGGTTTTTTGCAAGAATTAAAATGCCTGTTCAGGTATTTTCAAAAAACATTATCTTTGGGACCCTAAAACCAAACTACTAACACCTAACAAGCACTGTATGAAAAGATTGCATTTGTTTGCCCTCGCGGCATTGTGTATTGTAATGCTTTCACCTAACCAGGTAACACAGCTCAGAGCCCAGGAAAATACCACCGACTTCCTGCAATTTGGCCTGGACAACGCCCACAAACTCTCCACCCTGTATCTTACTCCTCTGGGTCGATCCATTGGCACCAATATGAACAATGGGTGGTACAATACTGCCCAGGCTCATCGTACCGGGCGTTTCGATATCCGGTTGAGCATTCCTGTAACCCTCATTGGAGAATCTCAGCGTACCTTCAGGTTTGTAGAGTCTGATTTTCAGGAGATCAACCTTGTGCACAGCAATGAATATATGGCAAACACCTTGTTTGGGCCTAAGGAGCCCGGACCGGAGGTGGTTTTTCGCGGAGACCGGTTAAATCTGCCTCCCGGCACAGGCGTTTCTGTTTTCCCGGTATTGCCCCCTGCCTTGCAGCTCAACATTGGGCTTGTTTACGATACTGAGTTTATGTTTCGATTTGTACCTGAGATGAGCATTGGCGACTTCTCTTCGCAGCTTTTCGGCTTTGGCATCAAGCATGGTATCCGCCAGCATATCCCTGGGATTGCTCTTCTTCCCTTTGATCTTTCATTCATCGCGGGGTTTTCTGTTTTTGAGGCACAGTATGGTCTGAATTACAACCCGCAAAACGATCCTCAGATCAATACCGACCGGCAACGACTTGAACTTACTGCCACAGCATGGAACACGAGCCTGGTGGTATCCAAAAAATTGTCGGTGGTGAGCTTCTTCGCCGGAATCAGGTACGCCAGCTCCAATGTAGGATTTCTTATGGCAGGACATTACCCCGTGGCAACCCAAAGCTCATCGGCCGATGAAATTGTGAGAAATCCGGTAGATATCAAAATCAATGGCGGAGAATTTGGCCTCAACGGCGGATTCCGGTTGAAACTCGGTTTCATGAGCTTGTTTGCCGACGCCACACTGGCCAATTACTCCAGTGTGAACGCCGGCATAAGCCTGGGGTTTCATAACTAACGGTTTCCTGTCAGTTGTATTCGCTTGCTCTCAACCTGATCGGATGTGAAAACCCGAAGCAGATAAATACCCTGTGGCAACAGGGGCAGATCTATTGTAAGCCGGTTTTGCCTTTGCCCTTCCTGTGCATGGAGCAGTCTTCCATGAATGTCGAGCAGTTCAATGCGCTTTACGGGCTCTTCCGATAGAATAGTCAACAGTTGGGATGCCGGATTGGGGAAAACCCTCAAAATGCTTTGTTCTGTTTCCATGACCTGGGTAGAAGGTTGCATTGCTACCTCAATCTGGCTGTCAGCAAAACCTTGTTGGAAATTACCCTGATATGTCATAAATCCCTGTTTTTCAACCGTAAAGCTATGTGAGCCGGTTTTCAGCAAGGATACAATGTATTGCCCCATGGGAAGCACCTCTCCGTTGAGGGTGATGGTGGCATCGTTCAGAGGATTGCCCGCAAGGTCGGTAACGATAAATTCAACACGATACGCCGGAAGCTGAGCCGGAGCAAAGGCATAACCATAAAGACGGGCCCATTCAAACCGTTCCAGGAATAATTCTCCTTGCAATTCATGCTGGCCGTTGGCCGGATTTACAACATAGATTGCCCGCGCGAAAGCATCATCGAAGAAAGCGGGGAAGGTTGATGTATGATACAACGTTTGTGTTGCATGATTGAAATGCAGGAAGTTTTCGGTAAGACTGTGGGCAAATAAGGTTTTGTTTAACGAATGGCTGGCAAGCACAGCGCCTGTTTCCGGATCTAATTGAAGGAAATTGCCACTGGCGTTTTCAAAATACTGAAGGGCAAAGAGGTTGCCGTAATTATCGAAGGCAGTGCTCAGCAGGGCCATATTGGGAGTGCTGAAAACTGCTGTTGCTGCTCCTGTAAAGGGGTTAAGGGCGAAAAAGTGTGAAGCAAGACCACCGGCTCCCTGGGCAACAGTGGTAAGGTACATCTGTTGTTCTGCCCAGTTGTAGGTGATATCGATAGGTGCATGACCCGCCGGAAGGGTCAGCAACTGCTGAGATGCAGGGGTTCCGGTGGCCGGATCAATCCGCAGTACCATGCTTTGATCCGCTAACCCTTCCGGGCTTACATACCAGAAATTCTCTCCATCCCAGGTCCCCCCCAATCCGGTAGGAAGGGATATGCCCTGATCGGTTACCGGAATGAATACATCGGGAGCCTCAAGTAGAAAGTATCCTGCAATTGCACCCTGAGATGAGAATTCGGGCCATAGATAATGCTTACTCATAAGGGTCATTGCATGAGCAAAATCACCGAATTCAATCTGTTTCGATTGTTGATTGTTGCCAGGATGGGAGTCGCCTGTGGTATTTACCCGCGCTTCCAGCTCATATATGCCAGCTACCTGCGGCATGAAGGGAGCAAAGAATATATCCACTACCTGCCCTTTTGCCAGGCCCGGGAGGGTTGTGGTATTCTGGTAAACTATATCGCCATTTTGCCTGATTTCAAAGGACACCTGAGGGCTTTGCTCCAGGTAGCCGTTGTTTTTGAAAGTTGCCCGGGGAAGGAAGTTTTTTCCGGTAACAGCCCTCTGGGGTACCATCAGACTCTCCACCATCATATCATTGTCGTGAACTGATTTTACTGAAAAATCTGAAAGGTAGAGCAACCATGTGTTTTCCTCACCGGAGGTTGTGTTTACAACGGCCAGATTAATGGCACTTCCCTTGAACTGATTGAGTGAAACCCAGTATTCGCGAAAATCGCTGTGACTTAAGGGTCCGATCTCTTTGAGCAGATACTCCTCCATATTCTGATCAATGGCCCATATCTCTGCAAAATAGTTTCCTACAAAATCGGTCTCAGGCAGGGCGGATCCGGCAAGGCTCACCGACAATATGTAGTTTTGATTGTCGTTGGGGAGTAAAAATACAGGTGATATGAGATCGCTCTGGTACTGCCAGCTGTAGAGGGTGTGGATGGGATCGTCGGGGTAAAGCCAGTCGGTGCCGTGATTTCCGGCCTGCCATCCCCAGTTCAGCCAGCCGGTAAAATCGAAGGCATCGGCAAAGTTTTCCTGCCAGGGTATAGTATTGGCTACCGCATCAATACGAACATTGTCGATGAACCATTCGTGCGCATATTCACCTTCATAAACAAAAGCCAGGTTAAAGGATGATCCCTGCCATGGATCCAGGTCTATGCGTTTTTGTGTCCACTGCACCAGGGGCTGGTTCGATTCGTATAAAGGGATGAAGCTTGTTACGTTTGTGCCCACACCTACCTCCATCTGGGTGCCATTGAGCTCAATGCGCGATACACTTGAATTTCCGTAAAAGTTCATCCAGCTGTTGCGCTCATGAAATGCAAGCTGGAAATTGAGTTTTGAACTTTCAGGTAAAAGAATTCTGGGGGTGAGCAGCCAGCTTGCCACGTCCTGTCCTTCATCGCCATAGGTGTGTTTGGCGTTGGCAGACGAGTAAAAGGGGGCCTGAGTGTCTGGCACCCATAGCGGGTCTTCCTGCATTGCCACCTGCTGCCAGGCAAAAGGAGGGAAAGATCCTCCAAAATCTTCCAGGTACAAAAAATTGTTGACCACAGGAAAAGCTTTCACGCCAACCTCATCAATATGCCATTCATGCCCGTTAATTCCTTGGTAGCGGAAGGCGATGTAAACCTGCTGCCCTGCAAAAGCGCTCAGGTCGAGGCTGCGAAAACTCCAGTCTGACCGTGCCTGATCCGATTCGTAGAGTTCTACAAAATCCCCATCGGCCGGGTTTGCACTGCCGGCAGAGATCCAGACACCCGAATAGGTGTAGAAATTCATACTGGCATTGCGTTCGAAAAACTCTACCACATAACCCTGGTTAAACTCTGCTGGCAGGTGGATGGACGGAGTAATCAACCAGTTGTCGTGGGTGAGGCTGGTGTGCCACTGGTGTCGCGCAAAATAGGGTTCACTGTAAGGATTTACTGTGCCCAGGCTCCAGTTCATGGCAGTGGCACCTTGCTGGGATGCCAGCCAGCCCGCAGGTGGGATTTGCCCTGAGCTGAAGTTCTCGAAGAAAAGAATGTCATCTTCCCGCCCAAATGAAGATCGATCCATAAGCCGCTCGCGAAGAAAGCCTGCACGGGGTGAATGAAAAGTGGAATGGGTTGAGCTTTGATTTACCATTGGGGCATGTGGATCGCTGGTGCGGCCGGGGGGGTGTTGAGCCCCCAGAGGAGCTGCTGCTAATACGAAAGAAATGACAATGAGGGTAAAGATCCTGATCATAATCCTGGTTTTTTGGTTTATATTGCCCGTTTGCTTCAGTTTAGCAAAGGGTTTTGAGGGTCCGCCATTCCTGATGAGAAACCTGATAAGAAATGACTGTTACTTTAAATATAACCAAAAAAAGTAAGATTATTCAGGAAAAAGTTGTTAAAAGTGTTATTGGAGACGACTAAAGAGGGTAAAGTACAGATTATCCCAGATATTTGGCCACTATGGGCATCTTGCGGCCCATACCAAAAGCCTTGGCCGACACCCTGAGAATGGGCGCTGTTTGGTACCGCTTGTATTCACTGGTGTTCACAAGCTTTAAAATCCTGTCAGTAAGGTTTTTGCTGAAACCCATGCTGATAAGTTCGTCGGGGCCTTTTCGTTTCTCGATATACTGAAAGAGCACCTCGTCAAGAATATCGTATTCGGGCAATGAGTCGCTGTCTTTCTGATCGGGTCTGAGCTCGGCACTGGGTGGTTTTACGATGGTGTTTTCGGGGATGATCTCTCTGCTTCGGTTAATATAACGAGCCAGTTGAAATACATCAGTTTTGTAAACATCACCCAATACCGAGAGGCCACCACACATATCCCCGTAGAGTGTGCCATAACCCACGGCTGCTTCACTTTTGTTGGATGTGTTGAGCAATACATGTCCGAATTTATTGGAAAGTGCCATCAGATAAACGGCCCGTGTGCGTGCCTGAATATTTTCTTCTGCCACATTAAAGGGAAGGCCTTTGAACCAGGGATGAAGGTTTTCCTCGAAGGTGAGTGCAGTTTGCCCGATAGGTATGGTATAATGGGGGCAGCCCAGGTTTCGGGCAAGTGCCAGCGCATCAGCAACAGAATGGTCGGAGCTGAATTGTCCGGGCATCAGTACACCCAGCACATTCTCAGCCCCCAGGGCTTCTGCTGCCAATGCCATGGTTACGGCAGAGTCAATACCGCCACTGAGCCCCAGAATGGCTTTCGAAAAGCCCATCTTTCCGAAATAATCCTTTATGCCCAATACCAGAGCCCTGTAGATATTGGGGATTTTATTGTCAAGATCGTTGTGAGGTGCTGACTGGCTGCCACGCGACTGGATTACTTCTCCAAGATGCACAACAAGCAACTCTTCTTCAAACCGCTTCAACTCATGTACTACTTCACCCTGATCGTTGAATACCATCGAAGAACCATCGAAGATAAGCTCGGTCTGTGCACCCACCTGGTTTACATAAAACAGTGGCATTTTGTATTTGCGGGCATTCTGGCTTAATATACTTCGCCGCTCACTGCCATGATCCCACGAAAAAGGGCTGGCGGCAATATTGATCATGAAGTCGGCACCCTGCTTCTCCAGTTCGTCCATGGGGTTTTGTACATACAGCGGGTTGTCGTTGAGATTCCAGAGATCTTCACAAATCGTCAGCGCGATACGTTTGCCCTTGAATTCGACCACATGAAAAGTGCTGGCGGGCTCAAAATACCTGTATTCATCAAAAATATCGTAATTGGGGAGCAATCCCTTGAGGCACACCTGTGCAATCTGCTGGTTTTCGAGCAGGAAAGCTGCATTGAACAAGGGTTTTCCCTTAGGCTGGGTATTGCGCACAGGAGCTCCTACAATGGCTGCAATGCCATTGCAGTGGCGGGCAATCTGCTCCACTGCCTTATGGCATTTCTGTATATAGTCATTGAACTCCAGAAAATCGCCTGAAGGATAACCGCAAACAGACAGCTCAGCAAAAACAACCAGCTCGGCTTGTTGTGCCTTTGCTTTCTCTATCCCTTCAATGATCTTCTGTACGTTGTAATCGAAGTTGCCAATGTGGTAGTTGTATTGAGCCAGGGCAATGCGCATAGTCTATTTTTTGGGAAAGGCTGCTGTTTTTCCTATCATAGCGGCCAGGGTAAATACATAAATGATAAAAAGCGGGAACAAAGCAAAAAGGGCTCCCGTAAAACCACTGAAAGACTGGGCAATAGACCATACCAACAGGGCCAAAGCAGCGAACACAAGGTTTACTGCAACTTTTGTTTTTCGGACTTTGCTGGCCAGGCCCGGATAAGCCTGACCACAATAGTCGCATACCACTTTCATGGGTGTCCGGAAAGTCAGCTCATGAATGCTGATGAGTTCGTTGCCGCAATTCAAACAATCTGCATAACGGGCAAAAGGGTTCATAGCGGGGAGGATTAAAACAATACACCCAACGATATCTCAATGTAATTGGCGCGGGCATTTTGTTTTTTATTGTTTACCATGTTGGTCCCCTTCAGGGTGTTGGTAAAACCATTGTTGAATACCAGACCTCCTACCAGTGAGGTGTTGCCCCCAAGCGAATGTTCAAGCCCAATGCCCAATATCATGGAGGCACGGAAGAAAGGGATTTCGCTTTTGATATCAATATCGTTGCGGGTGAAAGTCTGGTTGGTTTGTGTATTGGTGAATTTGTCATCGGCCCGGGCACGAAGATTTATGCCTCCTCCAAAGCCAAATACTCCAAAATAGGTGTTGTAGCCAATCTCGCGGGTTTTCATTTTCAGAGTAAGAGGTATCTCAAGATACTGAAGCTTGTAAATGCGATCTTTTTCCTGGTAGAGCAGCCCATCTGCCAATTCACTGACAGGGAAACTGAGCTTACCGCCCATGTGCATGATCTTCATCCCGGATGCAAAACCGTAATGCTCGGCCATTAAGAACTCTGTAAGCAACCCATAAGAGAAACCAATGCGTAAACCTTCCGAATTGTAATCCTCCGTTTCAGGAGCAAACCAATTGATGCTGGGTGAAGCTGTGAGGCCAAAACGTATGTCCTGGGCCTGGGTAGACGATGTCAACAGATTTGCAATAAGTATGATCAGAAAAGCAGATGCAATTTTTTTCATAATTTTGGAGTTTAAATAATGGTGCAATATTAGTGAGAATTCCTGACTTTTGAAAAACACTGTTGAATAGTGTTTGTTGCATAAAACGCACAATTATATCCAATCTTACATTTGCTATGTTTAAAATTACCCGCAGCTTTGCTTGTTTTGTTTTGTTTTTGCTGGCCGGATCAGCACTTTTGGTTTCCTGCAATCGAAAGCCTCACTGGGAAGCCAATGTTTCAGGTGTGCCAGTTGTAGCGGTTGAATTCAAACGCTACGAACAGGTGCTTTTTAATCTCAATCCCTTTAATCTCAGGGAAGATATCGATCCATATGTGGAGGATTTTAAACTCTTTCTGGGCGATGCCATTGATACTCCTCAGGGGCAGGCTCAGCTTTATGACTATATTACCGATGATTTTATCCGTGAGATCTGGCTCGATACCCAGGAGCGCTGGAGTGATGTGTCGGCCCTGGAAGACCAGCTTTCGCAAGCGTTTCGGTTTTTCAGGTACCATTTTCCCGAAAGGCCCATGCCCGTTTTTTATTCGTATATCTCCGGGTTGGATTTCGAACATCCTGTCAAGTTCTATGACAATAACCTTATCGTGGGGCTTGATATGTTTTTGGGTACAACATATGCCAATTATGAGCGGGTAAGAATACCGGCATTCAAACGGCAGCGTTTTTTGCCTGAGGCTGCTGCTGTTGAGGTAATGCGCAGCCTGGGTGAAGATCTGTTGCGACAATCGCGCTTCATCCCCGAAACCTTCCTCGATCATATGATTACTGAGGGTAAGCTTTTGTATTTTGTGGATTGTATGCTTCCGCAAATGGAAGATTCTCTTAAGATTGGTTTCACAGGCCAGCAGATCCATTGGGCCAATCGCAATCAGGGCCATGCATGGGCTTTTTACCTCGACAATGAGATGCTTTATTCAACCGACCGTCAGCTTATTCAGAAGTTTATCGGGGCATCTCCCTTTACGGCACCCTTCTCGCGCAATTCGGCACCACGTATGGGTGTGTTCAGCGGATGGCAGATTGTGCGTGAGTATATGAGGCGAAATCCGGATGTTTCCCTGGCTCAGCTGATGCTGGAAAAAGAACCGCGCGAAATCCTCAACAGAAGCCGCTATCGTCCCTGATAGCTTCAGCCTTGCGGGCCGATGGTAAAATCCTGATTGCAACTTTCAATAAAATCAAGTATCGCATCCCGGCCCTCTCTTTTCTCTGATGATGTGATAAACTGCATGGGCAGCGGATCCCATTGCTTGCGAAGCTCCTTGTTGTACCTTGCAATGTTGGTTTGCAGGGTGGTGGAACCCATTTTGTCGGCCTTGGTAAAAACCAAAACAAATGGCAATCCCTTGGATGCAAACCATTCCATGTTTTCAAGATCGTTTTTCAGGGGTTCGTGCCGGCTGTCGATCAACAGGAAGGTGCATACAAGGTTTTCCCGTTGCAAAAGATAATTCTGAATCATTTTCTCCCAGCTGCCCCGCAACTTTTTGGACACCTTTGCAAAGCCAAACCCCGGAAGATCGGCAATGAACCAGGTATTGTTGATTAAAAAGTGATTGATGAGCTGGGTCTTGCCGGGCGTAGAGGAAGTTTTGGCCAGCTTGCCAAAGCCGGTAAGCATATTGATGAGCGAAGATTTGCCCACATTGGAACGACCCAGAAAAGCATATTCGGGCTTGTTGCCAGGTGGGCAATCCTTTACAAAAGCAGAGCTTTTGATGAATTCTGCACTTACGATATCCATGATGAGGGTTTTGGGCAGCGTACCGCCGTAGTGTTATGCCTTGGGTTGGTAGGTTTTGATATGCCTGTCCTTCTTGTTGTCGTAGATATCTGCAATGGTGATCAGAATACCGGTCTCTTCCACCCCACCGAACTCCTCGTTCCACGCCGTACCGAAGGTGCGCATGGTAGGGCTTAAGCCCATGTAAGAGTTGAACAGGGGCGGTATGTTCTCTCCAAGTTCTCGTACCTTGTTAAGCAGCAGCTTGAAGTTTTGTTCAAAGGTATCGCATGAAAACAACTCTTCAAATGCCGAGGTGTCGGTTTTGTATCCCAGTGGTATTTTGGGGTAGGCAAGATTTTCGGTGTCGGGGAAGAACCTGTGCATGAAATACAAAATCATGTCTCGGGCCGGTGGGTTGAAATGAGAGTACATAGTGACCTTGCCAAAGAAATACTTTATCTGTGGATGATCGATCACCAGGGCTCCCAGTCCATCCCAGAGATTGTCGAGCGAGAACAATCCTTTTCGGCTTTCGCGTGAGGGCTGGTAGGCGGGCTGCACAAACGAACGGCCCAGTTCAATGGTATAAGGCAGGTACTCTTTTACAAACTTCTCAGAATAATTGAGCAGACCAGAGGTGGCCAGCTGGGGCGATCCGTCAGGGTTGATGATTACATCATGGCCCAGAATAAAACGATAGCCTCCCACAATTTCTTTCTCTACCGGATCCCAAACGATTAATTGTTTGTAGGGCACCGGGGCAGTGTCGAATTCGTCAATATCTGTGGCTTTGCCCGTGCCTCCACCCGCAGTGCGGAAAGAAAGCTCGCGCAGGCGGCCCACTTCCAGCATGGTGTTGGGTGAGTCGTGATGGGTGATTACATAAATCTCGTTATTGGCATTGTTGGTTTTTCGCAAAAACCGCTCGTTTGTCAGTTCTTTCTCCAGAATAGCCCTGTCGATGGGCTGCATAATCTCTTCCTGCATATTGTTTTAAATTTCAGTGTTTTATTTCTGTTTTCCGGTTTTCCCCTGCTATATTTCCTGGGTTGCAGGCAATTGGTAAACTTTCTCTTTTACCCATTGGGCCCATTCCTGATGGTTCTTTTCTTTGCTGAAAAAGGTGTAAGGAATTGGTTTGCCAAAAGTAATGGTGATTTTCTTGTCCGACTGCTTAAACATCTCATCGGGCAGATAAAGCATCTCAATATTGGCCTTCAGGCCCAGTCGTTTGCGCCAGCGGGCCAGGTTGTAAAAGAACTCTGAGTTGCGCCCTTCTATATGCACTGGTATTACATCGCGTTTGTGCCTGATGGCCTTGGTGATAAAACTCTTCTTCCAATCCAGGTCCTCGATCAACCCTTTGCCCTGTTTGCGTGATACAAGCCCAGCCGGAAAAATCATCACCAGCGAATCGGATGCGTAAAGTTCTTCTATGATTTTTACACTTTCTGCAGAGTTGCGCCCATGCTTGTTTACAGGAACAAAAAGCTCGCGCAGATTTTTCAACTCCATCAGAATATCGTTGATGATAAACTTCAGGTCTTTGCGTTTTTTGCCGATCACATACATCAGAGCCATGCCATCCAAACCTCCCAGAGGATGGTTGGCTGCAACAATATAGCGGCCGGTAAGGGGAATGTTCTCTGGATTAACCACTTCTATTTCAGGAGTAAATCTCTCTGTAAGTATCGCCTCAAGAAAATCAACCCCCATACGGTCTTCGTACTTGTTCAGGACCTCGTTGACTTCGTCCTCATGTATAGTGCGCCTGAGATAACGTATGAGAAAGCGAGGAATAAGCGGATAAAGCCGACCGCCTTTTTTGCGGAAAACTTCATCTACATCTACAAATTTTTTAAAAGAATGCACATCGGGTTGAGCATTCGCTCTTGTGTCCGTCATGTAGAGGTTATTTTATCTGCCTTAGTAAGCAAAATTAAGGATATTTCTTTTACAAAGCATCATGCTCACTTTTTGATCTTAGATTACAGCTCCCGGCAGGTTAATTGCACTTGCATCCTGTAGAGGTGAAGGAGGGTCTTGTGGGAAAAAATGACGCGCTGATTGGATAAAATGCATTCAGGTGTAATGTGCTCTTTTTCCGGGGGTTCGCTATAAGGGCTTGTTAAACAGTGGTTTGGGGTGGCCTGTCTGCTAAAACGCTGTGTTTGCGGGTAAAAAGTTATTAACAATGTGGCAAAAAGTGGGAAAAAGTGGGAAAAAACTCCCTATATTTACACTCTCAAACTGTACAGTGTTAAATCATGGCGAATATTTTTGGCGAATTCGTTTGCAAGCTCGATGCTAAAGGCCGCTTTATGTTACCGGCGGGCCTTGTGCGACAGCTCTCTCCTGAGGATCAGGAGCGATTCGTCATTAATCGCGGTTTTGAAAAGAATCTCACCTTGTATCCTGAAAGCGAATGGCAGAAAATTACAAAGGAGATCAACGCTCTTAATCTCTACAACCGCAAAAACCGTGAATTTGTAAGATATTTTTACCGGGGTGCATCAGAACTGACCTCAGATTCTGCCAACCGCCTGCTGCTGCCCAAACCCCTCATGGACTATGCAGGCCTGGATAAAGATATCGTTCTCTTTGCCTACGACAACCGGATTGAGATCTGGTCGAAAGAGCTTTATGAACAAACCATGAGTGTAGAACCCGACGACTTTTCCGATCTGGCAGAAGAAGTAATGGGGCGCATTCAATCAAAAGATCCGTCATGAGCAACTACCATCAACCGGTAATGCTGCATGAATGCATGCAGGGTCTTGGCCTTAAGGCCAATGGCACCTACGTGGATGTAACCTTCGGAGGGGGAGGACATTCCAGAAAGATCCTTGAACTGCTGGAAGGGGGAAGGCTGATCGCTTTCGATCAGGACCCTGACACCAGGGCCAATGTGCCGGATGATGCACGGCTCACCTTTGTCAATCAGAATTTTCGCTACCTCAAGAACTTCCTCAAACTCTACAAAGCCATCCCTGTCGATGGCATTTTGGCTGATTTGGGGGTCTCTTCCTGGCAGATAGACCAGGCAGAGCGAGGGTTCTCCACACGGTTTGAAGGGCCTCTTGATATGCGCATGGACAAGCAGGGTGGGGTTACGGCCCGGCAAGTGATCAATGATTACGAACCCCAGGAACTGGCCAATGTGCTCAGGTTGTATGGTGAGTTGAAAAATGCATGGAAAATTGCACGGGAAATCGAATACCAGCGCAAACAGCAAAGCATTGAAACCACCGGTCAGCTCAAGGAACTGTTGCAAAAGTTTGCCATCCGCGGCAAAGAGAATAAATTCTTCGCCCAGGTGTTTCAGGCACTGCGCATCGAAGTAAACAGCGAATTGGAGGTGTTGCAGGATCTGCTTCGGCAAAGTGCCGAGGTGCTGGCTCCGGGTGGAAGGCTCGTAATTATGTCGTATCACTCCCTGGAAGACCGATTGGTGAAGAATTTTATGAAAGCCGGAAACTTTACCGGCGAACAAGAAAAAGATTTTTATGGTAATACCATAGCCCCCTTGAAAACAGTGGGGAAAATGATCATAGCAACGGAGCAGGAGCAGGAACTCAATCCCCGTTCGAGAAGTGCACGATTGAGAATTGCTGAAAAATTGTAGAAGAAATGGCAGAAAACACTTATAAAGAGACTCCAAAGGAGAAGAAACCAAACGATGGGCAAGTAGCAAAAGGTCTTGGCTTTTTTCGCAATTTGCTCAATGGGAGTTTCTTGTCGAAGGAGAAGTCGGCCGATCTGTTGCCCTTTCTGCTCTTTCTGGCCTTTGTGGCTGTATTGCTTATTGCCAATACCTATTATGCCGAGAAGAAAGTGAGGGAGATAGAACGCATGCGTGCGGAGGTAACAGAGTTGCGCACCATTTATATTTCCAACAAGGCTGAGCTGATGTACCTGAGCAATCAGTCTGAAATTGCCCGCCGTTTGCGCGATCAGGGCTTTGTGGAGTCTACAGTGCCTCCCAGGGTTCTTGACCCCAGAGCCGAACGAAGAAATTTTTTCCTGGGATTGATCCCGGCTGGCAAAAGAAATTGAAACCTATACCTTAAATAATAATCCGAATAAACAATTGCCCAACCCGTGACCAAAGAAAAAAGCGACATACTGTGGAGAATTTACCTGGTTTATTTCCTTACCGTGGCCTTTGGTGTATTGATTCTGGTGCGCGTGGCGTATATTCAATTTGTTGAAGGAGATCATTGGCGCGAGATGGCCCGAAATGCCACCATGCGCTATGTGAGTATTGATGCAGTGAGAGGCGATATTCTTGCCGACGATGGTCGCCTGCTGGCTACAAGTGTGCCGGTATATGAGATCAGAATGGACCTGCATCGCAGCGTGATCTCCGATGAGGTGTTTCATGGAGGTATCGACTCGCTCGCATTTCACCTTTCAAGACTGTTTCGCGATCGATCGCAAAATGAATACAAACGGGCTATTGTACAGGCGCGTCGCGAGCAGGACCGCTACTTCCTGGTAAAACGCAATGTGAACTACCACCAGCTCACCGAGCTGCGCAGTTTCCCTATTTTCAGACTGGGGCGATTCAGGGGTGGTTTGGTAGTGGTAGAGAGAAACCGCAGAGAGATGCCTTTTAAATCGCTCGCCGCCCGTACCATTGGTTATGAACGCGAAGGAGTGTATGTGGGCCTGGAAGGAGCTTACCGCGAGCACCTGGAAGGGGTGCAGGGCAAGCGCCTCATGCAACGCATTAGTGGTGGCAACTGGATGCCTGTGAATGATGAAAACGAGATCCGTTCGCAAAATGGCAAAGATCTTATCACCACAATCAATATTCACATGCAGGATATTGTGGAGACTGCCTTGCGCAAACAGCTCAGCAGGTTCCAGGCGCAGCACGGTACAGCAGTATTGATGGAAGTAAGCACCGGAAGGGTAAAAGCCATTTCCAACCTTACCCGAAATGCCTCAGGGAACTACGAAGAAACGTTCAACTATGCCATTGGTGAGAGTACCGAGCCGGGCTCAACCTTTAAGCTCCCGGTTATGATTGCCTTGCTGGAGGATGGGGTGGTAAACGCCAACCAGTTTGTAAATACAGGAGATGGCGCCATTCGCTACGCCGACCGTATTATGCGCGACACACGCGAGGGAGGCTTTGGAAACATTACCGTAAAAGATGCTTTTGCCCTGTCTTCAAATGTGGCGATGTCGATGCTGGTTACAGAAGCTTATAGCCGCGATCCGCAACGATTCCTCAACCGCCTCAGAGCACTGGGAATTGACCAGCCGCTCGGTATCGAAATCCGTGGTGAGGGCAGGCCCTATATCCCCGATACTAAAGATGCCAACTGGTCGGGTGTTACCTTGCCATGGATGTCTATCGGGTACAACGTTTCCATGACACCCCTGCAGATCCTGGCCCTTTACAACGCCGTTGCCAACAATGGTCGTATGATGAAGCCCATGTTTGTTGATGAGATACGGCAGACCGGTCGCACTATTCAGCGCTTCCAGCCCCAGGTCGTCAACAGGTCCATTTGTTCTGACCAAACCTTACGGGTAATCCGGGAGATGCTCGAAGAAGTGGTGGAAAGCGGAACCGCATCCACCATAAAATCGCCGGTATACAAAATTGCCGGAAAAACCGGTACTGCACAGGTTGCCATGGGGGGTGGCTACAGGAGTGGGGGCAGAGCCGCTTATCGTGCCTCTTTTGCAGGCTATTTCCCTGCCGACGATCCGGTGTATTCCATGATAGTGGTTGTACACAACCCTGCAGGTTGGGTTTATACAGGAAGTCAGCTGGCTGCACCGGTTTTTCGCGAAATTGCCGACAAGATCTATGCTACACAGATCAACAGCTCCGACAACTGGCGCAATCAACCTGCACTGGCATCATTGCCCTCTGTGAGAGCTGCTGCACGCCAGGATATATCAGATATTTATGCTGCCTTCAGGTGTAACCTGCAGTTCAGCGACGATGCTCCGTGGGTTACGGCTACCCTGCAAGGAAGTGATACCATCGTAGTGAGAGGACGTGAAATCATACCCAACCTGGTGCCCAATGTAGTGGGGATGGGGCTTAAGGATGCATTGTATGTGCTGGAGAACTCCGGGCTGCGGGTGCGATTCTCAGGAAGAGGTATTGTAAGAACACAAAGCATCAGAGCCGGTACACGCATCAGTGAAGGAAGTGTTATTGTAATTGAATTGTCTTGAAAACCACAATAAAGGAATGTTAATAAGGCTTAGCGAAATATTGTACAAATGCGATCTGCTGGAAATCAGCGGATCAACCGATGTGGCGATCCAGTCTCTGGAAGAGGATTCGCGCAAAGTGGTGCCGGGTACACTTTTTATTGCCGTAAAAGGACTTACTTCTGATGGTCATGCTTTTATCCAACGTGCCATCGAAGCAGGGGCCGTTGCAGTAGTTTGCCAGCAAATGCCCCAGGTGCTCCACCCTGATATTGTCTATGTGAGGGTGTCGGACACCTCCAAAGCTCTGGCTCAACTGGCTGCCAACTTCTATGATAATCCTTCCGAAAAAATCAAGATTGTAGGTATTACAGGTACCAATGGTAAAACCACTATTGCCACACTGTTGCATAAGCTTTTTGGAAGCATGGGGGTGAAATGTGGCCTGGTTTCTACCATTTGTATCAGGATCGGATCAGAAGAAATGCCTTCAGCATACACAACTCCCGGTGCCATTGAGCTGAACCGGATCTTTGCCACTATGGTGGAAAACCAATGCGAGTATTGTTTTATGGAGGTTAGCTCGCACGCAGTGCATCAGAACCGTGTGGCTGGAATAAGGTTTGCCGGCGGAATTTTCACCAACCTTACCCACGATCACCTGGATTATCATCAAACCTTCCGCAACTACCTTGAGGCCAAAAAGGCCTTCTTCGATAGCCTTGATAAGAGCAGTTTTGCCATTACCAATGCCGATGACCGCAACGGGCACATTATGTTGCAGAATACCCGTGCGCGCAAATACTCCTATGGTCTGAAAAACATGGCCGACTATCATGGTAAGGTTATCGATAACCTGATTACCGGACTGGTTATGCATATCGAAGGGCGTGAGGTGTGGTGCAAACTGGTAGGAGAGTTCAATGCAGCCAACATTATGGCCATTTATGCTTGCTGCAGGCTTCTGGGGGTTGAGGCTGACGAGGCACTTACCGCATTGAGCAGTCTGGATCCTGTTGAAGGGCGGTTCGATTATTTCATCAGCCAGGGGCAGGTTATGGCCATTGTAGATTATGCGCATACGCCCGATGCCCTGGAGAATGTGCTGAGCACCATTCAAAAACTCCGCAAGGGAACCGAAAACCTTATTACAGTGGTAGGCTGCGGAGGAAACAGAGATGCCGCCAAAAGGCCCCTGATGGCTGCCATTGCTGCTTCCTACAGCAATAAGCTGATCCTCACAAGCGACAACCCAAGGTTCGAAGAGCCTGAAGCCATCATAGAAGATATGAAGAATGGCCTTGACCCCGTGGGGTTGCGCAAAACCGTGGCAGTGCTCAACCGGGCCGAAGCTATAAAGGCTGCGGCTGCCATGGCACAACCCGGCGATATTATCCTGGTGGCTGGCAAAGGACATGAAAAATACCAGGAGATCAAGGGGGTGAGATACCCTTTTGATGATAAAATGATTTTGAAAGAAGTTTTAGCATGATAAACTGTTGCTAATTATAAAAGCCTATGCTTTACCATTTGTTTACATACCTCGATAGTGCATTCGACATCCCTGGAACCGGTTTGTTTCAGTATATCTCCTTCCGGTCTGGTATGGCACTGATCGTTTCGCTGGTGATCTCCATGATCTTTGGCAAAAAGATCATTCAGTATCTGCAACTCAAACAGGTGGGCGAGATTGTGCGAAATCTGGGCCTGGAAGGGCAGATGCAAAAACAGGGAACTCCTACTATGGGTGGCCTTATTATCATTGCCTCCATCGTAATACCTGCACTGTTGTTTGCAAGGCTTGATAATATTTATGTGCTGCTGCTGGTTTTTTCTACTCTATGGCTTGGGGCCATCGGCTTTGTTGACGACTATATTAAAGTATTCATGAAGGACAAGAAGGGGCTGCATGGCCGCTTTAAGATCATGGGGCAGGTAGGTCTGGGTATCATTGTGGGGAGTATTTTGTATTTCAACAGTTCGGTGGTGATACGCGAGAATGTGGTGCCCGAGTTTAGGTTTACTACCACCGACGCATTGCTTGAGATTGATGCCATAAACCGGGGCAACGATGCTGTAGTGAAGGAAACCGTAAAGTCTACCAAAACCACCATCCCCTTTTTCAAGGATAATGAGTTTGATTACTCGGTATTGCTTAAGTGGATGGGCAATGGCTATGAGAAATGGACCTTCCTGATATTTATTCCCATCGTTATCCTCATCATTACTGCCGTATCCAACGGTGCCAATATGACCGACGGGCTCGACGGGCTCGCCACAGGCACTTCTGCCATCATTGGGGTGGCATTGGGGGTGCTGGCTTATGTGTCGGGCAACGTTATTTTTTCCGATTACCTAAATATAATGTATATACCCAACACAGGGGAGATGGTTGTGTTTATTGCAGCATTTGTGGGTGCCTGTGTGGGGTTCTTGTGGTACAATTCCTATCCGGCTCAGGTTTTTATGGGCGACACCGGAAGCTTATCGCTGGGAGGTATCATTGCGGTGTTTGCCATCATCATTCGCAAGGAGTTGCTTATCCCTATTATGTGTGGCATTTTCCTGGTAGAGAGCCTTTCGGTAATGATGCAGGTAGGATGGTTTAAGTTTACAAGATGGAGATTTGGTGAGGGCAGAAGGATCTTCCGTATGGCTCCCCTGCATCACCACTTTCAGTTGCTGGGATATCATGAAGCCAAAATTGTGCAACGCTTTCTGATTGTGGGCATATTGCTGGCCGTGATTTCGATCATAACACTCAAAGTGAGGTAACCCACTATGAGAGCCCCTGATATTGCCATATTAGGAGCGGGTGAGAGTGGCGTGGGAGCGGCTATTCTTGCTCAGAAAAAGGGCTTCAATGTCTGGGTGTCAGACAAAGGTGTCATCGCTCCAAAGTACAAAAACGTTCTTTTACAGTATGGTATCGGATGGGAAGAGCAGCAACATACACAGGATCGGATCCTGGCGGCCCGGCAGATTATCAAAAGCCCGGGTATTCCTGATGGTGTACCCCTGGTGCAAATGGCACTGGCTAGAGGTATCCCGGTGATTTCGGAGATCGAATTTGCAGCCAGGTATACCCAGGCCAGGAAAATCTGTATCACGGGCAGCAACGGGAAAACCACCACTACGCTACTTACCTGGCATATGCTGCGCAAAGCAGGCTTTAATGCCGGGTTGGCCGGAAATGTGGGCAAAAGCTTTGCCTGGCAGGTGGCAGAAGAGAATTTTGATTATTACGTGCTGGAAATATCAAGTTTTCAACTGGATGGGATGTTCGATTTTAAAGCTGAAATAGCCGTGTTGCTCAATATTACTCCCGATCATCTGGACCGGTACGATTATGATTTTGACAAGTATGCTGAGTCCAAGTTTCGGATCCTTCAAAATCAAACGGAGGAGGATTGCTTCATCTTCTTTGATGATGATCCGGTGATACAAAAGCACATGGCACGAAGGCAGATCCGTGCACGTTGCTATCCGTTCTCAGCACACCGGCACCCTGCAGAGGGAGCATTTTATGATGAAGACCAACAAACAATTCAAATAACAATAAAAGCAGAGCAAATCAAAATGGAAACCAAAGATCTTTCATTAACCGGCAAGCACAACCTTTACAATTCAATGGCTTCGGCTATCTCTGCCAGGCTTGTTGACATCCGTAAAGAGGTGATCAAACAAAGCCTTACCGAATTTGAGAATATTGAACACCGGCTCGAACATGTGTCGGTTGTGAGGGGGGTTGAGTTTATCAACGACAGCAAAGCAACCAACATCAACTCGGCGTGGTATGCCCTTGAGAGTATGTCTAAGCCTGTGGTCTGGATTGTGGGAGGGCTCGATAAGGGCAACGAATACAGTCAGCTTACCGAGCTTGTAAGGAGCAAGGTTAAGGCTATCGTTTGCATGGGGAAGGATAATTCGCGGATCATTAGTGCCTTTCGTGCGGTAGTGCCCAATATTGTGGAAACCCGCAATATACGCGATGCAGTACGAGCTGGTTATTATATGGGGAGTCCTGGAGATGTGGTTCTGCTTTCGCCTGCCTGCGCCAGTTTCGACCTGTTCGATAATTTTGAGGACAGAGGAAAGCAGTTTAAGAAAGAGGTTTTTGATCTGTAAAGGATCTATGCCCGGTTTTGCCATTTCAATGGTAAACCGGGTTGTTAAACAGTTAAAAGAATACATTTAAAAATTATCAGAATGAGAGCCATTTTAGGAAAATTGAAAGGTGACAGGGTGATCTGGTTTATTGTAGCCGCATTGTCGCTCTTCTCCGTTCTGGCAGTTTACAGCTCCACTGGTACCCTTGCCTACCGCTTTCAGGCGGGCAATACTGAATATTACCTGATAAGGCATTTTATTATTATGGTGCTGGGCTTTTTACTGATGTTTGTGGCTCACAAAATCAAGTATACCTATTATTCGCGGTTGTCGCAGCTGGCAATTATTCTGGCGGTGCCTCTGCTGCTGCTTACACTGCTGATGGGTACCAATATCAACGAGGCCAGCCGATGGATTACTTTGCCTGTAATCAATATCACCTTTCAGAGCTCCGACTTTGCCAAGCTGGCGCTGATCATGTACATTGCCCGAATGCTCACCAAAAAGCAGGAGCAGATCAAAGACTTTAAATCGGCCTTTGTGCCCATTATTGTGCCGGTGATTCTGGTATGCGGATTTATTTTACCTGCCAACCTATCCACCGCCATCATCCTGTTTGCCACCTCTGTAGTGTTGATGTTTATTGGCAGGGTAAGCATGAAGTACATCATGGCCCTGATTTTTCTGGGGGTTGTACTGATGAGTGTTTTTATTGCCATTTTGCTGCGCTCACCCGATACAGGTCGTTTGTATACCTGGAAAAATCGTGTGGAGAATTTTATTGATAAGGAAAATGCGGATACCTACCAATCCGATCAGGCAAAAATTGCCATTGCTACAGGAGGTGTAACCGGCAAGATGCCCGGCAATTCAACACAACGCAATTTTCTGCCCCATGCCTATTCCGATTTTATCTATGCTATTATAATAGAAGAGTATGGCCTGGTAGGAGGTTTTATGGTTCTGATGCTCTACCTGATTCTGTTGTTCAGGGGAGTTCGTATAGCCCATCGCAGCCCAGGTACCTTCGGAGCATTTCTGGCAGCAGGGCTCACATTCAGTTTGGTTTTTCAGGCCATGATCAATATGGCCGTTACTGTGGGCCTGTTGCCTGTTACCGGTCAGCCATTGCCAATGGTGAGCATGGGGGGTACTTCATTGTGGTTTACCAGTCTTGCCATTGGTATTATTTTAAGTGTGAGCCGGAAGGTAGAGGAACTTGAAAGTCAGGAAGGAGGTGAATATGTCGCAGCCTAAGCCATTGAGAGTAATCATTGCCGGAGGGGGTACCGGCGGACATGTTTTCCCGGCCATTGCCATTGCCAATGCCATCAGGGCAAAGGTTTTCAATGCACAAATTCTTTTTGTTGGTGCCAAAGGTCGAATGGAAATGCAAAAAGTTCCTGCAGCCGGCTATCACATTATAGGTCTCAATATTGCTGGACTGCAAAGACGGCTCACATGGAAAAACCTGCTGGTTCCCTTTAAGGTGGTTGACAGCATGGTGCGGTCCAAAAACATTGTAAAGAGATTTCGCCCCGATGTGGTTATTGGGGTGGGAGGATATGCAAGTGGGCCCCTGGTGAGAGCCGCCGCCAAGCTGGGGGTGCCTACCCTTATCCAGGAGCAAAACTCCTATGCAGGTCTTACCAATCGTTTGCTTGCCAAAAAAGTGGATAAGATTTGTGTTGCTTACGAAGGAATGGAAAGGTTTTTCCCCAGGGAGAAGATCTTCCTCACGGGAAATCCAGTACGCCATGATATCCTGGCTGCGGGCGACAAGCGCGATGAAGCCCTGGCGTATTTCAACCTGTCTCCCAATAAAAAGGTTGTGCTGGTGGTGGGAGGCAGCCTGGGTGCATTTTCAGTAAACGAAGCTGTGCGAAACAGCCTGAAGTTGCTGCTCTACAATGATGTACAGCTGATCTGGCAAACCGGTAAGTGGTATCATTCTACTGCCCTGGAAGTGTGTACGGGTATGGAGAAACTGGGATTGAGCATCAACGCATTTATCGACAGGATGGATCTGGCTTATGCTGCCAGCGATCTGGTGGTTTCGCGCGCAGGTGCCATCGCTGTAAGCGAAATCTGTGCCCTGCAGAAACCTGCCATCCTGATCCCCTCACCCAATGTGGCAGAGGATCATCAAACCAAGAATGCCATGGCTCTGGTCAATATCAATGCTGCCGTACTTATCCCCGATAAGGATGCCTTCAGCTTGTTGGGCCCCGCTATCATTGATCTGATCTTCGATGAAGACAAAATTTTTAAACTCAAGGAAAAAATTACCCGCATGTCCTATCGCGATGCCGCCAACAATATTGCAGGTGTTGCACTGGGCCTTGTGAAAAGCTAATTAAGTTACAATGGATCTGAACTCATTAAATAGTATTTACTTTTTAGGTATCGGAGGTATCGGAATGAGTGCCCTGGCTCGTTATTTTAAATGGCAGGGCAAGAAGGTTTCCGGCTACGATAAGGTTCGGTCACCATTGTGTATGGAGTTAGAGCAGGAGGGTATGGAGATACACTATTCGGATCGGCCGGAGGATGTTCCTGCTGGTATCGATCTGGTGGTTTATACGCCCGCTGTGCCCAAAAGCAATGCTGTATTTGTTTTTCTGCAAAGCAGCGGAATTCGCATGTTGAAGAGAGCTGAAATGCTGGGTGTGATATCTGCAACGGTACCTGCCATTGCCATTGCTGGCACACATGGTAAAACAACTATAACCAGCATGATTGCGCATATCTTCAAGGTTGCCGGGATTGAAATTTCCGCTTTTATGGGAGGGATAAGCGTAAACTACAACACCAATTTCCTGGGTTCGGAAAATCCCCGCTGGGTAATTGTAGAGGCCGATGAATACGACCGTTCTTTTCTTCATCTCAAACCCCATATTGCTATTATTTCATCCATGGACGCCGACCATCTTGATATTTATGGCACGACCCGTGAAATGGAAGAGAGCTTCAGCTTATTTGCAAAACAGGTACATCCTGATGGTGCATTAATTACCCACCAATCATTAGGAAAACTCAAAGAAATACATCCCGCCCAAAAGGATTATGGATTATCTTTGCCGGCTTGTTTTGGGCTGGAAAGTGTTGAGCTGACACACGGGAGGTATCATGCTGTGCTTGAAGCCAGTGGAGAGAAAATTCCGTTCAGTTTTGGAATTCCCGGAAGGCACAATCTTGAGAATGCCATTGCCGCTTTTGCTGCTTCATTACTGGCAGGTGTGCCGCCAGAGATTGTTGCTTCAGCCCTTGCCAGCTATAAAGGGGTGAAAAGAAGATTTGAGATACATCTGCAAACTCCCCACAAGGTTTATGTGGATGATTATGCGCACCACCCGCGCGAAATAGAGGCCTGCATTCGTTCGGCCCGGGAGTTTTTCCCGGGGCGAACCCTCACAGGAATTTTTCAACCTCATCTTTTTTCGCGTACCCGCGATCTGGCAGAAGGATTTGCACAGGCCCTGGATACACTGGATGAGGTAATCCTGCTGGATATTTATCCTGCCAGAGAATTGCCCATTGAGGGTGTGGATGCAAACCTTATCCTTAAGAAGATGAAAAATCCGCGCAAACAGTATGTTGCCGATCATGATCTTCTGAGTTTTCTGGCCCAAAGGCCCGTTGATGTAGTAATAACCATGGGTGCCGGCGATATTGATCGCTTTGTGCTGCCCCTGAAAGAACTTTTGCAAGTATGAGGAAATTTGCCTCCATAGTATTTTACCTGTTGATCCCTCTGGGCGTATTCATCCTTTTGGGGTTTGCCGTAGAGAGCAACAGGGCTATGCCTTGCATCGGCTTCAAAGTGAAGCCCGAAGGAGCATTTCTTTTCCTGGATTCTGCCGAGATAGTGAGGCAGGTGTATGCCCGGTTCGACGAGCCAGAGGGAAAACCCCTCCGGGATATCTCCCTGCGAAACCTGGAGGACATGATCACCAAAATGTACTATGTGGAAAGGGGTGAAGTATATCGCACCATCGACGGACAGATTGTGGCCAGGGTGAAGCAAAGGCAACCCATTGCCCGAATTATCAATGCGCATAACGAGTCATTTTATATCGACAGCAATGGGAAGCTCATGAAAACTTCCCCGAGATATACAGCCCGGGTAGTAGTGGCAACAGGTCATATTGCCGCCCGTTATTCAACGGTTACACACCTGAGAGAAGAAAAGGAAGAAATAGGTCAGCCGGAGCAAGTATTGCGCGATCTGGATGAGTTGGTTCGGTTCATTCGTGCCAACAGATTCTGGAATGCATGGATCGATCAGGTCTTTGTTACACGTGGAGGCGACTTTGAACTCATCCCCAAGAATGGCGCGCACGTAATAGAATTGGGCGGGGTTGATAACATGGAAGAAAAATTCAATAAGTTGATGCTGTTCTATCGCCAGGGGCTTACCCATGTGGGATGGAACAACTATAAGAGAATTAACCTGAAATTTAATAACCAGATTGTTTGTTCTAAATAAATGCTGCTATGGTACCATCTGAAATTATTGTAGGCTTGGATATTGGATCAACGAAAATTGCTTGTATTGTTGGTCGTAAAAATGAATATGGAAAAGTAGAAATCCTTGGGCTTGGCAAAAGTCCTTCCCTTGGTGTAAACCGAGGGGTTGTAGCCAATATTCAGCACACGGTAGATTCTATACGTGCCGCTGTGAGCGAAGCAGAGCAGCGATCGGGTGTGGAAATCCGGGTTGTGAATGTAGGTATTGCAGGCCAGCATATTCGCAGTTTGCAGCACCGTGGCAGTATTATGCGCAACAGTATAGAGGAAGAGATCGATCAGCAGGATGTTGATAATCTGATCGACAACATGTACAAGCTGGTGCTGCCTCCCGGGCAGGAAATCATCCACGTTATTCCGCAAGACTATATCATTGACAACGAGCAGGGAATCCGCATGCCCATTGGAATGTCGGGCATCTGCCTGGAGGCAAATTTTCATATTATTACCGGGCAGGTAGCAGCAGCCCGTAATATTCAGAAATGTGTTGACAAAGCTGGTCTTGAAATCGCAGAGCTTATCCTGGAACCTTTGGCTTCTTCCGAAGCAGTGTTGAGTGCCGAAGAGAAAGAAGCAGGGGTGGCTCTGGTAGATATTGGAGGGGGTACCACCGATATCGCCATTTTCCAGGATAACATAATCCGCCATACAGCAGTTATTCCGCTGGGGGGCAATGTGATTACCGAGGATATTCGCGAGGGTTGTTCCATCATCAAAAGTCAGGCTGAAGCATTGAAAGTTAATTTTGGCTCCGCACTGGCAAGCGAAAACCGCGACGAAGAAATTGTTTCCATCCCAGGTCTCAAAGGCCGCGAGCCCAAAGAGATTTCACTGAAGAACCTGGCCCACATTATTCAGGCACGCACCGAAGATATCATTGAAAATGTGTATTACGAGATTCGCAACTCAGGATACGACAACAAACTTATTGCCGGGATCGTTCTTACCGGTGGAGGAAGCCAGCTCAAACACATTGCTCAGTTAACCTCTTTCATTACCGGAATGGATACACGCATTGGCTACCCGGGCGAACATCTTGCCAAGGCTGCCACCGAAGAGGTTTCCAAACCCATGCATGCCACAGGGGTAGGGTTGGTTATTCAAGGCTTTCAGAATGCAGAGAAACAACGCCGCAGAACCCAGTCGACCGTTTCGGGCCATTCCAAAAAGAACAAAGGAAACTTCTTTGATATGATCCTTCAGCGAGGAAAACAGTTTTTTGAAAATGATACTGCTGATTAGGCTGTATTTATTAACAATTGACCGGAAAAATCTGTTGATAAAAACTTTTTCCACCTCAATACCCTTTTTTCTTTATTAACTACCTTAGAACCAGAAAATATGAATACAGACATGATAAATTTCGATTTACCCAAAAACCAATCATCAGACATTAAAGTACTGGGAGTAGGGGGGGGAGGTAGTAATGCAGTAAACTACATGTTCAGGCAAGGCATTGAAGGTGTGGACTTTATTGTGTGTAATACCGACTCACAAGCCCTCGATATCAGCCCGGTACCCAACAAAGTACAACTGGGCGTAAGCCTTACCGATGGCAGGGGAGCCGGAAGTATTCCTGCAGTTGGAAAGAATGCAGCCATTGAAGATCTGGAAAGGATTCGAGAAATCCTCGAGAAACATACAAAAATGCTCTTTATTACCGCAGGTATGGGTGGCGGTACCGGTACCGGTGCTGCTCCTGTTATTGCAAAGGTGTCAAAAGAGCTGGGCATTCTTACCGTTGGTATTGTTACCATACCCTTTGCTTTTGAAGGAAGGAAGAGAAGAATGCAGGCTGAAGAAGGGTTGCGCGAACTAAAGGAAAGTGTAGATGCTTTAATTGTAATATGCAACGATAAGCTGCGCGAGCTCTACGGAAATTTGTCCGTTACCGATGCTTTCTCCAAAGCCGATAATGTGCTTACCACTGCAGCTAAAGGTATTGCTGAGATCATTACCCTTACCGGCGGTGTTAATGTTGATTTTGCCGACGTTAAAACCGTTATGTCCGACAGTGGTGTTGCTATTATGGGCAGTGGCAGTGCCGAAGGAGAGAACCGTGCCATCAAAGCTGTTGAAATGGCTCTTGCTTCGCCATTACTAAACGATAATAACATCCGTGGTGCCAGCAATGTGCTGCTAAATATTGTCAGTGGCAAGGAGGAGATCCTGATGGATGAGATTACCGAAATAACTGACTATATCCAGATGGAAGCCGGTTCAACAGCCGATATCATCTGGGGATATGGCAAGGATGAAAAACTGGGCAATAAGATCAATGTTATTATTGTGGCCACAGGCTTTGGCGAGAACTCTGATCTGGGCTATAATCTGGAGAATAAAATCAGTCAGAAAGTGATACGCACCCTTGATGAGAAGGTGAACGCCCCCCAGAACCAGGTGAAAAGTGAAGATGAGCAGGAGATGCGCCTGATTACCCGGCAGGGCGAAGCCTCTAAGGCAGGAAGTTCTGAAGGAGAAAACAAAGCTAAGTCTACCAGCTACACCTTCAACTTTGACGTAGATACACCCTCAAAGGACAAAACATATTCTCCCAATATCATCGATTCTGATGAGCCGGAAGAAAGACCTGCAGCCATCACACCTCAATCGGCACCCCGTAATGTAGAGCCTGACAGTGTGCAACTGGATGAATTTGATCTGAAAAGGAAGGCCATGGAACGCGAGCAGAGATTGCGCGATTTGAGCCTTAAACTTAAAACCCCTGAAGGCTTGAGCGACCTGGAAGATGTGCCAGCCTATCTGCGAAGAAATGTATCGTTGAGCAAGGTGCCTTCAAGCTCCGAATCTCATGTTTCAAGGTACACGCTTATTGATGGTGAAGGAAAAACCCAGATCAAATCCAATAACTCCTTCCTGCACGATAATGTAGATTAATCGTTTTTTTGTCTTTACATACCTCCACATAATTGAAGGGCCATTCTGAAAAGGATGGCCCTTTTTGCACAAGTGCGTATAATGGGTGTAATTCATCAGAAAAATAATTTGTTTAAGTTATTGGTCGTATGCCTGCCCCGCCTATGCGGGGGAACTTGCATGTCTATTTTTACTGCGTCGAGCTTCGGTTCATCATTTTTTGTGAGCCGCAAGTGCTCATGCAAGTTTCATATTTCCTGAAGGGAAAAACAAACGAGGCTGCCCCCATGGGAGGCAGCCTCGTTGAAATAATTAATGTTTAGGCAGAATATTATCTGCTGAGGATCACTCTGTCGTGGTATACTTTATCACCAGCGGTGAGTCTGAACAGATAGATGCCATTGGGCAACGCGTCTGCACGGAAAGTATACTTGTAAGTTTCAAGAGCATTGGCAGTTCCCTGGAACAATACTGCAACTCTTTCTCCTACCAGGTTGTATACCTCCAGGCTTACAGAAGATGTTTCCATCAGTGTAAACTCAACAGTGGTTTCAGATACAAACGGGTTAGGATACGTCCTTACAGAAATGCTCTCGGTAATAGTGAGGTTATTGTCTGTCAACGGATCTTCTACTTTGTCTTCTTCATCATCGTTGTCAGCAACATCATCGCCGGGGATTTCAAAGTCATCGCAAGAGGCTTCAGCAACCAGGTCATACATTTTGGTGCAGTTGTTCTCGTCGATGATGAGTACACTGTAGCTGCCGGGAGCAACACCCATAAGGTCTTTTGTTGTTGCACCATTGCTCCAGATATAAGTAAACGGACCTGCATCGCCATCCACATCAAGAATGATATTCACCAGTTCAACTACTTCTGCGATGGTGATTTTTGCAAGAGCAAATTCGCTGAAGTTGCTGTAAGATTCTCCCTGGGGAACAAAGAACTCCATGCGGTCAACTTTCACAGCAACAGGCAGATTGGTTGTCAATTCGCCAACGCCACCGGTGGGTTGAACTGCAATAAGCTGGATGTCGTCAACGAGCATGCCATCGAGATAGAGGAGAGCTTTTCCTTGCTCGGCTTGTGCCGGATTGCCTTCAATAAAGAGCGATCTTACCACAAAGCTTGACAGGTAAACAGCTTCGTCAAATTCCACTACCATGCGCTCCTGACCGTCAACTTCATCACCAGTGCCGCCATTGATACCGATACCTCTGGTGCCGCGGTGGGTAATCTGACCCAGGGTTCCGTTGGCGAAGTTACGATAAGCAGTTACGGTAGCCGCACCACCGAGGATTTGCAATGAGCTCAGGTTGGAGTTAACCATAGCATCGGTAGCTGACCATGCAAATGCATTTACATCTACGTTTTCAAGTCCGGGGTTGAGGAAGTTTACAGTTGCTGCACTGGTTTCGCAGGCAGACTCAACGATATGGTCAACAACAATTTCGTTGATTCCAATGTAAACACATTCCCAAACTTCGCAGCCATTCTGGTCAACCACCTTGATCATGTACCAACCGGGCTGCAGACCCCAGTACATACCTCCCTGCGACTTGTCGAAAGGCTGGTAGTCATTGTCTCCATTGTCAATACATTCTGTGATGAGACAAACATTGTAAGGTCCAACGCCTCCAGAAATGGTGTAGGTAATGGTTCCGTCTTTTCTTCCATCGCAGGTTGCGTTGGTAGAGTTGAGGATAGTAAGTACCAGCGGCTCGGGCTCATTGATTACTATTACATCAGAGTCTAGGCTGCAGCCATTTTCATCCATTACAGTTACAACGTATTCGCCTGCCAGCAGTCCTTCGAACAAACCATTGTCCTGGGGCTCTCCGCCATTGAGTGAATAGGTGAGAGCACCTGTGCCACCCATAGCAGCAGCCTGGATTACTCCTGCGGCATCGCCATGGCAAAGTACGTGGCTGATCGCTTCAATATCAAGTACAATAGGATCAGGATTAACGAGTGCAAAGGCAATTACTACGGGGCCACAGTTGTTGGCGTCAGTTACAGTCCAGCTGTAAGCACCTGCACCAAGCTCCAGAGAAACAACCTCTCCTGCTTCGAAAGTAGCAACCAGGGTTTCGCCATCAAACAGACGATAAGGAGCTGTTCCGCCAATAGCAGAAACGGTTACTGTAGAAAGATCTCCATAGCAAAGGATCTCAGTGGCTTCGTGAGAAGCTTCCAGCTCTTCGGGCTGTACCAGTTCGAACTCCACAGGAGTGTCGCATCCGTTGGCATCTACCACGAACCAGATGTATTC
>JBKBSF010000030.1:0-56589 GCA_046291875.1 Bacteroidales bacterium | reverse complement strand
TGTTGTTCGACACAAAATTATACCCCATCAGCTCTCTGCCCGCAAATTCGTTGTGTCCTGTGGGCATACCTGTATCCAGAACTGCCAGTACAATCGATTGCGATCCGGTGGTTCTTTGCCAGGCAGGTGATATGTTGATATCTGCCCCTGCAAATCCTGATACACCCATGATGAGTTGTCCGGTATTTTTCAGTCCGTATTGTAGGTTGAAGTTGGGGTCATTCACTGAATTTTGCGCACTTCTGGGTGAAGCCTCAAACTCATGACAATCAAGGCAAGGTTTGCCTGCTCCATAGGCAATGAAATCTGGTTCAGCAAAGTCGATATCATCCCTTTGATTAAGAGCCGAAAGCAGCTCATCCATATCGAAGCCGGCATCCAAACCCACCATTACAGCACGTTCGAGCCCTTGCAGGGTTTTCTCCCTCAATTTCTCTGGAAACAAAGGTTTGATGTGCTCTATACCAAACAACTCAAAAAATGCTGGCAGCACCCTAAAGTCAGATTTGTCGGACTCCAGGTGAAGTCTGGTAAGAGTCAGATGCCTTAGATATTCATCAGACTGTTTTACCTGAAGGTCAAAGGCATCGCGGAATTCCATAAACAACGGGCTGTTTTCTGCGAATTGTACTACTACATGCTCCGGAGCATAAGCCCCCTGGGGGGATTGAACGGTTTCTCCGGCATTCGCCAAACCCTTGCTTGCGGGGTAGGAGAATAGAAATAACACTACAATGCCATAAGTAATAAGTCTCCTGGCGTTCATGATGTCTTTTTTTTGATTAATTAAAAACCTTTTTGCAAACCGGATCAGCGGTTGAAAGCCAATTGCATAATCGCCTGCAGGCGAAGGAAAATTGCAACGCAGAAAAAAGTGCGTCTATTCCGGGTAGGCTCAAAACAAGAGCACGATCAGAAGGGAAGATCCTGGCTGTTATCGCCATTTTCGGGCTCCAGGTCCCAGGGGGGTACAGAGTCTGTTCCGGGGAGTGATGAGTCCGCTTTGGCAGGGGCATTATCCAGCGATTCCATCTTCCAGACCTTTACATCGGTATACCAGTTGCCATTATACTCACGACTTTCCAGATTTATATGCACATTTACCCGACTTCCCACTGAAAAAGTTGCAAGATCAACTTTGTCATTCCAGTTGGATATACAGACCTTTTTGGGGAAAGAATCTTCGGTTTCGATAATAAAATCCTGTTTCTTCCACTCACCACGAGCCGACTGTCCGGACTTGGGCTGGAGCAATTCAATCAGTTTGCCACTTACTTCCATAATACTTGATTTTCTCTTTGCCCGAAGGCATGAATAAATTTACTAAGATTTCAACGAATTTTCGGGCAAAACTAAATCTTTCCGCTCATTGTATGTTAATAAATTATTAACAATTTGTTTTTTTACTTAATTTAGTCGCCTCAGAATTCTGTTAAGAAGGGAAATCGGAACCATATGGCTCAAAAACTTTTTATTCTCCTTATTCTTTTTTCTTTTTGGGGTGCCACATTCGATAGTTTTGCTACCCCTCAAACTTACCCTGCATATGCTGCGGGTATCGGAGAATTTTCGGCTGAAGAAGAACCCCTGAAAGGAGAAGAAGATCCTGATGAACAAGATCAGTCTCTTTCAGAACAGAATTCTTTCTGGAAAGAGTTCTTTTTGCCGGGTATCAATGTGTTTCATATCATATTTCTTGCTTTGGTGCTTGCATTGTATTGGCGCAACCGAAGTTTGTGGAAACAATTGATGCGTACCCGCGGCAAATTGCGCAACCTTCACATTAAATTCAACCGAAGGGTAGATCAGCTTACTTACGAGCATCGGGAAAACAGCAAAAAAGCCAACCAGGCTACCCAATGAAAAATTGGTTGTTTTACGCAATTTTATTCGCCTTTAAAAGTTTTACTTTGCGTTGAAGGATTGTAGAGTTTTATTATCTATACCTGAAAACTGTTTGTAATTGATAAAACTATAGAGACATGCCCCGATTTTTAAAATTCTTCCCTTTACTACTGCTATTGGCGTCATGCTCCCTGTTTCAAACTCAAAAAACACCTAAAAAAACCTCAAGTAGTACCAGGGCTGCCGACCCCGGAATAAGCAACCGGGAGTATGCACAGCGGCTGCTGCTGGACGGCTGGCCGGTTGAATTGCTCAATACTGCCTCCGATGCCAATTACCTGTCTGACCTTGAGAAAAATATGATCTTTGCGCATAACCTTATACGGTTTGATCCGCCAAAGTATGCGCAATTGTATGTTGCAGAATACAAGGAATACTTCAAGGGTCTTGAGTTTCATTATCCTGGTAGTGAGGTTATAATTCTTACCCGTGAGGGGGTAAGGCCTGTAAGAGAGCTATACAATGAATTGCGCAAAGCAAAGCCTCTGCCTCTTATTGTACCTTCCGAGAAACTAAGCCGTGCCGCTCGCAGCCATGCCCGATACCAAAGCCGTACCGGAGAGCTGGGGCATGATGGGCAAGGCGGAATGCGGGCCCGGATCGAAAGGGAGGGAACCTGGCAAAGACTTATTGGAGAAAATATTGCCTACGGAAGCAGCTCTGCACATGATGCCATTCTGGGGCTAATGATCGACGATGGGGTGCCCAACCGGGGTCACAGAATCAATATTCTTACCGAAGCATTCAGGGTAGCGGGCGTGGCACATGCCCCGCACCCGACTTTTGAGGGAGGTGTATTTGTGATCAAATATGCCGGAGGTTTTGAAGACGTTTCCCTGGATTAAAACGCCGTTTCCTATGTTGAAGAAAGTTTTTCTTTTCCTGTTGTTTTATGGTTTTGGATGGATTTGGGCGCAACAGGGGCATCCACTGCATTTGCAGAATTTCGATGGCTTTACTTTTGAAGAGTATCTGAAATATCTGCACGATGATGGTTGGCAGGTAGACAGTATCAACAACCTGCAGGAGGCTCATTACCTGAGCGACCATGAGAAAATGATGGTGTTGGCAATGAACCTTCTGCGTTCAGATCCTGCCAGGTTTAGTATGCTTTATGTATATCCAAGGTTTCAGTATTTTGAGGGTACCCTGTTTCGCTTTCCGGGTCGCACACCCACCCGAACCCGCGAAGGCATTGAAGCTCTCAGAGAGCTTTACCTCTTGCTGCTGGAGGCAGAACCCAGGCCTTTACTCAAGCCATCACCCGGATTGAGCCGTGCAGCCAAAGGGCATGCCAACTACATGAAAAATACAGGATATGCTGGCCATGACGGCAATGGTGGAATAGCTCAGAGAATTTCCAGACAGGGCCGGTGGAGCGGGGGAGTGGCCGAAAACCTCATCTGGTCTGTATCAAACCCTCACGATGCCATTGTAGAACTGCTTATTGATGATGGTGTAAGGGGGCGGGGCCATCGGATCAATATCCTTAATCCGGCTTATTTGTATGTTGGGGTAGCGGCGGAGCCGCATCCCAGGCTGGCAAGATCTTATGTTACCAACTTTGCTGTTTCTTTTACAGAGAAATAAAAAAGAGGCCGTTTCAGAGCCTGGGCCGTTCAGTATGAAAACCTCCTGAAATCAGAGCCCTGCTTTTAAAACAACCTCTTTCCTGAATACAAAACCCTCGGATTAGACTTCCTCCAAAGGTTTAGGATTACGTTTGATAAAGATAGAGATGATCAAACCACCTAGAAAGCCCCAGAAAGTCCATCCAAATATGGATTGCACAAGATTCCAGAAAGGTGTCTGAAACTTCAAACCCCAGTCAACATATCGATCCAGTTCTTCGGAAGAAATATTAGGGTTTAAGGTTATATGCAATTGCTCGGTAGCAATAATGGTTTCGGTTCGGATGAGCTCCATAAGGTCAGGCGCAATAAAGGCCAGCAGGATGAATTGGAATATTCCTGTAAAAATCCCGGTAAACAATCCAGTAAGGGTTAAAAAGCCCAGTGAGCGGCCATAGGAGATGTAGCCTCCGTTAACTTCATTTCTGAACATCAGAGCGGCATAAATCAGCCCACCCAGTAGCACGGCAATCTCCAGCCAACTGCGTATGCTTGATGTATAAGCACCCAGCAGGTAAAACACCAGGCCCAGAATTATAAGTGCAACAGAAATAAGTAAACCATAATTGAGAGATGGCTTGAGCATACCTGGAGGGGAGTCGATAATAGTTTTTTCCATCGTTCTGTTTTTTGGGTAAAAAGATCATGTTTGGTTTATAGAGGGATATCCTCAGGTGGCAAAATTACAAAGAACTTTGCGTTGGTACATAAAAAATATTGCATTGATCTGTTTATAAGTACGATACCCTCATGATGGCCCCATAATGGAATAAAAAGTTGAAATTAGCCTTGCCCGCTTTATAAAAATTACTACTTTTGCACCCGTGAGTCTGGTACGACCAGCTCCTGCTGAACTCCCCCAGGACCGGAAGGTAGCAAGGGTAGGCGGTCGTAGCGGTGCGATATCAGGCTCACTTTTTTTATGCCCTTTTATCGCATTCCCAAATACTTTTCCTATGAAGTTTTTTATTGATACAGCCAATCTCGATCACATTCGTGAAGCAAACGATCTGGGTATTCTGGATGGTGTAACAACCAACCCTTCTCTTATGGCTAAAGAAGGTATTAAAGGCCAGGATCGTATTATGCAGCATTATATCGACATTTGCAATATTGTGGATGGCGATGTGAGTGCCGAAGTAATTGCTACTGATTTTCAGGGCATGATAAAAGAAGGAGAAGCACTCGCTGAACTTCACCCACAGATTGTTGTAAAGATTCCTATGATCAAGGATGGGGTGAAAGCCATCAGATACCTGACAGACAAAGGGATCAAAACCAACTGCACCCTGGTGTTTTCTGCAGGGCAGGCTATACTGGCTGCCAAAGCAGGTGCCACTTATGTATCGCCATTTCTGGGAAGACTGGATGATGTTTCCTTTGATGGTGTTGAATTGATACAGCAGATTGTAAATATCTATACCCTTCATGGTTTCGAAACAGAAGTACTTGCTGCGAGCATTCGCAACAGCCTGCACATTATCAAATGTGCCGAAGCCGGTGCAGATGTTGTAACCTGCCCCCTGGAACCCATCCTTGGATTGCTCAAACACCCCCTTACCGATATTGGCCTTGAGAAATTTCTGGCCGACCACAACAAGTAAGAAGTAAAGGTTTTTTTCTGAGCCACTGAAATACGACGTACGAAATCGTGTTTTAGTGGCTTTTTCTTTATAAATTCGCAACCATCAGGTATAAAGGAGTTGTTTATGCATCCTTAACAGCTGCAGCCAGCAACAAACCATATGTAATGATTGTTACAACACAAACCACTAATACATTCAACGCTGCTAATCACTAACAATACACCCTAACCCACAGGAAATATGAAAAAGTACTTCGCATTGCTGAGCATGATGCTCCTGCTATCCTCTCTGGGTCTTTCTGCCAATACCAGGGAAGACCGGATCAGTCGTATGCTTGAAGAAAACCCAGAGAAAGAGTTTTTGATTTTTAAGTTTGACATAAAGGAGCAAATCGCAGCTCCGGCGCTTCGGCGCACTCAAAGGGCTTTTGCTCAAGCCGATTCGCTTAATGCCGACCTGATCCTTATTCATATGAATACCTACGGTGGGCAGGTAGACGTAGCAGACTCTATTCGCACAAGACTATTACAATCGCGTATTCCGGTGATGGTGTTTATTGACAATAATGCTGCATCGGCAGGAGCCCTGATCTCCATAGCAGCCGACCGTATTTACATGCGTCCAGGATCAAATATTGGTGCAGCCACCGTGGTAGATCAAACCGGAGAGGTTGTTGCCGACAAATTCCAGTCTTACATGCGGTCTATGATGCGGTCTACGGCAGAAGCGCGCGGGCGCGACCAGGATATAGCACAAGCCATGGTAGATCCTTCGGTAGAAATCGAAGGGGTGATCGAAGAAGGTAAAGTACTAACCTTTACCGCCTCCGAAGCCATGCGCTGGGGCTTTGCAGAAGGTATGGCTGAAAGTATCAGCGAAGTGATCAATCTGGCCGGATTTGAAAACTACAAGCTGGTGGAACAAAAACTAACCGGAATCGATCGAATAATAAATTTCCTGGTTCATCCTTTGGTGAGCGGTATTCTTATCATGCTCATTCTGGGTGGTATTTATTTTGAACTTCAGACCCCGGGAGTAGGATTCCCCATACTGGCAGCTATTACTGCAGCATTGCTTTATTTTGCGCCCCTTTATCTTGAAGGACTGGCAACCCATTGGGAGATCATTATTTTTGTCATTGGTCTTGTGCTGCTGGCCATAGAGATATTTGCCTTACCCGGCTTTGGTGTGGCAGGTATCCTGGGAATACTTTTCGTGGTTTCCGGGCTTGCTTTTGCCATGGTAGGTAACCAGGGGCCCGACTTCAGTGGTGTACCTCTAGCCGAAGTGGGACGTGCATTTTTGATTGTGATCATAGCATTTTTCCTTTCCATTTCTTCATCCATGTATATCGGAGCAAAATTGCTGACATCCAAAGGAAGAATTGGAAGTGCCCTGGCATTGAACACCATTCAGGATACCGCTGCAGGATATTCTTCTGTGGATGTAAGAATGCGCGACCTGATGGGAAAAACAGGAGTGGCACACACCATGCTGAGGCCCAGTGGAAAAGTTGAAATCGAAGATGATATCTTCGACGCTACGGCCCTTACTGGATACATTGACAAAGGTGAACCGGTAAAGGTGGTGAAATACGAAACATCTCAGATCTTTGTTGTAAAAGCCTAATTTTTGAAAGTATGAAGCGGGAACAGATTTTACATGGAGGAACCTGCCTGGAAGTGGTGAGAGGAGATATTGTGCAGCAGGCCGATGCCGATGCCATTGTAAATGCTGCCAACGCCTTTCTTCGCGTAGGCGGGGGAGTGGCAGGAGCCATTCATAAAGCTGCCGGGCCAGAACTGGAAAAGGAGGCCATAACCAAAGGCCCAATTAAGCCAGGAGAAGCCGTAATAACCAAAGGATACAATTTGCCCAACAAGTATGTAATACATGTTTTGGGCCCTGTATATGAAAGGGATATGCCCCATGATCAGTTGCTTGCGCGATGCTATCTCAATGCCTTACGTATATGCGAGGATTATAAATTCAAAAGAGTAGCTTTTCCTGCGGTCTCTACTGGCGTTTTTGGCTATCCGGTAGAAGAGGCAGCCCCGATAGCCCTGCAAACCCTTTACAACGCCATGCCTGCACTTAAGCATCTTAAAACCATACGTATGGTAATCTGGAGTGACAAAGACTATGATGAACACGTGAAGGTGCTTAAAAATCTTCAGAAAAGATAAACTTCATTATGATGCAAATTTCAGACACGGTCTCACCATTGTATACAGATCTTTATCAACTTACAATGGCACAGGCCTATTTTCAGCACGGCATGCATGAACAGAATGCCGTATTCGATTATTTCTTCAGAAAAATACCTTTTAAAGGAGGATATGTTGTTTTTGCCGGTTTGCAGGAATTGCTTGCCATGATAGAAGAACTGCGGTTTTCTGAATACGACCTTGAGTACCTTGCACAATCTGGTTTTGATCCCTCCTTTTTGAAATACCTGGAAGATTTTTCTTTCAAGGGTGATATTGTGGGCGTTCGCGAAGGGGATGTTGTTTTTCCTTTTGAGCCGGTTGTAAGGGTTGAAGGGGGCTTGCTGGAAACACAACTCATAGAAACCTTGCTTCTCAATGTGTTGAACTTTCAGTCGCTCATTGCTACCAAAGCCAGCCGTATTCGATTTGCTGCAGGTTCAAAAACCTTGAGCGATTTTGGTTTGCGAAGGGCACAATCCTGGGGAGCTATGCAAGCCTCAAGAGCTGCTATTATCGGAGGATTCGATAATACATCCAATGTTTTGGCTGCACGAAAATACAAAGTACCCCATGCCGGCACTATGGCACACAGCTTTATCGAAAGTTTTGGAGATGAAATGGTCGCTTTCAGGGCTTATGCTCAGGCCTTTCCTCAAAACAGTGTCTTTCTGGTGGATACCTACAATACTCTTTTTTCCGGAATTCCCAAAGCCATAAAAGTGGCCAGGGAGATGCGGCAAAACGGGCATGAGCTGAAAGGGATACGCCTGGATAGCGGCGACTTGGCATACCTGTCGAAAAAAGCCCGCGAAATGCTTGATTATGATGGCTTTGATAAAGTAAAAATTGTTGTATCCAACCAGCTTGATGAGTATGTAATCAAGAGTTTGCAAGAGCAAAAGGCTCCCATTGATATTTTTGGTGTAGGGACCAGCCTGGTGACAGGTAAGCCTGATGCCGCCCTTGATGGAGTCTATAAACTGGCCAGGGTAAATAAGAAAGCAGTACTCAAGATCAGTGATAATCTTCAAAAAACCACACTGCCGGGCAAAAAGAAGATTCTCCGCTATTTCGACCGCGAGGGTATGTTCTATGCAGATGCTGTGGTGATGGAGAATGAAACCGATGTGCCTCGCATGATCAATCCGTTTGAAAAACATAAAAGGCTCAGCCTTGACGGGTTGCCTTGTGAAGAATTGTATCATACCGCGATGAAGAACGGTAAAGCGGTATCGTTGCCCGAAAATCCGGTTCAGATCCACCAACGTCTCAAAACCAGGCTCAATCTTCTCCCCGCAGAGCATCAACGTTTTGATTTTCCGCACATTTACAAAGTCGGAATCAGCGAAAAGGTTCTTGCTGTGAGAGATGAGTTACTTTTGAAGCATAACTGGTGACAATTCGGTTCATTTTAATTTTTAGTTTATGAATGCACTTATTTTAGTTGATATACAGAATGATTTTTTGCCCGGAGGAGCGCTTGCTGTGCCCCGTGGCGAGGAGATCATTCGCATGGTAAATAATTTAGTAACACGATTTTCTCTTGTTGTGGCCACACAGGATTGGCATCCTGCAAATCATGGAAGCTTTGCCTCGGCGCATCCTGGCAAAGATGTATTTGAATTGCATCAGCTGGGTGAGCTGGACCAGGTGCTTTGGCCCGACCATTGTGTGCAGGGTACAAACGGAGCAGAATTTGCCTCCGAGCTGAACCTCAACACCGTTGAAGCCATTTTTCGAAAAGGTACCGATGTCGGTATTGACTCTTACAGTGGTTTTTTCGACAACGGACGGAAAAAAGCTACCGGAATGGGTGATTACCTCAAGGGCAGAGGAGTAAAGAAGGTGTTTGTCTGTGGTCTGGCTGCTGATTTTTGCGTGGGTTTCACGGCTTTGGATGCGCTTTCTCTGGGCTTTGAAACCATAGTGCTGGAAGATGCTACCCGTGCCATCGATCCTGCAGGCTGGAGCCAGATGAAACAGAATATACAACAGCAAAGTGGCAGAGTTATTACTACTGCGCAGTTATAACTTCAGGCCGTAATACATACATCCAATGAGGGTTAGAAACCTTACCGTATCCAATTCAAGGCTTACAGAAGGACAATGCTATCCGTTTCTGATCCTTAAGGTAATGGAATTGGGCAGCGACTCCTATTTTGTAATGCAAGACCCCCTGGGATACAAAGTATTGATGCCTCGCAATTTCTATCTCAATTATGGCTTTGTGTCCGGGCAGACTATACAATGCAGGGTAGACCGGATCAATTGCAACGGGCGTATGTTTATTGAACCCAGCCATCCGCATTACAAGGAAGGGAAAAGCTACCTGTTTCCGGTTATTGAGTCGGGCTCAGAAGTGGGTATGCTTGGCGAAACAGAGCATTTCATGTGGGTAAAAGATGTTTTTGAGCAGAAGTGGAAGGTACGGGTGGGTTCGGAGCAATTGCTCCAGGCATCGGGTAGTCAGGCCTTCTGTTTGCTGGAGCGCATCAAAAAAGGAAAACTGTTTTTAAGCTTTGCTTCCGGACAGCCCATACATACCGATCTGGAAACAGGAAGATCATACAGGTTCAGGATTGTTGCAGAAACCATTCATCCCGAAGACAAATCTGCTCTTTATGTTTTAGAGGATAGTAAGGGTAAAAAACATCCGCTCCGCAAACGGTACTTTATCCACTATGGATTGAAAATAGGAGACTGGATAGAATGTGTGGCCGATAAGTTTACCAGTGAGGGTTACTTTTTTCTCGAACCGGAAAATCCATGGTATAAGGTTGGATCTGAATATGTTTTCCGGGTGCTGGAATTGCACAAACTTAACTTTTCCGATGGATCTGTTCAGGATGTATTGGTATTGCAAGATCCGTATGGGGAGGATATTAAACTTTTTGTTGATACTCAGCAGCTACAAAAGATTGAGGGAGCAGATCGCATTCGCTGTCGTGTTTTGCGCATTCGCAAAAGCCGTCTGGAGCTGGAGATTACCGGAAAATAATCTCTTCTACAGCATCGTTGCCCAATTCTGCATTGATTTTTCCAATAATCCAACTCTTTCCCATGGATAGCTCCTCCCGCAAAGGAGCAGATCTGAGGTATACCGTAAGTTTTTTGTTGTAATAAACGAGCCTGTCGGTTAGTCTGTGAATATCCGTACCCATTATTTTCTCCCATGCAGCATTGATGCGGACTTCCGTAATTTTTGTATTTATTTTTTGTTCACCAAGCCAGGCTTTGATGATCTCTCCCAAACTCTGTTCATTACTTTTTCTCATAACAGTATTGCTTAAAGAATAGATCCTCTATAGGTTGAAATCTTTTACCGTTTTTACCTCACCCTTTTCCACTTCAAACATACGGCTGTGTAAAGATACTTTTTGCAGAATATTTTCCAGCCGCTGGGTGTGGGTATCGCTGATAAAAACCTGGCCAAATCCCTCCTGGCTTACCAAAGCGATAAGTAGCTCAACCCTTGCAGGATCAAGTTTATCAAAAATGTCATCGAACAACAAAATGGGGCTAAAACCCTTTATCTGACGTGTAAACTGAAACTGGGCAAGTTTCAGAGCAATCACATATGACTTTTGCTGCCCCTGGCTGCCAAATTTCTTCAGGGGTTGCTCGCCAAGCAGAAAAACCAGGTTGTCTTTATGCACTCCTGCCGTGGTATGTTGTGCCCAGCGATCTTTCTCCCTGGCGTCCATTAGCAGATCCGCAAAAGGGGTTTCCTGCAGTTGCGACTCATAGGCAATGTGAATTGGGTCGGCACTTTGGGTTAGCAATTGATGGTTTTGCTGAAAAACAGGTTTGAATTCATCAAAAAAGGCTCTGCGCTGTTCAAAGATATATTCTCCATGAGCAATGAGCTGAGCATCCCATATTTCGAGGCTCGCTTCATCAAAATACCGCTTTTCCGCAAAGCTTTTCAGCAGGATATTTCGTTGCTGAAGAGCACGGTTGTAATCCAGCAATCGTTGCAGGTACTCTTTATTGTATTGCGAGATCACCCCATCTATAAATTTCCGGCGTTCTTCGCTGCCACCTGTAACCAGTTCCACATCGCCCGGATGTATCAACACGAGAGGATAAAGTCCAATATGATCAGCCAAACGATCATACTCTTTCTTGTTGCGTTTAAAAACCTTTTTCTGGCCTTTCTTTACACCACAATATACTTCATCGGATTGTGCGTTGATCTGGTATTGCCCCTGGATCACAAAAAAATCTTCTCCCAGTAGGATATTCTGACTGTCGGCCGGATTGCTGAAACTTTTGCAGAATGACAGATAGTAGATGGCATCCAGGAGATTGGTTTTGCCTGTACCATTGTTTCCGGTAAAGCAATTGATACGAGTGGATAGCTCCAGAGATGCCTCACGGTAGTTTTTGAACTGCAGTAATTTCAACGATTTGATATGCATACATTTTTCTTGTGTGGCAAAGTTACAAAAACAGAAAAGGTGCCCGGCTACAATATCTTACGATTTGATGTCATTGTGGATAATTATTCATAAAAGTTTAACCTTTATACCCCGGCAGGGCAAAAGATTTTCCTAATTTTGTTTTGGAAAACATTATTAATTAAAACAAAATCGTTTAAAACAATCATTTACTAACCAAAACTATTATCATGAGAAAAATTACGATGCTTAGTCTTGTTCTTGCCGGCTTCCTGGTAATGCTTTCTGCATCACAGAGTGTAGCCCAGGGAAAAGATGTAGTGCAAGTAGCAACACTGGCAGAATTGCGCCAGCAAGCTGCCGACAATACCACCATTTACGAAGTAACCGGAGAGGTGGTTTTAACCCATCAACACCCCTGGCGCAACCAGAAATACTTACAGGATGCAACAGCCGCCGTGTTAGTTGACGACAATGGGGTGGTAATCACCACTGCCTATCAGTTGTATGATGGTATTACTGGTATCAAAGGTAAACTTACTACTTTCAATCAATTGCTGCAATTTGTTCCCGTTGAAGATCCTGGCGCTGCCACCAGCAGCAATAATGTGGTAGAACCATTGCTGATTACTCTTGCTGATATTACTCCTGCACACCAGGCACAGCTTCTGCGAATCAACGATGTGGATTTTGTGGGATCATACACCAATTTTGCCGGAAATCAAAGCTATAACATTGAAGATGCTTCCGGCACGGGTATCTTGCGTACGCCAAATGCTGCAACAGCTCTGAATTATTTTGGTACTCCCGTGCCCACCGAAACTACCGATATGATTGTGGTGGTAACACAGTTCAATGATGTTATTCAGGTTTTCCCGCGTGCACTTGCAGATTTTTATCCTGACGGATTGCCCACGCACACAGTTACTTTTGTAATTATTGATGAGGACAACGATCCGGTTGCGGATGCAGTGATTACCTTCGATGGCGAGACTTTCGCGGCCGGAGAATATGTGTTTGAAAATGTGGAAGCAGGCAATTATACTTTCAGCGTGGCCAAAGAGGGATACTTCAGCCGCAGCGGGCAAGTTGCTGTTACGGGAGATGATGTGGAAAGAACAGTCGTTTTGGTGGCTCAACATGCCAATGCTGTTACCACTTTCCCCTGGAGCGAAGGTTTTGAAGCTACAGTACCTCCCACAGACTGGAAGCATTTTGCTTACGGTGCCGGTGGATGGCAATCCACAACCACTGCTCATACTGGCTCAGGAGCAGCATATCATGACCGTACTACAACTTCAGCTGCAGATTCATGGCTTGTTTCGCCTCAGATTGTAATTGGCCAGGATGATGATTTGCTAATCAGATTTTTTGAGAGAAACCAGTTCATGACCAACTACGATTACAGTGGAGTAAAAATATCTACCGGAAGCGGCAATCCTGAACACGGTGAATTTATTGAAGCCTATAAGTCTGTGGCAACCCTGGGTACATATACCGAACGTGTGCTGGGTCTCAGTGCCTATGCTGGCAAAGCCATTTATGTTGCTTTTGTATACCAGGGGCTGGATGCCCATCGCTGGTTAATCGATGATGTAACCATTGAAGCTGCACCCGAAGCCATACCGGTTGCCAATCTTGCCGAGCTGCGTCAGCAAAGCCCGGGCGATCTTATTTATGAGATTACCGGAGAGGTTATTATAACCCATATGCATGCCCAGCGCAATCAGAAGTATATCCAGGATGCGTCCGCTGCCATGCTCATTGATGATCCTGTGGTATCTGGCAACCCCAGTATAATCCAAACTCAATACCAGCTGTATGATGGAATTACAGGCTTAAAAGGAAAACTTACTGTGTACAATCAGTTGGTTCAGTTTGTACCCGTTGAGGATCCAGGTCCTGCTTCTTCCTCAGGCAACGTGGTGGAGCCCCTAAAGTTAACCCTCAGCCAGCTTACTCCTGATCATCAGGCAATGCTGGTTATTATTGAACAAGTAAGCATCAATACAGAGTCGGAGAACTTTGCACCCAGCGTATCCTATAATATATCTGATGCAAGTGGTGCCAGCATTTTGCGTACACCCAGTGCAAGTGCTGCATTAGACTATTTCAACACTCCCATACCTACTACGCCTGTCAATATGATTGCTCTGGTATCGCAGTTCAACAATGACATGCAGATTTTCCCGAGGTCTTTGGCTGATATCGGTGTTGAAATGAATGTGCAAACTGTTGCCGCAGAAAAGCCTGTGCGTATTTTCCCTAACCCTTTTAGCCATGAACTGCAGATTGTTGCTACAACAAGTCTTCGTGAGATTGTGGTTTTCAATGCGCTGGGACAGGTTGTGGAAAGCATTCATAATCCCTCTGAAAGGACTACTCTCAACACCTCTTCTTACCAGCAAGGGATTTACTTTGTAAGGTTTGTGGGAACCAATGGTTCAGTTCAAATCGAGAAATTAATCAAGAGGTAATTCTCCGATTATCACTATACAAAAAAGGCTGCCCCACAAAACGGAGGCAGCCTTTTTTGTAAATATTCAATTTTTAATTTAGTGGCCCACAGCAGAAACAAATTCAAACTGGGGTGGAGAACCCGCTGCCACGCAAATAAATTCTGCTACAGGATAACGACGTGTCCAGTTATCGGCAAATGTTTCATACTCTATGAAGTAATGAACATCTATACCTCCCACCTGCGGGGTAGCATCCGGGAATTTTTGCTGTAACAGTTTAATGAGACCTTCTTCATTGATCCTTCTGAGCAACTCAGCGTTGGCTGCCTCAGCACCTTCTGCTTCGAAAATAGCTCCCAGTGCAGCGTCTCTGTAGTTGCCATCAGTGTCCTTGTTCAGGCGGCGACCGTTGAGGCGAATGTCGAAGTTGGAGTAAAAGGCGCTGGCACCATAGTAGTAACCAAAGTCATTGAAGGTTTCATGAGGAATGGGGTCAATCTCGGCAAGGAACATATAGTCATCGCGCCTCATTTTGAAAGTCACCGTAGGATCAAAAGCCCATCCCAATGCACCAAAAATATATTGTTCGGTTTTCTCTATTACATAAGGCGTTTTATTCCAGATAATCCCATCAAAAACATATTTATCTGTTCTTGCAACAGTCTGGGTTCCTGCTCTGTATCTGTATCTCACTACCTGCACATCGTTTTCTACAGCGAAAGGACGTAAGTTTCTCAGAAGTGCAGGCAAATAAACTTCAGGAGCATGGGCTTCGCTGAAAAAGCCAGACTGGGCAACGCTTCCGCCAAAATTCTGATAATCGGCTGTTGTAAGCTCATATCCAATGTAAGGAATGTCCTCCTGTGTTTCCTGCAATACCCATTTTTGTCCGTCAAAAAGGTAAACATCCAGGTTGAGAAAAATCTCACCACCAACCCGAAATCGATAAATGGCATTTTGCAGATCGCCCTCCTGGGCTGTGGGGAACAATGTCAGAAGCAGATCGGGAACATTCAACGGACCGGAAGCGGGGTTTTCCTCATCAAAAGGTTTATTAGGATCACCATTAAGGTTGAGATAATCGGTAGGTGTCAACACATAACCAAAACCGGATTTCCACCAGTAAGGATCCAGCAGGAATTGATTAAAAGTAGCCAAAACTCTGCTGTTTTCGCGCAGGGAAACGAAACGCACCTTCAGTACCCTGGGAATATAATCCATGGCGGGAAACGAATCGCTGAAAGCTTTATTGTCGGCAATAAAGCCTCTGAAACGATTGTAATCCGCATCGGTAAGGGTATAGTCCAGTACTGTGTTGTAGGGCTGGCGAAGCTCATCCAACTCGTTGTAAAGATCCTTGTTGGGGTCGCAACTACCAAACGATAGGGCTATCAATGCCAGGATCAAAAGGTTTATATAGTTTTTCATTTTTCGTAAATTTTTCATCTGCTTATTATTTGTTTTTCTATTGGTCAGATGGAACATCCAAATTTAATCATCCGTGTGTGTTAAAGGCGTTATCATGGATGTTTCAGATTTCTTGATGCGATTAAAATCTCACCCGCAATGAGGTGGTCCAGGTTCTTCCCCAACCATAATAAACGGTAGCCGATTCAGGTCTGCCTGCTATCGGGCGAGTAACCATTTTGTTTGTTACAGGATCCAACATTTCAACCTGGGTTACCCTATCAGTTGCGTCGCGGATCACGTGGGTATCAAACAGGTTGTTTATGTTTGAAATAAGAGTAGCATCCAAACCTGCAATCTTAAATCTGTACCGTAAGCTCAAATCGTATAACTGGTGTGAAGGCATACGCCAGGGGTTTTGTCCTTTAAGAAGAATATCTCCCCGGTCTTCAACCGTAAAATCAGCATAGTTTCGATCGAAATGAGTTACATCAAAGCCCAGTCTGATATTAGGCAGAACCTCATAATTGATACCCAGGGCGCCTGTGGTTTGAGCAGAGTTACCCACTTTGAGCCCGCCTGCATATACTTCTACCACATCGATCAATTCCTGGTTTATATTGAAAACCTCAGCAATGAGGTCGCTTTTCCAGGTCCAATCTCCATAGGAGAACATACCAGTGATCTCCAGCCGGCGTTCAGGACGCAGGGTGAAGTCAATTTCAATTCCCTGGTGCATCGCGTCCAATCCTGTAATATTGGCAATTTCTTCATTTCCTATTGATCTCACCAGGGATTTGTCGAGCCATTGTGTATGATAGATAATTACATTGGCCGCGGCAACACTTGAACGGTAGCCATATCCGATTTCACTTGACATTACTCTTTCGTGTTTGGCACCGGTATTAAGGGTGTTGGTAAAGCCACGGAAGGCAAAACGGTAGAAAGGAGCACGGGTAAAATAGCCCGCATTGGCAAAAACATTGTGTCTTTCATCAATGTTATAATTGGCACCTCCCTTTAAACTGTATGCAGTAAAATCAATCCAGTCAGAAGTTTGCGACTGCATTGCAGTATTATTCGCATACCTGTTGTATTGTTGCATCAAACTGGTATATCCGTCTTCATCACCTTGCTGCTGCGCTTGCTGGGCTTGAGCAAAAAGGCTCTGAGCTCTTTCTTCAAACTCTTTCCTCATGGGTGAATCATCATCGAAGTACAGGAAATAATCATGTCTTCTGTACTGAGTATTCGACAGGGTAGAAGAAAGGAAAAACGAGTACTGAGGGGTTACGTATTCTGCTTGTGCAAACATGCCTGCCCAGCCTACTTCTCCCATATCATGATAACCTATCTTATCGCCTACCTTCAACCTGGCACTGGGATCTCTGTTAACATTGCGCGAAACAACAGTATCGGTCTGATACCTTACGTCCTGGTAGTGTGTGCCACCCAGCAAATGAGTAATTTGCTGAAAGTGATAGCCTCTGTAGTAGCGAAGGTCAACACCTCCAGTCAATCTCAGATTATCAATTTCCTTCTGCAGGGTTGAGAGCATACCATACCAGTCGTGCTGGTTAACGGCATTGCCAATAATGACCTGCGAGCCATCAGTATAGTTTGGGTTCTCATTGATGGCAAAATCGAAATCCAGGAAGCCATCAGGGGTTATTTTCGCCGATTCCGAAGGTAATCCTGTGGCGGTGGTAAATTGATACCAATTGGCACTTGGACCCAAAACCCGGCGACCACCACCGGCCGATATTGAGGCATATACAGCGGTAGAAAGTGTCATGGTGGGATCGATGGACCAATAATGGTTCAAAGATAATTGTGGCTTATGATATTCATTGTGCGCTGAATTATACCGTTGCCCATTCATGATACCCACAGAAGGATTGTAGCGAATACCTCTTTCGTGGGTCCTGTAGGTTTCGATACGCTGCCTGGGCCACCTTTGATTGTGCCATTGGGGCGCACCAAAAGCAGTGAAACTCAAAATGTGCCGATCATTTACCTTTTTGGAAGCATTGAGGAAGTATGACCATCCATCGAACTCAGTTCCATCTACATACCCATCACCTGTAGTGCGGCCTCCCAATGCCGTAATGGCCCAGCCATTATCCATAAGCCCTGTAGAAAGACTGATGGAACGCCGCTCGTAGCCATCGTGTCCAAAACCATAGAAAAGGGTGCCTCCTTTACGAGCCTCGGTGGTCTGGGTTACAATATTGATGGTACCCCCCACGGAGCTAATGGCAAGGCGGGAAGCACCAAGCCCCCTCTGAACCTGCATAGTTTGAGTAACGTCAGAAAGACCGGCCCAGTTTGACCAGTAAACACGACCGTTTTCCATATCGTTTACCGGAACTCCATTGATAAGTACACCAATATTATTGGAGTCAAAACCCCGCATATTGATTCTTCCGTCTCCAAATCCGCCACCATCTTTTGTGGCATATACACTGGGAGTTGACTTCAGGATCTCGGGAAACTCCTGTGATCCTAGCCTTTCAGTAATCACTTCTGCAGAGATGGTAGAAATAGCAACCGGAGTTTGCCGGTCGCGGGCTATACCTGCAACAGAAACTACAATTTCCTGAAGCACATTTAATTCGCTCTGCATAGCAACATCAATAATGTTTCGGCTACCATCTACCAATACTTCAAAGGGCTCCATGCCCACGAAGGTAAAAAGCAGGGTGGCGCCAGTGTTAACCCGCAACTGAAATTGACCGTTTACATCGGTTACGGTACCGGTAGTGGTGCCTTTAACAATCACGTTAACCCCCGGAAGAGTTTGCTGATCTGCACTGTCGCGAACAGTACCCCGAACCAGTATCTCCTGTGCAAACAGCGAACCGGTTAAAGCAAAGACCAACACAATGGTTGTGTAAATCTGTTTCATCATAAAGGTTTTAATTTTAATAGGTTAGTGCCATATCGCTGCATCTGTTGGATTATCCTTTTGTGCGCAGCAACGGGGCGTGGGTTTGTGTAATGATTTGTTTAACGATTGTTTACTATTGTTTAAGACATAAAATTTCCCAAAAAGACTTCAAAACTACAACATCTGAGTCAAACCACGAGGGTTATGGCTTTAAATTTATTCACAAAAGGGTAGGGGGGCTCTTTTAAGCACCATGGTAGAAAAAAACCCGGAACTGATGACTCAATTCCGGGTTTGGTAAAGATTAGTGAATACTATCAGCTGGTCTTTTCGGTTGCTTTTTTAGCCTGAACCAAAATTTCCGAGTTTTCTTCATCGAAATCTACAGAAATCTCGTCGCCTTCTTCCACTTTGGCTCTGATGATTTCCTCAGCCAGCGGATCTTCCAGGTATTTCTGAATGGCACGTTTCAGCGGACGAGCACCAAATGCAGAGTCCCAGCCTTTTTCAGCGATATACTCTTTGGCCTTCTCGGAGAGCACAACTTTGTATCCCAGTGCTTCAATCCTGTTGTAAAGCTTGGCCAGTTCAATATCAATAATTTTGAAGATATCCTCTTTCTGGAGAGTTTCAAAGATCACGATATCATCTACCCTGTTGAGGAATTCAGGGGCAAAGGATTTTTTCAGTGCATTCTCAATAACACTCTGAGCATATTCTTTGCTTCCTGTTTTTTTAGCTGAGGTGTTGAATCCAACGCCTAAACCGAAATCCTTCAATTGCCGCGACCCAATATTTGAGGTCATAATAATGATGGTGTTCTTAAAGTCAATGCGGCGTCCCAGGCTATCGGTGAGTTGCCCGTCGTCGAGCATCTGCAGCAACAGGTGAAATACATCGGGGTGAGCTTTCTCAATTTCGTCAAGCAAAATCACCGAATAGGGCTTGCGCCTTACTTTTTCGGTCAGCTGCCCGCCTTCTTCATACCCAACATATCCGGGAGGTGCGCCAATGAGCCGGCTAACGGCAAACTTTTCCATATACTCACTCATGTCGATGCGAATGAGAGCTTCATCGGAGTCGAACAAATGTTTGGAGAGCACTTTGGCCAGGTGAGTTTTACCTACTCCGGTGGGTCCCAGGAATATAAATGAGCCAATGGGTTTTGATGGGTCTTTCAAACCAGCCCGGTTGCGACGGATAGATTTTACCACCTTTTTGATGGCATCATTCTGTCCAATCACACTTTTCTCTAGGTCATCTTCCATGCTCACCAATCGCTGACTTTCGTTGAGTGCGATTCGCTGTACAGGCACTCCTGTCATCATCGATACTACCTCCGACACATTTTGCTCAGTTACGATTTCGCGGTGCAGCTGCGATTCTTCTTCCCAGGCTCGCTTTTCTTTCTCCAGCAGTTCCATCAACTCTCGTTCCTGATCTCTGAATTTGGCAGCCTGCTCATATTTCTGGCTTTTTATGGCCTTGGTTTTTTCTTCCCTCACAGTATCAATACGAGCCTCTATGCTGATAATGTTTTCAGGTACACGGATGTTGGTAATGTGTACTCTGGAGCCCGCCTCATCGAGAGCGTCAATAGCTTTGTCGGGCAGGCACCGATCGCTGATATAACGGCTGGTAAGGGTAACACACGCCTTGATGGCTTCAGGTGAATAATTCACCAGGTGATGGTCTTCGTATTTCTTTTTTATATTGTTGAGTATCTCAATGGTTTCGTCCTGTGAAGTGGGATCGATCAATACCTTCTGGAATCTCCTTTCAAGGGCACCATCTTTCTCGATATGCTGGCGGTATTCATCAAGGGTGGTAGCTCCGATGCATTGAATTTCACCCCGGGCAAGTGCAGGCTTAAACATATTGGAGGCATCCAGCGATCCGCTGGCACCACCGGCACCCACAATGGTATGTACCTCATCGATAAAGAGGATCACATCGGGTGTTTTTTCAAGCTCGTTGAGAAGTGCTTTCATGCGTTCTTCGAACTGTCCGCGGTATTTTGTGCCTGCAACCAGTGAAGCAATGTCCAGTGTTACGATGCGCTTGTTAAAGAGGGCTCTTGATACTTTACGCTGTACAATGCGCAAAGCAAGGCCTTCGGCAATGGCAGATTTTCCTACCCCGGGTTCTCCGATAAGAATAGGGTTGTTCTTTTTGCGACGAGAGAGGATCTGGGCAATGCGTTCCAGTTCTTTCTCTCTTCCTACTACCGGATCCAGGCGATCTTCTTCGGCAGCTTTGGTAAGATCGCGGCCAAAGTTGTCAAGCACAGGGGTTTTAGATTTATCAGAATACTTTTTAAACCCTCCGCCAAAACCACCCCCTTCGGAGGTTTCATCGTCTTCAGAGCTGGAGGAGAGATCGCTGCGGGGGGTAATATCGCGCAGCTCCATGTCGCCCGGATTGCTTTTCAGGTGTAAGATTTCATCTTTGATTCCGTCGTAGTCTACGCCATGCTGCTGTAAAAGTCGTGTAGCCAGGTTCTCTTTGTCTTTAAGAATAGACAACAGCAGATGTTCGGTGCCGATAATGTCGCTATTGAACACTTTGGCTTCCAGGTAGGTGATCTTCAAAACGCGCTCAGCCTGTTTCACCAGAGGAATATTGTCCACGCTCCGGTTCTTTTTCGAATCGGTGCGGATGGTTTTTTCAATGAGCGACTTAATCCGGGAAAGATCAACCCCAAGGTTGATCAATATCTGAACGGCCATGCCTTCACCTTCTCTGATAATACCGAGCAGAAGATGTTCAATGCCGATATAGTCATTCCCGTTTCGAATGGCTTCCTCACGACTATAGGTAATAACATCTTTTACTCTTGGAGAAAATTTCGCTTCCATAATAATTTGCGATAAGTAATAATAATGGTTAAAGGTAAGTGCAATCAAAATTATACACAATATTAACTAAAACGGCTGAATGTAGCACAAATTTTATTCACAATAGTTGTTTATAAAAAGTTATATTGCTACCCCAGGGTATGTTTTGCGAGCAATTTGGGAAGTAAACCTCCGTTTTTGTGCAAAGCAATCTTATTAACAAAAAAAATGCCGTTTTGTTAGCAAATAGCTTTGGGCAGGGCAGCGCATCGCCTTTTTTTTCCATAAAAAAAGCGTAATTTCGTGCCTTGGAAAACAAATTCCGGAATATCTGGAAAAATACTAAAAATCAAGTATGTCAGAAGAAAAAATAACGAAAGTTAATATTGAGGATCAGATGAAAAGCGCCTACATCGACTATGCCATGTCGGTGATCGTTTCGCGGGCGCTTCCGGATGTACGCGATGGCTTAAAGCCCGTACACAGAAGGGTTTTGTTTGGAATGTCTGAATTAGGCATTATGTCCAACCGCCCTTATAAAAAATCTGCACGTATAGTAGGGGAGGTGTTGGGTAAGTATCACCCCCACGGCGACACCTCTGTGTATGATGCCATGGTGCGTATGGCCCAAACCTGGTCGTTGCGCTATCCTTTGGTTGACGGGCAGGGAAACTTCGGAAGTATTGACGGCGACAGCCCTGCTGCTATGCGTTATACAGAGGCCCGCCTGCGCAAAATATCTGAAGAAATGCTGGCCGACCTCAATAAAGATACGGTTGATTTTCAGCTCAACTTCGACGATAGTATGGAAGAACCTACAGTACTTCCGGCTAAAGTTCCCAACCTGCTTGTAAATGGCGCTAGTGGTATTGCTGTAGGTATGGCAACCAATATGCCCCCGCACAACCTCAGTGAAGTGGTCGATGGCATTGTTGCCTATATTGATAACCAGGAAATTACCATTGATGAACTTATGACCCATATCAAAGCTCCCGATTTTCCTACCGGTGGGCTTATTTATGGCTATGAAGGAGTAAAAGAAGCTTACCATACCGGTCGTGGCCGCGTGGTAATGAGGGGAGAAGCCACCTTTGAAGGTGAGGAAGGGGGTAAACAATCCATCATTGTAACTTCTATTCCTTACCAGGTCAACAAGGCAGAAATGATCAAAAAAACAGCCGACCTGGTCAATGAAAAGAAAATTGATGGTATCACAGATATCCGCGATGAGTCAGACAGAACCGGTATGCGGATCGTTTATGAGTTGCGTCGCGATGCGGTTCCCAATGTAATTCTCAACCTGCTTTATCAGCAAACAGGGCTGCAAACTGCTTTCAATGTAAATAACATTGCCCTTGTAAAAGGGCGCCCCATGATGCTCAATCTCAAAGATATTATAAAGTACTTTGTGGAGCACCGACATGAGGTAGTAACCCGCCGTACACATTTTGAACTGCGCGAAGCAGAAAAGCGGGCCCATATTCTGGAAGGGTTGATCATTGCCCTCGATAATATCGATGCGGTAATAGAACTCATAAAAAAGAGTAAAACTCCGGAAGAAGCGCGCAACGGACTCATTGACACCTTCTCACTGTCAGATGTGCAGGCACGTGCCATTCTGGCCATGCAGTTGCAGCGCCTTACCGGCCTTGAAATTGAAAAAATCAGGGAAGAGTATGAGGAAATCCTCAAAAAGATCGAGCACTATAAAGCAATCCTTGAGAGCCTTGAAATGCGCATGCAGATCATCAAAGATGAATTGCTGGATATAAAAGAGCGGTTTGGCGATCCCACACGCTCAGAGATAGAATACACTGCCAACGATTTCCGTATCGAGGATACCATCCCCGATGATGATATGGTGATAACCATATCGCATATGGGCTATATCAAGCGCACGCCGCTGGCAGAATTCAGAACACAGGCCAGGGGAGGCACAGGCTCCAAAGGATCCACCACTCGTGAAGAAGACTTTGTGGAGTACCTGTTCCATGCAACCAATCATAATTACCTTATTTTCTTTACCGAGCAGGGCAAGTGCTTCTGGAAGCGCGTATTTGAAATTCCTGAAGGAACCAAAAACTCCAAAGGCAGACCCATCCAGAACCTGATTAATATTCCGCCCGATGATAAAATCAAGGCTTTTGTTAAGGTAAAGGATCTTACTGATGAAGAGTACATCCAGAATAACTTTATTATTCTTTGTACCAAAAAAGGTGTAATTAAAAAGACTTCTCTTGAAGCCTACTCACGGCCTCGTGCCAATGGTATTATTGCCATCAACATCAGGGAAGGAGATGAACTGCTGGAGGCAAGCCTTACCAACGGGCAGAGCGAAATTTTGCTGGCTGCACGCAATGGAAAGGCCATTCGCTTCCCCGAAGAATCCATCCGGGCCCTGGGACGCAGTGCATCGGGTGTAAAAGGTATTACACTGGCCGGACCCACCGATGAAGTGGTGAGCATGGTATGTGTTAATAATCCTGAAAGTTCTATCCTGGTGGTGTCAGAAAATGGCTATGGCAAGAAATCTGTACTTTCAGAGTACCGTATCACCAACCGTGGAGGGAAAGGGGTAAAAACCATCAATGTAACAGAAAAGACCGGAAACCTGATCGCCATGGTGAATGTAGATGAAGGGGATGACCTGATGATTATAAACAAATCAGGAATTACCATTCGCTTGTCGGTAGCTTCTTTGCGCAATATGGGCCGCGCCACCCAGGGTGTAAAACTGATCAATCTGCGCAATGGCGACACCATTGCTGCAGTAGCCAAAGTGCAGGAAAAAGCAGACAGCTCCGAACCCCTGGAAGATGTTGAAGGAACGGATATTGAAAACTTAAATAGTGAAGATACAAATCTGGATAATCAGGATAACGATTAACATAAATGTAATTTTAACATTCTAATGATGAGTTGTTAAAGCTATCCAAATTGTATTACATTTGCACAATCAACATAGGATTACCAAAACATCAAAAAAAACTGTATCAAATGAAACGCGCATGAACGTAATGGCTAAAATACATTGAACCACAAATTCAGCAGGTCAAATGCATTCATGCAAATTTCATTAGTTCAAAACTTTAAAAAATTATTTTCTGATGAAAAAAACAGCTTTATTACTGATAATGTGTCTTTTTGCCACCACTATGGCAAATGCACAAAGGAGAGAGGTTCGCAATGCAGAACGCAACCTCAGCAGGGGTAATCTGGATGTGGCGCTGCAACACATTCAGAATGCTACTCAGGACGAAAGTACCAAAAACGATCCCAATACATGGGTTATTAAAACCCGCATCTATATGGAGATCGCAGCATCTGAAGATCCAAGGTTTTCCAATCTGGCAGAAGAGCCCCTCAACCAGGCTTTTGCAGCTATTACCAAAGCCAAAGATCTGGATGTTGACAACAGAAACCTGCTGAGTATCCAGCAAACCAAACTGATCTTGTCAGAGTTTTTCTTCAACGCGGGTGCTATTGCTTATAATGCAAACAGGTATGGTGCTGCCAGTGACTATTTCTTCAACTCTTTCAAAGTGAGCGAATCTTTCGGTTCAATCGATACAGCTACCCTGTACAATGCAGGTCTGGCAGCTGAGGTGGCCGGCAGAGCCGACAGAGCCATCGAAATTTATCTCATGGTACAGGCCATGGATTATGAGCAACCTTATCTTTACACTTCGCTCACGAATCTTTTTATCCAGAAGAAAGATTTCGAACAGGCTGAGAAATGGGTAACCGAAGGAAGAAGAAGATTCCCCGATAATCTGGATATCATTTTTGCCGAAGCAAACGTGCACCTGAGCAGTGGAAATATTCCCGAAGCACGCAGAGTACTTGCACTGGCCATTGAACGTGATCCGGATAATGCCAATCTTCACTATGCTTTTGCTGTGAACTACGACCAGATGTCGCGCGATACACTCTTCAGTCCCGATGAAAGAAGATTTGCCTATGAGGAAGCCATCAAAGCTTACAAAACTGCTATCGAACTGCAGCCTGAATACTTTGATGCTACCTACAACCTTGGAGCACTTTATTTCAATGAAGGAATTCGTCTGTTTATTGAAGCTGAAAACGAGTTGAGAGCAAATCTGAATTTCCGCCAGTATGAGCAAAAAGAAAAGGTAGTAAAAGAACATTGGCTCATGGCACAACCTTATCTGGAGCGTGCGTTTGAATTGCTCGATGATGATGATCCGAACTTCGAAGTTGTTCTCAGATCTCTCAGAGAACTCTATATGAGAACCAATCAGGATGAAAAAACTGAAAAGGTGAACCGTATCTGGAATGAAAAATTTGGTAGTGAAGAAGAAGAATAGATTTCATGCTTCATTCAAAAAAGCGATGCCTGCCAGCATCGCTTTTTTTTTGCCTTTTATACAAAGCTAATGCATTATCATTTAACGATACTTTTGGTGCGGTGAGATTGGAGGTTAAAAGGGGGTTACTTCAATAAGATAGTATTACGCAGGAAGGGTAGACAGTTTTTAAGTAGTACCTGATAAAAGTTGCATTGAACTGTTGTGATAGTTGCATGAAAATTTACATTTAACATAATATTAATTATAGGACAATTCAAAAGTTTTCTTTACGATGTGTTATATGGTTTCTGAAATCCATTTTTCATGACCCTCGGTATGTGTACTTACGAATATTGAATTCTCAGCGACATATAAAAGTAAAAAAAAGCCAGGCATGGCCTGGCTTTAAGGATAGTACAAAGGTTTTGCAACTGAATAAAAAATTTAGAAAACCACTGGATTGGTAAGATCAAAGACAATTTCGAAACGTTTCTCACCATCACGGTCCAAACGGTAAGAAAAATAAGTCATATTCTCATCCATACTCACCGTCCATAGATTTCCACTGCCGTCTTCTATAACACCTGCTGTAAATTCATCGGCAGGGAAATATTGTACAAATGCATTGCCCTGGTCATTGGCATAGCCACCGTACATTGAGTCATCTTCGTGGGTACCGTCTTCGTGCAAATGCTGGTGCCGAAAACGCAATTTACCATCTTCAATCAGAAACATCCAGGTTCTGGAATGATCGTCATCAACATGAAAAGGTATGTAAACATGAGTATCCTCGCATTCGGTTACATACATGATCATGGTTCGCTCGGCCCAGCTGGCGCCGTGATGACTGCGATACTCCTGGCGTCCGATGAACGATTGGCCACAAAGGCTCGCAAGGTTATTAAAAAATGCCTGATGGGCATCTGATTCAAGAAGCCCTGCTACTGGCTCCGTAAGATCGGTAGCGGGTTGTGTACGTGGGCCACATCCCACAAATAACAGACTTAATACTGTGGCTAACAGGAGTAATTTCTTCATAAGTGCTTTTTTTTATTAGTATTCAGCAAATATACACAATCCCGGTCAATCTTTAGATTTTCCAACCCCTTTCCTGTTTATGAAATGTTAATAAGTAAATGTGTTTAGGCGAAATTTTCTGCAATCCACCTGCAATAAATTCCTAATTTTACGGTCTTTGACCCGCGCAGACAGAATGATAGATTTATGGATATTCAAGAAATAATTTCGCGTATTTTTCAGGAGGTTTCACCCCTTACGGCCTATGGCAAAGTGGCCGACTATATACCAGCCCTGGCCCAGGTTAAACCTGACCAGCTGGGCATACATGTACATACCCTTGCAAACGACACGTTCAGTATCGGGCATAGCCATACAAATTTTTCCATTCAGAGTATTTCGAAAGTATTTGGATTAACCCTTGCCTATAAAGCCCTTGGGAGCCAGCTTTGGCATCGTTTGGGAAAAGAACCTTCGGGCAGTTCATTCAACTCCCTGGTTCAGCTGGAATACGAAAAAGGCATTCCGCGCAACCCTTTTATCAACGCAGGTGCGCTGGTGGTATCAGATATAATCCTATCGCTATACAAATATCCCAGGCGCGAAATGCTTGAGTTTGTCAGAGAGATCAGCGACGATACTTCGGTGGATTTCAATGAAGATGTAGCCCGTTCAGAGCGCGATACCGGTCATCGGAATGCGGCGCTGGCCCATTTGATGAAAAGCTATGGAAATATCCATAATCCTGTTGAGGACGTGCTGGATTTTTACTTTTTGCAATGCTCTCTGGAAATGAATGCTGCCAGTCTTGCCAAGGCTTTTCTTTACCTTGCCAACCACGGAGAGATTCCCTTTTCGGGCAAAGAAATCCTTACACCCAGCCAGGCCAAACGGCTAAGCGCTCTGATGATTACCTGCGGCTTGTATAATGAAGCCGGCGATTTTGCCTACCGGGTTGGAATGCCCGCCAAAAGTGGTGTTGGTGGTGGCATTGTTGCTGTAATTCCTAAAAAGCTTAGTATTTGTGTATGGTCGCCCGCCCTTAATCCCTTAGGAAACTCTTTGGCCGGTATAGAGGCTCTGGAGCGATTTACCACCTATACAGGAATTTCTGTTTTCTGACTCTGTCAGGAATACCAACACTTGAAATGATATACTCATAACTGCTGCATAGATAAACAATCATGAGTAGTTTAGCAATTGTTAGCATAATTTTTTTAACCCCGCTATTAACATATTTTAACTGTTAAAAAGCATCATTAGGCTTTGCTTATTCTATTTTTGCAGCATATTTTTTCAAATAACTCATCTGCTATATGGATATTAAAGAACTCAACGAACGAATTCAACAGGAAAGTGCATTCGTAGACATTCTGACCATGGAAATGAAAAAGGTTATTGTGGGTCAGAAAGGCATGGTAGATCGATTGCTTATTGGCTTGCTTGCCAACGGGCATGTATTGCTTGAGGGGGTTCCCGGTTTGGCTAAAACCCTGGCCATTAAGTCGCTGGCCAATTCTATCAGGGCTCAGTTTTCACGCATACAATTCACTCCGGATCTGTTGCCTGCCGACCTTATTGGTACAATGATCTATTCGCAGCGCTCTGAAGAGTTTGTTGTGAAAAAAGGACCCGTTTTTGCCAATTTTATCCTTGCCGACGAGATCAACCGTGCCCCGGCAAAGGTGCAAAGTGCATTGCTGGAAGCTATGCAGGAACGCCAGGTAACCATTGGTGATCAGACTTTTACTCTGCCCGAACCTTTTCTGGTGCTGGCTACAGAAAACCCCCTGGAGCAAGAAGGAACCTACCCCCTACCCGAGGCCCAGGTTGACCGCTTTATGCTCAAAATCATTATTGGTTATCCTTCACGCGATGAAGAGAAACTTATTATCCGCCAGAATGTAAGTGGAGAGTTTCCCAAAACCAGCCCCGTATTAGACCCTTCTGATATTTTAAAGGCCAGAGAGGTTGTAAGGGACGTGTATCTGGATGAAAAAATTGAAAATTATATTACTGACATTGTTTTTGCCACCCGATATCCTAAAGATCATGGGCTGGCTAAACTAGAGCCACTGATCAGTTACGGAGGATCGCCCAGGGCCAGTATCAATCTGGCACTTGCGGCCAAAGCCTATGCTTTTATTAAAAGAAGAGGATATGTAATTCCTGAAGATGTGAGGGCTATCTGCCCCGATGTACTGCGCCACCGCGTAGGTTTAACCTATGAGGCTGAGGCGGAAAACATCACATCAGAAGATATTGTGCATGAAATCCTTAATAAGGTTGAAGTACCCTGATGCCTATGGAAACCCAGGAACTGCTGAAAAAAGTACGTAAAATTGAGATCAAAACCCGTGGTATCTCCAACCAGGTTTTTGCCGGTAGCTACCAAAGTGCCTTCAAAGGGCGGGGTATGGCTTTTACCGAGGTGCGCGAATACCAGTTTGGCGATGATATCAGAAATATCGACTGGAATGTAACGGCACGGTTCAACCACCCCTTCGTAAAAGTTTTCGAAGAAGAACGGGAACTGACTGTGATGTTGCTGATCGATGTGAGCGGCTCCAACACCTTTGGCTCCAAAGCACAACTTAAGGAAGAGATCATTACCGAAATTGCGGCCGTATTGGCTTTTTCAGCCATCAGCAATAATGATAAAGTGGGAGTGATCTTTTTCAGCAGTATCATCGAAAAGTTTATCCCACCCAAGAAAGGATCGACACACATCCTTCGCATCATTCGAGAACTCCTTGATTTTAAACCCACTCAGCAGCAAACGGATATTGCCGGGGCACTTAAATACCTGCGCAATGTGATAAAGAAAAAGTCGGTAGCATTTCTGATCTCCGATATGCACGACAAAGGTTTTGAGGATGCTCTCAGTATTGTGGGTAAAAAGCATGATCTGGTTGGCATACGTGTGTACGACCAGCTGGAGGATGATATTCCTTCTGTGGGGCTGATGCGCTTTCGCGACGCTGAAAGTGGTCAAATGGCATGGGCAGATACCTCAAGCAAAAGCTTCAGGCAAAACTTAAGGCTTTGGAACGAAAACCATCGCAAATACCTCGATGAGGTTTTTCGAAGAGCATCTGTTGATCTTACCAGCATTGGAACCCACCAGGATTATGTTCCTCCTCTGATCGGGCTCTTCAAAAGAAGAATGAACTGAAAACCTTAGCTACCTAACAATCTATTCTGCTTTATGCAAAGGATAAAACTCATATTTCTTGTGTTTGCATTTGCTACCCCAATGCTATCGGCCTTTGGTAGCGAAGTAAAAACCACCCTGCAACCTTCACGGATCCTTATGGGAGAGCATGTGGCGCTCAGCTTTGAAGTTGATGTGGAAATTGAAGGCCAATTGCAGATGCCTGTATTCAATGAGCAAATCAATGATAAAGTCGAAATACTTCACTATGGAAGCCTCGACACACTGGTTTCTGAAAAGCCAGGACATCATTTGCTCAGAAGATTCTTGCGTATAACCAGTTGGGAAGAAGGGTTGCACCCTATTGCTCCCTTTACCTTTCTGATGATCCAGGGTGAGGATACCTTGTCGCTGGAAAGTGAACCCGTGCTGCTGGAAGTAGTGCCTTTCGATATTGAGGAGCATGCAGACCTTAAGGACATTAAGGACCTTGCAAGTGCACCCCTCACCCTGCGCGAGATACTTCCCTGGTTTTTGCTCTGGCTTGCCATTGCTGCCATTGCCGTTGCAACAGTGTTGTATCTGCGTAAGCGAAAGAACAAACCCCAACCTCTCACCATCTGGCAGAAACCAGAAATTCCCGCACATGTTGCTGCGTTTAACAGTCTTGAAAAGCTAAAAGAGCGAAAACTATGGCAACAAGGCAAGGTGAAGGAATACTACAGCGAGCTAACTGATATTCTGAGAATGTATCTCCATAAGCGGTACGGTATTATTGCCATGGAAATGACCACTGCAGAAACCCTACATGCCGTTAAAGGCTATATTGAACAAAATCAGGCCTTTGAGATCCTTGAGCAGGAGCTTCAAATGGGCGACCTGGTTAAATTTGCCAAATACATGCCCCATGAGAGAGACAATGGCCTTATGCTCGACGATGCATTTGTCTTTGTAAAACTTACCATGCTCAAAGAAACGGTTGAAGTAAAACCCCGGAAACCGCAAAGCGAAGATTAATTTAATATTGTACGTGAACCCATGTTGACAGAGATAACTTTTGCATATCGCCCTTTTCTCTACTTTCTGCTGGTAATACCTGTTCTTATTGGCTGGTATATCTGGCAAAGCAGGGGCATGTATGCCACAATGCAGTTCTCGCATTCCTCCTTTTTGGGGAATGTAAAAAAGAGTTTTCGGCAGCGCATGGTGCATTTGCCTTTTATTTTGCGAATGCTTGTTTTTGCCCTGCTCATTGTGGCTCTTGCCAGGCCTCAGTCTACAGCCCGTATGCAGGATGTAACCATCGAAGGCATAGATATCGTGGTGGCTCTGGATATTTCAGGCTCTATGCTGGCAGAAGATTTCAAACCCAACCGAATGGAAGCTGCAAAAGCCACAGCACTCGATTTTATTGATATGCGTCCGGGCGACCGCATTGGGGTTACTGTATTTGCCGGTGAAAGCTTTACACTGGTGCCTCTTACTACCGACCATGCCTTGCTCAGAGATATGCTTCGAACTGTTTCAACAGGTATGGTAGAAGATGGTACTGCTATTGGTGATGGCCTTGCTACTGCTATAAACAGGCTCAGAGAAAGTGATGCCATAAGTAAAGTTATTATCCTTCTTACCGATGGTATCAACAATGCAGGAGTAATAGACCCATTAACGGCAGCAGAAATCGCCCAGATATATGGTATCAGGGTTTATACCGTGGGGGTAGGAAGTAAAGGAGCTGTTCCCTACCCTTTTCAAACTCCATTCGGTATTCAGTATCGCGATGTTGAAATTCCTGTGGATGAAGCCTTGCTTTTGGAAATGGCAGAAATGACCGGAGGTTTATATTTCTGGGCAGATAATCAGAATGCATTGCTGAATATTTATCGTGAGATAGACCAATTGGAGCGCTCACGCATTGATGTTATGGAGTTTTCGCGCAAAACCGATGAGTATTTGCCTTTGGTTTTGCTGGCCCTTATGCTGGCCGCTGCAGAGTTTTTACTTAGAAATACATGGTTGAGGGTAACCAGCTGATCTTACTTAATGTTTTTGTACAGGTATGGACATCTTAATGTTTGAAAATCATAAATATTTCTATCTTTTTCTTTTGCTTCCGCTATTGTTGCTGGTTTTCCTTTTTGCATTGTATACGAGGCGAAAAAGCTTGCAAAAACTCGGGCAAGGGGAAAGCCTTAGCCGGATCATCCCATTGCGTTCGGTGCGTCGGCCATGGCTTAAGTTCAGCTTATTGACCCTCAGTATTACCTGCATCATTCTTGCCGCTATCAACCCGCAAATTGGCTATAAAACGGAAGAAGTAAAAACCAGAGGCGTAGACATTGTGGTGGCTCTGGATGTGAGCAGATCGATGCTTGCCGAGGATATCAGGCCCAACCGTATGGATCGTGCCCGCATGGCCGTGTCGAGGCTCATCGACCGGTTGGATGGCGATCGCGTTGGGATTGTGGTTTTTGCCGGTTCGGCTGTTACACAGGTCCCTCTTACTCCCGATCATGAAGCTGCCAAAATGATTTTGCGCACCGTTAATACCAATAGTGTACAAGTGCAGGGAACTGCCATTGGGGCCGCCCTGGAAAGAAGTATTGCAGCTTTTGGCAGCACCGATAGTCGCAGCAGGGTAATTGTTCTTGTATCAGATGGTGAAAACCATCAGGACGACCCCTTGCCTGTTGCCCGACGCGCTGCCGAAATGGGAATTACCATCCACACAGTAGGTGTAGGCACTCCGCAGGGAGCTCCCATTCCCATCTACCGGAACAATCAGTTGTCAGGCTTTTTGCGCGACAACCAGGGAAATACGGTTATCAGCCGCTTTGATGAGCCTATGCTGCGTGCCATTGCCCAACAAGCCAATGGAACCTTTCAATCCAGCACAGGCCCAGACCTGGGGCTAAACCGTATCCTTGACGAAATCAGGCAAATGGAACAACAGGAATTCGAGACCACACGATTTTCTGAATACGAAAGCAGATATCATTATTTCGTGGCACTGGCACTTATTTTTCTTTTGCTGGATCTGCTGATTGTGGAAAGAAAAAACAAATGGCTCAATAAAATCAAACTTTTTGAAGTCAGATAAAATATTTCAGGAGATGACACGCTTTACAATCATCATTATCTTTGTTGTAGTTTTTGCAGGGAAACTTGCTGCCCAGGTTGAAAACCCTGAGGTTCGGCGTGGCAATCGCTTATTCAGGGCTGAAGATTTTCAGCAAGCTGAACTGAATTATCGCAGGGCACTGGAGCAAAACCCGCAAAGTGTAAGGGCTTTGTACAACCTTGCCAGCGCCTTGTACAGACAGGGTCGCTACGATGAAGCCGCCAATATTCTGGATGGCCTGGCTCGGTTGGATATACCTGACAACCGTCGCGCTGATGTATTGCACAACCTGGGAAATGCCCGCCTTGGAAACCAGCAGATCCGGGAAGGAATTGATGCCTATAAGGATGCTTTGCGCATCAGGCCCCAGGATCAGGATACGCGACACAATCTCGCAAAAGCGCTCAGGCTGTTGCAGGAACAGCAAGAGCAGCAACAACAGCAGGGCGATGAAGATTCGCCCGATCAGGATCAGGACCAGGACCAGCAAAACCAACAAGACCAGGAACCCTCTGAGCAACAACAAGATCAACAGCAGCAACCCACTCCAAGGCCCGACCAGCTTACACCCGAGGATGCTCAACGGATACTGGATGCGCTCAACCAACAGGAAAGAGAGGTTCAGGAAAAAATTGACAGGGAAGAAAGACAAAGAATACCACAAAGACCAGAAAGAGAATGGTAGCATACAAAAACTTATTGCAAAACAACCTGGCTTTAGCAGTTTGCTTGCTTTTGCTGATACCAGGTTTATGGGCACAGGAAATTCAGGTTACTTCCTCTGCGCCCTCGCAGGTTGCCGTAGGAGAACGATTCAGGCTGAGTTTCCAGGTTAATGCACAACCCTCGGATTTTACACCTCCTGCCTTTTCGGGTTTTCGCGTTTTGTCAGGCCCAAGCCAATCTTCAAGCTCTTCGATGCAGATCATCAATGGTCAAACTACCCGGTCGGTTTCCTTTACCTATACTTATTTACTTGAAGCCACCCAGGAAGGTAGTTTCACCGTGGGGCCGGCAAGGGTTGCAGTCGATGGGAACACCTACCAGAGCCAATCTTTCAGCATACAGGTAAGTGGTACTTCCGCGCAGGCTGCCCCAGCACAACCTCGTCAGGGAGCTGAGCCCTCGCAGGCTTCGCCTGATAGAGCTGCTGCCCGCGATCTCTTTATCAGGGCATCTGCCAGTAAAACCAACCCCTTCCAGGGCGAACAGGTGATCGTAACCTATAATCTCTACACTCGTGTAACAGTAAACCAGTACTCCATTGAAAAACTTCCTTCCTACAGAGGGTTCTGGTCTGAGAATATTACCTCTGCAGGGCAACCCCCGGTGCGCACCGAAGTTGTAGACGGCGAAACTTACAGAGTTGCAGAGATCCGCAGAGTGGCTCTTTTCCCACAGCGTAGTGGAGAAATTCAGATTGAGCCTCTTGAGGTGGAGATGGTTGTAAGCCTGCCCGGACAAAGAAGACGTCAAAGCCTGTTTGATGAGTTTTTTGGAGGATCGCCCTTCGATCAACGCACTGTGCGCCAAACCGTAAGATCCAATGGTATTACCCTGAATGTGAAACCCCTGCCCGTACAAAACCGCCCGGCAGCATTTACCGGTATGGTGGGGTCTGAATTTGAAGTTACAGCCACTGTGCAACCCACTCAGCTCAGACCCAATGATGCAGCCAATTTGCGTATCACCATTACAGGAAAAGGTAATTTGAGGATGCTCGAAAACCCAAACATAGCATTTCCGGCCAATCTTGAAGTTTTTGATCCCAATGTAACGGATAATATCCGCAACACTACAGCAGGCATTACCGGATCCAGAAGTTTTGAATATCTGATGATACCACGTACCGGAGGAGAGTTTGTAATACCTCCTTTCACTTTTGTGTATTTCGATGCACAGCGACAGAGTTACGTAAGCCGATCTACACCAGAATTTGTACTTGAGGTAAGCGGCGATCCTTCACAACCCGGCATTGCAGGTTCTGCACCTTCACAGGAAGAAATTCGTTTGCTGGCTACAGATATCAGACATATTCGCACAGGTAATGTAAATTTTGTACCTGCAGGAAAGACCTTCTATGGCAGTCCCTTGTTTTATATGCTTCTGGCAGTTCCCTTGCTGCTTTTCCTGTTTTTTACCGTATATTGGCGAAGTCAGATCAAATTGCATGGCAATCAGCAACTTCTGCGGCATAAGAAAGCTCAGAAGCTGGCACGTAAACGCCTGAAAAAGGCCAAACTGTTTGCAGATAAAAAACAAGAGAATGAATTCTACGATGAGATATTCAGAGCCTTGTGGGGATATCTTTCCGATAAACTGAGCATCCCGGTTTCCATTCTCAATAAAGAGACCGTTTCGGGTGCCTTTAAATCGCAGAAAGTACCCCAGGAACTTTCCGATAGTTTTCTGGAAACACTCAATCAATGTGAGTTTGCCCGCTTTGCTCCGGGCCAGAAGGAAGATAAAATGGCAGAGATTTACAGCAAAGCCTTGCAAACCATTGTTACCATCGAAAAAGATCTGAGAAGTAAAAAAAACTGAGCATTATGGTTAGAGCCCTTTTAGTAGTGTTTATGCTTATTCCCGGGGTGTTGTCCGGGCAATCTGCCAGTGAGCTGTTTCGTGAGGCCAACGATGCTTATGCGCGCAGTGAATACCAGCATGCTGCGGAGCTCTATGAGCAGATTGCAGCTATGGAGCTGGTTGCCCCCGAACTGTTTTACAACCTGGGAAACTCATATTTTAAAAGCAACCGCCTGGGTAAAGCCATTCTTAATTTTGAAAGAGCTGCCCGTTTAAATCCGGCAGATGAAAACATCAGACATAATCTGCATATTGCCAATTCCCGTACAGTTGACAGGATTGAACAACGCCCTCAACTATTTTATGAGCGCTGGTGGTCTGCTACCTACATGCTTTTTTCCGCTTCCGGATGGGCTGTATTGTCCATCGCAGTATTTGTGCTTTTACTGGCTTTTGTAGCCCTTTACCTTTTTTCGCGTACCACGGGTGTGAAAAAAATGGCCTTTACCATCTCTGCAGTATGCCTGGTATTTTTCCTGTTTTCATTGGTTTTCGCGCAAAAGCAACACAACAGGCTTACCAATACTTCTGAAGCCATCATAATGGTTCCAAGGGTAGCAGCCAAGAGCTCTCCTGCTGTTACAAGCCCTGATCTTTTCCTGATGCATGAAGGAACAAAAGTTATGATACGCACCAGGCTTGGCGAATGGTACGAAATTGCTCTGCCCAATGGAAATGTGGGATGGATAAGACATGAGAGTATTGAGGTCATTTAAGTTTTGGAGAAAAGCAAAATAATACCGTATTTTACGGCTTGTTTTGCCCAAAACCCAACGGCACATGGAGGATACTCAATCTTTTGTACTTCACGTAGATGATTATGCCCTGTGGGCATTTCTGGGGTATTTGTTGTTGATTGTAACGGTAGGAATTCTGGCTGCAGGTTTTTCATCCAAAGGGATCCGGAACTTTTTTATTGGCGGGCGAAAAATGAGCATGCTTGTGGTGGCTCTATCGGCTGTAGTAAGCGGCAGAAGTGCCTGGCTGTTACTCGGGTTTACCGGATTGGCTTATACCATGGGCCTCTCAGCCCTGTGGGCTGCATTAGGTTATATTGTGGCGGAGTTCTTCCTGTTTTTCTATTATGCCCCACGCATCCGGCGTTTCAGCGAAAATCGCGACTGCATTACCATACCAGATTTTTTTGAAGAACGTTTTGCAGATCATTCAGGCCAGATACGTACCCTGGTGGCTGTGATTATCGTTTTGTTTATGATGGCATACGTTTCGGCCCAGTTTGTTGCCGGAGGCAAAACCTTCAGTGCCAGTTTTCAGATCAGCCAGGAACAGGGGCTGGTACTTACCGCAGTGATTATTCTTTTTTATACCCTCGTGGGGGGCTTTCTTGCCGTAAGCCTTACCGATACCATTCAGGGACTGATCATGATTATAGCATTGATAGCCCTGCCAGCCATTGCCATCATCCACCTGGGAGGTTTCTCTGCTTTCTGGCAACAGGCTGCCCTAATCACCCAGCCTCTTGCTTTCACTAATGTATTTGCCCTTACAATGGGAGCTTTAATAGGGTTTGTAGGTATCGGATTGGGCTCGGTGGGCAATCCTCATATCATTGCCAGGTATATGTCCATAAAAAGCACCAGGAAACTCAAAATGACGGCATGGGTTGGCACCCTTGCCAATATCCTCATGGCTTTAGGTGCTTTGTTTACAGGAATGGCAGGCAGAATTTATTTTCCCGACCTGGCTATGCTGCCCGGTTCTGATGCAGAAAACCTTTATCCAACCCTGGCAAGCCAGCACCTTCACCCCATCATGTTCGGAATTGTAATTGCCTCCATCTTTGCCGCCATAATGTCTACAGCCGATTCGCAGCTCCTGGTTGCTGCTTCGGCTATGGTAAGAGATTTATACCAAAGGCTTTGGAAACGCAATGTACAGATCAGCGATAAGAAGCTGGTTGCCCTGAGCCGATGGTTTGTTTTGGTTTTGGTGGCAGTGGCACTTTTACTTGGTTTTATGGCTGAACAACTGGTTTTCTGGTTGGTTTTATTTGCCTGGGCAGGATTGGGAGCAGCTTTTGGACCTACTTCCTTGCTTGCTCTTTTCTGGAAAGGTACCACAAAGCCTGGAATAATGGCAGGAATAATTATCGGCGCTTCAACGGTTATTGTCTGGAACCGGATTGCATGTCTTAAAGAATTTATTTATGAGTTGGTTCCGGCTTTTATTCTTGCTTTTGTGGTAACCTGGCTGGTAAGCCTTTTTACCAAACCCCCTGATAACAACCAGGAATTATTTAAACAATTACTTGAGGATAATTCAGATAACACTCCATAAACGAGCATGATTCGGTAATAACAGTCCGGTTGGCATTCATCATGCGGATGGCATCCAACACAAATCAAAAAAACAACAAGACTCATGAGAAAATACGTTTTAATTTTTATTGCAATGGCGGCAGTTGCCTGTCAGCCCTCGTCACGCGAAAGTTTTACTCTTACCGGCAAAGTAACCGGAGCCAGCGATGGGCTGGTGTTAATGCAGGACCGCATAGATGGACTTATGGTTACCGTAGACTCTGTTGAGATGACCAATGGGCAATTTGTATTTACCGGAAAGCTTAAGCACCCTGAGGTATATTATTTCACCATAGAGGGTGTAGCCAGCCGATTGGCTGTATTTCTGGAGAATTCGAAAATGACCATGGAGGTTGATGCCTCTGCTCCTTCACAGTTTGCTGTTAAAGGTTCGCATTCGCACGATATCTTTTCAGGTCTCAACCAGGTAACCGTTCCTTTTGATGAGCGACTGCGGTTCGATCAACAGGAGATTCAAAGAGCAGAATCTGAGAATGATGCCGTATTGGCTGCCAGTCTGAGAGAGCGTCATGAACAAACCACCCAACAGCGAAAACTGGCTGTACGTGAGTACGTTGAAGGCTACAAAAATCAGCCTGCAGCCGTATTCATAGCTTTACGTCAGCTTACCCATGGCATGAACCATGAGGAATTGGCAGATCTGCTTGCAGTTTTTGATCCCGCACTGAAAGGTACACGGCATTACGATGATCTGGCGCAACGTGTAATTGATATGGAAAGGGTTTCTGTTGGCAAGCCTGCCCCTGATTTCAGACTTCCCGATACAGAGGGCAATGAGATTTCTTTGTCGGATTTGCGTGGCAAATATGTTCTTATCAGTTTCTGGGCTTCATGGTGTCCTTATTGCCGGGAGGTAAATCCCGATCTGGTAAAAGCCTATGCCGCTCTGCAATCAGACCAATTTGAAATACTGGGAGTTTCTCTGGATCGCGAACACGAAGCCTGGATCAAAGGGATTGAAGATGATGGTCTTACATGGCCCCAGGTAAGTGATTTAAAGGGCTGGCAAAGTGGGCCCGCAAGAACGTATGTAATTCGAAGCATTCCGCAGAATGTACTTATTAGCCCCGATGGGATCATTGTTGACAAGAATCTGAAATATACCGATCTTCAGGAAATTATTTCAGATCTCCTGCGCCAGGTCTGATCAGAAATCGTACTTCGCCATCAGAATAATATGGTAATTGATTGCCGGATCCATAGATTCAACAGGCTTTCTGCTGGCATTAAAGGTTTTGCCATATACTGCATTGTAATAGGAACACTCCAGTCCAAAACTTAAATTATTGGAGAAGAATAAAATCCGGGGTGATATTCTGAATAAATAATGCAGATCATCATAACGGGCCAGCTCAGGAATACGCAAATAAGGATCAGCAGAACCCATGTTTTGGGTAAAACCTGCAAACAGCCCCCATTGCCATGGCTTTGCATTGGAATGCAGGTCGGTCCACAGTGAGAGGGTACGCAGATTGGCATAGTCGTAGTCTGAGCTCCAGTCGAAAGGATTTTCGGGGGTATCGGTGCCTTTGGCTCCATACCCCCCTATCATTACAAAATGGCTGAGGTTCTCTCCATAAATGGCTTCAAGTTTCACCGTAAGGGGCGACGTTTTTATTCTGGAAAAAGCCTGCAAATGATAGGCGCCAACGGTTTTGCTGGTGGCAATACCCCCTCCGGTAATATCGCGTGGAGAAAGAAACTTATAACCTGCAGTGCCCCCGATTAATACATTGCCTGAATTTCCCCACCGAAGTTGAACTACACTTTCCGGTAAGCCAGAGTTTCTTTGGGCATCATTGGGTCCGGCACTGCTATGATAACCATGTATGAGAAAGGACAAAGAAGCGGAGAAATCCTCAGAAAAGTGTTGCAACAATCTTATCTGAGGAGACCGGTTCAGGGGATGAAAAGGCACTGCAGCAGCAAAGGAGATGGTAGAAGGAAAGCAATCCAGCACAAAGGCCGGATGAAAAGTATTGCCCAGGGTAAGCTCGGTATGTTGCCATCTCAGAGAAATAAATGCAAGACGCAGACGAAGCATCCGCACGTAATCCTGATGCGTTCCGAAAAAATCGGCTTCCAGTCTTCCTGAGGTGGTTGCCCCAAAAGCATCAGGACCTTTTATGTTAACACCGAAGCGAGATTGAACTGTTATCATGTTCAGTTTGCTTCTTTTGTTTATATCGTTTCCATTGATGTCGAACACAGGTTTTTTGGGAAACAGGTACAATTCGCCATCCCGTGTATCCAGTGAACGGTACGTATCGTAGATTATCTCGTAGCTTATGTAGCCGTAAGGTTTGAGTTGTATGGGGTTTTCCTGTGCAATGACAAGCGTTGAGTATACTGAAAGCAGAAGCAGCAAGGGTAGTTTTTTCAGCGACATACCTAGGGAGATTGAAGGTTTTATAAAAAAGCCGGATATCAGTGTTTTTGATATCCGGCGGCAAAGTTACATTTATCTTTTCCACCGGGCAAAAGATTTCCCAGTGTAAAGGAGGTTTTAGTATCTGCTGTTTTCTTTGAGTTTAAAGAATGAGATCATATCAAGAAGTTGTTCTGCCTGGCTGGCCAGTTCCTCACTGCTGGTGGCCATTTCTTCGCTGGCAGCTGCATTTTGCTGAGTAACCTGGTTGAGCTGCTGAATGGCATTGTTAACCTGCTCTGCCCCTGCATTTTGTTCTATACTTGCAGCTGTAATCTCTTGCACAAGGTGGGCTGTTTTCTGGATTTCGGGTACAATTTCGCGCAATTTGCTTCCGGCTTCAACAGAAATGTTTACACCATATTTGGAGAGTTGGTCAATTTCGTTGGCAGCCACCTGTGAGCGTTCGGCGAGTTTGCGTACTTCTGCAGCCACTACAGCGAACCCTCTTCCAAACTCTCCTGCCCGGGCGGCTTCAACAGCTGCATTTAAGGCAAGGATATTGGTTTGGCGGGAGATCTCCCCGATTATCCCAATCTTTTCGGCAATCTCTTTCATGGCATTTACTGCCAGCTCAGTGGTTTTACTGCCTTCTTCTACCCCCTGATTCGAGTTGATAGCAATGGTAGCTGTAAGTCTTGAGTTTTCTGTGTTTTGCTGAATATTGGCAGCCATTTGCTCCATAGAAGAAGATACCTCCTCTGCAGCGGATGCCTGCTGATTGGCTCCATCAGACATTTGCTGTGCCGTACCGCTGATCTGTTCGCTGGCGGAGGCAATATTATCGCTGGCTAAGCGAACCTGCGAAATAATGTCATTGAGCTTATTTACCATTAAATCCAGGGCCTGTGCCAAAACACCGATCTCATCAGTATGCTGGCTTTGAATTTTTGCATTCAGATTACCCTTGGCGAGTTCCTGCGAAAGCCTAATGGCTTCCTGAATGGGGTTTTGGATGCTGCTTCGAATAGCAAAGGCAAATGGTAAAATGATTAAACCCAGCACCAGCGCCATGGCCACAATTACTCCGGTTAGAGTTCTGCGGGTTTGGGCAGCAAAGGAGGCACGGATAATACCTTTTTGCTCATCGATATTGTCGATATAAACCCCTGTTCCGATCCACATATCGGTTCCGGGGATCATTTCAGCATAGCTAAGCTTGGGTTGAAGACCATATCCCGGCTTTTCGAAAACATACTCAACAAAACCTCCACCAGCACGTGCGTTACGATCGAGTTCTGCAACATACAGCACACCATTGGGATCGGCTGTGCGCCCCAGATCCTGGCCCACCCGGTCTTTAAGAATGGGTAAAGCAATACAAACGGTATTGCGGTAAACAAAGTAGTAGCCAGATTTATCTTCTTCGAATCTTATCTGATCTACCATATGCCTGATCATATCCTCGATCTCCTCAGGATCGTTCATCTGACTGATTACCGAGTGTATGGTTACGGCCATGCTGTGAGTAGCCACCTGAAGTTTGTCTTTCTGGTCATTCAGCATAATCTCCTCTACCTTTTCCAGGCTATAATCCTGAAGTCTCTGAAAACGGTTGGCAAAAACAAGCACAACTATGATAGTAAAAAGCAGAAGAATACCTGTCAGCAGCAACAATCTGGCTGAAATTTTAATTTTTCGGAGCATAGTTTTTCTGGTTAAAAGAATAATTGTTAAGGTAAAATTGTGAAGGCTAAATTAGAAATATGCCAGAAAAAGTATGTTAGTATTATCCCTGCAAGTATATCCGCGTAATACGGAAAAAAATCCATATAAATAGACCTGTAAAAAAAAATAAAGCCCTGTAGTTCAGGGCTTTATTTCTATTGAATGAAGAAGCATCAGTTTGTAATTCTTCCCGTACCTCGCTTTCCTGGTCCTCTTTGGTTCATGCCAGGTCTGTTGTGAGCACGAGCATCAAACAACGCTCTTTGATCTGGAGTGAGGATTTCGCGGATGCTTTGCCGATGGGCTGCCGAAGCTTTTTGTTGAGCTGTGCGAAGCTGGGCCATCTGATCGATTACAGCATTGATCTGGTTCATGTCTGGATTTTCGGCGATCTGAAGGCTTTGTTTGCGGGCCCTCAATTCATTCATCTGTGCACGATAGGCAGTTATTTCCTGCAGCCGGGCTGTGCGAAGCTGCTGCATTTTAGATTGCTGCTCAGGAGTTAAATCCGGGAGATTTGTGCAAGTGTTCTGGCCCTGGTTTTGTTGTCGTCCTTGTCCGCCGCGCTGGGCCTGTACCGGAACTAAAGAAATCATTAAAAAGGCGGCTGTCAGGAGAAAAAAATTTCTTGTTTTCATTCTCTTTTTTTTTTGAGTTAGATTTTTCCAATTTGCTTAACGGCTTATCCTCTTACAACCCGTTTTGGAAGCATTATGGCCTCACTTGTTTGGTTGGGCTCTGTGCAAGGGTTGATTGTGATAAGTTGCTTATTGGATTGCGAAAACAAGAAAAGGTTTAAAGCCAACTTTCTTTAGAAGTCAACTTTAAACCTATGCATCAGACAATCAGAAAGATAATTACCCTTCTTTGATAAACTGTTCTAAAGTTTGCTCTTTGAAATAAGACTGAAACTGAGTAGTTACCGATCTTACCATGCCCCCCATAAGGCATTTGTCGAAAGGACATATCTGTCTGTCGAGCGGACATTCCGGGGTTTCTATCTTGCCTTCAATGGCTTCATAGATATCCAGGATCGTAAGATCGGAGGGTTTCATGTTGAGAACAAAGCCTCCACTGGGGCCACGTACAGACTTTAAGTAATTGAATTTTACCAGCTGCTGTAAAACCTTTGCCAGGTGATTTCTTGAGGCCCCCATTTCCTGGGCAAGAATATTTACATTGATGTGCGTGTCAGATTTGGCAATTAGGACCATTGCATGAATGGCCAGAGAAGCGGCTTCTGAGAGGTGAACAATTTTTGCCATGTGGTTAGATTAAAATTCTGTGCTAGAATGCTGTTAAAACTGTGGTTATTATCAATCAAAAGGTCATTTTCCTTACAACAACTCCCTGCATGGCATGGAGTTCATTTTCAAGGCGTAAGCATTCATCCCTGTCGCCCATAAGTTCAAGAAGAATCAGTCCTGCTTCTCCTTGACCTGGAATATCAAGCTCATTGAGCCCCAGACGGGTTTTAATGCTGCAGCCAAAGCGAGTGAAGATCCTCTGCAATTCAGTGGCTTTCTGCTCTCTTTCTTTTACCATTATTCCCAGAATTACCAGTTGTTCCATACCTGATTGTTTAAAGTGTTTTACCTGGAATAATTCATTCGTAAATAATTTGTTAATTCATTGGTCGTATGCCTGCCCCGCCTATGCGGGGGAACTTGCATGAACGAGCTTTTTCATCCGAAAATAATTTGTTTTAATTGGTCGGATGGAACTCCATGTTTGCTATTTTGGCTTCGCCGAGCTCTACCTCAAATGCGGTATCGGTTCAAAGGTATTTGTGTTTAAATCGCAAACTTGTTCGGTTCATTCTTTTTTGTGAGCGGCACTGCTCATGCAAGTTTCATTTTATGCATTCCTGAACTGCATTACCTGCACCTCTACTCCACCGATTTGTGAGAGTTCGTTTTGCAATGCATCGCACTGTGCAGGTTCGCCATGCAAAACCAGCAAAATGGTGCCAATGCGAGAACAAACATCTCTTGACAATTCGTGGAAACCCAGTCGTGTGCGGATAACGGAGCCATATCGGGTTAAAACCTCCTGTGTACGACCTGCCTCTTTAATGCGGTCGTATACCATTACACCAATAATCCTCGACTTTTGCATGTTGTTCAATGTTTTAATACTAAAAATACATATCTCGTTTGCCCTGTTTAATAAGCTGAATTTTCTCTTTTAGTTTTTCTACATTCTGGTGCTCTGCCAGCTCGGCTACTTTCTTTTCCAATAACTCATAACCATGGGTTTTAGTATCCTGGGGTGCATAGTCTTCCAGATATTCGGCCATGGTAAGTAATGCATTGGGCGAGCAAAACCTTTTGATAAAGCCCGGTACCGAAAACTCCATGAAATGTTCTCCGGTTCTACCCAGTCTGTAACATGCTGTACAGAAGGATGGGATGTAACCTGTCTTGATCAACTCGTCCATAATCTCATTGAGAGAACGGTTGTCGTTGATCTGAAACTGCTCCATGGTAAGATCCTGATGCTCTTTTTTTGCCTTTGAGTAGCCTCCGAGCTCCAGATTGGTTCCACCATCAATTTGCGATACTCCGAAGCGAAGGATCTGGTCTCTGATATGCCGGGGCTCTCGGGCAGTAAGTATCATACCTGTATAAGGCACCGCCAGGCGCAGAACAGAAACAAGTCTTACGAATTCGTCATCCTTCACAATATGATCCTTGTCTATATTAAGAGAAAGGGCATTTTGTATCCGTGGGAAGCTAATGGTGTGTGGGCCCACATTGTAAACCGCTTCAAAATGGTTAACATGGCGTACCAATCCCAAAACTTCGAACCTCCAGTCGTACAAACCAAACAAAGCTCCAATTCCCACATCATCGATACCAGCCTCCTGCGCCCGGTCAAGAGCAGTGAGCCGCCAGTCGTAATTGCGTTTTACACCACCCAGGTGAACCTTAGTATAGGTGGGTTGATGATAGGTTTCCTGGAAAATCTGAAAAGTACCAATGCCGGCATCTTTTATTGTCCTGAAACCAGGAATATCGAAAGGAGCAGCATTGATATTCACCCTTCTGATCTCGCCATTTCCATGCTTAACCCCGTATACAATCTTTACTGTTTCTGCAATAAACTCTGCCGAATATTTAGGGTGCTCACCATAAACCAGAATCAGACGTTTATGTCCGGCATCAATCAGTGCAGTGGTTTCGTTGATGAGTTCATCCTTGCTCAGGGTAATCCGTTTCATGTCTTTGTTCTCAGAACGGAAACCACAGTACTGGCAGTTATTGGTGCAAAGATCGCCTACGTAAAGAGGTGCAAACAAAACAATACGCTCGCCATACACTTTTTCTTTGAGAGTGCGCGCCCCCTCCTTGATTTCTTCTATGAGGTCGGGGTCCTGTACATTGAGCAGAATGGCAGTTTCTTCAAGCGAAAGTCTTTTTTTATCTAGAGAAGATTTAATAATTTCCCTGACCCTGGCTTTATCTCCATGTGAATGGTTAATAAAATTCCAGATTTCATCAGGATCAATGAAAGGTGTCATTCGTTGATCCTTAATGCTGTAATTTTCAGGATGATATATCATGGTAATATTATTTCGGTATTTGCAGTACAAAAATACGGAAATTTTAACTCCGATTTCTAAATGCATCGGGTTTTTTACGATGTTTTTGGGATTGTTTTCTATTGGAATACCTTGTGCTTTGCGAGAGGCCTCACAGGTCAATTTTCAGGCCATCATAGGCCAGAAAAACATTTATGGGGAGTATCTCTTGAATTTTTTCGTGCAAACCAATAAAATGGCTCAGGTGTGTAATGTAGGCTCTGTGGGGCTTTACGCGGGAAATTACCTCAATGGCCTCATCTAAAGAGAAATGACTTATATGCTTTGACTTGCGTAGTGCATTGATTACAAGCACCTCAGATCCTTCAAGCTTCTCCATTTCCTGATCTGAAATAAAACTAGCATCTGTAATATAGGAAAATGCGCCAATACGAAAACCAAATACACTTAACTTATGATGCATTACCTCAATGGGTTGGATTTCAATACTATTTACCTGAAACCGCTCATTTTCTATGGTATGAAACTCCAGCTGAGGTGCTCCGAAGAAACGCTTTTCGGTAAAAATATAGGGGAACTCCCTCTTTATGGATTCAATCACCTGTTCGCTGGCATATACATCCACTGTTTTGTTGAGCACGTAGTTGAAGGCCCTTACATCGTCGAGCCCGGCAATATGATCTCGGTGCCCATGGGTAAAGATAATGGCATGAATGTCCTCTACCTTTTCGCGAATCATTTGATACCTGAAGTCAGGACCACAGTCTATCACCAGATTTTGCCCGGCAATTTTAACCATCACTGAAGTACGAAGTCGATGATCTCTTTTGTCCTGGCTTTTGCAAACTTCGCAATCGCAAGCAACAACAGGAACCCCGGTAGATGTACCGGTACCCAGGAAGGTAACTGAAATGCTTCTGTCGGTGCTCATAGGCAATGCAAAAAGGGTTTAGTAAATCAGTTCTTCCACATCTTCCATAGCATCTGCCAGCTCTCCCTGTGCAAGCTTCTGATCCATGAAAATTTCTCCACCTCTGATTTTCTTATAGAAATACAGTGTGGCAGGGGTTGCGCTGAAATGCACATTATCGTGAAGCAGAACACTGTCAACATTTCTTACACCATCGATGTCGTCGTGTACTAGTGTTAACGACTTCATGGGTTCATTGCTGCAAATGGTATTTGTGGCATAGATACCAGGGGGGGGTATTAGCTTTTCTTGCTCTGTGATCTCTATACGATGGAATCTCATTTTTATTTCCGGATCTGGCGGGCTGACATGGCTCATTTCTCCGGAGATGATATATTGATGATCCAGGTAAGCATTGGCCCTCATGATATTTCCCTCAAAAAGCGCTTTACGGATCTTGGTAGAACTTACAGTCTCATTCTCAATATCCTGAAGAGGAATGTTTTCAACTTTAAAATTGAGCTCATGACCTAATTGATCAAGATAGGAGAAATCGCCAGAGCGGTTGTGCCCGAAATGATGATTTTGCCCCACCACAATGATTTTTGCATTGAGCTGTCCGATGAGAATATCCGTTATAAAATCGTGGGAGGAAGTTTTTGAAAACTCCAGAGAGAAAGGGATGATTACAAGGTTTTTTAGTCCTGTTTTGGCCAGCAGGGCAATTTTCTCTTTCTGCGAATTGATTAGTTTAAGATCTTTCTGCTCCGGATAGAGTACCTTACGCGGATGCGGATAGAAGGTAACCAGCGTGGACTCCCCTCCTATCTCATTTGCCAATTCGCCCAGGCGCTGAATAATAATTTTGTGCCCAACATGCACACCATCGAACGATCCGGTGGTAACCACGGCATTTTTTATTTTTCCTTCGGCCTGGCTGGTATCATGAAAAACCTTCATAAGTATTTAATTTGGTATGCAATAGTATTGCGATGTTAATTTTCGATTTCAAGATCATTCTTCACGAAAAAGGCAAGCTTTTCCAATGAAGTAATGATATCGTATTCCTCCAGATGGATGTGTTCAGGCACCGTAAGGGGTACGGATGTATAATTGAGAATTCCAATAATACCGGCTTCCATAAGCATTCTGGCCACTTCATGGGTTGCTTCGGGGGCCACTGTAAGAATTGCAATACGTATACCCTCTTTGGGTAATACTTCTTTAAGCTGGCTGATATGATGGCATGGCACACCGGCAATTATTCTGTTTGTCTTTTGTACATCATTATCGAAGGCCGCTACTATACTCAGGCGCTCCCTTTTACCAGTAAAATAACTGGTAATTGCCCGCCCCAGGTTACCCATTCCTACAATGGCTACCCTTTGGGGTTTGTTGCTATCGATGATCTGGCCAATGAGCGCAACCAGGTCTTTGATTACGTAGCCTTTGCTCTGACTGCCCGAATACCCGATAAGCATCAGATCGCGCCGAACCTGAACAGGAGTCAGGTTCATTATCCTGGCAAGCTCATGAGAATACACGTTGGTTTTACCGTCGTGGATACTGTTGTATAAGATGCGCCGGTATTGGCTGAGCCTCTCGATGGTCTTGCCGGGTAGCTCTTTCATTTTTTTGCTATTCATCAATATGTTATTTTTTGAGTGATTTGCTGTTAAAGTTATGCTTCAGGTAAAGCACTGTTATTCGGTCGGGAAACGCAGTGTAAAGGTACTGCCTTCACCCGGTTTGCTGTCTACCTGAATTTTGGCATTGTACAGATCTGCAATCTTTTTTATGATCGACAATCCCAGGCCAGTGCCACTTATATGTTTGGTTTGCTCGCTTTTAATACGAACAAAATCCTCAAAAAGCTTATCAATATCTTTCTTTTCCATCCCTATGCCTGTATCGCTGACACTCAAAACTATTTCTCCTTTATCGCGTTCGAGAATTACATCAATACGTCCGCCATGTTTATTGTATTTTACGGCATTTGAAAGCAGGTTGTTGAGAATGATTTCCAGCTCCTGCCTGTCGGCTTTAAGGGATATCTTATTATTGCAGTTCAGATGTATATCAATATCTTTCTGAATACACAGGGGCTGAACCAGGTCAATGGATTGACTTGCGATCTCACAGAGAAATACAGATTTGATATTGCGCTGCTTTTTCCCCGATTCTATTCGGGTAAAATCCAGCAGATCCAGAATAAGGTTGCGCATATCCTGAATGCGGGCCAGCGAACGTTGTATCATCTCCTGATAATCGTTGATATTCTCGCCATTACGTTTTTCTTCCATCAGCCTGAGATAACCTTCAATGGCATTGATAGGCGATTTGAGTTCATGAGAAAGCACAGAAAGAAACTGAAAGCGGATCTGTTTTCCTTCCTGCTGCATTTTCTGGGTCATACGTCTGAGAAACAACTGCTTGGCAATATTTTCCAGGCAACTTCTCAGCTCTTTAGGAGTAAAGGGTTTGGGTACAAAATCGTATGCGCCGCTTTTGGTGGCTTTCACAGCCAGATCGAGAGATGCATAGGAAGTAATCATCACCACGATGGCTTCAATTGCCTGGTTTTTGATATATTCCAATACTTCCACCCCTTGTATTCCGGGCAGTTTATTGTCGAGCAGTACAATATCGAATGCATAGTTGTCGAGCAACTCTATACCTTCCTCCCCGGTTTGTGCTTCAAAAACTTCGAACTCAAAGTCTTCGTCCATAAAGGGATAGCTAACCGAAAAGCTTTCCAGGATACGACGTATACCACTGCGTATTCCGGGTTCATCATCAACAACCAGCAAATTGAGTTTTCCCATTGTTTAGATTTTCAGCAGCTTATTGATTTCTTTGTGCAACTGATCCATCCGGATACCTTTGTCGAGAAAAAGGTCGGCTTTGATCCACTGTCTTTCTTCTTCACTTTCCACGTCGAAGAGCATCCCTGTTTCAGCAGTTACGGCTGATGCTATAATAATGGGTACTTCGGGATACCTGTTTTTGATGATGTGGCAAAGGATAAACCCGGTATCCTGGTTTTCCATCATCAGGTCGAGGATGGCAAGGTCGGGTTTGATTTTCTGAATGATGTTTTCTGCTTCTTTCTGGGTATCTGCAGCTATTACTTCAAAGCCCATATCTTGCAGTGCTATGGTAAGTTGAAACAGATAATCGGGATCATCATCCACAAGCAGAATTTTCTTTTTTTCGATTTTAAGCATGTCTGTTAATCATTTATTTCGGTGTCGGTATTTTGCAAGGTTTCAGAGGGCAATGTAACAAAAAAACTTGTGCCACACGGGCCTTTTGCCGGATCATTATTGGATTCGACCTTAATATTTCCTTTATGCATTTTCACAATCCCATAAATAATGGGTAATCCCAGTCCGGTACCTTTACCATCGGCCTTGGTGGTAAAGAAAGGTTCAAACATCCGCTCCATATTTTCGGGCGATATGCCTGTGCCGGTATCCTGTATGGTAAATACAACAGTGTTGGAGCTTTGCAGATCATCCTCTACACGTATCAGGAGTTTGCCACCCGATGGCATGGCATCAACCGCATTTTTGGCAAGATTGGAAAAAACCTGTACCATCTGGTCATGATCGCATCCGATCTCCTGCCGGCTGGTATTGATCTGTATCTGCAAATCAATCTCGGGGGGCATTACAATGGCTCGTAAGCTGTTTTTGATAAGTGTTTTGATGTTAATACTGGCAATATTCACCTTGCTTTTACGGGCAAAGTTAAGCAAACCACCTACAATTTTTTTACAACGGTCGGCCTGGTCAACAATGAGCTTCAAATCCTTGTAGTAAGGGGAATCGGGTTCGATTTCGTCGAGCAACAAATGGGCGTACATAATAACCACACCCAGCGGGTTGTTTACCTCGTGGGCAATACCTGCAGCCAGTTGCCCCATGGATGCCAGTTTCTCTGATTGCTTGAGGGCAGCCTGGGTCGATGCCAGTTTTTTGTTAGAAACATCAAGCTCTTTAATGTATTCGTGCAGTTTTTCGATGGTATACGGAAGGCACATTTCAGTTTCTGCAATACCCTTAAGTATGGCAATGGCATGCTCATGGCATGTATCATATCCGCAGGCAGTGCAGTTGAGCTCATCATCTTGTTCTATAATGCCCAGTTTTTCTTTTACCTTGCGAATTTGTTCGGGCGAAAAATTATCGGTAAAACGCTGATCATCTGCAATAAAATACCTGTCGAGCTTGATATTGGAAAACCGTTGCATATTCTTTTCCCACTCTTCTTTGTCCAGCCGGTCGAACTGCCTCTTGGCAAAGTTGCTGATGTTTTTTCTTTTGAGGAAAAACTGGTGGCGACTGCTCATTCCGGGTCCGTTGATACATCCATTGCAGCAAAGCAGATCAAAAAGTTTGGCTTCGAGGTATCCTTCCTCAAACTCTTTAAGCACCTCGGTAATATCCTGACGCCCTTCGGCCACCACAATTTCTCCCTTGAGGAAGTCCTCTTCCAGGTCTACTGTTTGAAGCATACCCCCGCTTATGGGGAAAACCGATCCCTTACCGGCTATGGGCTGATCAAACTCAGAAGGGTCAACACCAGAGGGCTCGATGTTTTTCTCATCAAACATCCTGCGCAATTCGGTAAACGAGATCACTTCATGCACCAGGCCCTTAAACTGCCCCAGCATGGCCTCACCTTTTTTGGCAATGCAAGGACCAATGAAAACAATCTTAAGCTCAGAACCGTGAATTTCATGCAAAACCCTGGCTGTGGCAATCATTGGCGATACCAGTGGAGCAAGAGATTTGATAATATGCGGATGGTGTTTTTCCACATAGCTTACAATAGCAGGGCAACTGGTAGAAATATAGGTGTGTTTGGGGTCTTTATGCAGTAGCTCTCTGTAGCTTGCTGCTACCAATTCGGCACCAAATGCCACCTCATTTACAAAGTCAAAACCCAGGGCCCGAATCATCCCAACAAGGATCTGGTAGTCAGAGATATCAATAAATTCGCCGGCCACACTGGGAGCAATAATTGCCGCTACTTTTTCATTGGATTTGAGAAGTTTTTTTACTCTGTCGATGGAAAATGAGAACATCTTGGCATCGCGGCTGCACACCTTTACACAGTTTCCGCAGGCAATACAGCGGGCCGGAATGATCTCGGCCTGGCCGTTTACGATCCTGATAGCCTTTGCCGGACATTCGCGAACACAGGTATAACAAACCCTGCAACGGTCTTTTACCGTATAGATGTATTGATTTTTGGGCTGGTTATCCATGGTGGTTCGTATTCCTGGTTTGGGTATGGGCTATTCTGCCTGGCTACTTTATTACCTTACGGGGGCTGAAACCTGTATGCAGCATTTCAGTTGCAGATGCCGGGTCGAAGTTTTCGCTGAAGAAATCTTCAACAGACTTATTCTGTCCGGCAAATTTCAGAGGTATTTCCTTTTCAAGATCCTGTGCTGCTTTTCTGCGGTACTTAGCTTTGTCAGGATTCCAGTGGATGGGTTGTCCGCCCCCTCCCACACAACCTGAGCTACAAGCCATGATCTCTACATAATGAATATCGCTTCGTTTTTCTGCCTTAATTTCATCCAGATATTTCTGCGCTTCTGCAATACTGCTTACCCAGGCAAAGCCATATTCTTTCTTCCCAATCTTTACCTTTACCTCTTTTTTACTACCGGGGTTTTTAGGTGCAATAAACTTGAGTGCGGGTGCATTTTTTCCATTGATCAGGTAGTTGAGTTGTGTAGCCACGGCCTCAGCTTTTCCGCCTGCCCACGACATCTGCAACCCTGCCACAGATGAGCTTTTCACCGGATAGTCTGCCTCGCTGGGTTCCTGCCGGCCCAGATCGATGCCATGGGAGCGCAGAAATTTCAAAAACTCACGTACCGTAAGAGTTGCATCTATTTCCGAAAGTCCTTTACGGGTGTTTTCTTCTCGTGAGGATTCGAATTTGTTGGCTACACACGCCATAAATGACACGTTGTAAATCTCTTCTGCCTTTTGATGGCCCAACTGTATTTTCATTTCCTTAATCAGCCGCCCCAGGAGTTGCTGTGGCGATTTTGCTGTAGAAAGTTGTTGAATCATACCTGTTTGGAACTCTTCGGCATATTTTACCCAGGCAGGACAACAAGAGGACAACAGAGGGATCTGGGTCATTTTTTCGGCTCGCTCCTTTAGCAGAATTGCCTCCATTTGTATATGCAGATCGTAACTCCAACCCAGATCAAGTACTTTGTCGAACCCTGTTTTGCGAAGGGCACTGTAAATGAGTGCTGCAGGCCGGTCTGCCGGCTTCAGGTTCAGATGCTCTGCCACCGATGCCACAAAAGAGGGAGAAACCAAAGCAACGGTGTACTTCTTGGGGCTTGCCAAAGCCGCCTGTACTTTTTCAATATGTGATATATCTAACAGAGCACCTGTAGGGCAAACCATGATACATTGACCACATTTTATACAGCTGGAAACATTCAAGCCTTTGTTGAAGGCTGAATTTACTGTGGTTTTATTTCCACGCGAAATAAACTCAATGGCAGTTACCAGCTGAACCTCTTCACAAACCCGAACGCAACGGTTACATAAAACACACTTGGCAGGATCGCGGTAGACACTTGTGCTTGAGTGATCTCGCTGATGAGTGTTTTTCTGACTGAAATACTTTCGCTCCTTGATATTCATTTCCTCAGCCAGCCATTGCAATTCGCAATTTCCGTTGCGCTCACAGTACAAACAATCGTCAGGATGGTTGGAAAGCAACATTTCAACCAAAGCCTTTCGTGCTTTAATTACGCGCATGGAGTTGGTTTTTACCACCATACCCTTTTCTACAGGATAGGTACATGAGGTAACCAGATCGCGTTTTCCTTCTACCTCTACCACACAAAGGCGGCATGCTCCTGAGGGTGTAAAACCCTGCATATGACAAAGGGTCGGAATCTTTATGCCATTGGAGCGCAAAGCGGTGAGCAGAAGATCTCCTTCTTGCACTTCAACGGGGCTGTTATTTACATGGATGGTAATACTCATGACACAAGTCGTTTATTCAACCAAAACGGCATTAAATTTACATGCTTCAAAGCAAGCATTACAGGCTATACATTTATCCTGCACAATAAAATGGGGTTGCCTGGGGGAGCCAATAATGGCATCGGTGGGGCATTTCTTGAAACAAGCGGTACATCCGGTGCAAAGATCCACATCAATGGTGTAGGTTTTCAGATCGCGACAAACCCCGGCCGGACATTTACGTTCAAACACATGGGCATCGAATTCAGACTTAAAATTGGCAAGGGTATTAAGAATGGCATTGGGAGCAGATTTTCCCAATGAACACAAACTGGTATCCTTCATCACCTCGGCCATACTTTTCAACTGCATGATACCTTTAAAACGCTCGAGGGTTTGAAAAGAGTTTTCTTTGTCAGGTTTGCGGGTAGCTGCTTCCACAATTTCCAGCATACGGGCTGTTCCTTCGCGGCATGGAATACATTTGCCACAGCTTTCATTTTTAAAGAATGTGGTAAAGAAACGCGCCAGATCGAGCATACAGGCACTGGTATCTACCACCACACAGGCGCCGCTGCCCAAAGCAGACCCAATATTTTTCAAAGCATCAAAATCTACCGGGGTGTCCAGTGTTTGTGGTGTAACATAGCTGCCGCTATTAATACCCAGGATAATGGCCTTAAAATCATTGTCCTCTTTCATTCCTCCACCTATTTCCTCAACGATAGTGCGAAAATTGGTGCCCATTTCAACCTCAATGGTGCCATAGTTTGCAACTTTTCCGCTGAGGCTGAAAAGCTTGGTGCCTTTGCTGGTGTCATTGCCCAGGGTATGAAACCATTGAGGGCCATTTTTCATGATGAGAGGCACATTGATAAGCGTTTCCAGGTTCTGAACTATGGTGGGCTTGTTCCATAGTCCTTTGATGGCCGGAAAAGGGGGTTTGTAAACAGGCATGGCCCGTTTGCCTTCAATACTGTTGTTGAGCGCGGTTTCTTCACCACAAACAAATGCGCGGGCACCCTCTTTGATCGCTATATCGATGTTTACTCCTGAGTCAAAAATATTATGTCCTGTAATCCCAAATTCCTCTGCCTGCCTGAGTGCTTCCCTTAGCCTTGAGATAGCCAGGGTAAACTCACTGCGGGTAAAAATAAAGGCTTTTGACGCACCAATGGCATAGGAAGCAATAAGCACCGCCTCAATTAGTTTATGAGGGTCGCTTTCCATCATCACTCGATTCATATAGCTGCCCGGGTCACTTTCAACCGCATTGCAAACAAAATATTTCTGATCGCTTACTGCATCCAGTGTTATTTTCCACTTTTTTCCTGCCATATATCCTCCACCCCCACGGCCAGCCAGCTTGCTGTCTTCTACCAGGTTGCAAACCTGTAAAGGTGTATATTGAGTAATGGTATCCGAGAAAGCCTGGTACCCCCCCCGGGCAATGTATTCCTGCACCGATACCGGATCGCTGATACCACAGTTGGCAGAAAGGATTTTCTTCTGGGAGCGGAAAAACGGAAGTTCATTCATAAAAGGTACCCCTTCCCACAACTGGTGAATGGGGTTATGGTATTGCCCCAGCACATGCTGGTCGGGCACGTGGCTGTTGAGAATCTCGTCGAGAATAAAGGGCACCCTGTCGGGCATTACATTGCCAAAAGCAATTCTTGCCTTTCCTGGCAACTGCACATCAAGCTGCGGTTCTACCTTACAAAAACCATTACATCCACCCTCAATCAGTTCCACCTGCAATTGGTTTTCCTTTATATAGCTTTCTACCGCCTTGAAAGTTTTTCTGGCGCCTGCTGCCTGTGCACAACTGGTGGTTCCTACATAGATCAGGGGTTGCTCAACCCTTTCTCTTTTTATGTACGACAATTTCCGGGCAATATCGGGATCCTGATCCCGGCCCGGATTGAGAAGTACCTTTCCGATGAGAAACTCCCGAACGGCTTTAGAATCATTGATCTTCATAGATGGTGTTATGGTTTTCCCTGTAATGATTGAGAATTTCTTTGAGCTTTGGCATGGTTATACCTGCAAAATACTCCCCATTGATTTCGATCAGGGGAGCCAAACCGCATGCTCCGATGCATGATACCACCTCCAGGCTGAATAGCCCGTTTTTATCGGTCTGTCCATGCGATATTTTGAGCTGTTTTTCCAGTTCGTTGAGTATGGTTGAGGACCCTGCTACGTGGCACGCAGTGCCATGGCAAAGCCGGATATGAAATTTCCCTCGCGGCCCGAAACGAAAATTATCGTAGAAAGTAGCTACTCCAAAAATCTTATTTACCGAAATATCAAGGTATGCCCCTACTTCAATGATAAGCTCTTCAGATAAAAAGCCATAGGAATCCTGTAGGGCATGTAAAAGAGGAATCAGATCATCTCGCTGTTTGTTGGGAAACAGGGCAAATATGGAAGCAAGGGTATTGTCCATGGTTTTGGTTGCTAATTTTTTAACAATAATAGGAACAAATCAGGGAAATAAAAAACAAAGCCGGCAGATAAATGCGATTTTTTTCTTCCCTTCATGTGTGTGTGCTACAAATATAGGGAAAAATAAAAGAAAAACGTGTGGCATAAAATGCTAATAGTCAAGCCAAAGCCTTAATGTTATTTAGATTAATTCTTAACAGTGGCCTTATGGGGTAAGATGTTAGTCATTTCACCCTGATTTTCGACACAAATCTTTATTTTTGCTGAACATAACCCCAAAACCACCCAAAAAATCAAACGCATGGAAAAGGCTCACCACATTATCATTTGTATGGGTAGCAGTTGCTTTTCGAGGGGAAATAAAAGACTGGTGCGAATGATCCAGGAATTTCTCAAAGAAAACAAACTGGAAGATAGTGTATTGCTGAAAGGAGCTCATTGCATGGGGCAGTGCGATCTTGGGCCTGTTATGGAAATAGACGGAGAAAGGATTTTCTCTCTTACAGAGGAAAACCTCATTGATACAATCAGAGGCAGACTCAATCTTTCTACCTATTAATAACTTAGGAGTTCCGAAATGCCCATTGTTTAAAGAAAACGCCTGAAAATGCGACTTATAGATATCGATCTGGAGAAATGCAACACCTCTCATGCCTGTATCAGGGCGTGTCCTGTAAGAGCTATTACCGTGCAAAAAAACAGTGAATATCCCGAAGTGAA
>JBKBSF010000029.1:0-59771 GCA_046291875.1 Bacteroidales bacterium | reverse complement strand
CAAAATAAGCGACAACAACCAGCAGATAGATGTTCATGGTTTGGGATTTAAAGGTTCAGACCAAATGGAATAAAGATAATTGCGGGCATTTCTGACAGCATTTCCCCGGTATTGGTCCGGCAGGCCCTCACATCAGTTCACACATTATATTGTTTTGCAAAAGCTTTGCGGATACCGGGATAAAATTAAAGAAATCGCCACAATAAGCAAATATACAAACAGGGTATTTTGAGACGATGCATTATTGTTTTCAAATCATTTCTGTATTGACTTGACAACCTCTGCTATTCATCCCAACAGCCAAAGCAAAACACAAAGAAACTCAGTGAACCCTTTTCCCTCCAATCCAGGTTTGCAGTATGGGGAGATCATAAATCAGTTTTTCATCTACCGAGAGCAAATCGGCATCCATAATTACGAAATCGGCAAATTTACCGGGCTCCAGGCTGCCACGGGTATCTTCTTCAAAATTGGCTTTGGCAGCCCATAATGTCATACCTAGCAGGGCTTCCTCCCGGGTTAATAACTGTTGCGGATACCAGCCCCCTGCCGGATGCCCCTGCTGGTTGGTGCGGGTAAAGGCTGCATGAAAGCTGTATAACGGATTGATATGCTCCACAGGAAAATCGCTTCCGTTGGGCAACCAGCCTGCCTGGTTCATCAGATCACGAAACGCATAGGCCCCTTTGATCCTTTGTGGCCCGACCCTGTCTTCGGCCCACCCCATATCCGATACAGCATGTATGGCCTGTATGGAGGGAACGATATTGTATTGTCCGAAAAGATCAAACTCCAGAGGATCTACCACCTGGGCATGCTCAATGCGCCAGCGCAGGTCGTTGCCCGGCTGCAGATGCTGTGCAAACATATTGAGCATAAGGCTCACAGCCGAATCGCCGATACAATGTACAGCTACCTGGAAATTGTGCTCCAGGGCCAGCGCACAGGAGCGCTCCATCAGCGCAATGTCATCTACCAGCAACCCCCTGGTATGGGGTGCATCGCTGTAAGGTTGCTTCATAAGGGCTCCCCTGGACCCCAGGGCTCCATCGGCAAAAAGTTTGATGGACCGTACAGTAAGCCTTTCGCTACTTAATGGGCCACGGGGCAGAAAATAGGCAAAATTTTCCTCCGTCGGGCTCAACATGGCATACACCCGTATCTGCAATTCGTCGCGCTGTTGAAGGCTGTCGAGCAACAAGATTGTTTCTTTGGGAAGCCCTGCATCGCATACCGAAGTAAGCCCCACCCTGAAAAGATTTTGCTGCCCTTTTTTCAGCAACTCAACCTTATCTTCCAGGCTTGGCGCAGGGATCTGCGAAGAAACAAGGTACATGGCCCTGTCGATAAGCAGTCCGTTGGGTTGTCCATTGCGCAGAACTACTTCCCCGCCATCTACCCGGGTATGGGCATCGATACCCGCCAGCTCCAGTGCTTTCTGGTTCGCCACTGCAGCATGACCATCTACCCTGACTATATAAACCGGGATATCGGGGAAGGCTTCATTGAGCAACCGGTTGTCGGGCATCTCTTTTATGGCAAACAGGTTCTGATCCCAGCCGCGCCCTTGCAGCCAGGTACCGTTGATACCTTCATGGTGTTTCTGCAGTCGTTCCACAATCTCTTCCATAGATTCTGACATCCAGAGGTTGGCATGCACCAGGTTGAGCGAGTAGCCCACAAAATGGCTGTGAGGGTCAATAAAGCCAGGGTATACAAACCTGCCTTCCAGATTTATGGTTTCAGAGGCATTGTAAGCTTTAAGTATTTCTTCGGAAGTACCCAGGGCAACAATACGGCCATCCTTTACGGCCATGGCTTCATATACACTCATTTTAGAGTCCACACTCTGGATCTGGCCATTGTACAGCACCTTATCGACCGAGGGCTGAAAAGTACATGAAGCAAACAACAGCAAAGTTGTCAAAAACAGTGATGGGTAAGAAATGATCTTCATGGGTTTCGTATTTGGGATAAAAGGTTAAGATATTTTACGAAGGTAAGGATTATGGCCAAAAATAACCATGGGAATTCTCAGGCCCTGTATTGGAAATGCGGAAAAAAAAATCCATTTTTGCCCATCCAATCAAAAAAGCAAAAATTTATGTCAAAAGATACTGAAAACAAAACGGGTATTACAGCGGGCTCTGCTGATGCCGCTCCTGCCACGGCCAAAGGTTTCCTGGGCTGGATTGAGAAAATGGGAAACAAACTCCCCCACCCTTTCTGGATGTTTGTGTGGATATGCATTTTTATTGTGGTGCTCAGTGCCATTACCAGCTATTTCAATGTTAGTGCGGTAGACCCGGGCAAGGGAGTAACGGTAACGGCACGCAGCCTTATGTCGGGCGATGGTTTGCGGTGGTTCCTGCAGGAGGTGGTAACCAATTTTGCCCACTTTGCACCCTTTGGGTTGGTGCTTGTGATGATTATGGGGGTATCCATAGCCGAGCAAAGCGGGCTGCTTGCCGTGGCCATGCGCAACATTGCCTTTGCCGTGCCCAAACAGGTGGTGATGCCTGTGATCTTTATGATCGGTGCATGTGGCAATATCGGCTCTGATGCGGGTATCGTGATTGTGCCCCCCATAGCAGCCCTGATCTTTTCCAAGATGGGCCTGCACCCCATTGCCGGACTGGTAGCCGGCTATGCCGGTGCCACCGCCGGTTTTACGGCCAACTTTTTCATTGCCGGTACCGATGTGATGCTGGCGGGAATCACTACCCAGGTTGCATCTGGAATTAACGGTGGTATTGAGGTAAGTGCTACAGCCAACTGGTTTTTCATGATTGCCTCCACCTTTATGCTGGGTATCGGAGGTGCATTTATCGTAAGGAGATTTACCATTCCCCGTTGTAATGTATTTGCCGGAGCCGATATGATAGACGAGGCTCAACTGGAACAACACAAAGGCATGACCGATGCCGAAAGAAAAGGACTGCAGCATGCCGGATGGGCTTTGCTGGCCTACATCATCCTGGTAACCATCCTGGTGGCTCCCTCCTGGGGGCCTCTGCGCGACCCCATTACCGGCAATATCGTTCCCTCTCCTTTCCTCAGGGGCCTTATCCCCATCCTTTTCTTCTTTTTTGCTATCCCCGGGTATTTCTATGGCCGCGCTACAGGCACCATCACACAGGCCAACGATGTGCTCAAACATATGGAATTTGGAATGAAAGGCTTATCAGGATATATCGTTCTGATGCTCATTGTTGCACAGTTTATTGAGCTCTTCAGCTGGTCGAATCTCGATAAGATCCTGGCCATCAACGGAGCAGAATTTCTCCAAACTACCGGTTTGACAGGTCCGGTGCTGTTTACCTTCTTTATGATCATTGTGGCATTCCTTAACCTGTTCCTGGGCAGTGGCTCGGCCAAATGGGCCATCTTTGCCCCCATCTTTGTGCCTATGCTGGCGCAGCTCAACTACAGCCCGGCGTTTGTTCAGCTTATGTATCGTGTGGGCGACTCCATAACCAATTGCGTTACTCCACTTTATGTTTATTTCCCTCTGTTGCTGGGCTGGATACACAAATACGACAAACGCATTGGAATTGGTACGGTGATCTCCCTTCTTATTCCCTATGCAGTGATCCTGTTTATCATGTGGGTGGTGCTGCTGTTTGTTTGGTACGGCCTTAATCTACCCATTGGGTTAGGCGAAGGAATCTATATCAACTAAGACAATCAGGGCCTGCCGAAAAACATTCAGTTTTTTACAGTTTCGCCTTGTTGCCTTGCATAATAGGCTCTAAAAAACTTTTTCAGCAGGCCCTAAATAACACTACCTTTACCGCCGGAAAATCAAAACTCTAAATCAATAAAAAATGGAAAAAAGGACAATTCAATTATTCACATTCATTACAATTTTAACCATGACAATAAGCAGTTGCCAGTTGACAGACCGGCATGAACTGACCGATGGTTATCCGGTATATCATGGCGATGACCTGGGCGTTAGCTATACACCTGAGCAAACCACCTTCAGGGTGTGGGCTCCCTCAGCAGAATCTATCACGGTACGTATTTTCGATCAGGGGCACGAAGGGAATCTGCTGGAAACTTTCCAGATGGAAAAAGATATAAAGGGCACCTGGCTGCTGGTACTGGAGGGCGACTGGAAAAACCGCTACTACACCTACCAGGCAACCATCAATGGCATCCAGAAACTCGAAGTTCCCGACCCATACGCCAAAGCAGTAGGTGTAAACGGCGATCGGGGCATGATTGTAGACCTGGCTTCCACCAATCCTCCCGGTTGGGAAATCGATGATCGTCCTCCTTTTACAAGCCCTGCCGATATGGTGATCTGGGAAATCCACGTACGCGATTTTTCCATCCACCCCAGCTCAGGTATCCAGCACCGCGGTAAATACCTGGCCTTTACCGAAACCGGCACACGTAGCCCGGAGGGCCATAAAACCGGGATCGACCACCTGGTAGAACTGGGTATCACCCATGTGCATCTTTTGCCTGTATACGATTATGCCACCGTTGACGAAACCCGCCTCGACGAGCCACAGTTCAACTGGGGCTACGACCCCAAAAACTACAATGCACCCGAAGGATCTTATGCCACCGATCCATTTGATGGCAACGTGCGTATACGCGAGTTCAAGCAAATGGTGCAGGCCCTGCACAACAATGGAATCCGGGTGATCATGGATGTGGTGTACAATCACATGTACGATGCCACTGCCTATGCTTTCGAGAACCTGGTGCCCGGTTACTATTTCAGGCTCAATCCAGATGGAACCTTCTCCAACGGCTCCGGCTGCGGCAATGAAACCGCTTCTGAGAAAGCCATGATGCGCAAGTTTATGATCGAATCTTTGGTATACTGGGCACAGGAATACCGTATCGATGGTTTCCGTTTCGACCTGATGGGTCTGCATGATATCGAAACCATGAACCAGATCAGGGAAGCCCTTCATGCCATCGACCCCAATATCTTTCTCTATGGAGAAGGCTGGACAGCCGGCGATACCCCGCTACCAGAGCATAAAAGAGCCGTTAAGGCGCATGCCAGTCAGCTCAATGGAATTGCCGTATTTTCCGACGATATCCGCGATGGAATCCGCGGCCCGTGGTGGGAGTCGGAAGCTCCCGGTTTTATGGCCGGCAAAAAGGGACTGGAAGAAACCATAAGGTTTGGCGTGGTGGCCTCTACAGATCATCCCCAGATCAACTATGCTGCAGTAAACTATTCTGATGCCCCCTACGCCGCCAACCCCCTGCAAGTAATCACCTATGTAACCTGTCATGACAACCCCTGCCTCTGGGATAAAGTGGTGGAAACCTGCATAGATTGCAGCAAACAGCAGAAACTCGATCTGCAGAAATTTGCCAATGCCATTGTGCTTACCTCACAGGGAGTTCCATTGCTGCATGCCGGAGAAGAGATCGTAAGAACAAAGTTTGGAGAACACAACAGCTACAACCTGCCCGATTCAATCAACCAATTGGTTTGGCACAACAAACATACCTACCGCGAAGTATTCGATTATTACCGAGATCTGATCAGTTTGCGCAAAAACCACCCGGCATTTCGCATGCCCACCACTGAGATGATTCAGGCTCACCTTCGTTTCTTTGATCTGGAAAAAGACCTGCTGGTAGGTTTTCATCTGGCCGACAATGCCAACAACGATCCATGGAAAGACATCCTGGTGTTTTACAATGCCAATGCTTATGATGTGGAAGTTGACCTGCCTGAGGGCGACTGGGTAATTGTGGCCACGAAATACTCCATTGAGGAAAAAGGTTCTACGGTAAAGGGCTATAATACACTGCAAAGTGGCAAGACCCGCGTTCCAGACCGCTCGATCCTGATTCTGGTGGATAAGGCCAGCGTATAAACCCTCTGTGCTGAAAACTTTTAAACCCCGGAATTGCTCTGACTTCAGAGATATTCCGGGGTTTTTTTATTCTTTTTTTTATCCTTTGGACAATACTTTCCGCTGTTTTTTTGTTAACTTGGTGTGCATTAAGCCATTCACAAAAATGCAATTACAAAGACAACATCAAAAACCAGGAGGAAGAGTTTCCGTTGCCGCTCTTTTCAAGAGACTGGCCATGGTTTGTCTTTTCTTATCTTTTCCTTTTATTCTTCGGGCACAACAAGATAATCCGCTTCCTGTTTCGGAAACCGACAGTGTTTCTGCCAAACCCGCTCGCTTTAATATTGAGGAGAGATTAAAGGACCCCGATTTTGATGTCAGACTCCCCAACGGAGCACGACTTCGGCCCTGGCACGATCGCAACAGCATGTATCCGCGTCGAACACTGCCTTTGTCGCAGATGGCCTGCCTGGGCAGAGAATCCATACACCGGTGGGGATAATCTTTTGCGGATGCTTTCAGGTAACTTCTCAAAGTAAGGATTGTAAAAATCGCCAACCGGGTCCTGCCCCAACCGTTGCAGAATGGCCTGTCCCTTTTCCGGATCCATTACAAATTGCACAAAACGCTCAGCAAGATCAGGGCTGAGAGATTTATGAGGAATGGTGAGACCATATACCATGGCCTCACCATATTCAGTAATGGTTTCACCGGGCCTTGCACCCAGCGTTTGGATGCTGACGGTCCTGTACCAATCGTTCAGAGAAAAATTTCCAAGTGCCAGGCTGTCTGGCAGCTGAAGATACTCCAGAGAGTGCTGCACGGCAACACTCTTGTAAAGGAAAATGTAGTCGATATGGTTTTTTTCCAGCAGTGCAATCAGGTCAGTTTCTTTCGGACGGATATTATCGGTATCCTTTTCCAGCAACTGTTGAGCAAACCCTTGCTTGCCCGAAAGTTTTTCGGCCAGTTTGATGGCAAAAACACTACGCACTCCGCAAGGATCCATATCGGGGTTACTGCGGCCATACTTTACATCGCTTCGCATGAGAATCTCCATCCAGTTGCCCGTGGTTATTTCTGAGGCATACCTGGAACGAGGGGTAAAAACAATGGCCAGCTCGTTGGTAGCAAAAGGCAGATACCATGAGGCATGATCGGGGATCAGCATATTTTCAATAACCATATAATCGGCAGACATGAAAAGATCGGCAGGCGTATGGAAATCCATTACCCTTCGCGCCCCGGCTTTACTACCCCATGCTTCTGTAAGCACCCTCACTCCCGGATTTTCAGCTTCAAAAGCACGGGCAATTTCATGCACGGGTAAGGTAAGGCTGCCGGCATGTACAATATGCAGGGTTTGATTGCTTCTTACAGGCATTTCACAGGTCGTAAACAGCAATAAACAAATTGCCCCTATTCCCATCAGATATGACACGGATCCCGAAAACCTCATGATTTGTTTTTTTACAAAAATAGTCCTTTCCGGGTGCATTAATTTTAGATTTTTTCATTTTTAACAGTAGAGCATGTGGAGCCTCTGTCCTTTAAAACTCGTATCTTTGCCGCTGCAAAATACAGTCGCCTTGCTGTATCGAAACTCATCACAATCCTATGCGTATGCGTTTTAAAAAGATCCTTCCTTTTTGTTTGCCATTCTTGCTTACTTTTTCACTGGAGATAGCAGCACAAAACAACCCAAACTACGATACCAGCCCATCCGACACCCTTGAAACCGGGAGTATTGCCTTTACTCCTGAAGAGGCCTCGGCATTCATCGTAAAACTTACCCAGAACCGCTATTTATGGAGCGAGCAAGGTAGTTTACTGCGGTTCTCGCTGCAACGACTCCTTGACCACTATGAAGAGCCTTTCGACAGTGTACGCTCCAGGCTGAGTGCTCTGGAACTTTCCTCTGAAACCTTTGAACAAACAAGTATACAAAGGTATGACACCCTTTCGCTGCGCTGGCTCAACGACTCCACCTTTATTTTCCTTGACCAGCCTCTTTCAAAAGAACCTTTTCTGTACCGGCATCAATTGATACCTGTTGAGCCAGATACCCGAAACAGAGAAGACGATGAGCTTGAAATACCCGGCACCCTGCCCCTGCAATACGACACACTTCGGTATGCTGTAATCGACACTATGTACCTGGATCAACTGAACCTGAAGCTTCACCGATGGAAAGACAATACAATCTTCCCTTCGCTTGCGGAAGAGATGAATGGAAGAACCATCCATATGCTTCCAGACTCGTCGGCCATCATTATCAGCACCAGTATGCAGGCCATCATGGGCCTGGAGGATTCTCCCTTCAGGCGCATACCCAGCAAACAAATGCCCGATTCATTGCAGGCTGCATTGCAAACCCTGCTAAACTATACACTCGAACGCGACTCCGTACTAATCCATCTCAGCAGCCTCAATGGCCGGCAAATCCCTCTTTGGCTTACTACCCGCCAGGAAGAAATGCAACGTTTCTGGGTAAAGAACCATGCCAATGATTCCATCACCATATGGGTGGCAAATCCGGAGCGCAATGCCATCAGGCTGGTGCTGGAAGAAAATGTGAATGTGGAAAGGAGAGAGAAAAGACCTGCCGACCACATACCCATCTCTACCCTGCGCCCATCCACTACCCTTGCCTCATTCAGATCGCTGGAAGAGATCCCTGTGTTCTGGAGCTACAACCTGGCCAGTTCCCTTACTCTCAACCAGACTTTCTTCTCCAACTGGGCCAGAGGGGGCGAAAGTTCCCTTGCCACTACATTCGATATCAGGAGCAGTGCCAATTACACCAACAAGGTAAAAAAGTCAAAATGGAACACTGAAGCACGCCTGCGCTACGGAAGCATCAGCTCCGATGGGTATAAAAGCTTCCGAACCAATACCGATATACTGGAGTTCAACTCTCAATACAACTCCGAACTGAGAGAAAAGCTTGATTTCAGCTCCACTGCCTACTTCAAAACACAGGTTGCCAAGGGTTATAAAAGTGCCACCGACGACCAGGTCATTTCACGGTTTATGAATCCCGGCTCTTTTACCATTGGTGTGGGTATTGAATACGAACCGGTTAAGGATACCCGGCTGAATTTCTCTCCCCTCTCCTACAGAAATACCTTTGTACTCGATACTGCCGGCATTGATCAAACCCTTCATGGTATTGAAGCCGGTAGAAGAGCAAGGCAGGAAATGGGGGGTCAGCTGGTGGTACGCAACCGGTTTAAAGTGATGGAAGGGCTCAATGTTGCCAATAACATCCGGTTGTTTTCAGGATATCTGGACAAACCTCAGAATGTAGATGTGGACTGGGAGATCAACATTGAGAAACAATTCAACTGGTACTTCATGGTACGTCTGAATCTGCATATGATCTACGACGACGACATCCGTTTCCCGGTGCTGGATGATGGAGGAAATCCGGTACTGCTGCCCGATGGCACTCCCAAACGGGCTCCGCGAACCCAGCTGAAACAATTGCTTGGCCTTACAATGGCTTTCAGAATCTAAGTAAAGGACTTACCTGTTTACCGATCCATTGAACAGGCGCTGTATACCCCGGGCGCGATCGCTTACCCCAAGCGAACGGTAGAGTTCGTACAACTGCACCAGCACAATCTGATCCTGGGGTTGGGTTTCGTAAAGCTTATCGAGCCACAATACTGCCGATCGAAAAGCTTCCTCCGAACGGGCCTTCTCACTGGCAACCCTTGCTGAACTGAGCAACGAGGCGGCATTTTCTTCAATTTCCACTCCCAGATTGTAATAGCAGGTAGCGATATTCAAGTAGGTAAGAACCTGCTGGGGCGAGGCTTCAAGGGCACGTTGAAAAGCAGTAATGGCCAGTTCATACTCTCCCTTTTTTTGATAGATAAGGCCCTTGGCATGAAGCAGAGCAAAATTTGAAGGCATTCTCTGCAGACCCGTTGTGATGGATTGAAGAGCCTTATCAGGGTTCCCTGTGGAATAATGCAAATCGGCCAATAGTATTACCAGGTCAGGATCCTCTTCATATCGTCTTATCCCGTCGCGAAGCACTTTTTCTGCCTGCAGGGTATCCCCTTTCTGCAGGTGGGCAGAAAACAGAAGGTGAGCAACATGCCCTGAATAATTCTTTTCATTGAGACGGTTCAGATGTACCATAGCCCGGTCCCAGTTGGAAGCATGATAAGCCGCCAGTGCTGCATTATAAATGAGCCCTTTATCAGTTTGCACCGTAAGCACAGGGCTTTCTGTAATGCGAATGGCATGTTCGTATGCTCTGAGAGCCGCTTCGAATTCCTGCTTTTTAAAATGGGCTTCGCCCAGTCTTGCAAATTCGTTCCCCAGGTAAACATATCTTGGAGCAATCTGCCGGTCGAGTCGTCCGCGGTGGTCAAGCACCCGGGCTCTTTCAAAAGAGCGAAAGGCTACATACAGCTGATCGGGATAAAGTTCCATCTTCTTCCTGTCGTTGGTGCGTCTGCCATCCTGATAGGCGGTTTGGGCCAATACTCCCCTGGCATACCAGGTGCGTGCCCAGCCCGAGGCGTCTTTCTCCAGAATCATTTCCTCTACAACCTCTTTGGCTTCCTCATATTTTGCAGCCTCGATCAGGTGAAAAACTCCAATCAAACGGCTCTTCTGCAAAGGTGTTACAACGGCACACCCACTCAAGAGCAATAATAACAAAAAGAAATATCTGTTCATTATAACTAAATTGTTTTTTGTAAGGTAATGTAAAACCAGCCATCGGGTAATTTGCATTTCAACTCGTTGCATTACCCATAAATGACGCCACATGGGGTCATCTCGTACGTTCGTGCAAAATTAGTATTTTCAATGGAAACAGAATTCTTCCCTACGCACGAGCGGCCAGGCTTAAGCTTTTTTAATAACCCTTTTACCGCACACAAACAAAAGCCACAATCTCTCAAATAAAGAGACAGTGGCTGAATTACTTTTAAAGGCTCTGTTGAGCCGCCCTAATCAGGCAGGCTCAGGCATGCTCTGCAGCAGCTTCAATGGTGGGCTGGCTATCGGTGTAAGCCGGGCACAACTCCTTTGATCTGCAGCTGCTAAGGCTAAGCCCTAATACCATACAAGCAAAAACGGCAAAAACGATTCTTTTCTTCATCTTGGTAATTTTTTGGGTTATTGAATGCGATCCTGTTACGACCATAAATACGATTGCGTTTGCGGTAAGCATCAATGACAACCTGCTGAAGTTTCCGGAAACAGATAACAAACAGCAATATCATTTACATTGCTTCAGTTACAAAAATAATAGATTTTTCGCTGTGCCCCTATCCGTATTTTAACGGAAAAAAGCAAAACCGCAAATTCTGAGGCAAAAAGCCCCGTCAATTGCGGTTTTGCAGATTTTTGATTTTAATGTTCAGTTGATAATGGCCGAAAACGGAGCCTGGGGGTCTTTTTTATATACCTCCAGCGAACGGCTGTAGTTCATAATGTTGTTGACTATGTGCTTACGTGGGGCGGAACCTGCAACAGGCTCAACATCCTGAGTGAAGTAGCTTTTCATGATCTTCTCAAGTTGCCTGCGGCTGAGATGTTTGTTTTCAACCATTTCCGAAAGAAGCTCAATAATCATAGTCAAATCATTTTCAAGGGTAGAGCGTTGTTTCATGAAGTATTTTTTAATTGAACCATCCTTTTCACCACTATAACGGCACGGGGTTGAGGTTTATTTTGCCCCGAGCAGATTTATTTGTTTTTAAAACGCTTTAAAGCATGTTTTGCATACGAATTTTGTATTTTTGCTTTCCTTAAAAAATCCTGTCAAATACTCTAACGAAACCGACAATATGAACGTACATGAATATCAGGGTAAATCCCTGCTGAAGAAATATGGTGTTCCTGTTCCTGAAGGAACCATGGTAAAAAATGTTGACGATGCCTTAACGGCAGCGCGCAATATTAAGGCAGTAACCGGCCATGATATTTGTGCAGTAAAAGCCCAGATACATGCTGGTGGACGCGGAAAAGGCGGTGGTGTAAAGATTGCCAAAAACCTCGATGAGGTAAAACAATATGCCGGAGATATTCTGGGAATGATGCTTGTAACTCCCCAAACCAGCGCCGAGGGGAAAAAGGTTCGCAAGCTTCTGGTGGAGCAGGGCATTTACTACCCGGGCCCATCAGAACCCGCCGAGTTTTACCTCAGCATTCTGCTCAACAGGGCCACCTCGCGCAATATGATCATGTACTCCCCCCGCGGAGGGATGAATATTGAAGAAGTGGCAGAGGAAACTCCTGAAGCCATCTTCACCGAAGAGATCGATCCCAAAACAGGCATTATGCCTTACCAGTGCAGACGCATTGCCTTCAACCTGGGGCTATCGGGCGAGGCCTTCAAAAGCATGGTGAAATTTATGCCCAAGCTCTACCAGGCCTATGTGGAAAATGATGCCACTCTACTGGAAATCAATCCATTGTTCAAAACTGCCGACGATAAGATCCTGGTGGCCGATTGCAAAATGAGCATCGACAGCAACGCTTTGTATCGCCATCCAGACATTATGGAGATGCGCGACCTGGACGAAGAAGACCCCATGGAAGTTGAAGCCGGCAAATACGACCTTAACTATGTGAAGCTCGATGGCAATGTAGGTTGTATGGTAAATGGTGCCGGCCTGGCCATGGCTACCATGGACATTATCAAACTTTCGGGAGGCGACCCCGCCAACTTTCTGGATGTGGGGGGTTCTGCCAATGCCAAACGGGTGGAAGAAGCCTTCCGGATTATCCTGAAGGATCCCAATGTGAAAGCAATCCTGGTGAATATCTTCGGAGGTATCGTACGATGCGACCGCGTAGCACAAGGCATTGTAGATGCCTACAAAAACATTGGAGAAATACATGTACCCATTATTGTAAGATTGCAGGGCACCAATGCCGAAGAGGCCAAAAAGATCATTGACGAGTCAGGACTGAAAGTACGCTCAGCTATTTTGCTCAAGGAAGCAGCACAGCTGGTTACCGAAGTATTGTCGTAGCAAGTAAATGGGAGGGGTTGCTGCATTCTCATGTGCAGCAACCCCTCCCATTCCAAAACAATCCATGCACCTTTGGGGAGAATCTAAATTAAAACCTCCCCGAAGAAACCCAAACAAACAGACCTCGCATTCCAAAACGCAGGGCTTGGTTGCCATTCTCAAAAAACACATCAAAAAGTCAACGACTTAACGACTAAACATATCAACCCTTAATTCTCAACAACATACATAATGAAAACTACCATATTTAAAGAAAAGCACGAGGCAATGGGAGGCAAGATGGTTCCTTTTGCCGGCTTTTACATGCCTGTACAATTTGAAGGAATAAATATTGAACATCAAACCGTACGCGAAGCATTGGGTGTATTTGATGTATCGCACATGGGCGAGATCTGGGCTGAAGGCCCCAAAGCTTTTGAGCTGGTGCAACGTGTAAGTACCAACGATGTGGCTGCACTCTCCGATGGAAAAGTGCAGTATACTTGTTTCCCCAACGACAAGGGAGGTATTGTGGACGATTTTCTGGTATACCGGTTTTCGGCTGAAAAATACCTGCTGGTGGTAAATGCTTCCAACATTGAAAAAGACTGGAACTGGCTCAACGAGCAGAACAAAACCATCGGTGCTACCTTGCGCAATGCCTCCGACCAAACCGCACAGTTGGCCGTGCAGGGCCCATTGGCTCTGAAAGCTATGCAGAAACTTACTTCAGAACCCATTGAAGACATGCCCTATTACACTTTCAAAGTAGTTGAATTTGCAGGTGTAAAGGATGTGTTGGTTTCTACTACAGGCTACACAGGAGCAGGCGGTTGCGAGATCTACTTCCCCAACGAGGATGGATTGAAGATCTATGAAGCAGTACTGGAAGCAGGTAAGGAATTTGGGATCAAACCCATTGGACTGGCTGCCCGCGATACCCTCCGCCTGGAGATGGGATTCTGCCTCTATGGCAACGATATCGACGACACTACCTCCCCCATTGAGGCTGGGCTGGGCTGGATCACCAAATTTGTGGAAGGAAACGATTTCGTAAATCGTGCCAACATCGAAAAACATAAAACAGAAGGTGTAAGCCGCAAACTCATTGGGTTCGAACTTTTGGATAAGGGAGTTCCCCGTCAGCACTATCCTGTGCTTGATGCACAAGGCAACACCATTGGAGAAGTAACCTCAGGTACCATGTCGCCTTCACTGAAAAAAGCCATTGGTATGGCCTATGTAAAACCAGAGTTTGCAAAAAACGGCACTGAGATATTCATCGAAGTGCGTGGCAAAGGCCTCAAGGCTGTGGTAGTGAAAAGACCGTTTTACCAAGGATGATGGAATAGAGGTTTGAGGTTAGAGATAAGATGATTTAAGTGTTATACCTCTTACCTCTTACCTCTTACCTCTTACCTCTTACTATTTACCTCATCACTCATGGCCCCATCCCGTTCACCTTTGAGTTTTGAGTTTTCACCCCTTCACCTCACACCTCATACCCCCTACTCCCACCATGTACTCAGAACAAGGAAAATACCCGGTAGAAGTTTGTTTTTCGCCCCTTTCGTGGCCGTTGTTTAAGCGAGAAGGGGCTGTGGTTATCGTTACCGATATTTTCAGGGCTACCACAGCAATGGTGGCAGCTTTCCAAAACAAGGTGAAATCCATTATACCTGTGGCAGAAATAGCTGAAAGCATTGCTTACAAAGAAAAAGGGTACATTGTTTCCGGTGAGCGTGAAGGGAAAACACTGGATTGTGCCGAATTTGGCAACTCCCCGTTCAATTTCATGGAGCCGCATCTGCAGGGAAAGACAGTGGTAATGAACACCACCAATGGCACCCAGGCCCTTAAGATGGTTCAGGGCGAGGGCAACCTGGTGGGCATCGGAGCATTCACCAACCTGAAGGCTATTTGCCAGTGGGCTATGGAGCAAAAACGCCCGGTCATCATCTTCTGTGCCGGCTGGAAAAACCGCTTCTCCATGGAAGACAGCCTCTTTGCCGGGGCCGCAGTAGAATACATTTTGCACAACGGCAAAGGAGATTTTCATTGCATGTGCGATTCTGCCCTGGCAAGCCTGGAACTCTGGAAAAACGCACAACCAGACCTTCTTTCCTTTATAAATAAGGCGGCACACCGGCATCGCCTTCGCAAAATGGGTCTCGACGATATCCTGGAGTATACCCTCCAGCTCAATATCAGTGCATGTGTGCCTGTTTTACAGGGTAAAGAAATTGCTAATATCAGGGAAAATCGTTAACTTTATTGCTGTAAAAACTGACAAACAGAGAGTTACAGATTGTTTTATCTGAAATTCATAGTGGTTGGTACCAAAAAAGCCGGCATGATTTACCTGAAAAACAGAAGGGCTATTGTTGCAACAGCATTGTTGCTGGTGCTCATTCTCATTCCACCCCTCGATGCTTTTACTTTTGGTTTTGTTGCCCATCGTAAAATAAACAGGATGGCGGTGTTTACTCTTCCTCCTGAGATGATCGGCTTTTTCAAGCACCACATCGAGTATATCACCGAACGATCCATCGACCCCGACCGAAGAGCTCATGCCGTTGTAGGTGAAGCACAGCGCCACTTTATCGACATAGATCACTTTGGAGAAAACCCTTTTGAGGTAATGCCCCGCCGCTGGCAGGATGCTGTAGAAAAATTTACTGAAGACACCCTGCAACTGTACGGAATTCTCCCCTGGCATGTGGGGGTAATGATGAACCGGCTAACCCGTGCTTTTCAGGACAAGGATGTAGACAGAATCCTCTACAATGCCACCCATATCGGGCATTATATCTCCGACCTTTGCACCCCCCTGCACACAACCAAATACTACAATGGCCGAACGCCCGAGCAACGAGGTATACATGCCTTGTGGGAAAGCCGGTTGGTAGAGCTCTATGCCGATTCGTACAACTTTTTTGTGGGAAGAGCCGAGTACATTCAGTCGCCCCTTGACAGGGCCTGGGAGCTGGTAGAAGAAAGTCATGCCAAAGTTGATACCATATACATGGTATTCGACAGGCTGATGCAGGAAATGCCTCCCGATGTGATTTTTGCCCTTGAAATGAGAGGACAAAGCACCATGCGAACCTATTCGCGTACTTTTTCGCATGCCATGCACGAGGCTATGAATGGAATGGTGGAACGACAAATGCAAAGGGCTGTAAAATCGGTGGGCGATTTCTGGTACACCGCATGGGTAAATGCAGGACAACCCGATCTTTACAGGCTCGAACGCAGATCGTTGAGCGCCTCACATCGCCGCCAACTGGAAAGGGAAGACCAGCAGTACAACCAGATCGACCAATACCAGGAAAGACCCAATCCACAATAACAGATACCCGATTGCAGATACAGTACAAGTAACTGGTAATCTGCCACATCCGACAAAACCTGCATAGTTATGGTTGCAAACATGACCACATTCATCAGAACAGTATTGGCAATCCTGGTTGTATCAGGATTTACGGCATGCCAATGGCCCTCCTCCAAAAAATCTACACAAATGGAAGACTTCCTTTACCAGACCGAGCAATTTGCCGATATCCGGATCTTGCGATACCCCATCCCAGGATTTGACGACCTGGAGCTAAACCAGAAAATGCTGGTATACTACCTGCACGAGGCCGCCATGGCCGGGCGCGATATCCTCTGGGATCAGCACTACCGCCACAACCTTACCATTCGCAAAACCATTGAGGAGATCATTAAAACATACAATGGCGACCGCAACACACCGGAGTTTAAGGAGTTTATTGTGTATGCCAAAAGGGTATTCGTTGCCAATGGCATACATCACCACTATTCCACAGAAAAGATTCTTCCCGGTTTCAGCGAGGAGTATTTCATTGAATTGATCAATAACTCGCCGGATGGGAATTTTCCCATTCGCGATACAGAAAACATCAACTCCCTTATCATGGCCCTGGTACCGGTAATGTTCGACCCTGCTGTGGATGCAAAACGGGTAAACACCAGCCCAGGGAGGGATATGGCACTGCACTCGGCCAACAACTTTTATGAAGGGGTAACCCAGCAGGAGGTTCTGGATTTCTACAAGGCAATGCACGATCCGGAGGATCCGCGCCCTCTCTCCCATGGCCTCAACTCTAAACTAATAAAACGCGAGGGACAACTCACCGAGGTAGTGTGGAAAGTAAACGGGATGTATTCGCAAGCCCTGGTGCAGATTGTTTCGTGGCTGGAGAAGGCCCTGTCAGTTGCCGAAAATTCAGCCCAGAGAGCAGTGATACGTAAGCTTATAGAGTTTTACGAAACCGGCGATCTGGCAATCTTCGACGCATACAATATATTGTGGGTGCAGGATACCCTGTCGGAGATAGATTTTACCAATGGTTTTATAGAAGTATACGGCGATCCTTTTGGCATGAGGGGCTCTTTCCAGGGAATGGTATCCATCATTGACCATGAGGCCAGCAAGCGCACAAACCTCATTTCGAACAATGCCCAGTGGTTTGAGAACCATTTACCCATAGATCCGGCCTATCGCAAGCCACAAGCGGTGGGTATCTCGGCCCGTGCCATCAATATAGCGGCAGTATCGGGCGATAACAGCCCTACTCCACCCCTGGGAGTAAACCTTCCCAATGCCGACTGGATCCGCAGAGATTATGGTTCAAAATCGGTTACCATCAGCAATGTGGCTCTGGCTTACGACCAGGCAAACCGCCAAAGTGGCGTGCTGCAGGAGTTTGCCTGGGACGAAAATGAACTCCGCCTGGCTGTGGTGTATGGTGCACTGGCTTCTAACCTGCATACCGACCTGCATGAGATAACCGGACATGGATCAGGGCAACTCAAACCTGGGGTAGCCGATCCCAACATCACTCTGAAAAACTATGCCTCCGTAATCGAAGAAGCAAGAGCTGACCTGGTGGCATTGTATTACCTGCCCGACCCTAAACTGGTTGAACTGCAAATCATGCCCAGCCTGGAAGTGGGCCACACCGCTTACAACCAATACATCCGAAATGGACTAATGCAGCAGCTGTATAGAATACAACCCGGGGGCCAACTGGAACAAACCCATATGCGCAACCGGCAGCTCATCAGTGCCTGGGCAATGGAAAAAGGATTGGAAAACAATGTGATTGAAAGAAGGCAAAGGGGTGGTAAAACCTATTTCGTAATAAATGATCATGAACAGTTGCGTCAGATATTCGGTTTACAGCTTAAGGAGATTCAACGCATAAAATCGGAAGGTGATTTCCAGGCCGCACAACATCTGGTTGAAACATACGGAGTGAAGGTTGACCAGGAATTGCTGCTGGAGGTGCATGAGCGCTTCAACCGCCTTAACATTGCACCTTATGCCGCTTTCATCAACCCGGTATTTACACCGGTGGTACGAAACGACCGGATCGTAGACGTCAAGGTCGATTATCCGCTCGACTTTTTACAACAAATGATGGATTATGGGCAGAAATACAGCTTTCTGCCACCCTATAACTAACCAGAGCTTAGCAAAAAACAGCCGTCGTGAAGGAGTTTCACGACGGCTGTTTTTTGGGGTAAAAGATGGAATATTTTACGACATTTTTCTGTAGTTCAGGATAAAGAGCAGTATCAGCAGGGGAACAATGATCAGATTGGGCACCAGAACAAACCATAGTCCGCTGGGCAGCGAAAGGAAGGGAACCAATAAGAAAATCACCATGGGAATGGAAAATGTCCATACACCAATCTTCAGCAAATTCCACATCTGAATGATTCCGAAGAAAGAAATTATGGCAAGCAACAGGAGTACCAATGAAAAGAAAAGTCCAAACTCCTTTGCTCCCCATACAAAAAGATCGAGCATTCCCGAAGTTTCAAACCAGCCAGGATTGCTGGAGGTTAGCGTACCAAAGAGGCCAATAAGGATAGATAATCCTACATGTACAAAAGCGATTACACACAGTACGGTTAAGAAAACCGGACGTTTTTTGGGTGCGGATACAGGAACCTGATTCATCTTATCAAAAACTTAAGTTGGAGGTTAAACAATAAGGTGTGAAAGATAAAACAAAATTCCATGAATTCAAAACATTTATCAACAAATATGACAATAACAATTATCAACAGCTGATTTCTTAAAACCAGACCTTTAGCCGCTCAAGTTTCAAATCCTTATAATAAAAGCCGTTTCAGTAAAAATCTGACACTCTGTTGGATGCTATAAACTGGGCAGCTTTATGCATTTCGCGATACATAATAGTATCATCCTGGATAAACTTCACCTGGGTTCTGAAAGCAGCCATAAGCTTCTCCAGGACAGGCGACGATTTGTCGGGCCTTCGAAACTCCAGTGCCTGAGCTGCGTTGAGCAATTCAATTCCTAAAAGTTTCTCAAGGTTCTCGAGCACTTTAAGTGCTTTTACCGCTCCATTGGCGCCCATACTTACATGGTCCTCCTGTCCTTGTGAGGATTCGATAGAGTCGACCGAAGAGGGTGTGCAATATTGCTTGTTTTGACTCACAATGGAAGCCGCGCTGTACTGTGGGATCATAAAACCGGAGTTTAAGCCGGGGTTTGCCACCAGGAAGGATGGCAACTTGCGCGATCCGGAGATGAGGCGATACACTCTCCTCTCACTTATATTTCCGAGCTCAGCCAGGGCAATGGCCAGAAAATCGAGCGCCAGAGCAAGGGGCTGCCCATGGAAGTTACCTGCAGAAATGATCAGATCCTCCTCGGGAAAGATGGTAGGATTGTCGGTAACCGCGTTGATCTCGTTTTCAAATACTCCTGCCACATAGTTAATAGCATCTTTGCTGGCTCCATGCACCTGGGGAATACATCTGAAAGAATACGGATCCTGTACATGCTTCTTAGGCCGGTTGATAAGCTCACTTCCCTGCAGGATTCTGCGCATACGGGCTGCTGTATCGATCTGCCCGCGATGGTGCCGTACCTGGTGTACCGGATCGAAGAAGGGCTCAATCCGTCCGTCAAAAGCATCCAGCGATAAGGCACCGATCATATCGGCCCAATGCTCCAGTTCAAAAGCTTTCAAAAGAATATAGGTTCCGTAGGCTCCCATAAACTGGGTACCGTTGAGCAAGGCCAACCCCTCTTTGGAGGCAAGCTCTATGGGTTGCCATCCCATGGCATCGTATACCTCTTTCGTATCAACTTCCTCTCCTTTCCACATAACTTCTCCCAGGCCCAGCAAGGGCAGGCTCAGATGCGCCAGGGGCGAAAGATCTCCTGATGCTCCCAGAGAGCCCTGCGCATACACCACAGGCAAAACATCATGATTGAAAAACTCTATGAGGCGTTCTACTGTTTGCAGTTGCACACCCGACTTGCCATACGAAAGAGACTGTATCTTCAGAAAGAGCATGATCCTAACGATCTCTGAGGGTACCTTTTCGCCCATCCCGCAGGCATGCGACATAACAAGATTCTTCTGCAGCTGACTAAGGTCGGAAGCAGAAATGCTATGGTTGCACAACGAACCAAACCCGGTGGTTACACCGTATACCGGTTCGCTTTGTCGGGCAATTTTCTCATCGAGGTAATGACGGCATTGACCAATCAGCTCACGCGAAGCCTCTGAAAGCTTCAGCCGACAGGGTTGTGTAAAAATCCTGGTAAGGATATCGAAGCTCAAATGCTCCGGGCTAATAACATGTAGGTGCATGGTGTGTTTTGATAAGTATAAGGGTTGACAGTTTTAAGGGAATGGCTATGTAAGGTCGTTGAGGTAAGCTACAATGGCTGACTTATCCAGTGCAATCTGTTCTCCGGTTTTCATAATCTTAAGCGAAACCTGGTTGCTTTCCATCTCATTTTGTCCGGCCACAATAACAAAGGGTATATTGTTTTTATCGGCATATTGCATCTGCTTTTTCATTTTGGCTGCCTCCGGATACAGTTCGGCCGAGATACCACTCTGCCTGAGCTCCATGAGAACCTGGAGAGCATAAGATTGCTCCTGCATGCCGAAGTTTACCAGCAGTACCTGGGTGAAGGTGAGCAGATTTTCAGGAAACAAGCCCAGCTCCAGCATAACATCGTAGATACGGTCGGCGCCAAAAGAAATTCCGACTCCAGAAACATCCGGCATACCAAAAATACCGGTAAGATCGTCGTAGCGACCTCCCCCGCAAATACTTCCCATGGCCACGTCATTGGCTTTCACTTCAATGATAGCCCCGGTATAGTAGTTCAGCCCCCGGGCCAGGGTAAGATCCAGCTCTACCTTACAACGCGAAGGTACCTGTTCAAGCAGCGCAAAAACCTCTTCCATCTCTTCAATACCTTTGAGGCCTGTGGGAGATTGTGCCAGAATGATCTTCAAGGTTGCCAGTTTCTGTTTCTCATCTCCCTGCAGCAGCAATACGGGTTGCAAAGCATCAACAGCATCACGGGTCAGCCCTCTCTCCAGCAGTTCCTGGTTTACCTTCTCCAGCCCTATTTTATCCAGTTTATCAATCGCTACAGTAATATCAATGATCTTATCTGCAAATCCAATAAATTCGGCAATACCTGCAAGTATTTTACGGTTGTTGATCTTTACAGTAATATTTACCCCCAACTGCTCAAACACCTGGTCGATAATCTTTACCAGTTCGAACTCATTGAAAAGGGAATTGCTTCCGATTACATCGGCATCGCATTGAAAGAACTCCCTGTAGCGTCCTTTCTGAGGACGATCGGCACGCCATACAGGTTGAATCTGGTAGCGTTTAAAGGGAAAGGTTATATCATTTTGATGTTGAACCACATATCGCGCAAAAGGTACAGTGAGATCGTAGCGGAGAGCCTTTTCGCATATCTGTGCACTGAGTTTAAGAGAGTCGCGCTTAATCAGATCATCGGCATTGGTTTTGGCCAGGTAGTCGCCCGAATTAAGGATTCTGAAGATCAGCCGGTCGCCTTCCTCTCCATACTTACCCATAAGGGTAGAAAGGTTTTCCATGGAAGGAGTTTCTATAGGTTTGTAGCCATACAGCTGATACACCTTTCTGATGGTATCGAAAATATAATTGCGACGTGCAATCTCATCTGGAGCAAAATCGCGCGTTCCTTTAGGGATAGAAGGTTTTTCCTTTGACATACAATGAAAGAGGTTTTCTGAAAATAAAGGCACAAAATTACACCCTTTTAGAAAACCAAGGGCTATGCGGGGTTATAATTTCTGGTTTAATTGAGTCACAAAAAAACCTCTCCCTGCCTGGGAAAGGTTTTTAAGGCATAAGTTGACAGGTAAAGCTACCTGTTCCTTGATTCAATAAAGCTGTTGAGTTCGCGCACGGAGCTGGAGAAGCTGAAGGATTCATTTACTTCATAGTAGCGACCGTAATCGAAAGTTTTGTCATAGGCAAACTTGGCAAAATCAAGGCGGGAGTCTTCGAAAGAAAACGCTCCTATGATCTGTTTCACCTGCGATACCAGCAAGCAGTTGTTGCGGGCAATCTGGCGGGCAGTAGAAAGGCGGTCCTCTTCGAACGACTGGTTCTTAATGGTCTGCAAAGCGCGGGCAAAATCGGCATCGCTCATAGGCATGGGGCATCCTACAGGGCCAGAGTAACCAGGCAGTACATAAGCATTGCGGGTGGGTTGCTGCTCGCGAGGTTCATGCTGGCGCTGCCTGTCGGGGGCAGTCCAGCCCGGAGGGGTCTGTGTGGTTATTTCGCGCTCCAATTGCTCAAGAGACAGTTCGTCGGGAATGGTTACTTCCATGGTCAATCCGAACTCGTCCTGTCCGTCCTGAACACGTACATCCAGGCGTGTGCCACGCCTTACAACAGTATCCACCGGTGTAGCAGGGGGCGTCTCTGCAGGCTTTTCGGTAAGTTGTATAGGAGCAGAATAACCATCGCCCGGAGGGGTTGCAGGTCTTACATTCTCCCAGGAAACTATGCTCAGCAGATACTCATTGCGCCGGCGGTGTTTGCGGACCCGGTAGGTGGTATGAGCATCGGTCTCCTCCAGAACATTCTGAACGGTAAGGTTTTGATTGATCTCTGGTATGCGATCATCTTCAAATATAATCTTGATGCGGTAGTAGGGTTCGGTAAGCCCGGTTACCTCTACACGGTGCTGTGGGGCATCATTTTGCCTTACACCATTTACGATAAGCCAGAAACGATGTCCATCTTCACTGAAAATGGTAAAGGAGGACTGGCTGATGGCTGGCAACACCAGCAGCACACAAAACAGGGTAAGTAAAAAAGTTTTCTTCATTGTATAATGATTTAGTTGTGGGTCTTTAAAGCATTGGTTTGGGTTTTCCAAAGGTATTCCCCGGTCATTCGCCCGAACGGATCAGCTGCATCTCGGGCACTTCCACGTGTGTAGGAGCAAAGTTGATCTGTCGTCCGTAAATAAACTTCACATCCAGCAGCTTATCGCGGAAGTTGGGCAGTTCGTCTGCATAATCCAGGATACGGTAAGCCAGGTCGTCGGCTCTGTCGCGGAAAGTAACATTAAGCTTGGTGTAATTATTAAATGCTACCACTTCGATCTGTCCGCCAAAATTCGGGTCGTTTACGATCTTTCTTCGCAGGTCGCGAAAATCGCGGAATGTACCTGAGGAGTAGAAACGCAATTCGAAGGGTGTGCCGTTGTTGATCCAATCGCCGATGTATCCGGTAAATACTCCCAACAGACGGTCGAAGTCAGAACTGATGGCTTCACCGATCCCGGTAAGGATGGTAGCCTGGGCTTCACGAGCCGATTTCCAGTCGCTTTCCAGCACAATGGTACCCAGCCCTTCGGCAGTACAGTTATCGTAAGCTCTCACTTCTACCGAAACCTTACTGGAAGTGCGTGTGTCAAAGGCTTCACTGCGGCTTTGCACATTGATGCGATTGATAAAAATGATAAATTGCGCATCTGCCATCATCCCCAGGCGTTGCACGTAGGTTTCCTGGTTGGTTTCGCTATCCTGGTAAATGCCCAGTGCTTCTCTTTTCAGCTGATCGAACCTTCTGCGATCGATATAGCGATAGCGGCGGGAGGCCAGATGTTCGTTGATCCTTTCTGCGGCATGCTCGTACAATACCTTTTCTTCATCCGACAAATGCCGGTCGTCGTACATCACCAGGAAGCGTATCCCTCCCACGCTCTGGGCCAATAGCCCAATGTCGGCTTTCAGTGGCGACAAGCTTACTCTTGCGCGGATAACGATCTCAAAATTGTCGCGCATGGGGGTTTCGCGCACAACCGTATAGCTCTCGATATATCCCTGGGAGCGTGTATTAATGGCATCCTGGATTACCATAAAGTTTTCTACCCTGGTTTCAGATACCAGCGCCACACCAATGGCCTCGCCTACGGCATTGCGCATGGCATCCTGCAGGGCGTCACTACGATTTACTCCAATACCTTTTACTTCAACTTCTGTTGAACCCTGGCCCATGACCGGTACTAAAAACAATACCCAAACAACCAGGCATCCTATTTTTTTTAACATTGCGTTCATTGTGGTATATTTTGTGATTTTTACATTTAAATCCTGAATATCAGACAAACGATCCATGCTCCTGGTTATATAAACATCAGGGCCAGTCGTCCAAGGGTTCCAATGGTTCTGCCCACTTTCCCCCAGTCAATACCACGGGTGTGCTTATTGTCTATGGTTATGGTACCGGAGTGTGAAGAAATTACATCAATGATCTGCACCCCTTCACGAAATCCGATCTCTTCAAACACATCGCGCCCGGTCTGCAAAATACGTGGGAATTTTCCTTTGCGAGGGTCGTACAGTTTGGTAAGATCCAGCAAAATCTGCCCGTTTTCATCTACAATAACCGGAAACATTGCCGGGTCGAATCTACCCTCTTTCATCTGAAACACCAGCGCCTCCACAATCTCTTCATGGGTACCGTCGCCGGGGAGCACCTGCTCGGGTCCACCCATTCCTGAGCCACCCGTTGCTCTTCTGTCGGCTGGCAAGGCATCGTAAAGCAAAGGTGCCAGGCCATTGGTTTCATAAATATCGATGCGAAGGGTTACTTCCATCATGCCAAACTTTTCAATGGGTTCGCCCACCATACGGGCACCTTTTACCAGTCCATCCACCCTTGTGTAAATATAGTCTGATTGGGTAATCATATCAACCACACGGGTTTCGCTGGTAACCTGCACACCGTTGATAATTTCGAGCAGGTTGCGTTGTGCTACCACTACCGCGCCGCGCACGGCCATTGCACGGGCCTGGGCTGCATTGGGAAAGCGCTCAGTATCAATAACACTCTCGCCGCGTGCTTCTATAAATTGTCCGGTCCAGTTTACCTGCCCGTTGGGATGTTGGGTACTTACCGGAGCAGTGCGTTCCATGGCGGCTTCGAGTTGTCTTACATTGACCGGTACAGTGGGTACAGTGCCGGTAGCCATGGCGTTGTCGTTGTTGTTTTCGCGGGTATCCTGCCTCTGCTGATCCTGAGGGGTGACCTGCCTGGGCTGAGCATCTCTTTCATGAATTTCGGAAGGTGCCGATGGGGTACGTTCGCGGGTGGTTTGCTCCTGCTGGGCCTTTCTTTCCAGCCTGCGCTCTCTGCGGGTTTGTGCACTGGCGTCGAGTGTACTCAGCAATAAAACAGCGCTGAGAGAAAAAAGTAAAACGGTTTTCATAGGGTTGGTTTTTGTTTGTGATCAATTGTATACGAAAAAAAATTATCAGGGTTTTCCCGGATTGCTGGTTCGGGAAAAACAACAATAATGCCAAAGCCCCGGCAGGCAATTTTTAATAAAAAAATCTTTTCTACATATCATACCAACCTGATAGTATTGTCATGTTTACAAACTGCATGGATTGGGAGCGTAAAAATAATGGATTTTGCATACAATTATCACCGTAAAACAACTGTATTAAAGGTTATTGCAAATGATTAAACAGTATTATGATCGCTTGGTGCTACAAAAACCGACATTCATTGACAATGGGAAGTACTTTGCCGACATATTAACAGCAGATATTATTTTGGTTTGTGGTAAAAAAAAATAAATTTAAAATATACCTCAACGGGCATCGTGGAAAAAATCGTAAATTTGTACTTCTTTTTGAAGGAAAAAATCGCATAACAAACAGAATATCAAATATTTACCCACGCAAAACACTTCTAAAACCGTTTTGCAAAAGAGAAAAAAAGGATTACCCAAAGAAGTTATTAACTCAATCAATGACAGTTCAAATTTAGATTAACAATGGAAAAAAACAAGAAGGTTTATTTTTTTGGAGGCAAGAAAGCCGATGGTGATGGCACCATGCGTAACTTGTTGGGCGGTAAAGGCGCCAACCTTGCAGAGATGGTAAACATTGGTACTCCCGTACCTCCCGGTTTCACCATTACTACTGAAGTTTGTACCTTGTACAATCAAAAAGGCCGTGAGTACACCATCGAGCAATTGAAGGCTGAAACCGAAGAAAACATGAGAAGGGTTGAGGCGGAAATGAATGCCGGCTTTGGCGACAAAGACAACCCTCTTTTGATGTCGGTTCGCTCAGGAGCAAGAGCTTCTATGCCAGGTATGATGGACACCGTTCTTAACCTGGGTTTGAATGAAGACACCCTCCAGGGTTTGGTCAAAAAAACAGGTAACGAGCGCTTCGTATGGGATTCTTACCGTCGTTTCGTACAAATGTACGGCGATGTGGTAATGGATATGAAGCCTGCCGATCCTAATGATGAGGATCCATTCGAAGAGATCATGGAACATCTTAAGGAAGAAAAAGGCGCTGCCACGGACCAGGATCTGACTACCGAAGATCTGAAAGAACTGGTTGCCCGCTTCAAGAAGGCCGTAAAAGAGCAAACCGGAAAAGATTTCCCCGAAGATCCATGGGAGCAGCTGTGGGGTTCTGTTTTGGCTGTATTTGAGTCCTGGAACAACCCTCGCGCCACCTACTACAGAAGGATGCACAACATTCCTGCCGAATGGGGTACTGCCGTTAACGTTCAGGCCATGGTATTCGGTAATATGGGCGATTCTTCGGCTACCGGTGTTTGCTTTACCCGCGACTCCAGCACAGGCGAAAATATTTTCAATGGTGAATACCTGGTGAATGCTCAGGGAGAAGACGTGGTAGCAGGTATCCGTACCCCCCTCGAAATTACCCTGGAAGGAGCCAAGCGTATGGGTGTTTTGAAAAACATCGACGAAGAAACCCGCAAGAGAGAATATCCTTCTTTGGAAGAGCTTATGCCAACCCAATACAAGGAGCTTTTCGATATCCAGAAAAAACTGGAAACACACTATAAAGATATGCAAGACCTTGAGTTTACCATCCAGGAAGGTAAACTTTGGATGCTGCAAACCCGCTCAGGTAAGCGTACCGGTGCTGCTATGGTAAAAATTGCCATGGACTTGTTCCGCGAAGGCCTTATCACGGAAGAAGAGGCTATGCTGCGCATCGACCCCAACAAGCTGGATGAATTGCTTCACCCTGTTTTTGATGAGGCTGAACTGGCAAAAGCAAAATCTATTGCCAAAGGTTTGCCCGCATCACCGGGTGCTGCTACCGGCCAGATCGTTTTCTCTGCTGAAGATGCTACCGCATGGGCTGCTCAAGGCAAAAAAGTAATCCTGGTACGTGTGGAAACTTCTCCTGAAGACTTGGCAGGTATGGATGCTGCACAAGGTATTCTTACCGCTCGTGGTGGTATGACCTCTCACGCTGCCGTTGTGGCCCGTGGTATGGGTAAATGCTGCGTTTCAGGTGCAGGAAATATCAAGATTGATTACAAAACCCGCACCATGACCATCGACGGAACTGTTTACAAAGAAGGTGACTTCCTTTCTCTGAACGGTACCCTGGGTAATGTATACGCTGGTAAGATTGCCACCGTTGATCCTGAGTTGAGCGGCGATTTTGCTGAACTGATGGAACTGGCTGAAAAGCACACCCGCATGAGTGTTCGCACCAATGCCGATACTCCTCATGATTCTAAAGTTGCCCGCGAATTTGGTGCTAAAGGTATTGGTCTGTGCCGTACCGAGCACATGTTCTTCGAAGGCGACCGTATCAAAGCCATGCGCGAAATGATCCTTGCCAACGACGAAGCAGGACGCCGCAAAGCCCTTGAAAAGCTTCTGCCCATCCAGCGCGAAGACTTCGAAGGTATCTTTGAAGCGATGCAGGATCTTCCTGTAACCGTTCGTTTGCTCGATCCCCCCTTGCATGAGTTCCTGCCCCACGAGCCCGAAAATCAGGCTGAAATGGCCAGAGAAATGGGAATTACACCTGAAGAAGTAAAAGCCAAAGTAGATTCGTTGCACGAATTTAACCCCATGTTGGGTCACCGTGGTTGCCGTTTGGGTAATACCTATCCTGAAATTACCGAAATGCAGGCCCGCGCTATTATCGAAGCAGCACTGAACCTGAAGAAAAAAGGTATCAGAGCTATTCCCGAAATCATGATCCCGCTTACCGGTACACATGAGGAAATGAAGCTTCAGGAAAAAATCGTTCGCGATACCATTGCACAAGTGTTTGCAGAGCGTGGCGACACCATCGAACATTTGGTAGGTACCATGATCGAGATCCCCAGAGCAACCCTTATCGCTGATAAGATTGCCGAAAATGCTGAATTCTTCTCATTCGGTACCAACGACCTTACCCAGATGACCTTCGGTTACTCTCGTGACGATGCTGGTGCTTTCTTGCCCATCTATATTGAAAAAGGCTTGTTGAAGCACGATCCTTTCCAGGTACTTGACCAGGAAGGTGTAGGCCAGCTGGTAAAACTGGGTATCGAAAGAGGTCGCAAAGGCCGTCCCGGTTTGAAAATCGGTATCTGCGGTGAGCACGGCGGTGAGCCCAGCTCAGTAGAGTTCTGCCACAGTGTAGGTATGGACTACGTAAGCTGTTCACCCTTCCGCGTTCCCATCGCTCGTTTGGCTGCTGCACAAGCAGTTCTTCGCGAAAAAGCTGCTGCTGCCGGTGGTCGTACCAACTTCTCTATCGCATAATTCATAAAACATTATCCGATAACAGAGGCCGTCTCAAAAGAAATTTTGGGACGGCTTTCTTTTTTGCCTTTTACAATAATTTGGGAAACCCTCCCCACAAAAAAAAGGAAATCAAGCGGGCAATTTCTATACATTTGCCTTTACATACCAGCCAATCACAGGGTATCTCTGAAATCTGGCTGTATTGTCACCACTATTTTTTTCATCTGATAAAACCCTATGCTTATGCAAAAAATCTACTCCTTGGCTCTGGCTATCCTTATTAGTCTTTCGGCCTACGCACAGAATCCCAAAAACCCTCCATTACATGCCTTCCACGACAATGCCCAGTGGCATGAGGATTTTGCCATTAGTAATATTGAAGGATGGATCATGGTAGATGGAGATGGTTTGAATTCATCGGGTCCGTTCCAGTCGTTTCCCAACCAGAACACCCCCATGTCTTTCATCATCTACAATCCTTCTCAAACCAGTCCCCCCAATACCTTTCCCGAATTCCAGCCCCGCACAGGCCAGAGGGTATTTGCCAGCATAAGTCCGTCGGCAGGGCCGGCCAACGACTGGATGATTTCCCAAGAACTGGCACCGCACCCGGGCGGAACCTTCTCCTTCTATGCCAAGGGAACCTTCGACTTTTTTGGCAGCGAGTATTTCAAGGTGGGATACTCCAACACAGGTACTGAGCCATCGGATTTCATCTTTTTCAACGGTGGCAATCCCATACAGGCCAACCTGAACTGGACCCAATATCAATATGCCATACCTGCAACCGCGAAGCACCTTGCTATAGTTTGTGTTTCCTATGCCTATGTTTTTCTTGTGGATGATATCAGTTTTACACACAATACTGTTGCCACTGCACCGGCAGCTGTTTCAGGTTTTTCTGCCCAGATGAATATGGAGCAAGGTCTGGCAGTAGATCTATCGTGGACCAATCCCGCACAAACCATCAGCAATGCCCCCCTTACTCAGCTGGATGGTGTAAAGATCTATCGTGGCACACATCCCATGAACTATCAGGAAATCGCAACCCTTACAGATGTACAACCAGGCCAAATCAGTACCTTCTCCGACACTTCGGTAGAAACCGGACAGTTCTATTCTTACAGGCTTGTTGCTTTCAATGCATCGGGTTCAGGAACCGTCTATACCTCCGAATTCTTGTACCTCGATGTTGAAACCGTGCCTGGTGCGCCCCACCAGGTAACATTCTCTCGCAATGAAAATAACCAGACCGTGATCAGCTGGAATGAGGTGAACTACGGAGCCAATGGCGGTGCTTTGCAAGATCCGGTTACGGGTTATACCATCATCCGCAAACTGGGTGCTACCAACCAGGTGCTGGCAAACATGCATCCCGACACTCAGTTTACCGAGACCGACAGTCCTGGCCTCAACCTATACACCTATCAGATCATTGCCAAAACAGCCCAAGAGGTTGCAGGGGCACCCGCCGAAAGACACTTCTACTCAGGTATGTCGCCCCAGCAAATGGCCGTGAGCTGGGGAACTACCCAGTCAGACCAGGTATTTGAACTTCCACGCTCTTCCATCATCTCGCAAAGTATCTACACCGCACAACAGATGGGAGAATCTGGGCTCATCACCCAGCTTTCGTACTTCAGCAATATAGGAAGTGGGCAGGGAACGGTCAATTACAAGATTTATATGAGCCAGACCACCCGACAGGTGTTTGGCACCACACCCACCAATGTGGTTTGGGAGTTTTTTGGCAACCAGAAACTGGTGTATGACGGCCCTGTTAGTTTTACTGCCGGACAAAATGCAGTGAATATCCCTCTTGATCAACCCTTTTTCTTTGACGACAGCGAAGGTAAAAACCTCATCATCACAGTGGTAAAGCCCTTGCAGGAGAATATTCCGCCAGTAAGCAGTCCAAAGTTTTTCAACACCCCTGTAGAAGGCATCCGTACCTATTTCGCCATTGGATACGGAGTAGATCTGAGCAACATTACCACACAGCCTGCCAACTGGGCTACACAGGAGGTGGGTACTATACCTGGTATTGTGGCAGCAAAAGCCACAGATTTTGGCAGCGTAGCCGGCAATGTGGTACAAGCCGGGGAGAATACTGGCCTGGCAGATGTGCAGATTGTGCTCATGCCTGCCAACGATGAAACCTGGCAACAGGAAACCATCTTCAGCAATGACCAGGGAGATTATCTTTTCCCTGCCCTTCTGCCTGGAAGCTATACTCTTACCTTCTCAAAAATCGGATACAATCCATACACTCTTGATTTTATTCTTGAAGCAGGACAACTGCTTACGTTTGATGTGGTATTGTCGAATGCTACTCCTGTAACCATTAGCGGACATGTAGAAGATCAACAGGGAGCTCCCATTGAAGGAGTATGGGCCAAACTGAGTGGCTATTCTGCCTCCAGTGCCCTAACCGATGCCCTTGGAGCCTTTTCACTAAATGCCTTCGGAGGGAAAATCTATGACCTTACCCTGAGCCACCCCCTTTACATAAGTCATTCTCTTGGGCTGGAAACAGAAGAAGAAGATCTGGTATTGCCGGCTGTAGCCTTGCAGCTCGATCCGCACAAACCTATGAATGTGGTGGCCCAGAGGGTAAACGACAATGCACTTTTAAGTTGGGATATACCCTACGGGCTGTACAACAAAACCTGGCTCCAGTGGGGCACTCACACCCATTACACCAACTGGGGATGGGGAGGAGAAGCCTTTACGGCAGGAGTAAGGTTTACGGCAAACGATCTTCAGAATACGATTCCTCAGAATGGCCATCTCACGCATGTGAAAGCCTACATCGCCAACCAGGCGCAGATCCATATAGAGATTTTTGAAGGAACACAGGCTGCCAGCCTTATTTACACCCATCCTGAAACCATTACCCAGGCAGGTTGGTACACCTTTGAGCTATCCAGGGCCATTGCCATCGACCCAGGCAAAGAACTCTGGATCGGCATACGGTTCGAGCCGGGATATGGCCCCTACCCCATCGGAATTGATGAAGGCCCCAATGCTCCGCAACAGAAAGGAAGTATGCTGTTTTCGAACGGTACCTGGACCGCCATGAGCCTGACCAACAAGAACTGGAATATTTACGGTATTGTGCACAATACCTTTGAAGCCGACCCATTGGGCTACAAAGTATTCAGAGGCATTAAAGGCACCGATCCGTCGGGTTGGAACCTGCTCACTCCCGACCTGTTGGAAACACCAGGTTTTGAAGATACTACGCTTGGAGAAACATCGCCAGGCATTTACAAATACGGAGTGCAGGCCCACTACCCCGGCCAGCTGGCTTCTGCCATCAGTCCATCCAACGAAGTGCTGGTCAATGTTATTTTCGATATCGACATACATCTTCTCACCAACGGTCCGGTACCTTCCAGGGCTTATATAAGCCTTGAAAGCGCAGATCATTTTTATGAGATCTCCCTCTCCGGCTCGCAGCACCAGACCACTTTTAATGACGTATGGACAGGCAGCTACACCCTGAAAGTGCAGGCGCCCAATTACCTTCCAGCCGAGATCAGCAATATCAACATCCTGCAGAGCCAGACCCTGGAGGTGAACCTTACAGAACTCACCCCTGCCCCTACTCAATTGAAGGCACAGCAGGAACCCGGATCCAATACTGCCCTGCTCACCTGGAGCTTGTTCGAAGCCTGGACCGATGATTTTGAAAGCTATCCTGATTTTGCCAAAACGGGTATCAACAACTACATTCTTCGCGATCTGGATGGACTGGGCACCTATACCTACAACAATTTCACGTGGCCCGGTGCCGGCGATCCCATGTCGTGGATGGTATTCAACCCCTTTGCCACTACTCCTCCCATCACCCTCAATGTATGGTCAGGAAGAAGAGTACTGGTGGCCATGGCAGGCCCCAACGGACCCGCCAACGACTGGCTTGTGGTACCTGCCGGTGAGGGAAGGTTCAGCTTTATGGCCCGCTCGCTGGTGGCAGCTGACCCCGAAACCTTCAGGGTACTGTATTCTACTTCGGGTAATCAAACCAGCAATTTTGTTCCTTTCGACAACGGAAACAACATTGTTGCACCTGCCACCTGGACCAAGTATACTTTTGAAGCACCGGAAGGGACAAATTTCGTTGCTATAAACTATATTGCCAACGACACTTATTTCCTTATGGTTGACGACATGGAATATCAGAGGAGGTATACCCACGCACTCTCTTATAATATTTACCTTGATGGGGCGTTGGTTGCGGAAAATATCACCCAGCAACAGTATCAGCTCGAGGGTCTGAATCAGGCTATGCATCTGGCCGAAGTGGAGGCGGTATACGCATCGGGGGTCTCATTCCGTACATCCATTCAGCTCCAGGGAAATACCTCCGTTGCACAGAATGAGGTAACTCCAGCCCCGCGCATCTTCCCTAACCCCAGCATTGGGATCTTCCACCTTGCACTTCCCGATGATGCAATAGTGGTAATTACCGACCTTAAGGGCTCCGGGATTTACGAAAGCAGACTTACCGCCGGAGATCATACTCTGGAACCAGGTTTGGCAGCCGGCACCTATGTGGTCAGGATACAAACCCAGAGAGAACTCTTTACTCATAAGCTTTTTGTGAGATAGCAAAAGGGCTCACTCATTTTCAGCAAAAAGGCTGCCTCCACATTGGGAGGCAGCCTTTTTTTGCTTCATATGCTCAGATCAGTTGTTTTCTGACTTCTCCTGGCTCAACCTTTCTTTGAGCAAAGGAACGATACGGTTTACATCGCCAACAATTCCCAGATCGGCCACCTCAAATATGGGGGCATACTTATCTTTGTTGATGGCAATGATATAATCCGATTCCTCCATGCCTGCCAGGTGCTGAATGGCTCCGGATATGCCCAGTGCCATGTACAGGTCTGGTCTGACTGTTTTTCCTGTTTGCCCCACCTGCCTGTCGTGTGTTACCACTCCGGCATCTACCATGGCACGCGATGCTGATACTTCTGCACCCAAAACATCTGCCAGCTTGTTGAGGGCATCAAAACCTTTGCAACCTACGCCACGACCACCCGAAATAAGGATTCGCGCTTCGGCTATATCAATTTTGTTTTTTTGCTCCTTTACATTTTCCAGTAAGGTAACTTTAAATTTTTCGGCATCGAACTTCACCGGAAAACGTATAACCTCCCCTTTCCTTGACACATCTTTCTCCATCTTTTTCATTACACCGGGTCTTACGGTCGACATCTGGGGTCTGTGTTCCTTACAAACAATAGTAGCCATAAGATTGCCTCCAAAAGCCGGACGTGTCATAAGCAGGTTACCCTCCTGATCCATTTCGAGCCGGGTACAATCGGCCGTAAGACCGGTTTCAAGCCTTGCCGATAACCTCGGGCCCAGATCACGTCCGATGGTGGTGGCACCCATAAGAATTACAGAAGGTTTATGTTCCTTACAAGCCTGATAGATAGCCTGAGTATAGGGTTCTGTAAGATAATCCTTAAGCTCGGGGGCATCCATGAGTACAACCTGATCGGCACCATAGGCAATGAGTTGCCCGCAAAGTGCTTCTACCTGGTGTCCTGCCAGAAAAGCCACTACTTTCTGGTCGGAATCGCCTGCCAATTCCCGTGCCTTGCCCAGCAATTCGAGGGTTACCGATTGTAATACACCCTCGCGTTGCTCTGCAAATACGTATATATTTTTATACAATGATAAATCCATTCGAAAAAATTCGTTTCGTTTAGATAATAAATTTCTCTTTGAGCCGCGATACAATGATGCCTGCAGCTTCTTCGGGATCAACTTCAAATTGTTCGCCTGCGCCTTTTACTCCTTTGGTAAAGGCCTTATGCACCTTTGTCGGCGACCCCTTCAGTCCCAGTTTGGCATGATCAACATCAATCTGGTCAACACCCCAAACAGCAATCTCTTTCTCCACTGCATCTACAATGCCGGCTACCGACATGTAGCGTGGTTGATTGGCAGAGCTAACTACAGTGATAAGCAGAGGAGCCTGTGCCCGGAGTTTCTGGTACCCTTCTTCAGTTTGTTTGCGCAGGGTAAAAACAGAATTCCCATCGTACACCACATCCTCTACGTAAGAGACTTGTGGCAGATCGAGATGCTCGGCAATCTGAGGTCCTACCTGTGCGGTATCGCCATCGATGGCCTGGCGACCAGCGATAATCAGATCCCACTTAAGCTTGCGCAAAGCGGCTGCCAGGGCATTGGAAGTGGCCAAAGTATCGGCACCGGCAAACTTCCGATCGGTAAGCAGAATGGCACTATCAGCCCCCATGGCCAGAGCTTCGCGCAAGGCGGCTTCGGCTTGCGGAGGCCCCATGGTAATGACGGTTACCGTGGCGCCAAAGGTATCTTTCAGGGTAAGGGCCACTTCAAGACCACATTTATCGTCGGGGTTGATGATGCTGGGTACCCCATCGCGTATCAGGGTACCGGTTTGAGGATTGATCTTTATTTCGGTAGTATCGGGTACCTGTTTGATACAAACTACTATGTTCATTGTTTATTTATATCTTTTCCCTCCAAAGGGAGATTAACGGATTACATTATTTAAATAATCTGGCGGCAATAACCATTCTCTGCACCTCAGAAGTACCTTCGTAGATTTCGGTGATCTTGGCATCGCGCATCATCCTTTCTATGGGATACTCACGGGTATAGCCATACCCGCCGTGAAACTGCACCGCTTTGGTAGTTACCTCCATGGAAGTTTCTGAAGCAAAGAGCTTAGCCATGGCCGCATCGGTAGAGAAAGGCATTCCCATATCTTTTTTAAAGGCAGCAGATCTTACCAGCAAGCGAGCCGCCTCTGTTTTGGTATACAGGTCGGCCATCTGAAACTGGGTGTTCTGGAAATTGGCAATGGATTTCCCAAACTGTTTTCGCTCTTTGGTATACTTCACCGTTTCGTCGATGGCAGCCTGAGCTATACCCAGTGCCTGTGCAGCTATCCCGATCCTGCCTCCATCCAGGGTTTTCATGGCAATACCGAAACCTTTGCCAGGTTTTCCAAGCATATTTTCTTTGGGAATACGGCAGTTGTCGAAAATCAGCTCGCAGGTTGCAGAGCCTCTGATGCCCAGCTTAAGCTCCTTTTTACCAATGGAAAAGCCTGGAGTATCTGATTCCACAATGAATGCTGTAATACCTCGTGTACCCTGCGACTTGTCGGTCATGGCCAGAATTACATAAACATGGGCAAAACCGGCATTGGTGATAAAAATCTTTGTACCATTGAGGATGTAATGATCTCCATCTTCTACGGCAAAGGTCTGTTGTGCAGATGCATCGGTACCCGCATTGGGTTCGGTAAGGCCGAAAGCTCCCAGCCATTCTCCTGAACAGAGTTTGGGCAGATATTTCATCTTTTGTTCTTCAGTGCCATTTTCCAGTATGGGTGCTACACAAAGGGAGGTATGAGCAGAAACTATCACCCCGGTGGTGGCACAAGCTTTCGAAAGTTCTTCAACAGCAATGGCGTACATGATGTTATCGCCTCCGGCTCCTCCATATTTCCTGGGGCATGGAATGCCAAACAGGCCATACCGGGCCATCTTCTTCACATTTTCTTCGGGAAACCTTTCCTGCTCATCGACCTCAGCAGCCAGAGGTTTGATCTCTACTTCGGCAAACTCGCTGATCATTTGCCTGAACAATTCTTGCTTTTTATCAAGTTGAAAATTCATAACAATACCTACTCTACATTTTTAATGATAACTGCCGTACCCATTCCTCCTCCCACGCAAAGAGAAGCCAGGCCATGCTTCTTACCTGAGGATTTCAGTGCATTGACCAGTGTAACCACAATACGGTTGCCCGAAGCACCAATGGGGTGGCCCAAAGCGATGGCTCCGCCATTTATGTTGCAACGATCCTGTATCCATGCGGAGTCAACCTTATGCTGCTGTGCCAGTTCCTTTACTACACCCAGCGACTGTGCTGCGAAAGCCTCATTGAGTTCAAGCAGATCCATATCTTTGAGCGACAGTCTGGCTTTGCTGAGAGCTTTTGAGATGGCGGGAACGGGCCCCAGACCCATGTAAGCAGGATCAACACCTGCCTGGGCATGAGCTACAATCTCTGCAAGGGGTGTAAGGTTGAATTCCTCCACGGCCTTTTCGGAAGCCAGCATTACAAAGGAGGCTCCATCGTTGATACCTGAGGCATTACCTGCCGTTACGGTGCCATCCTTTTTGAAAGCAGGCCGCAAAGCACCCAGCTTATCTCGGTTGGTAGCACGGTTAGGATATTCATCCTGTTGAAAGATGATGGTTTCTTTCCGCGATACAATCTCTACCGGCACTATCTCTGCGTCAAAAACCCCGGCATCCTGTGCACGTATGGCTTTCTGCTGCGACTGCCAGGCAAAATCATCCTGCTCTTCGCGGGAGATGGCATGTTTTTCGGCAATGTTTTCTGCAGTAATACCCATATGGTATCCTTGGAAAGCATCTGTAAGGCCATCAAAAACCATATGATCCACTGCAGAGATATTCCCCATCTTCACTCCATTTCTTATGTGGCCACCGGGCATCACAAAACCTGCAGAGGACATCGACTCAGTACCTCCGGCAATTACCACAGATGCATCTCCCGCCATGATATCGGCACAGGCATTCATAATGGCCTTCATACCAGAACCACATACCATGTTAATGGCATAGGCCGGCACCTCCTGCGGTAAACCAGCCTTGATGGCACATTGGCGTGCCAGCCCCTGCCCCTGACCTGCAGAAAGTATGTTTCCGACAATTACACTGTCAACTTTGCCTGGATCCATTTTGGTATCCACAAGGATTTGACTGATTACCTTAGCTCCCAGTTCTGAAGGATGAAATCCTGACAATGAGCCCATGAATTTTCCAATGGCGGTTCTTTTGGCCGCAACGATGTATATTCTCATTCGAATAGATTTGATTTAAGTTGTTGAATAGAACCCAACAACACCATATTCACTGTCTTTTGTGAGTGCTCAGTGCTCATGTGGGTTTCATATGTTTATAATTTGATTTTTAATGGTCAGATGGAACTCGCCAACAATACCCTGACTGCTGGCTCTCAACTCTCAACTCCTAACTCTCTCAACAGCTTTTCATTTTCTGCAGGTTGTCTGAGATAATGAGTTTTGCGCCGGTGGCATCCTGCACCTGCTCAGGGGTGAATTCGGGGTTGATCTCGGTCAGCACAATCCCTTCGGGAGTAATTTCCATTACGCCCATTTCGGTAATGATCATATCCACTTCACCGGCTGCCGTAAGGGGCAGGTTGCAATGGTTGAGGATTTTGTGCGCACCTTTGGCAGTGTGTTCCATAGCCAGGATTACTCTTTTGGCACCTACAATAAGATCCATGGCTCCGCCCATTCCGGGGGTTCTTTTTCCGGGGATCATCCAGTTGGCCAGGTTTCCCTTTTCGTCTACTTCCAGAGCACCCAGGATGGTAACATCAACATGACCACCGCGGATAATGGCAAACGACATGGAGGAGTCAAAGCAGGAGGCATTATCGGTATAAGTAATAAAACCGCCACCTGCATTGGTATAGTTATGGTCTTCCATACCGGGCTCAGGTTGAGCGGCCATTCCCAGCAATCCGTTTTCCGATTGCAGGTTTACGTGCACACCTTTGCAAAGGTAGTTGGGTACCAGGGTGGGCAAACCAATTCCCAGGTTTACCACATCGCCATCTTTCAGCTCAAGAGCTGCGCGTTTGGCAATAACTTCACGGATTTGAAATTTATCCATAGCTGTGTTTTTTTTGAATTTATGATTGTGTTACTTTTCTTCAGGGAGCCAGATTCCGGACCCGGTTTGTAAGAGGTTTGCAGGATTAAATCCTGGGAGTATCCTGTTGTCTTCTAACGAATTCCTGTGCAATATACGACCCCACATCGTTGGCGTAGGAGTTCATACCAAATCCGGCATCGTAGCCCAGTTCTTTGGCCAGTTCATGACCGATGCGAGGCCCACCACAAACCAGTATCACCTTGCTGCGAAGCCCTTCAGCCTCGAGCATTTCTACCAGCTCAAGCATATTGTGGATATGAACATCCTTTTGGGTTACAGTTTGAGATACCAGCAAAGCATCTGCCTTCAGCTCAATGGCTTTGGCAATAAAATCTTCGTTGAGCACCTGTGAACCCAGGTTGTAGGCATCGAACATCTCATAGCGCTCCAACCCATAATGACCGGCATAGCCCTTCATATTCATAATGGCATCAATACCCACGGTATGTGCATCGGTGCCAGTACTGGCACCCACCACCACCAGGGGACGCCCTACGTTTTCTTTCAAAAAGGCATCTGTCTCTTCCATCGACATCACCGTACTTTCCACCTTGGGCACATAAATGCTGGTATAATCAACAGAATGCACACAGCTTCCATAGCAGTTGAAGAAAGTAAAACCGGGTGTTAGTTCTTTGAAAAACACTACCTGGGGATTTTCCAGGCCCATTTTTTTCAAAAGACTTTTGGCTGCTTCGGTGGCCTCAGCCCCGGCCGGCAAAGGAAGGGTAAAGCTCAATTGCACTTTACCATCGTTCATGGTATCGCCATAGGGCATTACCTTTGTAAGATCGAGGGTTTTGTCGAAATCTTTGGAATCAGTAGAATACAAACCTCCACTCATGATTGTTATCTCCTTTTAACTGGGTAAATTTTGTTTAGTTAATCAGCATTGCTGTACTCACCTGTTAGCCCGGTGGTTTGGCTGAATCGTGCATGATTGCTTTATGCTCATGCCGGCTTCATCAACCCGACAAAGGGGTTCTGGTAATTGCTTCCCTTCTCCACAACTCCATTGAGGCCCTTACCTCCGGTTTTCATCCGTTTTACATCGCCAAACAGACCCATCTCCAGGGCTGAAAACAATCCTTCTTTCTCTATTCTCTGGAGGGTTTCGATGGCTTTTTCCACCACAAAGGCAGCTCTTTTTCTGATAATCCCATCTTCTTTAAACTCAACCTCATCGCCCAGGCTCTTCATATTGTTGAAGATATACCGGGCATTTTCGATGGCAAGGTAGCGGTCCGACATAAAGGGTGTATGGATGGCTTCGGTGGGCATACCCAGGAGTTGAATTCCCTGTTGGGTCCAGATACCGATCATATTAAAAAGTGCATCCTGAAGATGGCCTTTGAAGATATTACCGGTCATGAATTTGGTGGGAGGCATGTATTTGAGGGTTGCCTTAGGAAAAATCTCCCTTGTCATTTGTGCCTGTGCAAGTTCATACAGGAAGCCATTTTCCATCTCCGGATCCATTTCAAAGGCATGGCCCAGCCCCATTTGTTCTTCGGGCAAGCCTGCCAGCAGAGCCAGTTGCTCGTTGATCAGATCTGAAGCAAGCACCGTGTGGGCTTCTTCAAAAGCATCGGCAGTAGTAAGATAGTTATCTTCTCCGGTGTTGATGATAACCCCAGCAAAGCCATTGATGATCCGGGAGAAATACTGATCTACCAAGGTACGTTGCATATTGATATCGCGGAAGAGAATGCCATATAGGGCATCGTTGAGCATCACATCGAGCCCTTCGAAAGCACCCATAGCAGCTATTTCGGGCATACACAAGCCAGAGCAGTAGTTGCAAAGGCGGATATATCGCCCCACTTCCTCCCCAACTTTATCCAGGGCCGAGCGCATGATACGGAAGTTTTCCTGGGTAGCAAAAGTACCACCAAACCCTTCGGTGGTAGCACCATAGGGTACATAGTCGAGCAACGACTGGCCTGTGGTACGGATTACGGCAATTACATCGGCTCCCTGACGTGCAGCAGCTTCGGCCTGCACTACGTCTTCGTAAATATTTCCAGTGGCTACAATTACATAAAGGTAGGGTTTGGGGCCCTCGCCCAGGGTATTAAGGTACTCCTCCCTGCGTGCCCTGCGTTGCCTTATTCGCTCCACACTGGCTTTTACTACCGGATCGATGGCAGCATCGCGTTGCTGCTTGTCTGCAAGAGGCAGTTGAGTAATATCCAGCTTTCCAGCGGCAATGGCTTCAGCAATCTGCTGAGGCATCATACCCGTTTGTACCATGGCATTGGACATAAAAAAGATCACCCCTTCGTTGAGCACCCCCTTTTCTTTAATGGAATCCACCACAACATTGGGCAGGGGTACTTCATTTTCATCAATTCCATCTACTCCCAGCAAGCGGGCAATGGTACGCTCAACAGCCACTGTGGTATAGTTTTCCACAAAGTTCTGCACATCGTGCGCAATACCCGAAGCCAGACTCCGGGCAAACTCTACACGCTTGAAATCAAGACCTAATTTACTTTGATTCATGTATTGAATTGTGTTTTATTGTTAGTATTTTCCAGTTCATTGGCGGCCAGTTGCATCCACCTGGGGTTGATACCCAGTGATGTCGCAATGCGCAGGGCTTCCCTGGGGGTTTCCTCCAGTGTATCGGCCAAAAGCTGATAGTGCATCTTTCCATCCTGGAACCCCTTTACCCGTAAACGTTGGCAATGCACACCCTTCAGATTGTAATGGGTGGTAATTACAGACAATGTGTTTTTTTGTATCAGCATTTGAAGAAGAGCTTTTACCAGAGCAGCTCCCTCGGTTGGATTGGTGGTACGGGCAGGCTCATCTACCAGGAAAAGGATCTTTTTTCCACCTTCTATCAATGCCAGGGCCTGGTCGATCTTTTTCATCTCTGCTCCAAAGGAAGAGATGCCCTTGAGCATATCCTGCTGATCGCCCCCGCAAAAGAATACCCTCTGCACCGGAACCATAGTGGCGCTTTGGGCAGGGATCCCAAACCCGAATTGAAACAGCAGTTGCACCATGGCCATGGTTTTCAGGGTAAGACTTTTACCGCCCATATTGGCGCCCGTAATCAACAAGGGCTCAAAAAGAGAAAAGGATACATCCACAGGTTCAAATTCCTTACCTTCTGCTTCCAGCACTTCTTTTACCTCAGGATTAAATAAACCTTTGAGCACAGTGGTTTTTTCATCCAGGGCAGGCAGCACCAGATTAAGCTGATGCACTTGCTGTGCTTTTGCCAGCATAATATCGGTGTGAGCCAATACCAGCAAGGCATCCTGCAAAGCAGTTCTGTAGGGCAACAGGTCGGTGGCCAGTGATTTACGCACCGAGTCTTCTATCACAGCTACCTGGTATTGCAACTCTTCGGCATAATCAGTGGCCGAGCGTATGCGTTTGCGCAGATCGGGCAATCGAGGATCGTAAGTGTCGTAAACATAAAAAGACTGGATGCCCACCTGTTCAGGATCGAGCATCAGAGTAACCCGAGAAAGATAAGGTAGATGCAGATCCCCTAATTCCAGCGCGTTTAGCAACGGACGTATGTTCTCGCTGATCATGGCCAGCGATTTGATTTCAAACAGTTCAATATCGTCAGGGGTGCGATCTTCACCTAAGGATGACAGGGTTTGCCTGATATCACGCAGATGCCCCAGGTAGGATTGGAGTTGAGGAACCTTTTTCTCCCACGCCCCTCCCGAAGAGGTAATCCGGCAAAAAGTTTCCAGCACACGATATTGCTCCTGTATGCGTTCGGGGCCAACCTCCATGGTTCGCTCCCGAAGCACACGGGCAGAAAAGGATGAAGAGAGTTGAAGATGCTCAAACATCCACCTCACACCCATATCCAATATGTTGCTGAAGCGATTATCCATTTTTTACTATATCGTATACCGGGATTTGAATCTTATCTGCGAGTTCATCACAAAGTTTATCAGAGTCCAGCCTGTATCCGCCGGGCGAAACCGGGTTTACACACAGGGCAATGAGCTTGCTTTTCTCAAGCACCTTTATCTGTCCTCCCTTCTTGAGGAAAAGCCTGAAGGTCATGGGTGAAGCAAAAACACAGGTAAAGTCTCTTACCACAATGGGGGTTTGTATCAGGTGCTGATCTGAGGAAACACTTTTCAGAAACCTGTCGGTAAGTGCTCCGGGGATATATACTGTCCTGGCCTGTTTTATGAGCAACTTCAGCTCTGCCTCCAGTTGCATTACCGAGGAAAAAGGAGTTGCCTGCAACTGATTTTCATCATCGATGATCTGCACCCTGTTGAGGTTAGCCCCATTCATCAACCGGGCTGCATATTCGCTTTTTTCCAGGTGAATCAATTCGCATGTAAAAGCGGTTTTACTTACCAGTTCCTGCATATTCACTGACACAGCAGCTCCTGTGGTTAGCACCATAGATTCTGAAACTGCCGGTGAGGCAGTGCTCATCCTGGAGAGCGCTCCATCAACAATGCAAAGGTCTGCCTGGTAGTTTTCCCTCAAAAACTGTATCCATCTTTTAAGGGATGCAGTGGCCGGAGGGCCCGAAAGCAACACCTTACCGGGGGTCTGTACCTTACCGGTAATGAGGCGTCCCAATGAGGTTTGTTCCTGGCTGATGTGCATCAACTCGGAGGTGAGCCTCCTGTGTCGGTAATGCTTTTCGCTTGTTGTAAACAATACCCCTTGCCTGAGAAATATCTCGGGCTTTGCCGTTTGGGTAACCTGATCGGTACGTTCGCCATCAATACCGGCAGAACTCACCCCTACCCTGAGCTTTTGCAATGGCAAGTGCGCAAGGATATAGTTGAGGCATTCGGTCTTACCCGTATTTTTTCCAAGCCCCACGATGGACAAGCTGCTGTATTGTATAAGCTCGTTGATGAAAGGCATAGCGAACGGATTGATCAGTTATTCAGAAAAACATCCCAGCGGCAAGGCTGCATTATTTTTGAGCCAGCGGCAAGGCATTATTTAGTTGAAATGTAACCCATTTTTTGAGGTTTTCCGGTTTTTTCTTTTCAGACGCACCGGTTCCAGGGTAAGACTTTGGCCCTGCAGCAGGGAAGCCACCCCCTCAACCTCTTTCTTGTCGGTACAATCAGGGCAATGACACTGGTTGGTGTAGTTAGAAGGCTCGGTATAGGTAGTGATTACTCCTTCAAAGTTGCGGAGTACCACTTTACCGGGAGCCTGAGATATCATATAGGATGGCATTACAGGGATCTTCCCGCCGCCGCCCGGGGCATCAACCACAAACGTAGGTACAGCATACCCGCTTGTATGTCCGCGCAGTCCTTCTATGATCTCAATGCCCTTCGACACGGGTGTGCGGAAATGCTCCAGGCCCATGGCAAGATCGCACTGATAGATATAGTAGGGGCGTACACGATTGTAGGTAAGCTTGTGCACCAGGGTTTTCATAATATTTACACAATCATTTACCCCACGCAGCAACACAGACTGATTGCCCAGTGGCACTCCGGCATTGGCCAGTCTGGCAAGGGCTTCCTGGGCTTCGGGAGTGATCTCGCTGGGGTGGTTGAAGTGGGTATTGAGCCATACAGGATGGTATTTGCTGATGATACTAACCAGCTCAGGGGTAATCCTTTGAGGGCAAACCACAGGCACACGCGATCCGATACGAATGATCTCCACATGAGGGATCTGGCGAAGGCGCTGCAGTATCGATTCGAGTTTCCGGTCAGAAACCATCAGTGCATCGCCGCCCGAAAGCACCACGTCGCGGATCTGCGGATTGCGGGCTATGTAATCGATGGCTTGCTGCAAATAATCGCCCGGCGTTTCATCATCTTTTTGTCCGGCAAATCTTCTGCGGGTACAATGCCTGCAATACATGGCACACATATCGGTAATCAGCAGCAATACCCGGTCAGGATAACGGTGCGTAAGCCCAGGCACCGGGGCATCCTCGTCTTCGTGCAGAGGGTCGCGCAGATCGGAAGCCGTAAAGTGAGTTTCGGCACCGGTAGGGATGGCCTGCTTGCGAACAGGGCAGTTGGGGTCATCAGGATTGATCAGGCTCAGGTAGTACGGAGTAATGGCCATACGCAATGTTTTGAGCGAGGTGCGCACACCCTCCTCCTCCTGGGAAGTAAGTTGCATATACTTTTTGAGTTGCTCAAGGTTTTCGATCCTGTTCTTCACCTGCCATTTCCAGTCGTTCCACTGAGCGTCTGTTGCATCGGGGAATAATGCTTTTCGCTGACTTAGTATCATAGCTTTAGATATAAATTTTTTCAAACAATTCTCTGATCTCCCTGGATTCGCGGAGGATATTCAGGGTAAGGTCGGCATGCCCACGGGCATAACCATTGCCTACAATAAGATGGATATCCTTGCCCACCCCTTCGGCGCCCAAAGCGGCTTTGGTGAAGCTGGTAGCCATGGAAAAGAAGTATACAAACCCCTGCCCTTTGGTAATAAGGATAGAGGTCATTTCGGTGGACGGAACATTTACATTGTTGATGGTAACATCGCAACCTCTGCCACCGGTTATGGCCATTACCTGGTTGTAGACCTCCATTACCTGGGTAGCATCCGCTACAATAACATGTGTTGCAAGGCCCAGCTGGCGGATACGATTGGCATTCTCCTCAGAATACTCCACCACAATGACTTTTCCGCTGGATCCGGCATTGTTCATGGCCTGGTAGCAGCAAAGGATTCCCGATTTACCTCCACCTCCGAGCACACATACGATATCGCCTTCGGTAACCAGCCTGTCAACCTGTGCCGGAGCACCCGCCACATCAAGAGCGGCCAGGGCAAGTTTCTCAGGAATATCATCGGGCAATACAGCAAATATGCCACTCTCGAAAAGGATGGCTTCGGCTTCCACATCAACCTGGTCTGACAACGGATCCAGATGAAGTATGGAGCGCAGTTTGAGAGGAGTAAGAGAAAGAGATACCAATGTGGCAATCTTGTCGCCAGGTTTGAGCTTATTTTTGGGAAAATTGGGCCCTACTTCTTTTACGGTACCAATGAGCATTCCACCCGATCCGGTTACCGGATTTTGCATTTTACCCCTTTGCGCAACGATTTCGGTGATCATTTGCTTCATCTTACCTGCATCGGCATTGCAGACTTGCTTGATCTGGGTATAGGAAGCGGAGTCGATATTGAGTGTACTTACTTCGATAAGTACCTCATTATCGTAAATCTCCATAGTGTTATCCAGTTGTTCTGCGGGTTGGGGCAAGGTGCCGGGAGGATTGAGAACCCTGTGGGTTCCGTATCTGCAGCCTTTGTTCATTGAAAAGAATAGATTAAGATTGAGTCTGGAAAAAGTTTAATCCGGTGCCGGGATTGTTTTCCCGGCACCGGATGAGTAAACAGGATCAGGCGTAAAGATCGGTGAATACTTTTCTGAGTTTCTCAGATTCTCTGAGGATCTGCAGGGTAATTTCGGCATGACCGCGGGTATAACCATTTCCTACGATCATATTTACATCCATACCTACCCCTTCGGCACCCAAAGCAGCTTTGGTAAAATTGGTAGCCATGGAGAAGAAGTAAACAATACCGCCGTCTTTACAGGTAAGGATACTGGCCATTTCGGTATCGGGGATGTTCACATTGTTGATGATCACATCGCACATTTGGCCATTGGTAAGTTCTTCAATCTTTTCGAGAATGGGTACAGGCTGGGTAGCATCGGCAGAAAACACATGGTCAGCCAGATCAAGATCCTGCAGGCGTTTGGTAGACTTTTCGCTGTGGCACAAGCCAATCACTTTTCCGGTTACACCTGCACGTTTTTTGGCTTCGTAGCAGCAAAGCATTCCTGATTTTCCACCGGCACCAATGATCAGCACTGTATCGCCGGGTTTTACCAGTTTGGCTGTTTGTGCAGGGGCACCCGCCACATCAAGGGCCGACAATGCCAGGGTTTCAGGCATATCTGCAGGTATTTTGGCGTAAATGCCACTCTCAAACAAAATTGCTTTTCCATCAATATCAACCTGATCGATGTCGGATCTGATGTCTTTGATCTTATCAATGCGCAGCGGAGTGAGCGACAACGATACCAGGGTAGCGATTTTATCTCCCTCTTTAAGGTCGATTTTTCCTTTGAGGGCATCGCCGATCTTTTCAACAGTGCCAAGCAGCATACCTCCTGAACCCGTTACCGGGTTGCGGTGCTTTCCTTGTTTGGCAACTATATCCAGCATAATGCGTTTAATCTCCTCCTTATCGCCTTTGGCCTGTTCTTTAATCTGTGTAAAGCTTGCAGAATCGATATTAAGGGTTTGCACATCGATGAGGATCTCATTGTCGTAAATCTCATCCATGTTGTTGTCGATCTTATTGGCAGGCTGTGGCAAAACACCCTTGGGCTCAATTACTCTGTGAAGTCCGTATTTGTTACCTTTTTTCATTGTTTTATATAGTTTCTTTTAGTGTGGGTTGGATGAAAACTGCACGACCGTAGTTTATTCACACGAATGGGATCAGATCCTTACCCATTGAGGGCAAGAATTGTCAGTCATACTATGTGCGCAACATGGGCCATGCAATCTTCATCAGTTTTGTGTGATTTGAAAAAAATAGAGGATTTAGGGTTTTGATATGTTGTTAATGGATTATCAATTGCGAGGTTTCAATCCAAGGATTTGTCTTGCTTCCTGCGGATTGGCAATATCGCGGCCCAATTCGCGCGACATTCTCACCACTTTCTCCACCAGTTCGCCATTGGATTTGGCCAGCACTCCTTTGGAAATATATACATTATCTTCGAAGCCCACCCTTACATGTCCACCATCAATGATAGCTGCCATGGCCAGGGGAAACTCATAGCGACCGATACCGGCTACCGTATAGGTGGCACCTGCCGGAATACTGTGGCGCAGAAAAACGAAGTCTCTCAGTTCACCAGAGATACCACCATTTACTCCCATTACAAAATCGAAGTGCATGGGCACCTGGATAAATCCTTTTTTATGGAGGCGCAATGCCATATCAATCATACTCTTGTCGAACACCTCCAGTTCGGGCTTAATACCTCTTTCTATCATCCTCTCTGCAAAATATTTGATGGTGTTTTCGGTATTCATGAATACCTCATCACCTCCAAAGTTCAGGGTACCGCAATCCAGGGTAGCCATCTCCGGGTTGAGCTCGGTGGGCTGCAGTCTTTCATCGTCGGTCATGCCCACCGCACCCCCTGTAGAGGGTTGTATGATTACATCGGGGCACAGCTTGTAAATGGCATCCATCACCTCTTTAAAGCGTTTTTTATCCTGGGTGGGGGTACCATCGTCGTGGCGAACGTGCAGGTGGATGATACTTGCACCGGCATCGTAGGCCAGCTTGGCTTCCCTGGCACACTCCTCTACGGTATAAGGTACCGCAGGATTGTGCTCTTTCAATACTTCGGCGCCACAAATGGCTGCAGTAATAATGAGTTTTTCCATGATTTTATTGGTTTTTGCGTTGACAGTCTTTGGGGGTAATGCAGGTTCCGCTGGCTTTGCATACCACGATAGGCTCTGCCAGCACATCGGCAGCAGAAGCAGAAATATCTGTGCGCGGTGCAATTACTTTGGTAGCAGTAAAAACCATTTTACGCGAGGTGTTTCCCTGCGATACGATCTCGCCGGTGGCTTCAATGTAATCGCCTGCATATACAGGAGCCAGGAACTCCACACTGTCGTAAGCCCTGAAAAGCCCTTCATCGCCATCCAGGCGTATGAGCAGCTCGGTAGCCACATCACCAAACAGTTGCAGCATTTTGGCACCATCCACCAGGTTGCCTCCATAATGAGCATCATGAGAGCTCATGCGAACACGGATCATTACTTTTTCTGACATATTTTCTTATTTTTTAAAAATGAAGTCAACCAAAATTGCGGGAGTATGCACATTCTCAGGTTGAATCCCCCCGTTTTTCATTATTTCCTGTGCTTCAGCCATAACCAGATCGGCCGCCATGGCCATGATGGGATTAAAGTTTCGTGTGGTACCTTTAAAATACAGGTTTCCGCTTTCATCTGCCATGGAAGCACCCAGCAGGGCTACATCGGCTCTGAGAGGTTTCTCCAGAAGAAACTTCTTGCCATCGACTTCAACCACCTGCTTGCCTTCCTCTACCCGTGTGCCAAGTCCGGTGGGAGTAAGTACCCCACCCAGCCCGGAGCCACCTGCTCTTACACGCTCAGCAAGGGTGCCCTGTGGAACAAATTCCACCTCCAGTGTACCGCCATTCATCTGATCTACAGCAGCTGTGTTGGAACCAATATAGGAGGTGATGATTTTTCTGACCTGCCCATTGGCAATGAGCTTTCCCATTCCCTTGTTGTCGAATGCGGCATCGTTGCAAATGATGGTAAGATCCTTCACCGGAGTTTCCGAGAGCTTGTCCATCAGAGAATTGGGGCCACCTGTTGTGAGAAAGCCTCCCACCATCAAAACCATTCCGTCTTTGATTTTATCAACTGCTTCTGTCAGCGAAATCAATTTGTTCATAATCTTAACAAATAAAAGGTTAGCTGTGAATTTTTTAACAAAAGTAGCGCTTAAAGTGAAATAAAAAACATTTTCGACAGAATTTTTTGAAAAAATTAAAGCCTTAAAAAGCAGATTTAAAGGCATCTACAGTTGCATTAAAGGGGCACAATGCCTTAATATTCTTTTAGCAAGCCATAGTTTCAGACGAGCCTGGTCTTTTATGCCACCAATTTTTACCCCAACCCACTACAGGGTTAGCGCAAACGTTTGTGAAGTTATTAACAAGGGCCGGTAATCGGAGTTGTAAAGCATGCTTTTCTACCGAATTCGCATCGTTCCCGAAAGACGCTAATCAGCAAACTATGAACAATACTATTTTCTTTAATAAGTTAAAACTTTGTAGGTTCTTAACAAAAGTCATATTTTTAACCCATCACATTGAAAACCAAAACCATTATGAAAACACAAGCTACATTTTTAACGATTCTATTGCTGTTTGTGGCGGTGAGCTGTCAAAAAGAAGATTCAAAGCCCAAGTACGATCCGGAAGAGTTGATCATTTCCATAAAGATGTCGGAGAGTGAATTTTTCGACCGGGCATTCCTGGTTCTTGAAAACAGTGAAACCATGCCCGTTTACATCGAACTCATGAAAGGTGAAAACTACGCCGTGCGGCGTGGCGATAGTATTAAGGGCGAAGACATCAACCTTCATTTCGTTTACAAATCGTTTGGTGATCTGGGAAATCTGCGGAGCTACTATGCTGTACACCCAGGAAAGACAATCACTGTGTCTCCAGGAATGGGAAATCACCCCAAAACCACCCATCCAACAGAAACGGCTTCCGGAAACCTTGTTGTGGATATCAGCTTTGCGGATGTTCCGGATTTTACCATTGCCACGCGCAACGCCATGCACTCCTTGCATTGCCATACTTCTAATACCCTGGAGGTGCCTTGCGCCAACATTGGCGGAAACAGAATGCCTGTAGGAGCTCCTTTTTTCGTTTGCCTGCAAAATGGAACCAGTGCCGGCTACAAATTTCTTTTGATGCCTTCAGAAACGGAGTATACCCTGTCGCTCTCGCAGCTGAACCCCAACATGATCCACCATGCCATCCCCAAGGACCCCGAGCATAACATATCCGTAAGGGTTATTGCCGATGGATCAGCCGGCAGCATAGCCATTTATAATCTTTCTCACTACGATAATGATCTGTTCGAAGGAAACTTTATTGATGTTTTTACACCTGAACAAATGGATGAAATGAGCTCATTTAGCACTATTTTCAGAAGATATGAGAACAGATTGCACAGATACAGTGCCTACTTCAATTACAGCCAGGTCGTTACCAACTACCACTTCCCTGAGACCAGTTTCGCCATTACCCGCAGCATGGGCCAAATACCAGAAATCACTATCACCGGAACCGACCATGACTATATAAGGATTGAAATGGCAGGTTTGAACGATCATGATTCTTTTTACTGGGATATTGTAACACCTGACCCCACAAACCTCCGCAAGTTCTCCTTCCCTCCACAAGTGCTTGAGGTTTTGCCAGCTATTTACACCGACTTTTTCAGCCATGAACTGGGAATACGGGTATCTGTTCATGCAGACTCCCGCTTGAACAGTTACGATGATGTGGTAAATAGTTATTTCAGCATTCAGAAACCAGAAGACATTGGTGAATACCACATTACCTCGGCAACATTCAGCTGGACAGATACCGATTGACACATAAGTTAAATCCTTTTCATGCTTATGATCGTTTTTTTAGTTAACTAAGCTGAATCAAAAACATAAGGATTGCATTGTACTTTAAAAACTGTTGGTTTACCCTGGAACATGCCCGGGCAAACCAAAAACATTTTTGCTTAATTTCGTGCATCCTAATGATGACTGACTGAAACAGACCACCACATATCACCCCCTTACTGAGCAGACTTTTGAGGCTGTTTTTCAGCAATACTACAAGTCGTTGTGCCACTTCGCCCAGGGCTATGTGGCAGACTACGATTCTGCCGAAGAAATCGTACAGCAGGTTTTTGTAAACCTGTGGAAACACCGCCATGAGATGGAAGCCGACAAATCCATCAGGAGCTATCTGTATACCTCTGTAAAAAACCGGTGCCTCAATCACCTGCGCGATCACAAAAAATACCGAAGCCATTACCTGGACATCGAACTGGAACTGGAGATACCGGTAAGGGATCATGACAGATTATCGGAAAAAGACCTTGAGCAACAACTTCAGCAAGCCCTCGACAAGCTTCCTGAGAAATGCCGGGAAGTATTTATGCTTTGCCGTTTTCAGGATATGAAATACAAGGAGGTTGCCCAGCAATTAAATATCTCGCCCAAGACCGTGGAAGCCCAGATGTCGAAAGCCTTGAAAATACTCAGAGAAGAGCTGAAAGACCTTTGGGTTCTTGCACTTTTCTGGCCTTTGGGTGGCTGGAACTGAAAATTTTTTACCACTCCGTAAGGGTAAATCTCTATTGGAGTGTATAAAGGAATACAAGAAATGAAGGAAGAAAACACATACATGGATTTCGAAGCCCTGGTAGCGCTATATCTTTCGGGCCATGCAACCGACGAAGAGGTGGCAAGGCTGGAGGATTGGGTAAAGCGTGATCCGGCCATGAAAGCCACGTTTGTGGAAATAAGGAATAGCTGGAGGAGCCTGGAGGCACTGCAAAAAACCACCGATACTGATCGGGCCTGGGAGAAGATAAGCCAGGAGTTGCAGTTTCAACCTTCTGCCACCAGGGTCATTGCACTGAAAAAAGAGAAACAATTTGCCAACTTCTGGAAAATTGCTGCCGCCTTCCTGGTGCTGGTGATAGGGCTCTATTCGGTATTCTACTTCACCCAGCTGCGCGAAAAAACTTACCTGGCAGAGCAACCGGCCACGGAGTTCCACCTTTCTGATGGTTCGCAGATTGTTGCCAATGCCGGCGCATCCGTTCGTTATCCGCAACGTTTCAGTGGCCCCCAAAGGCGTGTGAGCCTGGAGGGAGAGGCATTCTTCAGGGTGCAGCATCGTGCTGACCAACCTTTTGTGGTAGAAGCCCATGGGCTTGAGATCCGCGTACTGGGCACCTCCTTCCTGGTAAAGGCCCTGAGCCAATCTGCCGTAGTTGAAGTGTATGTGGAAAGCGGGAAAGTGGCATTAGCCCTTCCAGGTGTACCCGAACTGATCCTTACAACGGGCGGGAGAGGCATTTACAACCGCCTGGAAAACACGCTACAGCATGCTGAACTGCCTGATGCGAATATCCTCTCATGGAAGACCCGGGTGATGCAATTCGAGAATACCCCCCTGGATGAGGTTTTCAGAGTGATCGGCAATACCTACGGACGAAGCTTTGCCCTGGAAGACCCCCGGCTCAGCTCATGCACCCTGACCGCTACCTTCCGCAACCAGAGCCTGGAAGATGTACTAACCATTGTGTCCGAAACCTTCTCCCTGCGCTACCTCCGCAGCCAGGATACCCTGAAAGTAAGGGGCGAGCCCTGCCTGGTACAACCCTAAAAAATGTCATGATGTTGCGATGGACTTTTTTGCTTCTTTGCACATTTGGGGTTTTGCAGCTCACCGCTCAGCCTCCCAACCTGCAGCATCCCATCCATCTGGAAATGCAACAGGCCTCGTTGGATGATATTCTTGCAGCTCTTACACAACAAACCGGAGTAAATTTCGCCTACGATGGCAAGGCTCTTGGCTCGCAACGAACCCTGAGCGTGAGTTTCCACAACCAAAGCCTGCAGCAAGTGCTGGAGCATTTGGGCCGTGAGTTGGGATTTACCTTCAGTATAGTGCGTCAGCAGGTGGTATTGCGCAAATCGGAGCCTGTTGCTGCTCCCGAACCCCGATTTACCCTCAGTGGTTTCGTGCGCGACAAACACTCTGCCGAAACTCTACCTGGAGCCACCATCATGATCCGCGACCGCAACACCGGCACCACCACCAATGCCTATGGCTTTTACTCCCTTACACTCCCTGCCGGATCGTATGAAGTTGTTTTTTCTTTTGTGGGATACCAGCGCATAAGCCAGCAGGTGGAGCTGCAAAGCAATACCCGTGTGGTAGCAGAGCTTGAACCCGACAATCGCCTGCTGGTAGAGGTAACGATTGTGGCCGACGACAAGCTGGAGAGTTTACGCAAAACCCAAACCAGTAAACTTGCCGTGAACCCACGCAGCCTGGAGCAAATGCCCGGCTTTGCCGGTGAAAACGGACTGATACGCAGCCTGCAATCCTTTCCCGGCATACAAACCCACAGCGATGGCTCCGCATTCTTTTTTGTGAGAGGGGGCAACAAAGACCAGAACCTGATCCTGATGGACGAAGCCCCGGTTTACAATCCAGCCCATCTGTTTGGCTTTTACTCGGTGATCATTCCTGAAGTTGCCAAGGAGATCAGCATTTACAAGGCAGATATTCCCATCGATAAATCGGGGCGATTGTCGAGTCTGATCGACATACAGACGCGCGATGGCAACCTTCGCAACTTTAACCTGGAGGGAGCCCTTCACCCTCTGATGTACCGCTTCTCGCTGGAAAGCCCAATCGTTACCGACAAAGCTTCGTTTTTTACCTCCTTCAGACGATCCAATTTTGAATGGATTTACCGGCAAAACAATCCTGAAAGCGATTTTCATCTCCAGGATTTCAACGCACGTATCAACTGGCAGATCAACGACAGAAACCGGATATATGTATCTTTTTTCAGGGGCAACGACAATTATACCGGACGTGAGCAAACCGGCAAAGTAGGTATTGCATGGCACAACTACACCACTACCCTACGCTGGAACCGGCTGTTGAGCGACCGCCTTTTCAGCAATCTTACCCTGTATGCCAGCGAATACAACTACACCCTTTTTACAGGCACTTTTCCATGGGAGTCGGGCATACGGGATGGCGGGCTGAAATACGACCTGTCGTGGTACAAAGAGCCCGACCTTACCCTTCGTTTTGGAGCCTCGCATGTGGCGCATCAGCTCAATCCGGGCAACTTTTCGCGTGTGCCCGATGAGGTGAGCCCTTTCCTGCCTAAAGTTTATGCGGGCAATGCCAGCGAAACAGCTCTTTACGCCAGCCGCGAAAAACAAATCAATGAGCGGTGGTCGTGGAGGGCAGGATTACGTTTGCCACTGTGGTTGCATAAAGGACCCGCCAGGGTATTTACCTTCGACGATCAGTTCCGGGTGGCAGACACACTTATCTTTCAGGATCAGGAACAAATACAGGCTTATATGGCCCCGGAGCTGCGCCTGAGCACCCGTTATATGCTTGCCAGCCACACCTCACTGGCTCTTAGCTGGGGCAACTACCGCCAACATCTTCACCTGCTTTCGAATTCGGCAAGCCCCTTCGCTTCTTTCGAACTCTGGATGCCAAGCAGTAAAAACATAAAACCCCAAAGGGCCCGGCAACTTGCAGCTTCCATCACTCACCTGATGCCTTCTGCTGGCCTCGAACTCACCGCAGAAGCCTACAACAAACGCATGTACAACCAGATAGAATATACCGATCATGCCACCCTGCTGCTCAATCCACTTGTGGAAGGGCAGTTGCGCTTTGGGCAGACCCATGCCTGGGGGCTGGAGCTATCTCTTAAAATGAAAAAAGGAAGGTTCAACGGCTGGGGCTCCTATACCTGGTCCAGGGTGGTAAACCGGTTTGAGCACATCAACCAGGGAAGAGAATACCCCGCATTCTACGACCGGCCTCACGATGTTTCAGTTTTTGCTGCCTGGTTTCTTACGCACAGGCTTGTGCTTTCGGCCAACTGGATCTGGCATTCGGGCTCGGCCATCACCACCCCTGTGGGGTTTTATCACTTCAACGGCAGCCAGGTGCCCATTTACGATCAGAAAAACAACTACAGGCTCCCACCCTACCATCGGCTCGATATGTCATTAACCCGGCATCTGGGCAGACCCAACGCCCGGTATCAGCATAACCTGAGCTTCGGCATTTACAATCTTTACAACCGTCATAACCCCATCTCCATCAGCTTCAATAAAACGCAACAGGGTGATGGTGATTTTGTGATTCCTTCCAACTGGGATGGCAGCAGCACTCTGCTAACCACCCAGAGGTACCTCAGTGGTTTTATGCCTTCCATCAGCTACAAATTCAGCATTCAATAGTCTATGAACAGTATCCGATCCATTCTCCACAACGGTATACACAGGTGCACGATGTTTTTTGCGGCCCTGGCAATGGGGTTGCTGTTCCTGGCATCCTGCGAGAAGGAGTATCCCTGGGAGACAGAGCTTCCGGCCCTCCGTACCATTGTGGTGGAAGGGATCCTGACCAACGAAAACCGTTTTCAGACGATCCGCCTGAGTTATCCGGCTGCTGACCTCAATGCAAGCCCGGCACCGGTTACCACCGCAGAAGTTACCCTTCACTTTGCGGGCCAGGCTCTCCCCTTTACGCATGATGCCAGCCAGCCTGGCGTGTATGTAAGCCAGGCGTCCTTTGCGGCGGCTGTTGGAGTACAATATCGCCTTGAGATACTTCTCGACACCCTTCCATTCGTTGCCCACACCTATATGGTACCCGTTCTGCCTGCTGAGCCTGTTGGTTTCTCATGGCACCCCGACCGCATGCGCTATCGCCTTCAATGGAACCAACCCCAGTACAGCCCTATTGAGCAGGCTATGCATGAAGTGGTGGTTCGCTGGGACCATCTGCCCGGCTGGAACCACCCCGACAGCCTCTCATACGCCCGCCTGTTGTTTTACACCCTGGGCACCATCGATGTAAGCTACAACATTATCCCACCCCAAATGGAAATGATTTACTTCCCTCCCGGAAGCATCATCACACATTCCAAATTCTCCCTAACCCCTGAGCATGCATCTTTTCTGAGGGCATTGCTGTCGGAAACCCAATGGCAAGGCAGCCTGTTCGAAACGGCCCGCGCCAATCTGCCCGGCAATATCTCCAATGGAGGACTGGGTTTCCTGGGTGCCTCGGCAGTGATCCGCAAAACGCTGGTGGCAGGAGCTCCAGGGCAATAACTTTATTTTTTTGAGAAAGGAAAAGCACCCACGGCTTTACATTAATTCTCTCTCATTGCATCGCATTAATAAGCCTGACAGATTTTTTTAATGATTATCCGCTTTCTTGCCACTAAGGCTTTTACCTTAAGATTTAAATACTTTATCAGGTTTATCTCGCATGGTTGGCTATATATTCAAACGGCCTTGCAGAACCGAGGCCCTTTTCAGGGGCCGAGCTCAATGCAACCTTTTAAAACGCTATTCGCATTATTTTTCGGTAACAAAACAAGGAACGAAGCGGTTAAAAAGATTTGCAGACCCGCATTGCACTAAAATTTGGATCAAAGCATTTGATTTATTGCGGGGCCTTAAATCTTTCAGCGAAGAGACCGCAGTTTTGTCGATAAAAGCTGCGAAGCCTTGATTTTTTGCAACTTTTTCATTAAGGAAAAAGTTGAAGAAAGAAAACAACTATCGAATGAAGTATAATGCGGTTGGAAAAACAGACACAAAGGTAATTACTGGCAAGATTGCGGATAAGCATAATTTTTTTAAAAAATTTTCATTCCGCGTAAGGGTAAGATCATTTTCGTGTGTACTACTCATGAAAAGACACTTTATGTACCTCAAAAAATGAAAAACAATGAAAAAAGAAATGATTAAAACCATCAGCCAAAAGTCAGCCAGAATTTTTTCTGTAGCCATTACCCTCCTCGTAAGCAGTCTTCTTTTTGTATCCTGCGAAAAAGACGATATGGATCTGAAAGATCCTTCCGACAGCATTTTGCCCGATCGTTTCAGGGTAGAGATCCCCGGAGCCATTAGCTCCAGGGCACACACCAAGAGCCAGCAGGTTGATACCCTCTCGGGAGATGGTGTTTACATGCACCTGAGAAACTTTATCGGATTAGCGGAATCAGGCGCTGAACTCAATGAAAATGTAATACTGATGATTGCTGTTAACAACCTCAACCGCCCCATGGAACTGACCTTTATCAGCGATGAGGATGGACGTGCCAAGCATTTGAGTGTTGTGGAGAATGCCAGTTTCGAAGGAAAAGACTGGCAATACCGTCTCACGGTAACCGATGTGGGCAATCCGGCCAAAACTTCGGCACCCACCCATGCACTGCAGGTATTCTGGAACCTGGCACCCCTGGAGGCTATCTCCATTCTCAACCCATGGAATATAAACCGCAATACGGAGGAGATTTACCAGGAAACCAACTTCAGGGTAGAGTACAGCGAAACCGGAGCCTTGGGTTATGAAGCCCACATGATGGTAAGCTTTACGGGGTTCCCCGTGCCAAACCCTTTGCACGATCCTTATGGTTTGAGCAAGATGAAGATGTTTGTGGGCCGCAATGGCGATATGGTAAGCATTTTCGGAAATTCAGAACACCCCAATGCTCGTTTCTTCAATCATGAAACCGGTTTCAACTGGGCCTTCAGTGCAGCTGCTTCGCGCACCCAGAATATTGCCGTTGCCGAAGTGGGTCTGCCTCCCATGGATCTGAATGCATCGGACCGTGAAACGCTGCTCGAAACCTATTCCATCTACAATGTGTTTCGCAACCAGATCCTTTATGTGTGGCCCAATATCAATCCAGATGTACTGGAAGCTTACCTGCACCACACCCAGGCCCCTGGTTATTTCAACGCAGGAGGATTTGTGCAGGCCGGCACAGCCCCCTCACAAGCCTACGAGCCCCTCAAAGAAGCCATGGAAATGCTTACACCATACAACCCTGCTACCATCCTGAATTACCAGATCACTTTCGCCCAGTAAAACACCACTACCCCGGAGAGTTTATTAAAAATTCTCCGGGGTTCTCTCCTGAGGATCAAATCCTTTGTACCTTTGCATTATTCAAAAACAATTCTTATCCTTCCCTGCACCCCAAAAACAACCGTATTAATTCTAAAAAAAATTCGTCATGAAAACTTTTCAATCATCCTTTCGTCAGCTCTCTTTTTTGATGGCTTTTGTTGTTTTGGCTGTTTCGTGCCAGAAAGATGAGAAGCCAGAAGCTCCTGAACTTCCACCACTTTCCTCCCTGGAAATGGAGTTTGTGGATTTCGTGAATCCAAAATCTGTGAATGCTACCGAGAGTTACCAGAATCGCAATCTTGCAGTGCTTCATGTGGCATTTTGGAATACTGTTGTATTTGTGCATATGGCAGTACCGGTAGCTGCATTCAGAGAGGCTTTCAACCATCAACCTGTACTGCAGGGCGATGGCCGGTGGCTGTGGACCTACACTGTGGGAGTAGCCCAGGCCAACTACACCGCCAGGCTTTACGCCACCGCCGGAGGTGTGTTTACCCAATGGGAGATGTACCTCAGCAAAACCGGCCCGGGGGCTTTTACCGATTTTCTCTGGTACTCAGGCCAATCGCACATTGGCAACACCCAGGGCAGCTGGACCCTTTTCAAATCGCCCGCAGAAGCCGTACCCTTTATCGACATTGACTGGTATAGAAACTCCAACGGCACACGCGGCATTACCTATACCAATGTAGTGCCCGGAGGACCTGAGAATGGTGGGTTTATCTCCCATAAGATCACCAACGACACCCCCTATGATGCGGCTTATGAAATCTACAACAAGGGGCAGGATAACCACGTTGAGATCCGCTGGAGCCGTCTCACCAAAGCAGGGCAGATCAAAGACCCCAAATTCTTTGGCAACCAACAATTTCATTGCTGGGATTCTACCGGAGCAGATACCGATTGCCCCTGACCCTTTGAGTATAGTACAACTCCATTTAACTCAAGCTCCTTAAGAAACGCTGCAAATAAAAAACATGGACTTTCAATCAAAAATAATTGCATCTGAGATGGTCAGAAAATAGTTTCAGACAACATATAAATCGCCAGCCTCCAAAGCCCCCAAATGAGTAGCATACCCATGGGTACTGCAATCGCCAGAGACCAGATCAGCTTTTGACGGCCCCTTCTCCTGTTTTCCATTACCTGTTCCCTGATTACATTCAGTTGTTCGGGTGTGGCTTTTTCAAGCGAAATGCCCGTTTGAGCAGATGCAAAAACAAGTTCGGTTTTGGCCTTTTTAAAATTGGCCCTTTTCCCGATGGCCGAATTATTCATTCTCAAACGCCCTATCATATCTGAGGCATGCCCGGCTGCACCTACATTGATAGCCTGAATACTTCTTTTCTTCATCGCTGGGTTTTGGTTATTCTTTTTGTAAAAACTCCGGAGCTACGGTTCCATTTAAACGGCTTCCGGCAATTTTGCTGTTCATCATCTTTTATTCATACACCTTACAAATATATCAGTGATTTCAGATATACTGTATGCTTCCCCATTGTGAAACAATTCAAAACCCGAATTTTTACGCTTTCGCTTAGCATTTGAAGAGGCATCGCGAACCTTAAACTACCGCCAAGCCCCGCCACGTCATTTCTGGCGAGATTGGCTATACCATGCTGCCAATAAGGTCGTCTTTCAGTAATTCTCACCCGCTGATGTGTTTTGTCCTGCTATTCCGGTTCGGTCTGGTTTATCTCTCAATTCTTTGTCTTCCTGATAACGCTCCTTAAATCTCCGATTAATTATCTGTCGTATCAGGTGTTTGGATAATTTTCAAATCACTGTTGTCCGGTTAAAACTAGGAGATTTCTCCCTCCGGTCGAAATGACGAGGCTTTCGGGATTTCTTCTTTCGGAGGGGGGTTGGGGGGGGGGGGGGGGGGCGGCGCCCCCCCCACCCCCCGGGCGAGAA
>JBKBSF010000002.1:0-259229 GCA_046291875.1 Bacteroidales bacterium | reverse complement strand
CACAAAAAAAGATGAAAACAGACATGCAAGTTCCATCAGACCAATCACTTAAACAAATTATTTTCTGATGAATAAAGTAATTTAAGTAAGCGAAAAAAGAGCACACAATATTCTGGATTTCAGTCCCATGAAACCAACTCCCCCAAAACAGAAGAAACCATGAGGCTAAAGCCCCTGAAACATTTATCACAGACCATCCGTCAGCTGAAGCTGACGTGAATGGATAAGCCAACTCACCCTCCGAAAGCTGGAAATTGCTGCGCAAGTTTCCATTTCTTTCAATTATTAACGAACTTTATCTTTAAAACATGAACAGGAAAAAGATTTATTTAGGCCTTATACTGGCAGCCCTGGGGTTAATTGGTACGGCGTCTTTACTTACAATGGATTTTGCTTTACCGGCAGAGATCGAAGCGGAATTAAAAGAAAATTTTACGCCAATACAAATTAAACTGCTCCTGTTGATCAATCCAGCCATTCTGGTCATTGTGGCTGCGATTGTGGGAACATTATTATTTCAGAAGGTAAATTTGCGGGTACCCATAATAGAAAAATGGGTTGGAATCCACAAAGAGCCTTGGGATATTAACGGGATAATAAGATCTGGCGTTGTCGGTGGAATAATTACCGGAATAGTTGTGGTATTGGTGGTCCTGCTGTTCAAACCCATGATGCTTGCCGAATATGAAAAACTAAGCCAGTCTCTCCAGCTCACCCTTGCTGCCAGATTCTTATTCGGAGGAATATCAGAAGAAATATTGCTGAGATTTGGGTTGATGACCCTTATTGTCTGGTTAAGCGCTAAAGTGCTTAAAGGAACAAAACCAGCAGCTTACTGGACGGGGATTGTGCTGGCTGCGGTACTTTTTGCCATCGGACATTTCCCTGCAGTCTATGGTGTAATTGAAAATCCAGGCATTGTTTTACTGACCTATGTATTCATTGGAAATGCTGTCGGGGGATTGATCTTCGGTTGGTTATACTGGAAAAAAGGACTTGAAAGTGCCTTTGTTGGTCATGTTTTTTTACATGTTGTACTGGTAATAGCAGACCGACTCATTATTTAAAAAAGAACAGTGTCATCTTAGCCGGTTCTTTTTCGAGTAGCATAATCTGGGGTGATTGCAATGTTCTCCGGAAGCTGGAAATTGTTCTCTAAGATTCTATTCCCCTGGGGAAAGGAATTTCCAGCTCCAGAATGCTTTCGGGAGCTGGAATCTCCTGAGTTAAAAGCATTCCAACCTGAATTTTTACCAAAATAACCCCTTTTTTTACCACAACCCCACATCTTTTTATGAGCAATTTTGCAGTGACACAATGAATTAGTCACAAAAAAACCATGAAAGATGAAAACCCGGAATGATTTCAAAAATGCAACTTCGGCCAAAAAGAAAAAGAAGGAGAAAAACCAGCCCCTGGTAGGCCGCATGAAATTTTACTTCAAAAACCCTATTGTGGATGCCTATTTTGCTGCTGTGCTGGCCTACAGCACACGCGGGGGGGGCGACCTGGGAGAGGTCTATGCTGCTGCTGGGCGTATTTCGCAATACGATACCGAAGCATGGGTAAGAGAGTTTACCCAAATGGCAGACAAGGTTGCGGTCATGGCCCTTGAGGCGCTGGCCAAAGGCCATCTGGTAACTGCACGCGACCGCTACCTGAGGGCATTTGCACATGAGCGTGCAGCATTATTTCAGCTCAGCCCGCTGAAATATCCGGATCGTTACAGAGAGCACAGGTTAAGTTCGCAGGAACGGTTTCGCAAGGCCATATCCCTGTTCAACCATCCCGTTGAAGTGCTTGAAATTCCTTTTGAAGGGAAAATGCTTCCCGGTTACTTTATGAAGCCCGATAACAGCAATACCAAACGGCCCACGCTGATTACACTGGGTGGAGGCGACTCTGTCTGTGAAGATATTTGTCTATTGTTTGGGTTAAACGACCAGGACAGGGGGTATAACATTATTTCGGTTGACTTGCCTGGCATGGGCAGCACCGCCCTGGACGGTATGTTGATGACCCCCAAACCCGAAAAGGCCATGTCGGCAGTAATTGACTATATCCTGGCACGGCCCGATGTGGATGAAGAAAGACTGGCTGTTTGGGGCGCAAGTCTCAGCGGGTACAATGTTCCCAGGGTTGCTATTCATGATAAAAGGATAAAAGCCGTGATTGCCAACAGCATCATCCTGAACCTGAACGAATATTTTGTGCAGGTGAAAGAGGTAGAGATGCTGGCAAAATATGAGAACACTTTTTGGTTCAAAACGGCTACCAGACTGTTTGGCTCGTGGCTTGCCGGATTGTACAACGTAATGGACACCTGGAAATGGAAGTGGGGTGTGGATACTCTGGCAGAGTGGCTGGAAGTATGCACAGAATACGTGCTTGACCCCTCCGAAATTGATGTTCCTATCCTGTTGCTTGTAGGTGAAGATGAATTGGCATTTGCCAACAGCAAGCGTTTCCATGATGAAGCCATGGCAAAAATAAAACACCCTCACAAGAAGATGGTTGTAGGTAGTGCTGCCCTGGGTGCCAGTGGCAAAAACATGATGCCCAATTTCAACATGATCCGCGAAACCACTTTCGACTGGCTCGATGAATTGTTCTGTAACAAAACCCACCAACCATCCGTCATAGGCCACATGGAGTCTGAAATGGCTTAATCCACAACCACAATAAAGCATCATAACCACGATGACTGACTATTTTATCGAGTTCTACAAACGGCTCGACAGACAAGGCCCCGGCGATGACAAATATACGGAGATGGCCTTCCGTTTGCTGGAAAAACTGCCGCCCAACCCACGCATCCTCGACGTGGGTTGCGGCACCGGCAGTCAGACCCTGGCCCTGGCACGTTTGGCTCCCTGCCAGATTACAGCAGTTGATGTGTACGACTGCCTGCTCAACAAACTCAAAGAAAAAGCATCGAAAGAAAATCTCAAAGGTGCCATTGCCACCCTCAATGCCTCCATGTTCGAATTGCCGTTTGCGGAGCAACAGTTCGACCTCATCTGGTCGGAAGGCTCCATTTACATCATGGGTTTTGAAAAAGGGCTGAGGGAGTGGAAGCGTTTCCTGAAGCCCGGCGCATACCTGGTAGCGTCGGAAATTACCTGGCTGCGCAAAGATATCCCCGAAGAAATCCTGGATTTCTGGAATGCAGCCTACCCCGAAATCGGCACTGTTGCGCAAAAACTATCGGTGGCCGAAAAATGCGGCTACCAGCCCCTTGCTCATCTTACCCTGCCCCAGTATGGCTGGCAGAAAAACTACTACGACCTTATGGAAGCTCAGAAACAGGATTATCTTAACATGTATGGCCATGTGGAGGAAGCCCGCCAGGTGGTAGCCTCAGAGATGGAGCTGGAGATGAGCTTGTACCGCAAATACAAAGACTATTACAGTTATGTATTTTATGTGATGCAATGCTGAAATATATTGAAGGAGAGGATTCTTCACTATTTTTTAAGCTAAACGAAATGAATATGCTTGCTTTCTCCGGAGAAAGACAAAAGTTCACGATTTAAATATGATTATCCGCTTTCTTGTCACTGTGACTATTACTTAAGATTAAATGCTTTGTCAGGTTTGTTACGCTTGGTTGGCTATATGTTCAAACGGCCTTGCAGATTTTTCGGTAACAAAACAAGGAACGAAGCGGTTAAAAAGATTTGCAGACCCGCACTGCATTACATTTTGGTTCAAGGTATTAGTTTTTTTGCGGGGCCTTAAATCTTTCAGCGAAGAGACCGCAGTTTTGTCGAAAAAGCTGCGAAGCCTTGATTTTTTGCAACTTTTTCATCAAGGAAAAAGTTGAATAAAGAAAAATATCTCCAATGAAGTGTGTTCAATCAGGGAAATTGACCTCAAAGATCATTACTTGTAGGCTTACAGATGTTAATAAATTAAAAACCCGAATATGAAAAAACTAATACTACTTGCTGCCGTTTGTATTTTGAATACAACGCTTTTAAAAAGCCAGGAATGTGATTGCCTGCAAAACTATGACTGGGTAAAAAAAACCTTTGAAGAGAATGATGCCGGTTTTGCTTTTGCCCTGCAACAAAAGGGAGAACAAGCATATGCTGATCACAATAAAAGGATTGAGGAAAGGGTGCAAAAAGCCACTACTCTTGCCGAATGTACCCAGATACTTTATGAGTGGCTGACCTTCTTCCGTTCGGGTCATATCTCTATCTGGCTCCACGAGCAGAACCAGCAAAGTGGTATGCCTGCCTCTGGTTCTGAGCCACCCTCCGATTGGGAAACCTTCGATGTGGACATCCAGGACTTTAAAACGTATCTTTCAGGATTGGAGGAATACGGTTTTGAAGGAATATGGGAGATGTCTTCCTATACTGTAGGTGTAAAACGGTTTGGGGAGGAGTACATTGGTTTTATCGTGGAATCTGCACATGAAATCTGGAAGCAAGGTCATGTAAAACTTAGGTTTACGGTTGATGATAATCGCTCCGATTTTGTATTCTATCTGTATGACAGATTTGCCGTGGAAAGAGAAGGAGTGCAGCTTCTGGGGAATAATCACCTTTTGCTTGGGAATGCTTTCAGGCTTAACCGTGTTTATCCTGCGGTGGATGCTGAACGCGACTTTAGCGCCTGGTTCCGGTTGCTCGAATCACGAGAGCCTTATCTGGAACGGCTGGATGCATCCACTCTTTACCTTAGAATTCCTTCTTTCCAGATGGAGTTTAAGCAGGCCATTGATAACTTGCTGGAAGTAAACAGGGAGGAAATCCTCCGTACCCAAAATCTTATAATTGATATCCGCAATGGCACCGGAGGCAGCGATGCCAGTTATTACGAAATTCTGCCATTCCTTTACACCAATCCCATTCGAAATGTGGGAGTGGAGTTTTTGTCTACCCCTCTGAACAATCAGAGAATGCTCGATTTTATCTATAATGATGAATATGGGCTTACCGAAGAGCAGAAACAATGGGCAAGAGGAGCTTTTGAAAAACTGGAAAAACGGCCCGGAGAGTTCGTTAACCTGAACGAAGAAGTCACCTCCATTACCCGTTTGGATACTGTTTTTTCTTTTCCTCAAAATGTAGGAATTATCATTAACGAAAGGAATGGAAGTACCGATGAGCAGTTTCTTCTGGCTGCAAGGCAGAGCAGAAAAGTAAAGCTCTTTGGCAGGTCTACCTATGGAGTATTGGATATTTCCAATATGTACTTTGTAGAATCGCCCTGTAAGGAGTTTGAGCTGGGGTATGCATTGTCCAGGAGTCTGCGCATTCCCGGATATACCATTGATGAAAGGGGAGTTCAGCCCGACTTCTACCTTGATAAAAGCATCCCTGAATATGATTGGGTAAATTTTGTTAAGGAGGTGCTGAACCAGCAGGACTGAGTAGGCTTCGCCAGAGAACCGAATAGTGAAGCAAGCAGCAAGACATCATTAATTTATATGTAATAATTTACAAGCAATCCACTAACAATTAAGAAAACCATGAAAACGAATCCTTTTATAGTTGCTTTAGGTATCATGTACACTTTGGTGTGTTCCTTATCTGTTTCAAAAGCAGCTCAATCGTGGCAGGCCCCTGAACCGGTGGCCCGAAAACACAACCAAATTAATGTACTCGTACACCCACAGGTAGAACTTATCTCCATCATTCAAACCATTGGAGGCTACCCGGATTTGCTCCCTTTTTTGATGTCGGAGCAGGAGTTTGCCTACAAAACCCGCGTGAAGGAACACTTTGCCCCTTTTGCCGGCCATGCGGCAGTGCAAGTGTTCGACCGGCTAAGCGGTCAGCCCCGCAAACTCAACTTCAGTGCTCCATCCAACCTCATGCTCTATACCGATGCAAACCTGCAGGTGCGCACCGATATTGCACTGGATGACTTCGTAATCAGCCGCATCGACGGAATGGATTCGCTGCAGCTGTTCCTGGGTTTGCTGCGCGATTTTGCTGTTACTTCAGGATTTAATGAGTTTTACAGGGCGAATTCGGATTTTTACCGGAGCATCGTCGAACAAACCATCGAAACCCTGGGTGATTTCCAATACATTGAAGAGTTGGAAGGTTTTTACGGCCGTTCACAACAGTCGTACAGCATCGTCCTGGTTCCACTCTATAATTCGGTGGGGTTTGGCAATTCCAACCTGTTGCCCAACGGCAAGCGGGAGATATACAATACACTGGGCTCCGGCAGATTGCGCGATGGGGATCCTTGCTTCGGAGATGAGAGGCATTTGAAATACATGACCCGCCACGAGTTCAGTCATCCCTTTATCAACCCGGTTACGGAATTGTATCAGGATGAAGTGATGGCCTTTGAAGCCAATTTTGATAAAGTTCCCGAAGTGGCTCGTCAGCGCGTTTGCGGCGAATGGGAAGAGTGTGTTAACGAATTTATCATTCGCGCCATTACCACCTGGTTGGCACAGCAGGAGTGCGCCGAGCTGGGCCAATGGGCTTACAATCATGAATCGGGAAGGGGAGTAGTGTATCTGGACGAGTTGCTGGAAAGGATTAATTACTATCAGTCCAATCGCCGTATTTACCCTACCCTCAACGATTTTTATCCGCAATTACTGGAAGTGTTTCTCACCGACAGTTTCTGAGGTAAGAGTTCGCTGTTCGTTTGAAACTGCACTGGAGAAATTCCATCTGGTGCCAGAATGTTATTCAATCACACATAATTTGTTTTAATCCTGATCCACAAAAAAATCAACCGCAAAAAACCATGAAGAACAACTATCTGAAAATTGCCTGGCGTATCCTCATGCGCAACAAAACCAATACCGCCATCAACATTATCGGGCTGGGGCTGGGTTTCTCCATATCCATCCTGATGATGATTTACGTATGGCACCAGCAGAGCTTTGATAAGTTCCACAGCCAATACGACCGCATCAGCCGCCTGGTTATTGATGTAAACATGCCCGACGGTACTGCCTCCCACGTGCCTTTTACTGCCGGCGATATAGCAGGCTATGTGAAAGATGAGGTGCCTTCTGTGGAGGCTATATGCCGGTTTTACGATGAGGGATTGATGGAGGTAGAGGTAGATAGAACCGAAGCGCGTTTTCCTGATCAGTATTTGATATGGGCTGATGCAGATTTCTTCCGGATTTTTGATCTGCCGCTCATTGCCGGCGATCCCAAAACAGCGCTTAAGGAGCCCAACAGTGTGGTACTAAGCCGCAAACTTGCCCAAAGGTATTTTGGCGATGAAGACCCCATGAATGAAATCATCTGGGCGGGTAGGTTTGGTTACCGGGTTACTGGGGTTGCAGAAGATTTGCCCTCCAATTCGCACCTGCAGTTTGGCATGCTGGCCTCTTTCAGTACACTTACCGGGCCCAATGAGAATATTGTGGAACGTAATGGGATCTCCTTTTTTACCTACCTGCTTCGCCATCCTGATGTGGATGCAAAAACCTTTGAGCAGGATGTGGCTGCAGTGGCCGACCGTTACATCAACGAGCGCTTCGGCCCTTATGGGCTCACCATTGCCCACTCCCTGCAGCCGCTCAGTCGCATTTTTCTGCATTCAAACTTCACCCATGGAAACAATGTGGCCATGAGTATGGTGAGTGGCGATATTCGCAATGTGTATATCTTTTCTTTTCTGGCACTGGTGGTTATCATCATTGCTGTTTTCAATTTTGTAAACCTTATTACGGTGCAGAGTGAAAAGCGCGCCCGCGAGATTGGCATGCGCAAGGTGATGGGCGCACACCGCAAGGACATGGTGTTTCAGTTTATGGGAGAATCTCTGCTGCTGGCGGCCATGGCTTTCGTGTTTGCGCTGCTGCTCAACGAACTGCTGATACACCCTTTTGCGCAACTGCTGGATGAAAATTTCCGGCTTGCTTACTGGCAACAACCGGGTTTGTTGCTGGCAGTACTGGGTTTTGTGGTGCTGGTGGGGGTATTGGCCGGTTTCTATCCGGCTTTGTACCTGTCCCGCTACCAACCTGTTAAAGTGCTAAAAGGGGTTGCTGCATCCAGTGGGCGTACCTATAAGCTGCGTAAGGTACTGGTAGGAGCTCAGTTTGCCATCTCCATTTTCCTGGTGGTATCGGTATTGCTGCTCAATCGGCAGGTGAGCTACATGAAGAACAAAGACCTCGGATTTGATCGCGAATTGATGGTTACTTTGGGTAGGTTATCGCCCGCCATACAAAACAGCTATTCAACCCTGAAAGCGGAGTTGCTGCAAAATCCCTCCATTCAGGATGTAACAGCTTCTATGGTTACACCCGGCTTGCCCCGCAGCGTTATTACCGTTTACAAAAGAGGGGATGACCCGGGTGCCTCCTCACTAATTTACGGAAATTTCGTTCATGAGAATTATATTGACACCTACAGGATGCAGATCGTGGAGGGAGAAAACTTTCATCCCCGTATGCGCACCGATATAAAACCGGTGATTCTTAACCAGGCTGCTGTAAGGCAACTGGGGTTAGACGACCCTGTGGGTCAGGAAATTATTGTTTGGAATGAGCCGGCCCGGGTAGTGGGTGTGGTGAAAGACTATAACTTCCTCTCTATGCATCACGCCATCGAACCCCTGGTTTTGGTGTATGAGACGGATCTGATCAGGCAAATCAGTTTGCGTATTTCTCCACAGGATATCCCTCAAACACTTCATTCTATCAGAGAGCACTTCCTTTCTGTCGATCCCAATTTCTACTTTGAACCCGTTTTTGTAGACGATGCCTTTGCTGCCATGTATCGCAAGGAGGAGCGCACCAACAAGCTGGCCACAGCAGCTGCCTTGCTGGCAATACTCATCTCTTTTATGGGATTGTATGCACTTACATCGTTTTCCATTCTGAAGCGCATCAAAGAGATTGGGATACGCAGAACCCTCGGCGCATCGGCCATCTCCATTCTGTTGCTGCTGTTTCGCGATTTACGCAACTGGATATTGCTGGGCAACCTGGTGGCCTGGCCGGTAGCCTTTTATGTCATTAGTCGCTGGATGGATAATTTTGCCTACCGCATACACCTGCTGGACCACTGGTATCTGTTTGTGCTGGCCGGCATCCTGGCCGCCGCCGTAGGCGCCATGGCCACCCTGGTGCATGCCCTGGGCGCGCTGAAGGTAAACCCGGTGCATAGTCTGAAGACGGAGTAGGCCCCCCCCGGATGCTGGAAATTGCTATCGCAAGTTTCCAGTTCCTCCACAGTCCAGACACTTCCAGCTTGCAAAGCAACTGGAGGCTTCCGGGCTAAACACCTCCGCCCTCAGCGGGGGCAAATAACGATAGAAAAGGTAATAACGCCAGAGAGAACGGGCACCCCGGAGGGGTGCAATAGAATTTGGTATATTTGGAATGGTTATTCCACCCCGCCGGGGTGGGTGGTTGGCGGTGGTAGCTGGTTGTGCTATCGGTATTTCACCCCTCCGGGGTGGTTTTTATTCGTTGTTCTTTATTCTATCGATATATAATACCTTATGGGTGGGGCGGTGGATGATTGTGCTATCGATATAACGCCCCTGGGATGATGGAAGTTAAGTTTGCCGGGATGCTATCGATATGGCAATCCGGAGAGGGGTGGCGGTGAAATAATGTCTGTTGCTGGTTTGGGTCTGTTGCCATTGGTTTGAGCAACATAAAACAGATGGGATGCAGGGCAGGATCGGTTTAAAGCAATGTTCGTTTCCGTACACCGATGTCCGGTTTTTGTCTTGTGAAATCAGAAAATGGATCGGTTTTGGGGTTTTGGTTTTGGTTTAAGTAGTTGATATGTAGCTTTGTGGTGAATTTGGCGCAAAGATTGTTTTTGTTGCGAAACACATCAAGAGGTATAAAACCTACAAACCACTAATCTTTGAAACTGTAATGCTGAAGTATTTCCTGATCCTTACTTTTCGCAATGGCTTACGTGAACTGAAAATCACACTTATCAATCTGTTGGGCCTTTCGCTGGGTATGGCCGTGGTAATTCTGCTCTACCTTTTTATGCTGCATGAGTTGAGTTTTGAAAGGATGTATTCCCAGCGAAACAATATCTACCGTGTTGTAACTCATATGAAGGGTGATGAGGGAGGTAAAGCTCCTTTCACTCATGGGGCAGTTGGGCCTGTGCTTTTGGAAGAATTTCCCGAAATACAAAGCTTTGTGCGCATCGCTGAGAATAAAACCACTGTAATTTACAACGATACCCGGATTGGGAATGTGAAAATGCTCATGGTCGATCCAGCATTTTTTGATCTTTTTGATTTTCCTGTTATCCAGGGTTTGGGGGTTAGCACTTTGCAGCATCCACGTAAGGCTGTTATCACCTCATCGCTGGCACAACGGCTTTTTTCAGATCAGGACCCGGTAGGGCAGAGGTTTGATCTTACCTTGCTTGAGGTTGATTTGACTGCTGGACGGTTGAACCAGAACCGCAAATCTTACCAGGTAGGAGGGGTGGTGCAAACACCTCCCACCAATACTCACCTTCAGTTTGATCTTCTGGTGCCGGTAAATGATATGGACTCCATGATGTTTCATTTTGGCGGATTTCTCTTTGCTACTTACCTGTTGTTCGATCAGCCCATGCATGAGGTTTTGCACAACAAGGTTTCTGCCCGGGCAAGGGAAATTGCCGCAGAACCTTTGCGCACCGAATCACTGAGGGAATTAATGAGTGCAGATCTGCAAGCACTTACAAGCATACGATTCGGAAGTGTTATGGCTCAAGATATTAGTCCGCAGGGAAATAGGCAGGTTGTATCGCTTTTTATGGTGCTTGCAGTATTGATCCTGGTGATTGTGCTGGCAAATTTTATTAACCTTAGTACCGCACGCTCTGAGAAAAGACTCCTGGAAGCAGGCATACGCAAAGTATTGGGTAGTGATCGGAAAAATATCATATTGCACTATTTAGGTGAGAGTGTCCTGATAACAATGTTGAGTGTTTTGATTTCTTTGTTTATAGTGGAGCTTTTTCTTCCTCATCTCTCCACACTTTTTGGCAGTACGTTTTACCTGGGGTCTTTTTTTAATCCTCAGTTTTTTGCTGCTCTATTTTTGTTTGCATTGTTTGCCGGGGTTGTGTCAGGTATTTATCCTGCCATGCATTTTTCCAGGTTTCAACCTGTTGATATCATGAAAGGGCGCTTTTTTGCTGCACAGGGCAAGCCCATAATGCGGTTGCTTCTTGTAGTGTTTCAGTTCGCCATTTCGGTGTTTCTGGTCATTTGTGTATGGATCCTGTTTGATCAGTTAAGGTTTTTTCAACAGAAGGATGACCGGATACATACGGAGAACATCCTGGTTTTTGATGATCTAACCCCAGGAATAAAGAGCTCTTTCGCAACAATTCGCGATGAGTTGTATGCGAATCCCCGTGTGGAGCAAGTGATTGCTGCTACGGGCATCCCGGGGGTTGAAGGGTTTAGTGTGCCCATCCGCAGAGTTGATCAGAACCAGGAAGAAGAAATCCTGGCCATGAGTTTTGCGGCGATGGGAAACTATAAGGAGTTGTTTGGGTTGAAGCTCAGTGCAGGTCGCTGGCTCAGCGAACATAGTTCCTTCCGCGAGCTTGAATTGGTGATCAATCAAGCTGCCGCAAGGAGGCTGGGATATGACAACCCCATTGGAGAAGAACTGGTTTTTTATCAAACCCCAGGCAGAATTGTTGGGGTGGTAGAAGATTTTCATTTTGAATCCCGGCATACTTCCATTCGTCCATTGGTTTTTGCCCCTGCATTTGGCGATTTTCAACTGCTGGGGGTCAAAGTTAGTGATCAGAATCCGCAGCAGACTCACCAGTATGTCCGAGAAGTTTTACAAAGCAGAGACATGGTGTATGCTGCACAAGGGGTTTGGCTCGATCAGATTATGTTGAGACAGTATGAAGGAGAGAGAAGGGTTTTCCTGATCGCACGGGCAGGTTCGTTGGTAGCCATCATAATCGGTCTCATTGGGTTGATTGGCCTTACCAGCTACCTTATGCTGGCCCGGAAAAAAGAAATCAGTGTCAGGAAAGTGTTGGGAGCCAGCTTTATGAAGATTATGGCCTCTCTTATGAAAGGGATGCTTATTTGGGTTTTGCTGGCCAATATCATTGCCTGGCCACTGGCATGGTGGGTCATGCGCTTCTGGCTTGATACCTTTGCCTATGCTATAACCATTACTCCATGGTATTTCATCATTACAGGTATGGGCTCAATGGTAGTTGCCATTGGGGTGATTGTCTCCCAAAGTTATCGGCTGGTGATAAAAGATCCGGTGGAAGGGCTCAAGGCTGAGTAAGATTACTGTTTTAGGGTAGTGCGAATTAATCTGATAAAAAATAATACTATGACGGGTCATTTTCTAAAATTAAGCTTCCGGAGCCTGTTTCGCAGGAAATTCTCCTCTTTGGTAAATATTCTCGGACTGGCCATTGGCTTTACGGGGTTCATTGCCATTTCACTTTATGTGATGGAGGAAAGAAGTTACGACAGATATAACCCCGAAAGGGATAATATCTACCGTATTGTGCACAACACTTTTAATAAGGATCGGAAAGTGCTGATGCTGCCGGTTCTTTTTCATGAGCACCTGGATGGGATTCCCGAGGTTGAGGCTTCAGTGCGTATCTTAAGCTATTCAATGGGGGGATCGTTTCGGGCAGGGGAGGTCGAGTTGCTCGAACGGAAAGTTATTTATACAGATGCCGGGTTTTTCGACATGTTTGGTTTTGAACTGGCCCAGGGCAGCCTCGAAACTTTCGATCAGAACCCGAGGAGTATCATCCTGAGTGCTCAGGCTGCCCGTCGCTACTTCGGAGCGGAAAATCCGGTCGGCCAAACCCTCAACTACAGCAATTTTACTGATCTTACCGTGGCAGGTGTGCTCACAGAATTCTCATTCAATGCTCATATCGATTTTGAAATGATGGTCAATTTTGAAGCGATGCGGAGTATGAACAATCATATGTTTACCGATTGGGGCAATCACTCCACGGTTTTCTACCTCCGTTTGAGAGAGGATGCCGACCCGGTAGTTACCGGTCAAAAGATCTTTGAATTGTATGATGAGGCGAGAGGGTCTAAGTTGCGCGAGAATGACCATATAATGTATTTGCAGCCTCTGGGTGATATTTACCTGCATTCGGCTGGCATTGAATCGAGCAGTTTTATGCTTACCGGAAACGCCACCTCACTTTATATTTATTCTATTTCTGCACTATTGATTATTTTGCTTGCTTGTGTTAATTATATCAACCTCACCACGGCGAGGGCTACGCAAAGAGCCCGGGAGGTGGGTATGCGCAAAGTGCTCGGAGCAGGTCGTATGGAGCTTATGAGGCAATTTCTGGGAGAGTCACTGCTGCTTTGTCTGCTGGCTTTTGCCTTTAGCCTGGCTTTGCTCGAATTGTTTCTTCCCTGGTTTTCCGACATCGTTGGCACCCCCATTGGTATGGATTATAGCGGAATGGGGTATTTCTTTCCGGTGTTGCTGCTGCTTGTGATAGTGGTAGCTTTGCTTTCGGGCTTTTATCCCGGGGTGGTGATGTCGGGCTTTCAGCCACTTGATGTGTTGAAAGGTTCCACGGCCCTCATCAGCAGGAAAGTGCAAAGTGGGCTTAATCTGAATCTGCGCTACAGGCAGTTGCTTATTATTGTACAAATCACCATTTCGGTTGGGCTGGTGCTGGCAAGCATGCTGATTGTACGACAGAATAATTTTGCCATGCGCTCGCCTGGCTTTGAGAAGGAGAATCTTATTGTGGTTATGCTTCCTCAAACAGCGGATATCAACCAGAACTTCCACCGGCTCAAAAACACGCTGGAAACCTATCCATTTATTAAGAGTATCAGCGGGGGAGCCCATGTACCCACCGAGAATGCGGGTAATCTTGGACGGCTCAGATTGACAGACCAAAGCCCCGAAGAAGCACAACTGGTATATTTTTGCCCGGTAGACTTTGGCTATTTTCAAACCCTGGGTGCAAGAATCCTGCAGGGAAGGGAATTTGATGTATCCTATAGCACCGACAGTGTAAATCACGTTGTGCTCAATCAAAGTGCCGTACGGGCTCTGGGGCTTACCGATCCGGTGGGGCAGGTGATACGTGGCTTCTGGGATGGAGTAGAAAAGCAGGTGATTGGTGTGGTGGAGGATATTAATTTTCAGAGTGTGCACAACGTAGTGCAGCCTACCGCATATTTTATGAATTATGTATGGTTTTATTACGGCCCGGCAACAATGAAAATGCTGGTGCGGTTCAGGCATAACAGCGTTAGCGAAGTGGTTGAGGCGATTGAGAGATCGTGGGAAGAAAACATTTCAGGATATGCTCCCAGCTATTATTTTATGGATCAGCGTTACGATAGCCTGTATGAAAGTGAATTGCAGACGGCCGGTATGGGAAGGCTCTTTAGTTATTTTGCTATCATACTGGCCGTTTTAGGATTGTGGGGAACCACAGCTTATGTGCTCAATGCCAAGAGAAAAGAGTTTGGAATCAGAAAAGTACTGGGGGCTTCCTCCTTAAGGCTTGCTCGCATGATTTCCCTGGAGTTTACAATAATGGTGCTTGTGGCAAGTCTGCTTGCCTGGCCTGTAGTATATTACTTTATCGATAACTGGCTTGATAACTTTGTTTATCGCACCCAGATAAACTTTTTGCCATTCGTAGTAGTGGGTGTTCTGGCCTGGGTGCTATGTATGATCATTGTCAATACCATTGCTCTTCGCGAAGCACGGCGAAATCCTGTAGAAACTCTTAAGTATGAGTAAAATATCAGGGGCAATTCTTTTAAAAACCAGTGCCTGTCAGGTTGTAATGCCCTTTGGATTGTGTTAAGCTGAGAACTTTTTTCAGTATGCTTTTCAATGCATTGTTTTCTGTCTGCATCAAAATAGTACAGTTGCGCAATTATAGTACGACAGCCCCGAAAGGGGCTGTCCTGCTTTAGTACGGATTGTGGTTGCGTTGTGTGGGCGTAATGATCGTTAAGTAGCAGTATGTCAGCAATGTGCAAACTGTGGAACGAAGGTTGTTATTTTGCTAACAACTTAAATCCGCCTTTGTATCTTCCCATGATTAGCTGCCTCATGGGAAGTGCATTGGCTCACAAAAACTGCAACAATAAATATCCAACAACAATGACCGGTAAAGAATATATAGAAAGCCTGCGTAAAATGAACCTAAAGGTTTATTTGTTCGGAGAGTTGGTCGACAATCCTGTAGACCACCCAGTAATCCGTCCTTCAGTTAACTCTGTAGCCATGACTTATGAGCTGGCCGAGCAAGAGGAGTACAAGGATATCATGACTGCAACATCGCACCTTACAGGTAAAACAGTCAATCGGTTTTGCCATTTGCATCAGGGTGTTGACGATCTTATCAAGAAGGTGAAAATGCAACGTCTCCTGGGGCAGAAAACTGCTGCCTGTTTCCAGCGCTGTGTCGGAATGGATGCCTTCAATGCCCTGTTTTCTACCACTTACGAAATGGATGAACAGTGCGGTACTGAATACCATGCCCGTTTTGTGGAATACATGAAGTTTGTACAGGAAAACGACCTTACCGTTGATGGTGCCATGACTGATCCCAAAGGCGACAGAGGACTTTCCCCATCCCAGCAGCCCGACCCCGATATGTATGTGCATGTGGTTGAAAAAAGAAGCGATGGTATTGTGGTAAGGGGTGCCAAAGCGCACCAGACCGGTGCCGTTAACTCGCATGAACACCTTATTATGCCTACTATTGCCATGAAAGAAGCCGATAAGGATTACGCTGTTTCTTTTGCGATCCCTTCCGATGCACCCGGTGTATTCATGATCTACGGACGGCAATCGTGCGATACACGCAAGATGGAAACCCACTCCGATATCGATGTGGGCAATGCTGAATTTGGCGGACATGAAGCGCTGGTAATCTTTGAAGATGTTTTTGTGCCATGGGATCGTGTATTCATGTGCGGCGAATACGAATTTGCAGGAATGATGGTAGAAAGGTTTGCCGGATATCACCGTCAATCATACGGCGGCTGTAAGGTGGGTGTGGGTGATGTGTTGATCGGAGCATCGGCACTGGCTGCTCAATACAATGGTGCCGAAAAGGCCAGTCATATCAAAGACAAACTCATTGAAATGACCCACCTCAACGAAACCCTTTTCTCATGCGGTATCGCATGCTCTTGCGAAGGCAAACCTACCAAAGCCGGAAACTATGAAATCGATCTGTTGCTGGCCAATGTGTGTAAGCAGAATGTAACCCGGTTTCCTTATGAAATTGCCCGCCTTGCCGAAGATATTGCCGGTGGTGTGATGGTAACAATGCCCTCAGAAGCCGACTACAGAAATGAAAAAATAGGACCTTATGTAGATAAATATCTTAAAGGAGTTGCCCATGTGGCTACCGAAAACAGAATGCGGGTGTTGCGACTGATCGAAAACCTTACATTGGGTACTGCCGCCGTGGGTTATCGCACCGAATCAATGCATGGCGCCGGGTCGCCCCAGGCACAGCGGATCATGATTGCAAGGCAAAGCAATCTGGAACAGAAAAAGAACCTGGCCAAAGCAATTGCCCGCGTAGACGATAGCAAAAACAAACCCTGAATCTCCCATCATTATTGATTAATAAAAGCATGAAAGAAGCCGGCCTTCTTTAGCCATTCGGAAGGTCGGCCCTTTATGCCCCAAGTAAATGCTGTCAAAATTAAAAATGTACATATATGAATGCTAACTGGAGAGATCTTTACCGTTCACGGATCACAACTGCCGCACAGGCAGTAGAGGTGGTGCAAAGCAATATGCGGATTGCCCTGGGGCATGCAGCTGCAGTGCCAGTAGATACGCTCAATGCATTGATGCACAGAAAGAACGAACTGCAAAATGTAGAAATAGTACACATGTTTTGTCTTGGCGAGGGTGCTTACATGCAGCCCCAAATGGAGGGTCATTTCAGACACAATGCCCTTTTTGTGGGGGGCAATGCCCGAAAGGCTATGGCAGAAAACCGGGCCGACTATACTCCCTGCTTTTTTCATGAGATCCCCTCATTATTTACACGTGGCCCCTTGCATCCCAATGTGGCTCTTATACAAGTTTCGCTACCCAATCTGGAGGGGTTCTGCAGTTTTGGGGTTTCGTCCGATTATACCAAACCAGCTACACATGCAGCAGATATCGTAATTGCAGAGGTAAATGAAAAAATGCCTTTCATTGGTGGCGATAATCTTATACATGTTTCTGAACTGGACTATATAGTGGAAACCAGCAATCCTCTTTATGAGTTACCACGTCCGGTGATTACCGATGTAGAATTGGCTATCGGCGAGCATTGTGCTCAACTGGTGGAAAACGGAGCTACTCTGCAACTGGGCATAGGCTCTATTCCCGATGCTGTGCTCATGTCGCTGGGTAACAAAAAAAGATTAGGAATTCATACCGAAATGTTTTCCGATGGAGTGGTGGATCTGGTGGAGCGCGGAGTGATTACCGGTGAAGAAAAAACACTTCATAAAAACAAACTGGTTGCCACTTTTCTGATGGGCAGTCAGCGTCTTTACGATTTCGTACACAAAAACCCCCAGGTTTTAATGTATCCGGCCGATTATGTAAACGATCCGGTTGTTATTGCCCGCAATCATAAAATGGTATCCATCAACTCCTGCATCGAAGTTGATCTGATGGGGCAGGTGGTTTCTGAGGCCATTGGCCCAAAACAAATCAGCGGAGTAGGGGGGCAGGTAGATTATGTGCGGGGTGTCTGCATGACCAGAGATGGCATAAGCATAATGGCAATGCCTTCTACCGCTGCCGGAGGCAAAGTATCCAGAATTGTGCCTCACCTGGCAGAAGGTGCTGCGGTTACTACCTCACGCAACGATGTTCGCTACGTGGTTACCGAGTATGGTATTGCCCAGCTTTGGGGTAAAACCCTGCGCCAAAGAGCACAGGAGCTGATCCGGATAGCTCATCCTGATTTCCGCCCTATGCTTACTCAGGCATTCGAAAAAAAGTTCTTTTCTGCTCATCAGGCCTCAGCCATAAAAATCTAAGCCATGCAACTCTTTAAACTCAACACCCAAATCAGCCGGTTTGAAAGCTTTGCCGATTTTTCCAGAGCTTTCCAATTGTGCGATCAGGACCTGATCATTACCAACGCTTTCCTTTACGATCCCTTTATGAAGCAGCTCAACCTGCCATGTCATGTGATCTTTCAGGAGAATTTCGGGCAGGGCGAACCCACCGACATCATGATCAATGCTATGCTGCAGCATGCCAGTATATTATCGTTCAACAGGGTAATCGCCGTTGGTGGAGGTACTGTGATCGATGTGGCCAAACTTTTTGTGCTAAACAATGTGGAAGATGTTGTACAAGCCTTTGAACGTAAAATTCCTCTGCTGAAGCAGAAACAACTGGTTGTGGTGCCAACTACCTGTGGTACCGGCAGCGAGGTTACCAATATAACCATTGCAGAGCTTACTACCAAACAGACCAAAATGGGGCTTGCAGATGATGCCCTGCTGCCCGATCATGCGGTACTAATTCCGGAGTTTCTCAAAGGTTTACCCTTTCGCTTCTATGCCGCCAGTGCCATTGATGCTCTTATTCATGCCGTTGAAGCGTATGTGTCGCCCAAGGCCAATGGTTACACAAAGCTTTTCAGCCAGGCTGCCATCGAAATCATTCTACGGGTTTTTGAAGGAATTGCTGCCAAAGGGCAGGATTACCGGCTGGAGAGTCTGGAAGAAATGCTCATGGCCAGCAATTTTGCAGGCATCGCCTTCGGAAATGCGGGCGTTGGCGCAGTACATGCCCTTTCTTACCCGCTGGGAGGCAACTATCATGTGCCTCATGGAGAAGCAAACTATCAGTTGTTTACTGCTGTTTTCCGCAAATACAAAGAGAAAAAGCCCGTTGGAGCCATACAGCAGCTCAACCAGATACTGGCAGGTTTGCTCAGCGTATCCCAAGAGCAGGTGTATGATAAACTGGATGAATTGCTGGGCGTGATGATGGAAAAACAACCCCTGCGCGACTATGGAATGCAACCTGCCGAATGCCAGGAATTTGCCGATAGTGTGCTGGAGAAACAAACACGGTTGCTTGCCAACAATTACGAACCCCTTACACGCGACGAAATCATCGGAATTTTTCAATCCCTCTATTAATACAATACAGAACTAACACAAAAATATACCGCTATGACAATTGCAGATATGTTGATGAGGGCAAGAGTTGCCCAAATTCAGTTCGAAATGAATTTCGACCAGTGCAAAGTAGATGCTATCGTTAAAACAGTAGCCAAAACCGTTTTCGACAATGCTGAGATGTTGTCGCGCCTGGCCGTAAATGAAACACAAATGGGTGTTTATGAAGATAAAGTAGCCAAGTGCCACGGAAAAGCCAAAGGTGTTTGGTACGATCTGCGCAACAAACCCTCCATGGGTGTAATTCATCATGATCCGATCACCAACCTGGTGGAGATTGCCAAGCCCATTGGTGTGGTGGCAGGTATCACCCCCATGACCAACCCGGTGGTGACTCCCATGTCGAAAATTATGTTTGCTCTCAAAACAAAGAATGCCATCATAATTGCCCCCCACCCCCGTGCACGCCATTGTTCCTCCCTTACTGTAAAACTTATCAATGAGGCCATTGCCCGGTTCAATGTGCCTGAAGGGCTTGTACAGGTAATAGAAGATCCTTCCGTTGAAAAGACCCAGGAGCTAATGACAGCTTGCGATGTAGTAGTTGCTACAGGTGGAATGAATATGGTTAAGTCGGCTTATTCCTCAGGAAAGCCTTCTTACGGGGTGGGTGCCGGCAATGTACAGGTAATCCTCGATCGTGATATCGACTTCCTGGATGCCGCTCAGAAAGTGATCAAAGGCAGAACCTTCGACAATGGTATCATTTGCAGCGGAGAGCAAAGCTTTATCTATCATGTGGATGACAAGCAGTCCGTGATGGCTGCCTTTGAAGCACAGGGTGCATACATTGTGCCCAACCACCTGCGCAATCAACTCATCGATACCCTTTTTGTGGATGAACACATGAACAGGGATGTTGTGGGCAAATCTGCCTTGCAGGTAGCACAGATGGCTGGTATTGAGGTGCCCGACAATACAAAGGTACTGGTTGTGGAGGCCAATGGTGTAGGTTCTGCAGATATCATCAGCAAAGAAAAAATGTGTCCTGTGCTGGCCGCTTACAGCTACTCAACCCTCGATGAGGCGATTTCAATTGTAAAAATAAACCTGAGCCTGGAGGGCAACGGCCATACTGCCGGGATACACTCCAATAACCAGGAAAATATTCTCAAAGCCGGAAGCAGTATCTCTGTATCCAGGTTTATTGTAAATGCTCCTTGTGCCACCACTGCAGGCGGCAACATGCAAAACGGTTTGCCCTTTACCAATACTTTGGGATGTGGCAGCTGGGGAAACAATTCAATCTCCGAGAATTTCACTTACAAGCACCTGCTGAATATTACCAGGGTTGCCTCCATATCGCCCAAAGTGGAGCTGCCAACCGATGAAATGATCTGGAACTGATCTTTACAGCCGCAAAAGAGCAGGGTAAGCATTGGGGCCGATTGTGCCGTATTGTGGCCCTGCTCTTATGATCTGCTGCCATGGAATGGAAGATCGGGCGGCTTTTAGTACCCGAAAAAATGGAATGTAATCTTTACCTGTATAATTATGAACTTTGAACTATCGAAAGAACAAATTCTTTTTGAGCAAATGATCAGAGCTTTTGCCGAGCGTGAGGTGAAACCCCTTGCGGCCGAGGTTGATGAAACCGAACGCTTTCCCACGGAAACCGTTCAGAAAATGGCTGCATTGGGTATTTTCGGTATCCCTGTGCCGGCCGAACTGGGGGGTGCAGGCGGCAACAACCTGATGTACGCTCAGGCCGTGGAGGAATTATCGGCAGCCTGCGCTACCACCGGGGTGATCGTTTCTGCTCATACTTCATTGTGTATAGCTCCCATTCTGGAGCATGGCACACCAGCCCAGAAACAAAAATATATCCCAAAACTGGCCAGTGGAGAGTGGCTGGGTGCTTTTGCACTTACAGAACCTAATGCCGGTACCGATGCTGCTGCACAGCAAACCACTGCTGTAGAAGAGGGTGATAATTATGTGCTGAACGGCTCCAAAATCTTTATTACAAATGCCGGCTATGCTCATGTATATGTAGTTATGGCCATGACCGATAAGTCTGCCGGAACGCGCGGTATTACTGCATTCATTGTGGAAGAAGGTACCCCAGGCTTTTCCATTGGTAAAAAGGAAAAGAAAATGGGAATTCGTGGAAGCTCTACCTGCGAGCTGATCTTTGAGAATTGCATCATACCCAAAGAAAACATGCTGGGCAAAATCGGCAAAGGCTTTGGCATTGCAATGAAAACCCTCGATGGTGGCCGTATCGGAATTGCTGCTCAGGCTTTGGGTATTGCCCAGGGTGCAATGAATGAAACTGTAAAGTACATAAAGGAGCGTAAGCAGTTTGGAAAACCACTTTCTGCTTTCCAGAACACACAGTTTCAACTGGCCGACCTGCAAACCCGTATCTCAGCAGCACGCATACTGGTGCGTTCGGCGGCATTTAAAAAGGATCAGGGTGTGAACTACTCTGCCGATGCTGCCATGGCAAAACTTTATGCAGCCGAAGTGGCTATGGATATGGCCAGCAAAGCTATTCAGTTTCACGGTGGGTATGGTTATACCAGGGAATACCCCGTTGAGAGGTTTCTGCGCGATGCCAAGATTACCGAGATCTATGAGGGAACCTCTGAAGTGCAGCGGATGGTAATTGCGGCCCATCTTCTTAAATAGTTTAACCCAGCAAAAACCAACACAATGAATATAATAGTTTGTATCAAACAAGTGCCGGATACCTCTGAGATCCGCATTGATCCTGTAAATGGTACCCTTATCAGGGATGGGGTGCCCAGTATTATCAATCCCGACGATAAGGCAGGTCTGGAACTTGCACTTCAGCTTAAAGACAGTCATGGAGCCCATGTAACCGTTATTACCATGGGGCCGCCCCAGGCAGATCGTGCACTGCGCGAAGCCCTTGCCATGGGAGCCCACAGAGCCATTCTGCTTACCGACCGCAAATTTGCAGGTGCCGATACCCTGGCTACATCGCACACACTGGCCGGAGCACTGCGCAAAATCCCTTACGATCTTATTATTACCGGAAGGCAAGCCATTGATGGCGATACAGCACAGGTTGGACCGCAAATAGCAGAACATCTTGATCTGCCCCAGATATCCTACCTGGAGCACCTTACTTTTGACGGCCAAAAAACTATTACCGCAAAAAGAGCTATCGAAGAGGGCTACGAAATACTGGAAACCCAAACCCCCTGTGTTGTTACAGTGCTTTCTTCTGCCTACAAATCGCGATATATGTCGGTAAAGGGTATTATTCATGCTTATGCAGCAGAAGTAGAATGCTGGGGTGCAGACCTTATTGAGGTCAAAGAGGAATACCTGGGGCTGAAAGGCTCACCCACACGTGTGCACAAAGCTTTCTCAAGAGGAGTAAAAGCGGCCGGCGAACTCTACGAACTCGACACCCAGGAAGCGGTAGGTATGATCGTAAGCAAACTCAAGGAAAAATTCATCATCAACTAGGTTAGGCTATGGATAAAAACTTATACAAAGGCGTTTTCGTGTTTGCGGAGCAACGCCACGGACAAATTCAATCGGTTTCGCTTGAGTTGCTGGGGAAAGCCCGCGATCTGGCCGCCGATCTCAATGAAAAAGTATATGCCATTCTGCTGGGTCACAATGTACAGCAGGAGGCTCAGCAGCTCATTGCCCATGGGGCAGATGTAGTGATCTGTGCCGACCAGCCCCAGTTGAAGGATTATCTTACTGAGCCCTACACACAGGCCATGTGCCAGATCATTGAAGCATTCCGGCCCGATATTATGCTCATTGGTGCTACTACCATGGGGCGGGATCTGGGCCCTCGGGTTTCGGCGCGTATGAGCACCGGACTTACCGCAGATTGCACAAAGCTTGAAATAAGCGATGATAAGCATCTGCTGATGACACGGCCCGCCTTTGGAGGCAACCTTATGGCCACCATTGTGTGCAAAGAACACAAGCCCCAGATGAGTACCGTAAGGCCTGGCGTAATGCAGCGCCTTACACCCGATACCCTGAGGGAAGGTGAGATACATATGTTTCAGCCAGTATTCGACGAATCAAGGTTTAAGGTAAGGCTGGTGAAAAGTGTGAAGCAAAAGAATGACAAAGTAGATATCGCCGAGGCACGTATACTTGTTTCTTGCGGAAGAGGTATCGGAAATGCGGATGGTTTGGAGCTGGCATTGCAACTGGCCCGGTGCATGGATGCACAGGTTTCGGGCTCCAGAGCAGTAGTAGATGCTGGTTTGGTTGATCATAGCCAGCAGGTTGGACAAACCGGAAAAACCGTAAGGCCTGACCTATATTTCGCAGTAGGGATCTCGGGCGCCATTCAGCATCTTGCCGGAATGGAAGAATCGGGTTATATCGTAGCTATCAACAAAGATAAGTTTGCCCCCATCTTCCAGGTTGCCGATCTGGGAATAGTGGGAGATGCGGCTCCTATTCTTAAATTGCTCAGCGAAAGACTTAAAAACTGATTTTGCCAGTGTTATAGTTGTTTGGCCCCGGGGTATTGTACTCCGGGGTTTCTTGTAAGCCGGCACTGGCAGAGGTATACATGGATGTATTGAAAACAGAGGGGCTGTCAATCTGCATAGATCGAAGGGGGTATAAAAAGAGATGTTAATTAATTCACAACACGAAAAATATTTTGTACTTTTGTCCTGATTTAAGACAAAGCACTCAGCCCTATGAAGCACGATGTTATCAAGCAGTCTCATTTACGCAGTATGAGGAAAGGTATTGAGCAGGATCTTTTGTTTCCCCATAGGATGTTGTCAGGAAAAGAATTGCAAAGCCTTCTTCAACGAAAATCTTTACTCATTGATATGGCGACCCCTTTTATGCACAATCTGCATAGGTTGGTAGAGGGGTCGGGTTTTGTAATTGTGCTTACCGATGAGCAGGGGTGTATTCTGCAGATTGATGGAGATAGTGGAGTATTGCACGATGCTCAGTTGTTTAATATGATCCCGGGTGCCTTTATGGCTGAAGACAGTGTGGGCACCAATGCTATGAGCCTTGCCATTGCCGAAGATCGGCCCATTCAGCTCACTGCCCAGGAGCATTTTATCAATGCTTACCATCGCTGGACCTGTTCTTCCGCCCCCATACATGCCCCCGAGGGTGATGTGCTGGGAGTGCTCAATTTGATGGGGCAAAAACACCAGGTGCATTCGCATACACTGGCCGTTGTTGTGGCTACCGTAAATGCCATAGAGCAACAGTTTCGCAACCTGCAGCTCAATGCCGATCTCAGGCAAACTTCTGCCTATCTCGATGCGGTAATCAATAATCTCTCTTATGCAACGCTTACCATTCATACCAATGGTGTAATTTCTCGCGTAAACCGCAATGCTGCCACTGTGCTTGGCCTGGAGCCGGTGCGCCTTACAGGGCAACCTGTCAGGAACTACCTTCCCCGGTGGGAAGAAATCTGGCAGATTGTACGCAATGGAGAAAGAATGCTCGATGAGGAAGTAACCCTGGAAAATATTCCCAATGCAGGCCGGTTTGTAATGAGTGCTATGCCCATTGTATCGTCTAAAGAGACGAGCCCGGATTCTGTTTTCAGCACCTCAGTCCGCCAGGATATCAGCGAGGAAGGTGCCCATTCTGCTGTTTTGAAAACAGGTGATGACCATCAGTACTTCCTGGGGGTAGTCCTTACTTTTCGCGATATGAAGAGGGTGTACAATATGGTGAATAAGTACACCGGGATGAAAGCGTATTACAGTTTCGACGATATTATCGGGCCCAGTGCTGCCATGCAGCGAATCATTGATTTTGCCCGCAGAATTTCCGACAGCCCTTCTACTGTGCTGATAACCGGAGAAAGCGGAACCGGTAAGGAGGTTTTTGCCCAGGCCATACACAATGCCAGTAGCCGTCGTAAATCAGGGTTTGTGGCTGTAAACTGTGGCGCTATACCTGAGCCCCTTTTTGAAAGCGAATTGTTTGGTTATGAAGATGGTGCTTTTACCGGAGCCCGTAAAGGAGGAAAGCCCGGAAAGTTTGAACTGGCCAACGGTGGAACCCTGTTTCTTGACGAAGTAGGAGAAATGCCGATGGATATGCAGGTAAAACTTCTGAGAGCCCTCCAGGAAGGTGTCGTTACACGCGTGGGGGGCAACAAAACAATACCCGTAGATGTTCGTATTGTGGCTGCCACCAACAAGGACCTCAAGGTACTTGTGGAACAAAATAAATTCAGACTCGACCTCTACTACCGCCTGAGTGTGATTCCCATCAGGATACCCCCACTCAGAGAAAGGGGAAAAGATATCAGGGCACTCATAGACTTTTTTCTTCATGCCAAATCGGTGAAGCTTAATAAAACTGCTCCTGCCCTGGAGCAGGATGTAATTACCATGTTGCTGCGATACGAATGGCCCGGAAATGTCAGAGAGCTTGAAAACTTCATCGAAAAAACAGTAAACCTGGATGGCCGCATTATGCTTGATGTGGAGGATGAAGATGCCTTTCGCAATAAGTATCTGCATGGCATTACGGATGTTCCTCAGCCAGCTCAACCCGGGCTACAGGCAACTGCTCCGGAAACAGCCTTTGAGGTGAAATCGCTCGAGGAAATTGAGAAAGAGGCTATCATTCATACCTTGCACTATTGCAATGGAAACAAAACACAGGCAGCCAGAATTCTGAATATAAGCAGAAACACGCTGTATCTCAAGGCGAAACACCTCGGTATCGCCCTTCGTTAACTTGATTAATCAAGAACTAAGCTGTTGCATCATAGAATGCCGGCAACCTTGTGCTGCAGCGTGCCAGGGGCGTATGCAGGCGTGGCAGTAGTATGGCTTATCTCACTCTTCTCCTTTTGTCTTATTTAATTACACTGTCTTAAAACGATACATCTGACGGGCTCAGGAGTGTCCTGTATTGATACGTTTTGTGTTTTGTGTTGCATGCATTGTGTTGTATGTTTCAGGTAATCAGTCTAAATATGGTTTTGGCATGAGATGTGCTAAATGCATGTTGAGATGTGAAAAAATTAACAACTCATCCTGTTTTAGGTACCCAAAAAAAGAATAAAGCCATGAGTGAAGAAAAAATGCAAATTGTTATCTGCCTGGGGAGTTCCTGTTTTTCGAGAGGTAACCGCGATACACTAGAAGTGATCAAGGATTACCTTAAAGTAAACCAACTTTCAGCGAATGTATTATTCAAAGGGCAGCTGTGCTCACAATCGTGCAACAAAGGCCCGGTAATCTGGATCAACGATGTGAAGTATGAAGCCATAACAGCCACCAATGTAATTCCGCTGCTCGATCAGATGTTTCTTCCGGCAGCTTTGCAGTAAAAAACATTCAAAGCCTCAGTCATGAACATGAATCAGCCCATATATACCGAAGATAATAATTGCCAGGATTGCTATAAATGTGTTCGGCATTGTCCGGTAAAAGCCATAAAAATATCAGGCAATTGTGCTTCGGTAATTGATGAGCTTTGCATAGCCTGCGGAAAGTGTGTAGAAGTGTGCCCGGTAGGAGCCAAAAAAGTTCGTTCTGATCTGGAAGTGGTGAAACTTTTGCTGCGCACCGGAAAGAAGGTTGTGCTTTCTGTAGCTCCCTCCTGGGTGAGCTGCTTCCCCAACTGGAATACCTCCGGGTTTATTTATACCCTTCAGCAAATGGGGTTTACAGCAGTATCGGAAACTGCGCTGGGTGCAGAGCTGGTAAACCGGTATATAAGGCAGGAACTCCAGACTGTGCAGTCGGGGATCCGGATCTCCTCTGCATGTCCTACCGTGGTGGAATACATCAGAAGACACCGCCCCGAGCTTACCCAACTGATCATGCCTGTTGTTTCACCCATGCTGGCCCATGCACGGTATCTCAAACAGTATTACGGACCCGATACTCATGTAGTGTTTGCCGGTCCTTGCATTTCAAAAAAAAGAGAATCCGATGCTTTCAGACAATTGGTGGCAGCTTCTTTAACCTTTAAGGAGCTTGAAATCTGGGTGCAGGAGCAGTGGGTGAACCCCGAAACAAACACCGGTGAAGAATACCATTTTGAACCCGTGGAAGCCGTATCGGGTTCCTTGTATCCGGTTGATGGCGGTATGATTGCCGGATTGAATACTACAGAAACACAGGCCACCCAGTTTATGTCCTTCTCGGGGGTAGATGCTGTGGAAAATCTGCTGAAAACCTTACACAACTGGCAACCTAAAAAAAATGTTTTCATTGAGTTGCTCAGCTGTGCCGGAGGATGCATCAATGGACCGGCAATACCCTGTAAGGATAGTTCTCTGGGACAAAGATACAGCAATGTACTCGATGCCACCTCAACAAAGGCTAAACAGATTGGCCCGCATAAGGAGCTTGTTTTTCCGGTAGAGCTGCAACTGCAATACCTGCCACACAATCTGCCTTTGCTCAGGCATGTTTACACCGCCGAAGATATAATGGAGTCGTTAAGAGCCGTTGGTAAGCAAACCACCAAAGAGGAACTCAATTGCGGTGGGTGTGGCTACGACAGCTGCCAGGAATTTGCCATTGCCATGCTCGAAGGAAAGGCCGAGCGCAATATGTGTGTGTCTTATATGAGGCGTGTGGCCCAGAATAAAGCCTCCGTGCTTTTGCAAAGGATTCCCAGTGGCGTAATGATTGTGGATGATAATCTGAAGGTTATAGAATGCAATCGCAATATGGCCAACATGCTTGGCGAAGAGGTTAAGCTGATCTTCGAAGCCAAACCCGGACTGCCAGGCGCCGATGTGCGAAAGTTGATGCCTTTTCATAAACTGTTTCGCACCGTGCTCGATACCGGCAAGGATATCATTGACAGAGAAATAAGGCTCAATGGCAGTTTTCTGAAAGTCTCCATCTTTACCATACAGGCGCATAAAATTGTATGTTCGGTGGTGCGTGATCTCTATAATCCGGAGGTGCGCAATGATGAAATTGTAAAACGCACCCGTAGCATTATTACCGAAAATCTGGAAACGGTGCAGAAAATAGCTTATCTGCTTGGCGAAAACGCCTCGCGCACCGAAACCAGCCTCAATTCCATATTAGAAATTCTCAAAGACAATCAGGATGATCCGGAAAGCTTATCATATTGATGTAGACTGTGTGCAGGTCTCCAAGGAGGGTTGCCAGGTTTGTGGAGATGCTTTTCTTTCGCGTAAGATAAAAGCTGAAGACCGTACCGTGGTAGCCCTATCGGATGGCCTGGGAAGCGGTATCAAAGCCAATGTGCTGGCCACACTTACTGCATCTATGGCGGTAAATTTTACTTTGCAGAAACAACCCATTGAGCGTACTGCCAAGATCATTATGTCTACACTGCCTGTTGATAAACAGCGCCAGATAAGCTATGCCACTTTTACCATTGCCGATATCGAAACCGGGGGAGAGGCAAGGATCATTGAATTCGACAACCCCCCATGGCTGCTGTTCAGGCAGGGAAAAAAGATTGAAATGCCCAAAACAGAGCTCGTAATAGACTGGAATGACCAGCGAAAGCGTAAAATGCTTCTGTCGCAGTTTGCTCTTCAGCTCGACGACCGTATTGTCATTCCTTCTGATGGAGTTACCCAAAGTGGTATTGGGAGTGTAAATATGCCTTTTGGTTATGGAGAGGAGGGGTTGATAGAGTGGGTAGAGAAAACCCTTGCAGAGGACCCCAGAATATCGGCCCACGAGCTGGCCCGGCTGGTGGTGAAGAAATCCTGTACCAACGATGTGTACAAGCCCAAGGATGATATTTCGTGCGCAGTGCTGCATTTTAGAAAACCCCGACGCATGCTCATCTGCTCCGGACCTCCTTATGATGAGGCCAAAGACAAGGTTCTGGCAGAAATGGCATCATCCTTCCAGGGTAAGAAAGTGATCTGTGGAGGTACTACTTCAAAAGTAGTGGCCCGCGAGCTAAACCTCGACATTGATGTGGGGCTCGATCTGGATGAATCCGGGTTGCCCCCTGCCTCACGGATGGAAGGCTTTGACCTGGTTACCGAAGGAATTCTTACCATAGGAAAACTTGCCGAATTGCTCGAAAAGCAAACAAACTCCCAGATAACAGGCAGTGGACCTGCCGTTGAAATCCTTAAAATGCTTATGGATTCTGATGTTATCCACCTGGTGGTTGGTACCAAAATAAATGTGGCACACCAGGATCCCTCATTGCCTGTAGAACTGGAGATCCGACGCAATGTTATGCGAAAGGTTGTCAGGCTGCTGGAAGAAAAGTTCCTTAAAGAAGTTCATCTGCAATTTATATAACTGTTATGGAAACAAAAACTGTTTTAGTAAGAATCTGTGCCGGTACTCACTGCTACCTTATGGGTGGTGCCGAGCTTCAATTGTTTAGCGAATACCTTCCCGCTCATCTGAAAGATCAGGTGATCATTACCGGGTCTCCCTGCCTGGGAATTTGCGATGCCGAGGATGGATGCAAGCCTCCTTTCGTGCTGGTAAACGATCGTAAAGTGCAGCAAGCCAATATTCAAAGCCTGTTGGAAGTGGTGAAAAATGAACTTGAAAAATAATCGTCTTTTGTTATGTCTGTAACCAATAATGCAATGATCATCCGGCGTGATCTGCTTACAAGGATTGTAAAACTTCTGGAGAATGATCAACTTGAGGAGCGGATTGACCGAATCCCCCTGGAAATCAGACCCCGATACAATGCCCCGGTACGTTGTTGTGTGCATAAGGACAGGGCTGTCCTCAAATACAAGCTTATGGCCATTCTGGGATTTAACATCCAGGATGAGACCGACGAGCTCACCCCTTTGTCTACTTATGCTCGCATGGCCATTGAGAGGAAGGAGCATTCAGATATGTTTCTTACAGTTGTGGATGAAGCATGTTCTTCGTGCCGGCAAACCAGCTATGAAGTGTCTAACCTTTGCAGGGGGTGTGTTGCAAGACCCTGTATCAACAACTGCCCCAAAGATGCCATGGTGTTTATTGATGGCAAAGCCCATATCAACCATAAATTATGCGTGAATTGCGGTAAATGTTTGAAAATGTGCCCTTTCCATGCCATTGTGTACATGCCGGTGCCCTGCGAGGAGGTTTGCCCGGTAAATGCCATCAGTAAGAATGACAGGGGAGTTGAGGAGATAAATCCCGAAAAGTGCATCAATTGCGGAAAGTGCATTGTGGCTTGTCCTTTTGGTGCTGTTATGGAAAAATCAAATCTGGTCGACATTTTTAAAGCCAAAAAGGAGGGACGGAGCCTTATAGCATTAATGGCTCCTGCCATTGCCGGACAGTTCGGAGCTGAGATAGGCAGAATTATAAACAGCTTCAGGCACCTGGGGTTTGAGCACGTATATGAAGTTGCCCAGGGAGCCGAACAGACCATTCTCAATGAGGCCGAAGAATGGCGTGAAAAAATGAGTGAAGGTGCTCATGTAATGACATCTTCATGCTGCCCATCGTATACCTCGTGGGTCGAGAAGCATAGCCCCGATTTGAAACCCTTCGTGTCTCATACTCACACCCCTCTGTATTATACCGCTCAGATGGTACGCGAAAGGCACCCTGAAGCCTGCCTGGTGTTTATAAGCCCTTGCACTGCCAAACGCCACGAGGTGTATCACAACCCGCTTGTGGACTACACCCTTAGTTTTGAGGAGTATGGTTCGTGGTTGGTAGCAAGAGGTATAGACCTGAAAAGTCTGGACGATACCGGTACAGAGTATGTACCTGCAGCCCTGGCACGCGGGTTTGCCGCTGCCGGAGGTGTGGCGGCCGCAGTAAAAACCCTGGCCCCGGAAATGAAGGATATGGTAATCAATGGACTCGACAAAAGCAATATCCGGCTTTTGAAGTCTTTTGCCAAATCCAGTGATGCCAATTTTGTAGAGGTTATGTCGTGCGAGAATGGATGCATCGGTGGCTGCAATGTAATCAGCAACCCCAAGGTGGCTGCCCGTCAACTCAAAGAGGCCATGAAAAACGCTCCGTCCATTGACAAGGTTTTTGAAGAACAGCATTAGCCTGCTGTTGCAAAGAGTAATCCGGAGAATTTCTCCCTGGTAAACTAAAGGGTGGTTTTCTCCGGGTTACTTTGAATTATATTACCAGCACCACAATGGCTATTGCACTGCCCGCCAACGCCACCATCATGGGGATACCATAAGGTAAGCGCGATTGATCTGCAAATACCCAGCTAAGGCTGTTCAGAGAGGTGTAAAAAAGGGCTCCCAGCGAAATCAGGGTAAAAGGATAGAACCATGACAGGTTCAGGAAAATGGCTATGCCCGATGCAATGAGGCCTGCTGCAGTAAGGTATTCTGCCAGAATATGCGGCCACATCAAATCACCTCCGTCGTTGGTCCAGCTAAAGAAGCGGTACTTAGACCCAAATTTTCCTTTGGTCATGTCCATGGCCCAGATGCTGACAATACCAGCACCCATCAGCAACATAAAGATTGCGATCCCGATCATTGTATGGAAATTAAATTGGTTTTTATGCCGGAACAATTTAAAGTGCCTGCACTCATGATTTTATGATTGCATTGAATTGCTGTGCAAGCAGTTTCTGTGTTTTCTGGAAATACATTTCATCAAGACTGAAAATGGTAATATGGAACAGGGAATGGCTCTCCTTTTCCTCAAGAATCTCTATCCTGGGTTCTTTCTTCTGGGAAGCCCACGGAAGGCTGAGTATCTGGATTCGGATCCTGTCTTTCAATGCAAAGATATCTGTGGGTTGGTTATGCTCAATCTGCAGCACAAAGCTATGGCTCAGCAGACTTTGCGAAGGGTGCGAGCGCAGCAATACATGGCCGATAACCCTGCTGTACGGAATACTGATGGTGCGGCCATCATAGTCTTCAATCTCCAGGTTTCGAAGCCCAATGGCTACAATTTTACCTTTTACTCCTGCAACTTCGATATGATCGTGAATACGGTGGGTCTGCCCCGTTTTGAAGATTACACCGGCAGTAATGTCTTTCAGGGTATACCAGGCCAGGTACAACAGCAATACCAGCAATACCAGTAAAGGGATCACTGTGATCAAGGGCGACCGTGAAAACAGGTACTGACTGCCCCAGAGCAGAAACAGAATCCAGGCAATGAGTTCGGCCATGGGTAAATACCTTATCAATAAGCGACGTTGCACTTCAGCAAACCGGAAAAACTGCATCAGATAGCGAATCAGCCGGAAACCCACAAAAATGACCCCTCCCACAAACAGGAAAATGATAATGGAGAATTGAAATATGCTCATGCCTGAGGTTTCCATAAGCCTTGATTTTTAATTAACAGTTTCGTTGGAGTTATAGTGGGTTTTACAACAGTTCTTTTTCCAGCAGATATTCCCTTATAAAGGGGTGAAGATTGGGGTTGAGCATATACACCCCGGGGTTAGGTTCGGTAACCAGGGATGCCCTTTTGAGTTGCATGATCTTCTCGCGGGCTTGCTCGGGCGAGAAAAGCATAAGTCGCTGGATCTTTTCCAGGTTGAGCCTTTTGTGCAAAATAAACTGCACCAGGAAGATCAGGGTTTCGGAGTTGAGTTTGTTGAATGCAGCAAGATCCGGACGCTTAGGCTGTGTAATGTACAGAACATTGTTCTTTACCTGATCTATGGACGACATCCAGGTTTGAAGTGCCAGGCCAATATTGCCGCGGGTGTAGTTGAAATAGGTATTGAAAAGGCGGGCGTGGTCCCACGAGCGCATCTCGTTCTCCCTCTTACCATTGAAAACAAACTTGAGATTGCCCGAACCATGGCGTTGCAACAAGATGGTTTTGAGCTCTTCAGCATGGAATGGATGGCAGGTTACCGATCCCAGCAGCCAGGGGTCCAGGCGTTTGAATTTGCTGATGCTGTTAAAGGCATGCAGGTTTACATTGATAATGAACAACGTACGGCTGCCATATTTCTCAATCAATCCGCAAATCAACTGCAGTACCTTTAACCCTTCAGGATTTTTCTCCCACCACAGCTCCAGGTCTTCTATCACAATTACCGATCTTTCGGGCAGCGATTTCATCAGCTTTTGAACCCCTAAAGGTTTCTCAGTGGCTTTCTGAAGAGCCTTCAGGAAATCAGCTGCATGGGCCGATCCGGCAAAAGGAGGTTGCACCACAAATACCGGCCGGTGGGCCAGAAACCGATGACAGATGTAGTTTGCCATAAAGGTTTTGCCGGTATTGTGCTCTCCCCTTATCAGCAAGGCGCCGCTGTAGCCCCGCTCGTGTCGTCGGATGATCTTTTGGGCCTCTTCCAGGTCGCGGTCTTTTCCGTGCCAGAAATCCATAAAGTAGTTGTTCTTACGCAGAAACAACTGCTGGTAGTAGGGTGGTATCTGATCCAGGATCGGGTTTTTAACAGATACAGCCTCATTCAGAGCGTGTAATTGACTCACCGGTAAGAAGTCGTCCTTTTCGCTGATACGCAAACCGTGGGCATACACCAGCCTTTTGCTTCTGTCGAACCAGATCTTTACCAGCAAACGCCTCAGCCGGTCGCGCCACAGATCGACCCTGCGCTTCAACAGGCCTTGTTTTCGGGTTGACTTTTCCCTGGTTTTACTGTAAAGCCTCATGTTTTCGGCTGTCTTCAGAAAAACCGGGGGGCTCAGCTGGGCCGAGGTTTTATTGAAGAGATTGCGCAAACGGTCTTCGATCGAAATGGCCAGATCCTGCATCCTCTGCAATGCCATTTGGGCCCTTTCGTTTTGTTCGGCAAAAAAGTACTTGTCGGGAATATGTACTACATCTTCTTTGTCGCCGGTAAGGGTAATACGTATCAATCGGGCAATCTCCAGTATCTCCAGTTCGAGAGTGTGAAGCTCCCTGCTGTATTGTTGCATTTGTTTTTGCAAGGGGGATATCAGATCGTTCTGGATGATGAAGTTGATCAGTTTTGATACCTCAAACTTTTCCGTTTCCAGCTCGGAGGCTGTAAGCGATATAAGATCGGCAGCAATGAGCTTACGGGGTAGCCGCGCATGGCTGGGGATCCGGCTGAGCGATTGATTGATCTTTTCCAGAGTATCATCCTCAATGTCTTTTACTCGCTGGTAGAGATCGTCGGTGGGCAGGGTTTTAAAATCGGGCTGAGCAATACTCTCTTGCCGGTCCGATCTTGCCATGGCATCCTGTGTAAAAGCAATAATGCTTTCAGGATTGATTTGTAATGTATGCCCCTGGGGGTTTCTGATGAAATCCTGCAACTGGAATGTGGTTCGTGCAAGAATACGCCACATCTTATAGTCTACCGACGATAGGGTGAGCTCCAGGAGGTTGAAGTTGATCTGCATGCTCAGGTTGCGCCTCCATACCTCCGGGTAATCCTCAATACTCCTGAGCCTGGCTTTTCTGAACTTTTTGATTCCAGTTTTCTTCAAACCTGAATCGGGATGGACTTCTCCCAGTGCATCGCATATGTTTTGAATGGCATGGTTGTTCTCCTCTTCTGCCAGCTGAAAAAACTCCTTTTCGGCTTCATGCAGGAAACTGCGTAAACTGGCAAATACTGCCTCTACTTTTGCTCTTTCCTCCTGCAGCAATTCAGGGGTATATAAGTTTTGTTCCATGGCAGTTTCCAGAATATGGAGGCTGTCGCGGAACTGCTTGAAAGCTTTCTGCTGCTCAATTACATATTGCATACTCAGTGCAGAAAGCTTATGCCAAAGCTTCTCTTTAATGGCATGGAAGGTCTGCGGATATTGACTTTCGGCCAGTTTACGTGCACTGATATTCTGTCGTGGATGCGATCGCGACTGCAGGCGTTTTCTCCATTTGTACCATTTCAGGGAGAGCATATCGCCGGGCTCGGGCTGCAGATACTCCGGATTGAGGTCTAAAGTGATCTTCTCAGGTATGGATTGCAGCAGTTTCTGGCTTTTTTCTGTGAAGGCACTGAAATAAAGCTCCAGGTTTTTTTGCTGATCGGCAAGCAATGGATCGCGCAGGTTGAGCAGGATCTGTTCGTAACGGCTGAAGGAATTGCCCGTAAGCTTAAACATGATCTGCATCATCTGGCTGGGTTGCTCCTCCATTTTTTTCTGGATGATGCCAAAGGTAGCATTTACCCGGTTGCGGGCATTGGCCAGAATATCGGCAAACTGGTACAACATTTTTCCGAAGGCCTGGTTTCGCATCTCGTGGATCAGATCGCTGGTTTGAGCGTAGAGCCCTTTGGCAAATGCTGCACGCTGCTCATCTTTGGGCCAGCGAATGTGTTGTATGCGCACGGGACTGCTTTCCGGAAACTGGGCAAGCCGGTCGTGAGGCTTTTGCCGCAGGCCTATGTTCAGTCTTTTAAACTGGGTGGACGCTTTGATGAGCACAACCGTGCCCAGGTCGCTGCACAAGGCATGGGTTTGTTCTACAAAGTCTGCTTCCTGTCCTTCTTCAATATCGGGCAAGCCCAGGAAAATTATATCCGAATCAGCAGATTCGGCCCGGATGATGTCATAAAAAGGCTTCTTCTCAATTTCATTGTTTATGATCATGATCTCGGCATTTACCCTTAGGTTGTCAAGCACCTCACGGGCAAAATTGTAGATGGTTTCCCGTTCATCGTTAATGGGGTTTTCGATCATGAGCCGGGTTTTACTATCCTTCCATTCTTCTGAGAGCCAGAGAAACTTAACCAGGTTGATGGCCAGGTTACCGTTATTGCCAGAGCCTCTCCACCAGATATCGATCATGCGCCGTTTGCCAAATCCGCGCTGGCTGTCATAATCCATAAGCAGCAGGTTCAGGTCTAAAGCAATGATGTGGTTCAGTAGTTTGGCAAATCTTACCGGATCACTTGTTTGGCGTGCCCATCCCAGCAATACGGTATTGGGTTCAACACCGGCAAAACCATATGTTTCGGCAAGATTTTCTATGCCTTGGTAAATGTCGCTGCAGTAGTATTCACGAGTAAATATTCCTTTGTCGGCGAGGCTTTCTTCGGTTTGTCGGGTTTGACGAAAACGCGAAAGGGGTTTTTGCCCCTGGGGAAATACCTTGAAGTTGATGATGGTGAGCAGCCCGTGGTTGGCGATAAGCGCTTTGCCCAGTTCTGTAAGGTGGGGTCGTGTTTGCGGATTGCCGCTGAAAAGCATGATGTTGGGTTTCCAGTTGCGTTCTTCAATGGCTTGGGTATCCATCTTATGCAATGAATGCCGCACCACACTCGACCATACACTCTGCCATACGTCTCCCGGATCAAATTTCTTTTCACGCTTACGCATGATAAACCAAACCATCCACAGCAGTAGAAAAGCCACCAACATGGCAATGGGATCAATTTGCATCATCACCAGGAAGCTGGCACCAAATCCGATCCAGCCTACCCAACGTGGGATACGGAAAGTTGGGCGAAAATCACTGCTGGCCCAGCTTTCCAGTGCATAAGCAAGGTTGATAAAGCCATAAGCCGTAATGAAAAACATGGTGGCAATCCGGGCGATGGTGTTGAGGTCTCCCAGCAAAATGGCTGAAAGGGCTATGAAAAAGGTAAGCAGGATGGCTCTGTGGGGTTCATTGTTCACCCCGTATCCCTTTGCCAGAAACCCCGGGGCCAGCCGATCGGCTGCCATAGCTTGCACAACCCTGGGACCGCCAAGCATAGCACCCAATGCCGTAGAGAGAGTTGCCCCCCAAATTCCCACAACCACCAGAGGTGGTACCATGGCAATTTTTTGCAGGAAGGCTGTATCGGAAAGCAGCAGATCGCGGTCAACAAACAGACCAAACCCCACTGCCAGGGCCAGGTTGATAAACAAACCCGTAAATATTGCCAGCATCGTTCCCTTGGGGATCGACCTTCTGGGATCTTTCAGATCGCCAGACATGGAGGCCCCTTGCATAAAACCTGTGGCTGCAGGAAAAAAGACAGCAAACATCACCGCAAGTGAAGGAGCTGACTCAGTGGGGAACATTACTGGGCTTACAGGATGAAACTCTGTTCGGAGAATCAATCCGGCAATGATTGATATCAGGGATAGTACAATGGCCGTTAGAACAAGATACTGTGTTTTGATTGCCAATGAGGTACTAATAAATGCAATGGTTGCCAGTAAAAGCAATACGGCTGCTCCAATAATCCGATAGGATGCAGCACCGGGATGCATACCCAGGAAGTTGCTGACAGAATCGACCGACAGAAAACTTTCAGCAAACCCCACAATATTGAGTGCAATGCTCAATCCAAAGGCAAGGTAGATCGTAGCCCCGATCGCCCCCCCAATGGAAAGGCCCAGGCTGCGCGATAGCATATAATATACCCCCCCGGCTTTAACGCGCTTGTCGGTAGCAATGCTTGACAAGCTTAAACCAGTGGTGATGGCAATAATATTTGCTACCAGAATAATACCAATGGTGTAATACAAACCTACCTGGCCTACAATCCAGCCCAGGCGCAAATACATAATAACACTCAGGATGGTAAGCAGGGCAGGAGTGAAAACCCCTCCAAAGGTTCCAAATTTTCTGGCTTTTTGCATATTTGGCTTCGGGGTGCTGTTAAAAGGGTTACCGTGTTTGCACAAAGATACGAAAACCCTTGCGGGCAGCGAAGAAAGTAAAGTTTACTGCTGGACCAGGGCTTAGCGTATCATAGGGTTATACATGAATTTCCCCAGAAAGGTTCCGCCCGGAAGCCTTGTTTTTTCAACATAAAGCGTGTCGGCGTTGAGTTTAATGATAAACCAGTTCTCGCGTGCCTGCTCCAGGTAGATACTTCGGTCGCCCCGTACCGACCATACGTCGAACCGGTTGGGACCAATACTCACAATGCCATCGCTTGAAAATACAGTGGGAGCATCAAGGATGGGGTCTTCCTGGCCGGGTTCGATCACCTGAGGAATGCCCCAGACTGTGCCGGTCAAATGCTCCAGGTCAAAAATAAAATCCTTCTCCCTGCAGCCATTCAACCCAACACCCATTGAGATAAGAAACAATAGCAGGAAGAGACTCTGGTAATGCAGTATTTGGTTTTTCATGTGTAAATAATTTGCTTTAAATAGGTCGTATGCCTGCCCCGCTTATGCGTGGGGAACTCCATGTTTGCTGTTTTGTCTTCGCCGAGCTCTGCCGCAGATGCGGTATCGGTTCATAGGTTTTTGTGTTTAAATCGCAAACATGTTCGTTTCATAATTTAAATGGTTTGTATATGGCCCATCAATCACTTAAACGCTTGCCAGTACAGAAAGGTTGATGGGGTTAATCGTTGAAACGCTTCTTTGTGTAAATGGTTCGAAAGCATAGGTTGCAGGCACTGCCCCTGGTTCTTATAAGTCTGATCTTTCCCAGGGAGGAGCAATCGGCCCTTCGACAGGTGCCACAAAGAGCCCTTCGACAGGCTCAGGGACCACTCGTCGAATTGCTCAGGGCCCCTCTCACCTCACACCCTAAACTCTACCTGTCCACCACCACAATTTCCACTCTGCGGTTTCTGCGGCGGTTTTCTTCTGTATCGCTGGGTGCTACGGGTTGCGAATCTCTGAGGCCTGTAAATTCGATGTTGGAGAAGCCATTGTTTACCATATAGCGCATGACCGTTTCAGCCCGTTGTGCAGAAATATTGGGGTTGTTGAGGGTTTCCTGTGCATCGGAATGGCCTTCAATGCGGATCCTCACATTGGGGTTTTCGCGCAACTGCGAGATCAGGCGATCCAGCTCAGGATAGGCCTCGGTAGGTATTTCGCTCAAGCCGGGAGCAAACCTCAGGTTGCCGAGCTGGAAGCGGGCTCCTATGGCAATGCTTTCCAGCAGGATGTCGCGCTGTGCATCCTGGATGGTAAGGAACTGATCAAGGATCAACCTTTCGGAGTTGAGCCAGTAGCCGTTGGCAGACACCACCAGGATGTAGTCCTCACCGGTAACAAAGGTAGCGGTATATCTGCCGGTATTGCGCTCGGTAACCGTTTGCAGTATGGTGTTGCCATTGCGGTTGTCAATCACCTCTACAGTGGCACGGATGGGTTGCAGTGTAGATGCATCGCGCACTGTACCGCTAAGGTTGGTGCGTCCTACGCGACGGATCTCGGTTTCAATCTCAGTAAAGCTGGGGGTAAACTCAATCTGTCGACGAATCTCATCGAAAACGAAGTTTACTTCAAACTGTTTGAACCCATTGAGGTTGGCCCTGAAATCGTTCTGACGCAAATTGAAATGGTCGCGGAAAATATTGTTTACCGTAACAATGTAGCTGTCAACACTGGGCACATACATTTCGAAGTTTCCATTGTTGTCGGTAAGGGTAGAGGTGGGGCGTCCTTTGGAGTCTGTGGCCGTAACTTTGATATTGCCAGCCTCAATGCGACCCAGAGCCGACAGGCGGCTGCGGTTCAGAATTACCCTTCCGAAAATTCTGTTGCGCTCCAGGTACGGAACATATACCGTTTTATCGCCAGCAACATTGATAATGAATTCGTTCTGGTCAGGGAAAAATTTGTCCGTATCGCGGCCAATATTTTCCAGCTCAATTTTGTAAAGCCCCCTGGGAAGGTTTTCGTAGCGAATAACACCGTCCATGCCCGTTAGCAACCGTTTGGAAACCATGGTGGTGGGAGGGAGGTAATCCACATCGTATTGATCGTATCGCAGCGGGTCGATACTGGTAATATGCACCAGGATGTCTTTTACTCCGGGTTCGTTAAACTCTCTGCGCAGGTTGCCATTGAGATCCTTAAAAAGGTTGATCTCCAGGTTGTGGTATTTGATTCGGGGTTGATTCCAGTTAAACTCCTTTATCGCTCTGATCTCAAAATAATTGTTGGAGTAGGTGTAGTTTTCTTCTGTGATAAGGTCGGTGGTAACCTGGTAACTGAATGTGTGGAGCAGGTTGATCCTGAAATCGTTTCTCAGGAAGATATCCATCTGGTTGTTGAGATTTAGTCGGCTGGTCTTGAATGCAAAATCGTACAAAAAACCAGCTTTGGCATTGAGGCGGATAATATCGCGGTAGATGAATTTTTCCCAGTAGGGCATCACCCTCACCGAATGCGCCATGATGTTGTAGTAAAACTGTGATATCTCCTGGTTGATGGAGTAAGGGCCATAAAAATAGTTCAGGTATGCACCCCAGAAATCGCGGCGCATATTCATGGACACATGAGCATTAAAGAGGCTTGTACTTCGCCCCTGCACATTGAACCCTATATTGCTTGCTTCGGGATAAGAGAAATCGGTGATAAAAGTATAACCAAAGCTGGCATGTGGCGCAAAAAAACTATTGGGCCTGTCGCTGATACGGGCACCGAACCCTAATTTTGCCGAGTAGGTGGTAAACGGATTTTGCCCATCGTATAAACCAAATGAGTTGGATGACTTCCTTTCAAATATGGGGCCGCCGTTGTACACTAGATTTCGGTCCGCCACTTTTCGCACCCTTACCTCCGCTCTCCTTTGCTCCTGGAAAAGGTTAGAGCTGAGCCCCAGAGGGGTTTCAATTACCGGTTTGTATTGAAAGTCTGTAAGGCTTACCTGTAAAGAATAGTCTTGGGGTAAGGGGTGCTGGATAAGACCCTGGAACTGATGCCGACCCGAAAAGGGGCCATAAAAATCCACAGTTCCGAACTGCTCTCGAAGCGAGATAGTTGTTTTTCCTATTCTACCCGAATAATTTACTCCTAAGCTGAACCCCTGGTAGTTACTTCCACTTTGGTTGAAAACCGCATCGCTGAAACTGCCTTCCAGCCTCATGGAGTGAAACCGGTTAATGGTAAGATTGGATCTAACACCCATTGCATGGGCTCTGACCCGGGTAAAGTCGTTCTGGGTATAGGCATAGCGTGTTTGAAACCTGTATCGGGTTTTGTTTTCCTCAAAAATAAATCCCGCATTGTAGATGGGACGAAACTGGTTTTCAGAACCTACTACAGTAAACCGGAAGTGGTTTTTCAGAAGAACTGATGCCTCGGCTCCTTTGCCAAGACCATACTTTACAGGCAGACTGGAGACATCTCCAAGAAGAAGGCGAAAAACCGGAGTGTTGTACTCCAGTTTCATTCTGCTGTATTTCAATATTTCGTCCCAGCCTCCTGTGCTGAATTTGTAGAAATTATAATTGATATCATGATTGTTTTCGAACAATACAGCCCCTTTTACACCCCCTGCAAACCCTACTTCCTGATCGGTAAGCAGGTTTTGCACCGCAATTTCGGCTACCAGCATTTTTTCTGATTCAGGTATACGGAACCGGTAGCGACTGTCCAGCCGGGTAAACCAAAAGGACGTGGTGAACTCCGTATCCTGGGTAAAGCCCCTTACGTCGGCTCTGAGTGTTCCTCCATTGCTTATGCCAAACTCCTCATTAAGGGTAACGGGGATATTGATAATTGTGTCGGACTTTGACCGTATCATTAAGTCAACTGACAACATGTTATCTCTTTCGTTCTGAAGGGTTATGGCATTGGTGGAGGTGAAATTCAGGTAGACCAGCTCATTAACATTCCCCCGGTTGACCATCCGGAATGAGATCATGCTGGTGTTGTTGGTCTGGTCGAAATATCCCATTCGGGTAATGGGGCGGAACTGAAAATTGGTTTCACGCGGAATCTTTACAAAGCAGTAGGCATTGGTTAAGGTTTCGCCGGCCCTGTTGTTGATGGCCGCAATGATGGAGTAACCGATCTCCCCTGCCACATCGCGTGAGGGTGCCACACGTACCGGCAGAAAAAGGGTATCGCCGGGGTAGATTAAGTGTGAGCGGGTTTCGTAGGCAACGGCAGTCCATCCCATGGGTACGTTTACCTCAAGAAAGATCTCCTCCCGTCGGTCTCCTTTGTTGTGAATAACCAATACATTGAAAAGTGAAGCACTGGCTTCGATTTCGATGTTTTCGCGTGTAAAAAAGGCTTCAATGTGAGGGTGCTGGTGGTTATGCCCATTAAATCCCTGTGCAAGCAATACAGGGAGCCTAAAAAGCAGAATAAGCAAAATCAGGCTGTATTTAAGGGTCAATTTCATGTTTTAGTTTAAGGAATGTCAGATTCCAGCCTAAATTCCAGATCTACATTGTAGAAGTCTGGTCTTTCACCCAGAAGAGGTTTTAGAGGATCAATACCTAATTTATAACTGATTAATAATTCAAACTCCCCATTTCCCTGTCCGGTAACAAATATATGCTCGATTTGACTAAGATCAGTGGGTGCGGTATCTGCAGTAATGATGGTGAAGCCACTAATGCTCGTTAGTACCACTTGAATTTTTAAATAGTCAAGATCAAGTTTGTTTGGGGGCATATCACCGATCATGTCTTCATCCAAAGCGTAGATTATATACCTCCAGTTGGTTGTAGGAGTGAGACCGTCAACTCTTACCCTTACGCGCGTCCAATTGTTAAGCTCCATGCCATTTCGGTATTTGTGCAGTGAGTTGATAGGGAATTGCACAAACTGCCCACCTGCAAAGACCTGACGTGGAGGGTCAGGGATTGCTAAGAAAGGAATCATCACCAGTAATGCTCCGGTAAGAATTCTTCTAAATTGAGAGGGCATGGACGAGAGGTTGGGTTTGCAAACAAAAAGATTTCTGGGCAAAGGCTCTTGATGCAATCAATGCAGAGCCTTTGCCAGGTATCTTTCAATAGTATTAGTTGGGTTGCAGGGTCAGAAATACATTGGTGGAATATCTGTCTGCAGCGGCTGCTCTCTCGAGCATGTTAACCAGGGAAGCAGCAGCCAACACTGCGGGGGTGGCACACTCCCACCGAATAGCATAGGCATGTTGAGCCACATCACCGGCATTGGGGGTTCCATCAAATCCAACCAAAAGGGTTGACGGGTTCGCATTCAGGGGGGTTACAACTCCGTTAGAGGGTGCATCAAGATCCCCGATAGGGAAGAGGCCTTCACCAACAATCTGGTATCCAATGTAGCCTACTTCCAATTCTGGAGTAGCTGAAGCAAGATCAGTACCTGTCATGGCTGCATCTTCTGCATAGATGAATACATTCCAGTTGACTGATGAGGCAACAGTAAAACGTGTGGTATAACCTGCTGAGTTGGCGATACCAGTGGTGTAGTCGGCCAGTGTGTTGAAGTTAAATTCAATGTTTCCACCTGAAGTAACATTCAGTCGAAGGATTGAGTTAAGGTTTACGGCTACAGGGATAACGGCCCTGTCGTCGATGGCCTGTCCAAAAGATGCAGTGGCGCAAAGAAAAAGGCCTGCAAAAAGGATCGTCAGTTTTTTCATAATTCTAAAAGTTTGTTTGTTTGTTTGATTAATAATGAATAAAGCAAAAGTTTCGATTTACATTAGTTTTACATGGTCAAATATATGCATAAAACCACGTATGTGTATTTCAATAGGTAAAAAAACGTTACAAATCGGGTAATTTACTCCGGTTTTTATCCGTGTAAATTGCCCATTGTCAATCCAGTTTAAATCCAATGACCAGTACATCATCAATTTGTTCCTCTTTTTCACCTTTCCAGGCTTTGAATTTATCGGCAAGAATCTGCCGTTGTTCTGGCATGGGTAGGGTGTAAATTGATTGAATAAGCTCACGGAAGTTTTTCATCAGAAACTTCCGTCCATCATCTCCTCCAAACTGATCGGTGTAGCCATCTGTAAGAATATAGAACCATGTGGGCTGATCTACTTTTATAACATGGGGTGTAAACTTACGCTCCAGCTCTCTCTGGCTTCCTCCAATGGGCATCCTGTCTCCCTTGATCAGGGTAAGCTCATCGTTCTGTATATAAAGGATGGGGTTGTTGGCTCCGGCAAATTCAACAGTTTTGTTCTTTTTGTTGATCACACACAAAGACATATCCATCCCGTCCTGGTTGTTGCCATCCTCTTGTTTCAGTGCTCTTCTTACCCCTTTGTGCAGGCGATCCAGAATTTTGTCGGCATGAGATGTTCCTCCAGAGGTAATAGAGTCCAGGAGGTTGTATCCGATCATCGACATAAATGCCCCTGGCACACCGTGTCCGGTACAGTCTACCGCCGAAATGATAAATTTTTCACCATTGAACTTCATTAAGCTGCCATTGTTGTGCGAGTTTGCTGTTTCTGCATTCGCAGCTTCCCTGTGTTGCGGGTTCTGGGCCTGAATTTCACGAAACCAGTAAAAGTCGCCACTTACCATATCAACAGGTTTGAAGAATATAAAGGCTTCAGGCAGGAAGTCATTGAGGGTTTCCTGGGGTGGGAACAATGCCTTCTGTATCTCTCGGGCATAGCTGATACTTTGGGTAATGCGGAAGTTTTGCTCTTCAATTTTCACAAAAGCATCTTCCAGCTTTTCGTTGGCAGACTGAATTTCAATGTTCTTAGCTTCCAGTTGCTTGTTGGACCGTTTTTTAGCTTTATAGCCACGATACACAAAAACCACAAGGATCAGAACGAACCCCAAACCACCCAGTACCGAATAGATAATGAGTAGCTGTAAGTTCTGCACAGCTTCCTGGCGGGCAATTTCTGCCTGCGACAATGCTTGTGCCTGCTCAAGCTCACGTATCTCACTTTCTTGTCGTTCCTGCCGCAGACGTGCCAGTTCAAGGGATTGCTCACGCTCTCTGACAATGAGGGTGATGGAATCTTGTTGACGTTCGAAAAGCAACTGGTTGATGATGATCTGTTGCTGTCTGCGTTCAGCTTCTTCCTGCGACAACCTCGCTTCAACCTGGCTCTGGAATTCACGTTCCTGAAACTCGCCTCGCATGGTCTGGCGTGCAAGGAATTCCCTGATGTCGTTGTACTTTTTGCGGTACTCATCTCCTTGGCGTACATTTCCAATGCTGGTAAAACTATTGGCCAGCTGGTTATAAATATTGGGGAGCAGAGATTCGATATTAAGCCTCAAGGCTATCTCCATGGCTTCCTCCAGCAGGCGAATGGCTTCGCGGTGATCGTTGCGCAGGTTTTTTACATAGGCCAGATCTATCAAGGCTGTAGCCAGCCCTCTGGGTTCATTCATGCGTCTTTGCACGGCGAGCCGGCTGGTAAAAGCCTGATCGGCTCCTCTTACATCTTCCAGGTCGAGGCTTATGAGCCCCATGTTGCTGTATGCCTTTTGAAGATTGTCGAAGTCGTTGATGCGCTCGTAATAAGGGATTGATCGGGCAAAGGATTCCAAGGCCTTGTCGGGTCTTCCATTTTCCCAGTAAATAAAACTTACCCGGTTCATATGGCCCAGGGCTGTGCGCAGGTCATTCTGGTTGAGGTAAAGCGTGATGAGCTCCTCAAGTCTTGCTACCCGCTCCTGATTGGCCTCCGAAAGCACCCTGAGCTGCTGTGCTGAAGCCCATGAAGGGGTCAGTGCCAATAGCACCAGCCATAGCAGCCAGCATTTGAGGAGTTGTGGTCTGGAGAGGAGAGGCTTCATGTTTTGCGTTTCCTGGTGTGTAATGCAGCTGTACGATGATGTTCTGCCTTAAGATGTCATCATAAATGCAACTGTTTAACAATGAATTTTTTTCCGGAATTGCGGCTTCCCCTTTTACCCTCTGTTGCAATACAGCTTTGTGCTGTTGTCTCCGAAAAACATGTCGGATTTTTTTCCCGGCAACAAAAATACAATATTATTAATCACTTTTGAAAATATCCTGCCAGTTTTACCTATTGTACCGGGTAAATTATCCGTTAAAATACTTATACTATAAAATGTAAAACCGGGTTTCAGTCATTGGATTATTAGCAACCGCATTTTTTAAAGTAAAAGCTTACCTGAATAATCATAAAGTTTTCTGTTTTTTGTGTTCAATAAAAAAAAATACGTAGGTTTGTCCATTAAAAAGGGAAATCTCGTTGCAACACCATCAAAGTAATCTGTAATTTATGAGAAGATTGTTTTTATTTTTTGCTGTGTTCTGTACAATCAGTTCTATTACTGTTTATTCACAGGATATTGAAGTGGCACCTGTACGGGTCAATTTTAGTGTCACTCCCGGTGAATCGCAAAGTCGCACAGTAACTGTTAAAAATCACAGCAATCGTACAGAAACCATCACCCTTCGACTGCAAGATTACCTTGTTCCCCGGCAAGGAGGGATGGAGTTGCTCCCTGCGGGATCCACAAGAAACTCTATTGCCTCGTGGGTAAACCTTAATCCAACTTTTTTAGTACTGCAGCCCAACGAGAGTCAAACCGTTCAGATCAACCTGCAGTCGCCTGCCGATGATTTTTCTGCCAAATGGGGTATTTTAAGTTTTGCAACGGCCACTGAGCAAACGGCCTTCTCTGCCGATCGTCAGCTTCAAACCGGAGTAGTCATTTCGGGGCGGATAGATATTTTCCTGTTATACAACCCCCAAACGGGTGACCCGGGAAATGTTGAGATCAATAACCTTCAGGAAACCGGGGTAACGGCATCAGGGCAACGCACCTTTTCGGTTAATCTGGACAATCTTGGTGAACGGATCACTGCATGCAAAGTATTTCTGATTGCTTCCAACATTCAAACCGGCGAAGAACATACTTTCCGTCCTGTGGATGTGACCAGCTATCCTCAATCGGCCCGTATGGTAGAACTTACACTGCCCAATACTCTTCCTCCCGGCCGTTATGCATTGGCTGCCATCCTGGATTATCCCGGCAGTGCCTCCCTGAAAGGGACCCAGATTATGATACGAATCGATTGAAGTAATGCGTCTGTATATCCAGGGTGCCATTAATAAAAGTAATTTGACTGTTCTCCTGCTGTGGATGGCCTGCAGTTTTTCGTATGCGCAGCCCATCCGTGAATTCTTGTTCTACTATCCCGATCAATCCACACCCAGAGAGTTTTTCGAAGCTTCCATTATTGGGCAGGATACTGTGCGCAATGGGCAATACAAATTCTGGTACCCTCATGGATATTTACGCCAGAGGGGCCAGTTTGTCAATAATTTGCCTTCTGGTATGTGGGAAACCTACTATGAGCACGGGGCTTTGCATCAGCAGATTACTTTTGAGAAGGGCTTGCGACAAGGCCCTTTCAAGGCTTTTTTCCCTGATGGATCTCTCCACCAGATCGGATATTATCAGCAGGGGCAGTTACATGGCGAGTTTCTGACTTATTATCCTGGAGGATTGCCTGAAAGTAGCATTGAATTCGTTCAGGGGTTCATTCACGGACGAAGTATACAATATTTTCCCAACGGAAATATCTACAAAGACGAAACTTTTGCCTTTGGAGTGGAACATGGGCCCTTCCGGCACTACTATGAAGAAGGTGTGCTAAATTACAGGGGTATTAAGAATATGGGTCAATTCAGTGATACTTTGTTTACGTTCTACCGCAATGGCAACCTGCAAAGAATTGCGTTATATGAACAGGGACTTCTGAATGGGTCTTTCCGGGCTTTTCATCCCTCGGGCCATCTTCTGCTGGAAACAACCTACCAAAACGGGTTGCAGGAGGGAAAAGCCACTGAATACTTCGAAAATGGCAGGATCGCTACCACCGGGCAATACCTGGGAGGTGAGCGCACTGGGCCTTGGAGAGCATTTTACCCAAATGGGTCGTTGTATACTACAGGAGATTTTCACCAGGGTTTGCTACATGGATATTGGCGGATTTACCATAACAATGGCCATATGAAACAACGCGGAGCCTATTTTGAAGGAAAACCACAGGGCCATTGGGACTATTTTTTTGAAAATGGCCAGCTGCGCGAACGGGGTAGATATATACAAGGTAAAAAATACGGACCATGGATGCTTTTTCCGGAAGATCCGATGGAGTCGCTATACATCATACAATATCACCATGACCTGCAGCGGGGCCCTGTTTGGATGCAAACACAGGGCCAATGGTCAAAGCACTATATGCAAAACGGAGTATTGCTCGATGCTAGTAATAGGAGTGATAATTGAACTCGGTTTCTGTTACAGCAGCAAAGTCTTCACCCGCCTCAAGCATATCATCATCGTCTTCGTGGTAATACCAGTCAATTATGAGCTTGCCATTGCGCTTTTCAACCTCTTTAAGCATGTCAATGATTTCCATTATCACCTTGCTTGATGCCGTGTTGAAATAGTCGTACATGAAGGTTACGTGGGTGTACTCACATGGGTTCTCAATGTATACAGCCAACCAAGACTTGACAGGTGCATAAAAGGTTTTGGGATTTTCGGGCAGAGAGCGTCCGGCAAATTTGAACTTGCCTTCTACTTTGTCCATTAAAATCTCGGGAGTTTCGGTGGTGCCTTCAATGTGTACCAATTCTTTGCTGTGAATTTCAGATAACTCCATTTCCAGTTCGTTTTTTGCTAAAAAATTCATGGTTTTTGTTTTATTAGTGGGTGCAGTGTTGTCCTGATGTTCCATGTTCCATTTTGTTTATCCGGCAAGTCGTATCCTCTTTGTGTGAGAAAACTAATCCGGAAATGCGATTTGAAATATGAATTGATTTCCCCTTAACTGAAAGTTTTCATAGTTCGAAAACCTTCTCTTCAATTTCAAAGCAAATGTAAATAAAAAAAATGATTTGCGGCAAATTAACCGTAAAAAAGTTTAGTTTGAAGTGTTTATTTTGCGTTTCGCCGATTTCTTTAATGTTGATAAAATATTTTAAAATATTTGTTTAAGACCATAAGTGTGTGATAAACAGTTTTTTCGGGTAAATTTTGGCAATCTATAGATAATTTGAAATTGTTAATAAAGTAAATGATATCATGTTTTTTTATATATTTACAGTGTTTTTTCGCGGATTTGCAGAGGTTTCTGTCTTAACAATCTTTCTGGATTGGCTGGCAGTGTGGGGGCAAATCATCCGGGTTTGAACTTCAAGATTACCGGAGCTAATTATTCATAAAAAGTTTTGAAATGAAACATCCATTATAAACCCCTTAACACACACACGAGGATGACTAGTCAGGATGTTCCATCTGACCATTAAAAAACAAATTATTAACAGATGAAACATTCATGATAAGCCCCTTGACGCACACGAGGATGACTAGTCAGGATGTTCCATCTGACCATTAAAAAACAAATTATTTACAGATGAAGAGACGAGCACAAAAGATCAGGCTGGGGATTTTTATCATGGTGAGTTCGGTAATACTGTTGTTGTTGGTTGGGTTTTTTACAGCCCGCCGGCTTTTCGAGAAAACCGACACCTATTTTGTGGCCTACCGCGATGTGTCGGTGAGTGGACTTGAGGTTGGAAGCCCCGTAAAGTACCTGGGAATAAATGTGGGTACCATTTCAGATATTTTTATTGATCCCAATGATGTAAACCGCATCATTGTTCGCCTGTCACTTAAGCAAGGAACCCCCGTGAAAGTTGATGCCACTGCCGACATCGTTGCCATGGGTATTACAGGGTTGAAAACCATCGAGATAAGAGGAGGTAGTAATGAAGCCGACTTTTTGCCTCAGGAAAGGTTTATTCAGCAGGGCACATCACTGGTAGAGGATATCAGTGGCCGTGCCGAGGTAATTGCGTACAAAGTAGAGGAAGTTCTGAACAATCTTCTGGACTTTACAAGGCCTGAAAACCTTGAGAAAATTGCCCATGCGGCAGATCATATCAGTCAGTTGTCTGAAACGGCAACACAATCCTTCAGCCTTATTTCGGAGGTGATGCAGGATAACAGGGATCAACTCAGAGAAACCATTCATGCTTCGGCCCAGATTGTACAGAGGATCGACACCACCGCCACCCAGTTTCAGTATGCCATGTTGCGCTTTAATCATATTATGCAGGGCGATACTTTGGCAGAAGTGCTGGGAAACCTTCGTGATGTATCGCGCACTTTGCAAGAAACTGACCTCACAGGGTTGATAGAAAACTTGGCTTTAACAGCCGCACAGACCCAGAGCCTGATGGTGAAAATCGACGCAGATCTGGATCGCGGAAGTCAGGATCTCTCCGAAAACCTGCTCCTGCTCAAGCATACCCTCGAAAACCTTCACGAAACCTCCCGTCGTATCAGTCATAATCCTTCACTGCTTATCAGGGGGCCAAGGGCCAGGGATATACCTGACCGACGACTGCAATAATAGGTTCGTTGGCCAGTGCATAATTATCAGTAAGAAAGAATGCTAAAATATTTGCAGGATGAATAGAAAAAGTATTGGGTTGCCCATTGTTTTGCTTTTGATGATTCTGGCAGCATGCCGGAGCAGTAAGCCTGTTGAACCCCGGTTTTACCTGCTGGAGTTTCCTTCTGAGCGCATACAGGCCGATACCCTTGAAATGCTGCCCTATGTGCTGGAAATCCTTCCCGTTGATGTACATCCGGCTTTTGCCTCTCATCAGATCGCGATACGCGAAAGATCGCATGAGTTGCGTTATTTCTCCAACCACCAGTGGGCCGTGCGCCCCGGGCAGAGCCTAACACGGTTCGTTGCCGAATACTTTGCCCGAACAGAAATATTTCAGAAAACCGACACACGGTTCTGGACCATGCAACCGGATTTTAAATTGAAAACTTCTGTCTATCAGTTGGAAGTGGTGCGAGAAAGGAACGATTTTCTTGCTTTTTTGAGTGTTGAGTTTCAATTGATCAGCAACCATGATGGATCGGTTATGTTCTCGCATACAGCTGCCAAAAACCGTTTGCTTGAAAAACGAAATCTCAACCTCTTTGCCGAGGCGATCAATCGCTTATTCTTTGAGGAACTCAACTATTTCGCACGAAAAGTACATTTTGGATTGCACAGTGCACAATAAGCCTGTGTGAAAATCCCCTGAAAGGTATGGAAAAACAAAATGCCAGATACAACACGTTGGGTAAGGAGCTGCAATACCGTATTGATGAAAGCACGGTTTATTTGTCAGGTAGTTTAATGCTTACTCAAACAGTGCCATTTACAGGCAAGCTGTACCACCTGCTCAGGGAATTGGGTGCCAAGGCCTGGGTGATCAATCTGGATGAACTGCAGGATGTGGATAGTGCCGGGGTAATGGCTTTGTTTCACCTCAAAGCAAAACTACAGAGGCCTGGCATTTCCGTGCGGCTGGAAGGTGGCTCGGAGAGCCTTTTGCAGAAAATTGACCTGTTCAGCCCAGGAAAAGCACAGAAGTATCAGGTGCCGGCCCGCGATACCTTTCTGGCCAGATCAGGAGAGGCAGTGCATCACTTTTTCACCTCGTATGTCTTTGGGTTTGTTGAACTTGCAGCCGATGTGTTTTACTGGTCTTTCAGCGATGTTTTCAGACCCCGGGTGCGAAGAGCAGGGGAGATAGCCAACCAGGCCGTTCTTATTGGTGTAAATGCTTCCTTGATAGTGGCATTTATGTCGTTTGTTATTGGTTTGGTGCTGGCTTTACAGTCTTCCTACCAGTTGCGGACTTTCGGGGCCAATATCTATATCGTTGACCTTACGGTAATTGCCATGATGAGCCAGATGGGTCCGCTTATAACGGCCATTCTGGTTGCTGGCAGAAGTGGCTCTTCTATCGCTGCCGAAATTGCCACTATGAAAGTAACCTCCGAGCTGGATGCCCTTAAAACCATGGGGCTAAATCCGATACGATTTGTGGTAGTGCCAAAGCTTTATGCCAGCCTTATCACCATGCCATTTCTGGTAATCCTGGCAAGCGTGGCAGGTATTGCCGGAGGTGCAGTGGCGGCCAATATTTACCTTGATATTACCCCGGAGATTTTTATCAATCGTATGGGGTCGGTAATGCAAAATAAAGACCTTCTAACGGGATTTGTGAAAAGTCAGGTATATGCCGGATTGATCGTGCTGACAGGAAGCTTTTATGGCTTTCGGGTAGAACGCGGTGCGGAGGGGGTAGGGAAAGTTACCACTACCGCAGTGGTGGTGGCCATCTCATTGGTAATACTGGCCGACAGTATGCTGGGTTTGATTTTCTATTGATAAAGGTATGGAAAGAGAAAAAGAAAAAGTCATAGAAGTTATGGGGCTGGGAGTAAAGTTTGATGACAACCAGGTACTCCACGATGTGAGTTTTTCGGCCTTTAAAGGTGAAGTTACAGTGGTGCTGGGTACCAGTGGCTGCGGGAAATCTACTGTGCTCAGGCACCTGTTGTCTTTGTATCCTTTGCAAAGAGGTAGTATACGTATTCTGGGAAAAGAGCTCGGTCAAATCTCCGAAGAAGAGCAGACCCGTCTGTACCTTCAGATGGGTGTTTTTTACCAGGATGGTGCCCTGCTCAATTCCATGACCGTTGGCGAAAATGTTGCTCTCCCTCTTCATCAGCACAGCTCGTTGCCCGATTCTCTTATCGAGGAGATTGTATATATGAAGCTGGGGCTTGTAAACCTTGCCCATGCCTATCACCTGTATCCTTCGCAGATCAGCGGCGGGATGCTCAAAAGAGCTGCTCTTGCCAGGGCAATCGTGATGGATCCGCCCCTGTTGTTTTGCGATGAGCCTGGGGCAGGGCTGGATCCGGTTTCTCTCGAATCACTGGATGAATTGATTGTAAACCTGAAAAACCAGTTGGGGATGTCGGTACTGATCGTTACCCACGAGGTTTCTTCCATCATGCGGATTGCAGATCGAATCGTTTACCTTGAGAATGGCCGGGTTGCTTTTGAAGGATCGCTGGAACACGCACTGAGCTCAGAGGTGCAATGTGTAAAGCAATTCTTTTCCGTGATAAGGCAGGTGCAGAATCTGGGTAAGTCCTCTTGATCTCCTTACGATTTTAAACTTCACACCTGGAGGGGTAAGCTGTTCAGTGCATCCACCTTATTTTGGAGGAAAATACCTGCGAACCATATATCAGACGGGTAATGTATATGCCCGGCGGAAAATCAAAGCTGTAGCTATGGTCTCCCTGTGAGAGAAATCCCGTGTTTTTAATGTTCCGACCGTAAGTGTCATAGATGCTTAACCATCCTCCCTGCGCAGGAAGGTGCAGGTGCAGTTGTTGATTGTAAAAGGAAATTCCGGGCAGCAGATCGGTGGTAATCTCTTGTGTATGGGTTCCTGTCTGTAGGAAGGATGCCATCACGGTTTTGTTTTCATCCATTACAATTGTGGTGGGGTTCATATAGCAATGGTAAGTTTCGTTGATGGTCCATTTTTCGAACTGCCAGCCCGTCAAAGGTGTCGCAGAAATCTCAAAGGATGTTCCGGAAGGGATCATTTGGTTTCCAGACGGAATACTGGTGGTGCCCAATCCTTGTGGCTCAAGTACTTTGAGTTGAAAATGGTCTGGATTGAGGGTGTATTTCCACAGCTGATTGCTGGGGATATCGCCACCGCCCGAAACCTGCTGGTTTTCGGCCCAGGCAACATCATCTCCTCCTTTCATGGCGTATATAATATTGTCTATAATTACCATTCCGCCAGCATCATCCCATCCTCCCCACCGGTTGTATGGAGTTTTTTCCATTTCTTCCCAAAGGTTTTTGCTGATGGAGTAGCGCATGAACTGTCTTTTTTGTGTGTGGGCCTGATCCCATGATTGTTCTGCCCATGCTCCCGGGCTATGGTAAAGATGGTCCTGTCCGTCCCAAACAAGCATTGAGCCATCGTCGGCTCCATACCCGTGGTCGGGAAGTTTCTCCCATTGCTGAGAGCTCAACCCATAGCGCCAGAATTCGGCACCCGTATAATTGCCGGAGGGGGTAATGCCAAATTGCACATAAATGTAATCCTGGTCTAGTTGGGCTCCCCCAGCACCCACCCATGCTGCCGCATTGCCGGGTCCCTGTTTGTGGGGCAGAGCTTCCAGCGCCTCCCATTTGTCAGTGGCAATAGAATACCGGTACCAGTCGTACTTTTCATAACTGTAAGCCGAGCCCGGAAGAAGATACATGTGTCCGTCAGGTACGTACACCATTACGGCCCCATTGCGCGGATAGTTCTGAAAATTGGTTCCATTGTACTGGTTGCCCAGATCGGTGCGCCAGGGAATGTTGTGGTTCAGGCTGTTTTCCCATTGTTGGGTCAGGGTGTTGAAGCGTGCAAACCAGGTGCGTTGGCCACTCCAGTATCCTTTGATGATGTAGATAGCCTCCTGCCCGGCCATGTTTTTGCCATAGGCAGTGCTTATGCCATAAGAACTGCTGAAGGGAGCGTTGGGAAGCTGTGTCCAGGTATCATTTGAGGGGTCGTATTTGTAAAAATCGGTCAGACCACCGTATTGGGTGGTGCCGGGCTGTCCTCCGTAAGCAGCCCACAGATAGAGCTTTCCATCGGCTGCCGCCATACGAACCCCGTTCTTTTCACCCACACCAATGGGGGCATTGGCAGGTGAGGTAGACCAGTATACTGCCGGATTGTGACGTATGTTGTAGCTGGCATCCGTCTGTGTTAAGGTGATCTCTGCCTGGCTGTCCAGATAGTCAGCCGCATAAGAGAATATCTGATAGGTTCCGGGCGGAAGGCTGTAACTGGTAATGCCCAAGGGATTGGTAACAGTTTGCGTGGAGAATTCATTTTCCACGAATACCACTGCGTTTTCAATGGGGTTGTCGTAAATATCGGTTACCAGCAATTCCAGGTTTATCAGGGTCCTGGGCAAGTCGCCGGGCGATGAAGCTGTTGTTGTGGCAGCATAAGGAAAGAACAGGGCTGCAAAAAGGAAAAGCGCAAAAAGGCTCCTCCTGACAGAAGAAGGTCTTTTGTTCATACAGGTATAGCAGTGTTGGTGTAAGGTGTTCTGCTTTGCAGGCAGACTTGCTTTGCAGGTATGATTTATCTTGCCTGCAAAACAAGGGTAAAAGTACAAAACTATCTATGTGTTTGCAAGGGGTGTTTTTCGGATCAGCAAACCAGAAAAGCAGGGGTTTTCTGTGGGGCAAAAAGACCTGTATCGTTCAGGATCTCTCAGTTTCCAGAGGGCAGGCTGAAAAAGAAGGTGCTTCCTACACCCTCCTGGGTCTCTACCCATATCTTTCCTCCTTTTTTCTCGAGCAACTCCTGGGAAAACAGCAAGCCCAGTCCGGAACCCTTCTCTTCCTCTGTGCCACTTGCACTGGTAACTTTTTCTTTGAAGAGTTTCTGTTTCATTTTCTCAGAAATGCCAATACCCTGATCGTGAACAGATATGATAAACTCATTGTTCCCCTTTGTGCAGTCAATTACAACCACAGATTGAGGCGCAGAGAATTTGACGGCGTTGGACAGCAGGTTGCGCAAGATCAATTCTACCATGCCTTTGTCGGTACGTATTTTATAAGCAGGGTCAATGCGGTTTTCAACAGTTATCTGTTTCTGGTCGGCTTGCGAATACACATGCAGATAAACCAGATCTGCGCACTGAGCCAACGAAAACTCTTCTGTCTCATTGCCCTGATTGAGCATTTGCAATTTAGTCCATTCCAGCAGGTTCTCCATAAGGCTATAGGAACGTTCGAGAGATTGCCTGATCCTGGGGAGGTTTTCGTCTCGAAAGCCCGGATCGTTTTCGGCCAGAGAGAGGGCTGCTGCAGCATAAGAAAGGGGTCCGCGAAGATCATGCCCGATAATACTCAGTAGCTTGCTCTTGGTCTCACTTGCACTTTCCAGCGCCATTGCCTGTTCTTCAAGACGTGATTTCTGAAGGATAATTTGCTGGTTCTGGTTTCTGAGAATACCAAGGGTTGCTTTAAGTTTTTTCTGACTTCGCATACGCAAAAACAGAATAACCAAAAGAAAGGCAACAAGAGAAAAAGCCAGCATGCTTACATAAACCTGCCTGAGAAATCGGTTTCGGTGAAGTAAATCTTTTTCCTGGGTTGCCAGGCGGAGTTTCTGTTCCTTTTTCATGTACTCGTATTCTGCGTCAATTCGGGCCGAGCGACGTCTTACCTCGGAGTTGTTGATGCTGTCTGACAAAAGCTTAAACTCTTTGTGGTAGCTCAATGCGTCAGCAAACTGCCCTTTCTTTTCGAGTATCTCAGCCAGGATCCCCAGGGTATTGCGAAGCAGCAGAAGGTTGTCAGCATTTCGGGCAATCTGGAGGCTTTGCCGGGCATACTCATGCGCTTTATTGATTTGTTGGCTATGCAAAGAAATCATTGCCAGACCGTTAAAAGTGCTAACAAGCAAATGGGTGTCATTCATATTGCGTGCAATAGGCAGTGCTTTTTGAAAGAATTCCATTGCCTTTTGTGTATCACCCTGACTTTGCAGGAAGTTGGCAAAGGCAACAAGAGCAAACCCCTCTCCTCTGGTATTGCCGATTTGCTGCGCCAGTTTCAGGGACTTGTCAAAATAGTAATACGCTGAGTCTACTTCCCCTATCTGGGTATAGATGCGCGCCAGATTTTCATAGCTGCTGGTTGCCAATCTCATATCACCTTCTTTCAGCCTTATCTCAAGGGCTTGCCGATGAAAATCAATTGCCTTTCGATGTTCTTTGAACTCATTGTAAATAACAGCAATATTGTAAAGAGCCAGTGCTATACCATTATTGTCCTTGCGTTGCTGGTTGATCCTGAGTGCTTCCATTAAATTGTCGAGTGCCTGGCTCAACCTGCCCATATTGTATTGAGTAAGTCCAATATTGATAAGGTTGAAGGCTATCCCCCTGTCGTCATTCAATGCGGTATTTAACTCAAGAGATTTCAGATAGTATTCAAGAGCTCTTTCATAATCACCTCTGATGTCGTAGATCACTGCCAGGTTATTGTAATTTCTGGCCAGACCAAGTCCTTTAACATTGGCGAGCAGGAAAAGTCGCTCAGCTTCCAGGTAATAAAAAAGAGCACTGTCGAGGTCGCTTAGAGCATAGTGCCCAACCCCGATGATCCTGGCAGCTTCTGCCTCCTGTGCAGTATTACCGGTGGATTGAGATAATTGATAAGCCTCCCGGGCAAATAACATCAGACTGTCGAGATGTGCAGGAAACCAGGTGAGAGCTATTTTGTTGAGCAACTCGGCCCTTTGGTCGGTATCGTGGTTGGAAATGGCTTTAAGCTCGCTGAAGAAAACTTCACGCTCAGGGCTTCCAAAAGTAAAGGTGTGCCAGAAAAATGCTGCTACTATAAAAAGAATGATCTTCCCCATAATTCAATATTCAGCGCACTACTATCGTCTTGCAAAAATAAGTGATTGTAAAAATAAAGTATAAGGGCTATTAGAAAGTAAGGGTTGTACGGATTTGAGAGGCTGCATTTTTTACGCAAGTTTGCCACCTGGATTATTGCATGGGTTTTATAATAACAGTGATTGGTGAAATCAGTATTCTTTTGAATTGAAGGGATTAAGAAACACAAACCATTCAAGAAGTAACCTGTATTGAACCACCAAGACCCATAGCTGTTTATCAAACAAAGTATTTGATGATTTCTATGAAACGAGCCATGACAAAAAAATTGACACACAAGCGGATGATTATAATTCGCAGCCTCGCAAAGCATGCTGTCAGGGTATTATTGGCCAGTTCCCTCTGACCGCTAAAATCAAATTATAAACAGATGACAAAGAATAGAATTTTTCTCTTTTCGGCATTGTTTTTAGTCTACTGTGCACATCCCCGAATGCTTCAGGCCAGTGTACCCCAGGAGGGGGTTTCTGATACACTGGTAGTGAATTTGGAAGAAGTGGTAGTAACGGCTTTCAATCGTCCGCAGAGTCTGCTTGAAGTTCCTGGGTCTGTTTCTTCTCTTGGGAGTTTGCTCCTTCAGAGAGAGCGACCCTCCTTCAACCTGCTGCCAGTTCTGGACCATGCCCCGGGAGTGTTTGCCCACAACGGTGCCACCAATACCAGCCGTGTTACCATTAGAGGTATTGGTGCACGACAACCCTATGCTACAGGAAAGATCAGGGTCTATTTTCAAAATATCCCCCTTACCAATACCTCAGGAGTGAGCTTTCTGGAGGATATTGACCCCGCTATTGTTGAGAATATGGAAATAATAAAAGGGCCTGCCACCAGTGTTTATGGAGCCGGCCTGGGCGGCACCATTAAGTTGAATGTGCGTAAGCCTGGTGTTCGTGCTACGGGCTTCAGTAATTCTATGCAGGCTGGCTCGTGGGGGCTGTTCAGAAATACGGCCCTTGCAGATTTCAACAACGGGCAGTGGGCTGCCAGCATTGCATACAGCCACACCCAGAGCCAGGGGTATCGCCAGAATAATGAATACCAGCGCGATGCTATTACCACTGTAAGTCAATATAGTGTAAATGAGCAAACCCATCTGCTGGGTTTGATCTCCTTTTCCGGGCTCAAATCGCATATCCCCAGCTCCATAGATAGTACCACCTTTGTTCAGAATCCTCAGGCTGCAGCAGCCAACTGGCTCAAGACCCGGGGGTATGAAGATGCTCTTAGGCTCATGGCTGGTCTGTCGGCCACACATGTCTTCTCTCAGCAATGGGAGGGAGATCTGGCCTTGTTCAGTATTTGGCACGACGAAAAGGAGATGCGCCCTTTTGATGTGTTTTACGAAGAACGCTTTACACTGGGTGTAAGAACCAGCATAAAGCGGAGCCAGCAAATGGGCATGGTTCAACTTGATGTGCTGGGTGGAGGAGAGTTTTTCAGAGAAAATTATTCCTACAGCAATTTCCGTAATCCCGGCGGGGAAGGTGTGCAGGGAGATCAGTTCAGCGATAACCGGGAAGAGGTAGCTGCGGCGAATGTCTTTCTGCAGACCGATGCCGTAATGAGGCAATGGAATTTCTCCGTCGGGTTGAATGTGAATTTTACCCAGAGAGACTACCAGGATTTGTTTCACTCCGGAGCAGAAGACCGTTCAGGCATTTACGATTACGGATTGATAGTTTCGCCGCGGGTTAGCATGTCGCATCTTTTCAACAACAACCAGTCTCTGTACATGAGTTTCAGTCATGGTTTCTCACCTCCCTCGCTGGCAGAAACGCTTACCCCTGAGGGGTATGTGAACCCTGATATTAAGCCCGAGAGAAGCTGGAACCTGGAAGCGGGAACTCGCGGCAAGTATCTGGCAGGGAGGCTTTTTTTTGATGTGAGCCTCTATCGTATGTGGGTGCAGGATCTGCTGGTGGCTGAGCGGGTAGGGGAGGATGCATGGGTAGGCAAAAATGCAGGGGCTTCGCTGCACCAGGGCCTGGAGGCCGAATTGCACCATGTCTGGTGGCAAAATCCGGCAGCGGGTGCATGGCAATTGACTGAGCTGTCGGTGCGCTCCAATTATGCCCTGAACCATTTTCGCTTCACCGATTTTATCGATCGCGATAACAATTTCTCCGGCAATACCATCCCGGGGGTGCCTCAGCAGGTGTTTTTTGCCTCTCTTTTCGCGCAGTCTGGTGCGGGCTTGTATGGCAGTGTGACCTTCAGAAGGGTAGGACGAATGCAGATGAATGATGCCAACAGCCGGCAAACACGACCCTATTCCCTTTCAGACCTAAGCCTGGGATACCGGAATTCTTTCAAGTCCAGATGGGATTTGGATGTGTTTCTGCGCCTGAATAATGTTTTTGACAAGCATTATGCCTCCATGGTACTTGTAAATGCTCCCACCTTTGGGAGTGCAGCCCCCCGGTATTACTATCCCGGTTTGCCACGTCATTTTACAGCTGGCCTTCGGGTGGGAATTCACTCACTCTAGAGGCTGGGTAAGATCGAAATGGGCTTCAAACAGAAGAGCATCGTTGCTGTACAGGCTATAGCTGAAAACGCGCATCTCCTCCTTGAGTTCCACCACCCAATAGCTGTTTACCGAGCGCGGATGGATTTCGATGGTATACTCATCTGCCGGAAAAACCTGCCTGAAGGGTGTTCCCTGTTCTGTGTCGGCATATCCTCCGTAAAGAGTTAAATCTTCGGGTGTGCCATCAGGATGCCTGTGATCGTGGCGAAAGCGAAGTCTTCCCTCCTCATTGAGAAACATCCAGGTGCGCGATTGGTCTTCATCCATGTGAAAAGGCACATATATAGCCTCCTCATCGCATCGGGTTACGTACATTACCATGTTGCGGTCAGCCCAGCTCTCCCTGCCTTCCTGAGCGTAAACCTGGCGGCCGGCAAAAGATTTGCCACAAAGGGTTTTGAGATTTTCGAAAAATGCAGCCGACATGTCGTGCTCAAAAGTAAACAAAGCGGCAGCTACTTCAGGATCGTGAATGTGCGAAGCCTGCTCCTGGCGTGGTCCACATGCGAAAAAAAACAAAGCCGTGGCACTAATCAGCAAAATACTATACTTCATCTTACAAGGGTTTTATGTGTTAGTTTTTAGATCTGCTCAGGAAGGAGGGTGGGTTGTTTCACGTCTTTCATGAAGAACAGGATTTGTGAGTATTCATGATTGAAGTTTTGAAGAGTCTTGCTTCCCATCACACAAAACTAATCATATTGGGGAGATTTGGGGCGATATTGTTGGCCTGAATTTTCTAAACTGTATTTGGGCGTATCATGCAGTAGGGATGTTATCAGCAGAAAAAATCAGAATTATTCGCAATGGAGTTTGTTATTTTGATTACATTGTGTGGTGTTGATTTGTTTGTAAGACGATCAAGGGTTCGGTGTTATTCAGGTGCCAACTGCCATGAGAGAAAAACTGCTGCATAAGATAGAAGTTCTTGCCGATGCCGCCAAGTACGATGTTTCCTGCTCTTCGAGCGGGAGCCGCCGTGCCAACACCAAAGGGGGTTTGGGCACTGCTGCCAAATCGGGTGTTTGTCATTCTTTTACTGAAGATGGACGATGCATTTCACTTCTGAAAATACTGTTCTCGAATGTTTGTATTTACGATTGTGCCTATTGCGTTAACCGCAAATCCAACGATGTTCCCAGGGCAAGTTTTACGGTGGAAGAGATGGTCGATCTTACCATTAGTTTCTATCGGCGTAATTATATCGAAGGGCTTTTTCTGAGTTCGGGTGTAATGGTGAGTGCAGATTATACCATGGAGCGGCTTACCGCCATAGCCCGTGTATTGCGCAACGAGCATGGGTTTAATGGGTATATCCACCTTAAGGCAATTCCCGGAGCCAGTGAAGCATTGATAAGAGAAGCGGGGTTGTATGCCGATCGTTTGAGCGTAAATATTGAGATACCTTCGGAGCCCAGTTTGAAGTTGCTGGCTCCGGAAAAGAACTTTACCAGTGTGCTCACTCCCATGCAGCAAATCCATGGTGAGATACTCAGCAACAAAGAAGAACGGCGGAAATTCCGCAAATCGCCACGGTTTGTACCCGCAGGGCAAAGCACACAGCTCATTGTAGGTGCCAGCCCCGAACGCGACCTCGATATTCTGCGTCTGGCTTCAGGTCTTTACCAGGAGCAGGGACTCAAACGGGTTTATTTCTCGGGTTATGTGCCTGTAAACGATTCCGACAACCGTTTGCCTGCCCTCAAACAGCCTCCACTGGTGCGCGAGAACCGCCTTTATCAGGCCGATTGGCTCATGCGTTTCTACCAGTTTCGTTACGACGAAATCCTTGATACACAGCACCAGTCGCTTGATCTTACTATGGATCCCAAGCTGGCATGGGCCCTGCGCAATCCACACTTCTTTCCCATCGATCTCAATACTGCTCCCTACGAAATGATTTTGCGAATACCCGGCATTGGGGTGCGATCGGCAAAGCTCATTGTTGCCAATCGAAAATTTGGTTCAGTATCTTTTCTTCATCTCAAGAGAATGGGCGTAGCCCTCAACAGGGCACGGTATTTTATTCTCTGTCGTGAGTTGCCCGAAAAACTCTCCGGAATGTATCCTGATCAGCTCAGGCGCAAACTGGTGAAACCCTCTGCCAATGCAGGTGTACAGTTGAGTTTGTTTTGATACCCGACACAAACGCTCATAACTTTTAAACCAGTTTTGCAGGAAAACTAAACTATATTTGCGGTGCCCAACTTCAAGGGTTTGTTAAAACCTTCAGCATGAACCATCAGTTGTTTTTTGCCATTCTCTTTCTTGTCAGCTATTTGTTTGTAATAGGGTTTGGAGAGTATGTTTTCCGCAGGTATAAGCTCAATTCTGAGTATGTGCGAAAAGTTTCGCATGCCGTGGCTACACTTTCGAGTCTACTGTTTTTGCTGGCTTTCCAGTCGTACCTGTATGTGCTGGGGCTTGCTGTTGTTTTCTTTGTTATCTTTTTCCTGGGGCGCAAATTCGGGATAATAAGATCCCTTGAATCTGTGGGTCGAAGAACTGCGGGTACCTATTTGCTCCCTGTGGGAATCTTTTTCCTTTTCTGGTTTGCACGATATGCCGGAAACGAGTTATTGTACATCCTTCCGGTGCTCATAGTGGGTATAAGCGATCCTCTGGCCGGATATGCCGGCACTGCATGGCAATCCAGAACCCGAAAGATATCTTTGCTGGGGTATACTTTCGATAAAACGCTGCTGGGTTCATCGGTGTTTTTTCTCTCGGCCTGGATGATCTCAATTTGGGTATTGTGGTTTTTTCATACTACAGGAAAGGACCTGCTCATTGTGTCGGTGTTGGTTGCCATGGTGGCTCCCCTGGCAGAGGCAGTGAGCGAAAAAGGGTTCGACAACCTGAGTGTTCCTCTGGTGGTAGCGGGTGTATTGTGGTGGGTGTAAGCCTCCGGAAGGTTTAACAGGTAGTAATGCAGGCTTTGGTGTTTTGCCACAACGGGTGGCGTGATCATGTTATTAAATGCAAAGCAGTTTTTTTACACCGATAAAAGCCGTACTTTTGCACCTCCTTTCAAAATAGACAATTTTCTTTATTCCAATTCACTCCAATAGATTATGATTTCTGTTTCCAACCTGGGTATTCAATTCGGGAAGCGTGTGCTTTTTCAGGACGTAAACCTCAAGTTCACCCCAGGCAATTGCTATGGGATTATCGGTGCCAATGGTGCGGGTAAATCTACTTTTCTGAAAATGCTTAGCGGCGATATCGACTTCTCCAGAGGCTCGGTGCAAATGGGCGCCGGAGAGCGCATGTCGGTTTTGCGCCAGAACCACTCTCAGTACAACGATTGCACTGTACTTACTACAGTATTGATGGGGCATACCCAACTGTGGGAAGTAATGAACGAGAAAGACTCCATCTACGCCAAAGCCGAGTTTACCGAAGCTGATGGCATCAGGGCCTCAGACCTGGAAGCCCAGTTTGCCGATATGGATGGCTGGAATGCTGAGAGCGATGCTGCCAGTTTGCTAAGCGGACTGGGCATAAAAGAACACCTGCATCAAAAGCTCATGAGTGAGCTGGAGGGTAAGGAGAAAGTAAAGGTACTGCTTGCCCAGGCTCTTTTTGGCAAACCCGATAACCTTTTGCTCGATGAGCCCACCAACGACCTCGACCTGGAAACCGTAAACTGGCTTGAAAACTACCTGGCCAATTTCGAAAACACTGTTTTGGTAGTTTCACACGACAGACATTTCCTGGATTCTATTTGCACTCATATTGTAGATATCGACTTTAATAAAATACAGCTTTTCTCAGGCAATTACACATTCTGGTACGAGTCGAGCCAGCTGGCACTGCGTCAGCAAATGAGCCAAAACAAGAAAGCGGAGGAGCGAAAAAAGGAGCTGCAGGAGTTTATTGCCAGGTTCAGTGCCAATGCTTCCAAATCGCGTCAAACTACCAGTCGTAAAAAGATGCTGGAGAAGCTTAACTATGAAGAAATTAAACCTTCAACACGCCGCTATCCCGGAATTATTTTTACCCCGGAGCGCGAGCCAGGCAATCATATACTGGAAGTAAAAGGGTTAACGAAGAGTTTCAATGGATCGGTGCTGTTCAAAGACCTGAGTTTTTCAGTACAGAAAGATGACAAAATAGCTTTTCTTTCTCGCGATACAAGGGCCATGACAGCCCTGTTTCGCATCATAAAAGGACATGAAGAGGCCGACAGTGGCTCCTTTACCTGGGGGCAAACCATCCTGAAAGCCTATTTGCCGCTTGAATACGATCATCTTTTTACAAACGATCTCACCCTGGTCGACTGGCTGGCACAATATACCGAAGATACCACAGAGCTTTATCTGAGGGGTTTCCTCGGAAAGATGCTTTTCTCCGGCGAAGAGATATACAAAAAAGCCAATGTGCTTTCGGGTGGCGAAAAGGTGCGCTGCATGATTGCCCGCATGATGGTGCGCAATGCCAATGTGATGATCCTGGATAATCCTACCAACCATCTGGATCTTGAGTCTATCCAGGCTTTCAACAACACCCTCATCAAGTTCAAAGGGAATGTGCTTATGTCGTCGCACGACCAGAAATTTATCCAGACCGTGTGCAACCGTATTATTGAAGTGGGGCCGCGCGGTGTAATCGATAAACAAATGGATTATGATGAGTATATCCACGATGAACGGTTGAAAGAGCAGCGAAACCAGTTGCATCTTGATTAGATCTCAGGATATCAATACAGGAAATGTGTGTCTTCTCAGTCTTAATTTAAAAACCTGCCTGTTATATGAAGTTTAAAAGATGGTATGCTTACCTTGATGAATTGCTCAATAGTATAACCCATGGGATAGGTGTATTGCTTAGTATTGCCGGATTGGTCCTGTTGGTAGTTTTTGCCAGTATCCGACCCTATGGCGATGCCTGGAAAATTGTAAGCTTCTCCATTTATGGGTTCAGCCTTATTCTTATGTACACCGCTTCCACACTTTACCACGCTTACCGAAATAAAAAGGTAAAGGAGTTTCTCAATCTTTTCGATCATGCCGCCATCTATGTGTTGATAGCAGGCACCTATACTCCGTTCACCCTGGTCTCTTTACGCGGACCATGGGGTTGGTCAATTTTTGGTGTTATCTGGGGGCTGGCCATTGCGGGTGTGGTGTTCAAATTGTTTTTCTACAGTGATAAATACCGGAACCTTTCCGCTATTATTTATTTTCTGATGGGCTGGATCATTCTCATTGCCATCCGGCCCATGCTCAGCGAAGTGCCCACCGGCGGACTGTTATGGTTGCTGGGAGGTTGCCTGATTTACAGCATGGGTATCCCTTTCTACATTAAAAGAGAAAAACGCTTCTTCCATGTTATTTGGCATCTGTTTGTGCTGGGAGGGAGTATTACCCATTTCTTTGCAATCTTCTTTTATGTGCTTCCTCATAAGTAAATTGAGTTTGAGGGACTAGGTGGTTATAGCCCGAAGAGGAGAGTTGAAGTGTTAAAAAGGAAAAAATGTTACAATATCGTTTGCAGGTTAGTGAAGATTAACTAACTTTGTTGTGTTCAAAAATGAATTAGTATGAAAACTGAACGTCAGCAGGAAATTATCGATGTGGCACTAAAGCTTATCAACGAGAAGGGTATTCAAGGTTTAACCATGAAAAATCTTTCGAAGGAAATTGGTATCAGCGAACCTGCCATTTACAGGCATTTTGAGAACAAGATTGAGATTTTGCTGGCCATACTGGACTTGTTCAGGGAAAGTACCCGTGAGATTTTTGAGAAGGAGTTGCATAGCGGTATCTCTGCCACGGAGAAAATCGAGCATCTTTTTACCCGTCACTTTGAGCGTTTTGCCGGCAATCCCAGCCTGGTGTCAGTCATTTTTTCCGAAGAGCTGTTTCGGGGTGAACCTGTACTTATGGAAAAAATTGCGGATGTAATTGATAAGAATGCAACCATCCTTACCCGAATTATCAGGCAAGGGCAGCAAAATGGTGAAATACGGGATGATATCAGTGCTGATCACCTGGCAATAACGGTTATGGGGTCTTTGAGGCTTTTTGTGAAGATATGGCAGTTTTCGGGCTATCGGTTCGACATCAGGGAGGATGGGCAGAAAATACTGAACTCAGTAAAGCTATTGATTAAAGCTGCCTGACAAAAACATAAACTCTCGGGAATTCTGGTTGCAATCAAGGTAAAGTATCACGATCATGACGCATTCACACATACATAAAACCATAAACCATATTCTTGTAAAAGAAATGCGGGGTTTTCACTTCTCGGCTTCTTTAACAGCCAGTTTTGAGTTGGATTTTTTTCTTTCCCGGTGGGAGATAAACTGGCTGCTAAGCAAGGTAGAAGAAAACTTTGGTATTCGGTTGGAACATGGAATGGAGGAGAATCTCAGCAGTATGAATCAATTGGTAAACATTGTTTATGCCCGGCTCAATCCGTCCCTGAAAAAGACTCCTGATTTCTGCTAATGACATGAAAAAAATCATCTGTAATCTAACACCTATGAACATCATCAAAGTAAAAGACACCCCTGTGGTGGATACTCCTCACAAAATGGATGTGCGTCGCTTGTACGACAAGGACAATGCACAGGCTGTACATATTACCCTGCAACCCGGACAGGCCTTGAAGCCGCATATTACTCCCGTAGATGTCTTTTTCTACATTCTGGAAGGAACCCCTGAGGTATTGGTAGGAGAAGAGAAAGTCCAGGTGGAATGCGACAGCTTGGTCGAAAGTCCTAAGGATATTGTACACTGCCTGTACAACAATTCGGATAAACCTGCACGTATCCTTGTGGTTAAAGCGCCGAAGCCCACCTCGCAGGCGAAATTATTGTAAACGGCTTAATGATAACCGTTATCTGCACGGTAGCGGTTTTATTTCAAATCGCAAGTTAGTTAATATTAACAAACATTGATAAAATGAAAACTCCGAAAAACATGAGAACCTTTGCCTGGATTACGGTAGCCGTAGTTATGGCTGTGAGTGTGTATTTTATTTTCGAAATGAAAGAAAATGCACGCATGGAAACCAACCTGGATGAGTATATGCCCCTCACCCATCCAGCCTTTGTATATAGCGATATGGCAGAAGACTGGTTCAATATCAAAGACGGTATTCTCATTGCCATTGAAAATAAAAATGGCATCTACAACCCGCAAACCCTGGAAAAAATTCGTGATATAACAGAAGCCCTGGAGGATATGCCCGAGTTTGATTCCAATGACGTGATGTCACTCTATTCTGCTGATAACATTACCGGAACAGAGTGGGGGCTGGATGTACGCTCTTTTTACCGTCGTGTGCCCACATCTTCTGAAAGACTGGAAGACCTTCGGCAACAAGTGCGCACTAACGATATGGTATATAGAAGGCTGGTATCGGAAGATGAAACCGTGGCATTGATTATTGCAGGCTTGCACAGCGACGCATTTACCCAGGAGTTTTATCACGAGATAATGGCTTTTGCCCATGGATTTGAGAGTGAAGAGGAAACCATTTATGTGGCCGGGCGTCCCATAGTAGAAGGAACCATGGCATTACTGGGCCCTGCCGACATGAAGCGAATGGTGCCCATCGTACTGGCTGTTATTGCGGTTGTATTGTACTTTTTAATGGGCAGTTTCCGTGCTTCAGGGGCAACATTATTCAGTGTATTTGTGAGCTCCATCTGGGCCTTTGGAATGATGGCAGCCCTGGGAGTGCCTATCTACTCCGTATCAACCATGATACCTGTAATGCTCATTGCTATCGGGGTTGCCTATGGCATCTACTTCTTTAACCACCTTAACCGGTATTTTCAGAAAAATCCATACGGCAATGTGTATGAAGGAATTCATTATACGCTGAAAGTGTTGTGGAAGCCCCTTGGCATGGCAGCAATAACCACCATGATAGGGTTTGTTTCCCTGCTCAGTTCACAGGTATTCCCCATTAAATATTTTGGCGTTTTTACAGCTTTCGGCATTTTTGTAGCCTTCCTGCTGGCACTGGCCTTCCTGCCTGCCGCGGTAATGTTGCTGGGCTACAAACCTCACCCGCGAACAAGCTCAGAAGAGGCTATACAAAAAGCCTCATGGCTTAACCAATGGGCTGACTTACTCCTGAGAAACAAGGTTAAGGTTTATATTTCTGTGGCTGTGATAGTTGTCATTGCTCTGGGGGGCATCCAGAAGGTGTGGATTAACTCCAGTTTCCTGAGCAATTTTGAGAAAGAAAGTGATATCGTATTGACCGATAATTTCGTCAACAGTAAGTTTGGCGGCACCTCGACGCTCAATGTCATCCTGGAAAGTAAGCATGAAGACGCTTTCAAACAACCTGAAATACTCAGGCTGGTGGATGCCATGCAGCAGGAAACTGTAAAGCTGGAAAGGACAGGCAACTCTTTCTCCCTGGCCGATTACCTCAAACGCATGAATAAAGTGATGAACGAGGACCAGGAGGAATATTACACCATTCCTTCCAGCTCAGACCTGGTAGCCCAATACCTGTTGCTGTACGAAATGTCGGGCGACCCGCAAAATTTGCTCAAGGTTGTAAACTACGACTACAACCGCATCAATGTTACCTTTCAGCTTAAGGGCGACGACTCCAAAACCATCAACGAAGCACTGGAGGTGCTTGAAACTTTCCGGAAACCCTTTGCGCAGTATGATGTAGAAATCAATTACGCAGGTTCGGGATACAAAGCCCTGGTGTTTATCGGGCTGATACTGGAAGGGCAGATAATGAGTATTGTCATTTCATTGCTCCTGGTACTGGTGCTGCTAAGTATGATGTTCAGAAGTATCAAAGCAGGCCTGATTGGTTCAGTACCTATTCTTATCACAGCTTTAATCAGTTTTGGTGTAATGGGTTTGATGGGTATCCCGCTGAGCACTACCACTGCCCTGCTTTCCAGCATTGCCATTGGGATAGGAATTGATTACGCCATTCACTTTCTGCAAAACTACCGTATGCACCTGCAAGCGGGGCTGGGCAACATGGAGGCTGTGTATGCTACCATGACAGGCACAGGGAAAGCCATTCTTTTTAATGCCATAGTGGTGATTTCCGGTTTTCTGGTGCTTTTGTATTCTGTATTTCCCCCCAACCGCACACTGGGAGCACTGGTATCCATGAATATGTTTACCAGCTTGCTGGGCACCCTTTCTGTTATGATGGTGCTTGTGGTGGTGTTCAGGCTGTTTGAAAAGAAAAAATAAGGAAGAACTAAAACTATTAACCTCCTAAAAGCGAGTTGTTATGTTTAAAAAACTGTATTTCATTAGCACCATAAGTCTTTGTTTTACAGCTTTGGTGAGTGTGGCACAGGATGCCCTTATGCTCGGGAATGCGGAGAACAGCTTCTTTCGCACCATACGTGCCAATCAGCATGACAGCTATATTACCCTGGGTGGCGGACTTGGAAATATGGAACCTTTGATTTTTGAAGCATTCATCGCTCCGTATTTCCTGCTCCGCACCAGTGATAATTCCCGCTGGGGGGCCACACTCTCACCCTCCATACTGTTACGGATGTATGCCGAAGAGTCCTTCCCCGTAAGAACACCCAGCTATATGCCGCAGGTAACTTTTTACAGACAACTTGACGATAAACAGGGGAGGGCATTGCAGTATGTATTCCTCTCGGTGGTGCACCACTCCAATGGGCAAGACGATAGTTTTTTTATGGAGGATGGTACTCTAAATACCCTTTCCGGTGACTTTTCCACCAATTATCTGGAACTGGGTATGTTTTTCAACAAAAAACTGGTGCCTTTTTCCCAAACTACTGAATACTTTAAAACAAGTCTCGAATGCCACCTGGATTTTTACCGCAGCAAGGAACTGAAAGGACGCTACAGTTTTGTAAGATGGAATAACAGTATCAGGGTACTTCGCTCACTGGGTTCTCTGCGCTCATGGAAAATGCAGAAAAACCCACGCTTACAAACCACTCTGCAAACCAGCTGGCTTTTCGGTGATATGGATGATGCGCCCTTCTTTGACACCAGGGAGCGGTTCAATATTTCCTTTACCATAGCTTACCGGCCCAGGGCTCTTTCCGATGTAAGTGTTTTTCTCAACGCCTATTCAGGCAAGGACTATTACAACATGCATTTTCAGCAAAGACTGTCGGTAGTTCGGGTTGGATTGCAGGCCTTTGCTTTCAGATAAAAACAGAAAAGAAAAAATCATTGTAAACCTCAAAAAAATAATTGTTATGAAAAAACTAAATGTAATCATCAGTGCAACGCTTCTGGCTTTGGCCATAGGCACTACCAGTAGCGTGCTGGCTCAGCCCACCGGCCAGAAAATTATGGAAGATGTGTATAACCTGCCCAAGGGCGATGATATGCAGGGCGAACTTACCATGACCCTTATCAACCGTCAGGGAGAACAAAGGGTGCGCAATCTGCGGCAATATTCCAAAGATTATGGCGATGTAGAAAAGAAAATCATGTTTTTCCTCAGCCCGGCCGATGTGCGTGGAACCTCGTTTATGAACTGGAGTTACACCGATGGACGCGACGATGACCAGTGGATTTATCTGCCGGCCCTGAGGCGGGTGCGTCGTATCTCCAGCGATGGCAAAAGTGATTATTTCATGGGTTCTGACTTTACCTACGACGACCTGGGCGAACGACACCCCGATGAAGATAACCACAAACTGCTACGCGAGGAAAGCCTCAACGGCAGGGCGTGCTATGTGGTGGAGAGCACTCCGAAAGACCCTGACTACATGTACTCTAAAACCATTACATGGGTAATGAAAGACAATAACCTGGGGCTTAAACGCGAATTCTATGACGACCGTGGCCGACTGTTGAAAATTCTCGAAATCAAACAATTTGAAAAAATCAATGGCTACTGGACCATCCTGGAAACCGAAATGCGAAACGTACAAAACAACCATACCACACGCATGAAGTTTGCCAATGTGCAGTACAATCAGGGTATTCCCGACAGGAAGTTTACTGAGCGAAGCATGACCCTGGGAGAATAAGAATTTCTTTTTAGCATCTAAAACTGACCATTATGAAACCCAAATTATTTTTTATCACTTTGCTGGCAGCGATATTTTCGCTGTCGGCAAAGGCCCAGTTTGGTAACGACAACATCCGCTTCAATGGCTTTGTGCGCAACTATACCGGCGTGCTGACCAATGAGTCCGGCGATTTATCCATACTGCAAAACACCTTTAATCTCAACTTCAGCTCACGGGGCGATAAGATTGCCTTTAAAGTAAACCCCTACCTGTATCATTATAACGACAGAGAGCTTGAACTGGGTCTTCGTGAGGCCTATATGGATATGTACTTCAACAACTTTGACCTGCGCGTTGGTAAGCAGCAAATCATCTGGGGCAAAGCAGAAGGGGTATTTATTACCGACGTGGTGGCTCCCAAAGATTTACGCGAATTTCTTTTGCCTGATTTTGATGAGATTCGCCTGGGAATCACTGCTCTGAAGCTTAACTATTATTTTGGTAACAGTACCCTGGAGGCCGTATGGACGCCCGTTTTCACTCCAACCCAAATGCCTGAAAGCGGCTCCATATGGCAGCCCCGGATGGATTTTCCTGCACCGGTAAGTTTTGACCATTCACGTGAAGAAATCGACCCTTCCATAGAAAACAGTGAAGTGTACCTTCGGTTTTCTACTATGGCTTCCGGGTTTGATTATGAACTGGTGGGGGGGTATTTCTGGTACGACGACCCTGCCATGCGCATTACCCGCCACATCGACCCTCAGACCCAGCAGCTAGTCAGCCTTACCCTCATGCCCGAATACCATAGGGTAAGCATGGCAGGAGGAAGCATCAGCAAACCCATTGGGCCCTTTTTGCTCAGAGCTGAAGGAGCGTATTATTCAGGAAGGTATTTTCAAACAACAAATCCCATGGTACAAGGAGGCAAACTAAAAAAGGACAACCTGCACTATATGGCCGGACTGGATTACAACCTTTGGGGCATTACCCTGAGTGCGCAGTTTATCCAGGAATACATTCTGGATTATGAAGAAGGCATACAAAATGATGAGTTTGACAATACCATGACCTTTCTGGCCAAAAAGGATTTCTTAAGAGAAAAACTCTGGGTTGAACTCTTCTCCTACATAGGCATCAATAATGAAGATGCCCTCATCCGGCCCAAAGTAACCTACATCTTTGCAGATGGTTTTGAGGTGCTCGGTGGTGCCAATATTTTTCTGGGAGACAAAGGACGGTTCGGGCAATACAAAGACAATGACATGCTGTATGTGAAGGTGAAATATAGTTTTTGAGAAAGTGCAGTTAACAGTGTTTGATTATCTAAACCAATAAGATTTTGTATATTAAGAATTTCTTTAGCGTGGCTATGCTGTTTTTGTTTTTACCAGCCATAGCCCAGTTTGAGCCCGGAGCTTTAGCGCAAAGCAATGAGGCCGACTTCATCACCGGAAAGTATGAATTACCCAATGGATTGTGGGTGAAAATTTACCGACATGGGAATACCTATAAGGGTAAAATCATTTCTGTACAGCACTACATTGAAGGAGAAACCCTTGATGTTAAAAACCCTTCCCGTCATTTAAGAAACAGACCTCTGGTAGGGCTGGAAATTATTTCCGGCCTTACCTTTCATCCTGATAACGGGCAATGGATAAAGGGTGAGATGTATGCCCCGGAAAAGGGCATGACCGTAAATCTGAGAATTGAAAAAGCCGGTGAAACGGAACTCGTGGCGGTGGGAAGCAAACTGTTGTTTAATAAAACCCTCAGGTGGGAGCGCTTGCCCTGAGGTTTGTTTTTTACAATAGGTAATCCTGCAAAACTATTGGTATCTTTCCACCGGCAAACCATTATACAATTTCTGTTTGGTTATGGATACAGTTCATATTTGCTACGACAGCACCTTTGACGGCTTCCTTAGTGTGGTTTTTTATGCCTTTGAGCGTAAGCTGCAGGTACAAAATATAGCAAAGGAAGGTGGTGGCATGCTGGAACTTTTTACAGAAACGGTAACCGTTGACACGGACCCTTCCAAATCGGAGCGGGTATGGAATGGTTTACTGAAGAAAACCTCCGTCAGGAATGCCCGTCTGGTGCAGCTGGCATACATGTCGGAATTGCCCGGTGTGGAGATGTTGCTCTGGAGATATCTGCACAAAATATTTACCTCGCAGCATCCCGATTTTTATCAGAATATGCTGGACGAAGATGTTCATAACCTGGTGCAAACCGCTCGAAAGGTTACCAGAGAGGCTCATCGTTTCCAGGGGTTTATACGTTTTCAGCAAACGGGCGACAATATCTTTTTTGCGCCCATCGATCCTGATCACGATATTTTACCCTTGCTGATCCCTCATTTCAGAAGTCGTTTCGCCGATCAGCAATGGGTTATTTATGATACCCGGCGCAAGTACGGTATTTTTTATGATTTGAAACAGGTACATGAGGTGCAGTTCGAGGCTCTGCCAATAGACGCCCACACCGGAACCATCCCCCAGGACAAAGCAGCTGCCGGGCAGGATCTTTACCTTAAACTTTGGAAACAGTATTACGATTCGGTAAATATCCGGCAAAGGGAAAATAAAAAGCAGATGACCCGAATGATGCCCCGACGGTATTGGAAATATCTGCCGGAGAGAAATGAGTAAAGTGGGTTAGCCTGGGAATTCGGGCAGTGCTTCCGCCATGCAGAACCTTTTTTAAGAACTCTTAACTTCCCTCTTCTTCTTTTCCATTCCTGCATGCATTTTTTGTATTTTTGGGCTTCTTTTGGAAAACCGATTCTTTTACAACATAAATCAGATTTGCACAATGAACATTCTTCTTCTTGGTTCAGGTGGTCGGGAACATGCTCTTGCCTGGAAAATGGATCAAAGCCCTCTCTGCGCCAGGCTGTTTATTGCACCCGGCAATGCAGGTACAGCACAATGTGGAACCAACGTAGATGTTAATCCCAATGATTTTGAGCAAGTAGCCCGGTTCGTAGTCGACAACCATATACAGATGGTGGTGGTAGGGCCCGAAGATCCACTGGTGAATGGTATAACTGACTTTTTGCAACAAAACCCTGAAACCCGTCATGTGATGGTTATTGGACCCGGAAGTGCGGGGGCGCGCCTGGAAGGGAGTAAAGAGTTTGCCAAAGATTTTATGATGAGGCACAATATTCCCACTGCCGCGTATCGGAGTTTTACCGCCGATACCTTTGAGGAGGGAGTAGATTTCCTGGAAACACTTCGTCCACCTTATGTGCTCAAGGCCGACGGATTGGCTGCAGGCAAAGGGGTTGTGATAGTGAATTCGCTGGATGGCGCCATCGAAACGCTCAAATCGATGCTCAAGGAGAAAGCCTTCGGGAAGGCCTCCGAAAAAGTGGTAATCGAAGAGTTTCTGCAGGGGATAGAGGTTTCGGTATTTGTGGCCACCGATGGGAAAAACTGGCTGCTACTCCCCGAAGCCAAAGACTATAAGAGAATAGGCGAGGGAGATACCGGCCCCAATACAGGTGGAATGGGTGCTGTATCGCCTGTGCCTTTTGCCGATCAGGCATTCCTGGCCAAAGTAAAGCAGCGAATCATTGAACCCACCATCGAAGGTTTGAAAAAAGAGAAAATACCCTACACCGGTTTTGTTTTTATTGGTTTGATGAATGTGGGGGGCGATCCCTATGTAATTGAGTACAACGTGCGCATGGGCGATCCAGAAACAGAGGTGGTGATCCCCCGCATCAATTCCGACCTGGTAAGTATGCTGGTGCATATGGGCGAAGGTACTCTTAATGAATACGTGCTGGATATTTGTCCGCAGTTTGGGGTAACTGTTATGCTGGTGTCTGGCGGGTACCCGGGAAGTTATGAAAAAGGGATGCCGATCGCAGGTGCTGATCTGGTTGAGGAAAGCCTGGTGTTCCATGCCGGAGTGCAGCAAGGCAATGAGCAATTGCTCACAGCAGGAGGGAGGGTACTGGCCATTACATCTCTCAGGAGTACTTTGCAGAAGGCAATCGATCAATCCATGGCATATGCCAACACCATACAATTTGAAGGAAAATATTTCCGGTCGGATATCGGAAAAGATCTGAGAAACTGAGCCCTATGATCATCAGTAAATTCAAATCCAATCAGCCGGCTTTGCTGGGACTGCTGCTGCTCATAGCCGCCGCACTGTGGATTGACGGCTTCTTGCAATTTCGCCAGATCGGTGCTGATACCCAAAATCCTGCGCCAATTTATATGGCCATGGCGCACTTTTTTGATACCCACAGATTCTGGAACGTATTGCTGGCATTCTTATTTATGCTATTGCAGGCTTTTATGTTTAACCGGATCATTGCCGGACGAAACCTGGTGGAGCGAAATTCCATGATGCCTGCACTTATGTATATAGTGCTTATGAGTAGCAGCTTTTCTCTTATGGGGCTTCATCCTGTTTTGTTTGCCAATTTCTTTTTGTTGCTGGCCATGGGAAAGATATTTGATGTGTACAGCGAAGAGGAAGTTTTTATTGAGATATTCAACGTGGGTTTTTTTGTCAGTATTGCAGCCATGTTCTATTTGCCGGCATTGTGGTTTATTTTGCTTATGGCAGCTGCACTGCTTATCTATTACTTTCTCAATCTGAGAGGATTCCTGGCATCCCTTATTGGTTTTGTTACCCCATGGATGTTTCTGGCATTGTACTACTACTGGTTTGATAAACTGGAAGAGAAAGTTGAGGCTATGCAGGCCCTTCAATGGACATTTACTGGCTTGGGTTTTGGACTTACACCCTTCGGGTGGGCTTCGTTGGGAGTTATCGGGTTCATTGGTCTGATTGCAATTGCAAAGATCTATCTGGGGGGTATGATGGATAAACCCATCCGGATTCGGAAACGATACCAGGTGTTGTTGGCCAGCCTGGGTATTTCTTTACTCACCGTGTTTTTTTCGGGGAAACTTGTTCCATGGCAGCATGGGGTTATTTTGCTGCCTCTGGCTGGTATACTGGCCGGGTTTTTTCACGAAAACCGAAGCAGGTTCTGGAATGAGCTGTTATTCAGTTTGCTGATTGTTTTGATCATTGTAGGAAAACTGGCTAGACTCGAGTGATTTATATGCTTAAATTTGCCCCTGATAGCACCGGGTAGCACCTTTGAACCCGGATACAGGTTGTATTCAATAAATGACATTCCCATTGCAGGAAAACAAACACAGAATATTATTCCTGGTAGCACACCGCCCGGGCCGATCGCCAGGGCAAAGGTTTCGCTTTGAGCAGTATCTGCATCATTTGCAGCAAAATGGCTTCGACTGTCAGGTATCGTGGTTGATCAGCGAAAAAGATGATCCGATCTTTTACGCCAACGGAAAATATCTTGCCAAGCTCTTGTTTCTGTTTCGCAGTCTGTGGAAGCGCTTTTCTGATTTGAGAAGGGTAAGGCAGTTTGATATTGTGTTTCTTTACAGGGAGGCACATATGCTGGGAACGACCTTTTTCGAAAGACAGATCAGGCGAAAAGGGGTAAAGATGGTAGTCGACTTCGACGATAGCATCTGGCTCAGGGATGTCTCCAATGGCAACAAAAAACTGGCCTTTCTCAAAAGACCTTCCAAAACAGCCGATATTGTGGCCATGTGCAATGCAGTGATTGTGGGTAACCAGTACCTGGCCGATTATTCTCTTGTATTCAACCCCCATGTGCATATCATCCCTACTACTCTGGATACCGAAACCTACCTTCCTGTGCAAAGGAGCGAGGAAAACCGGCCCGTTTGTATAGGCTGGACGGGTTCTTCCACTACCATAAAGCATTTCTCCCTGGCAGTACCAGTGCTGCAGCAGATCAGGCAAAAGTATGGTGAGCAGGTTGTGTTCCGGGTGATCAGCGATGAGTTTTTTGACGGGCATCTGGAAGGTTTGGAAAACATCCGCTGGAACAAGGAAACCGAGCTCGACGATCTGGCATCCATCGATATTGGTATTATGCCACTGCCTGATGATGCCTGGGCCAGAGGTAAATGTGGTTTTAAAGGGCTGCAGTATATGGCGCTTGCCAAACCTGCCGTAATGTCGCCGGTGGGGGTGAACAACGAGATTATTCGTCATGGAGAAAATGGATTTCTTGCTCAGGATCAGAAGCAATGGTTTGATCTGCTCTGTCAATTGATCGATGATCCGCAGCTGCGAAGCCGCATGGGTGAGAAAGGGCGAAAAACCGTTGTGGAACGTTTCTCTTTTCAATCGCAAAAGGATCGCTACCTGGATATTTTCAAACAACTTGTTGCAAAGTCTTGAAAGAATATCGTTTACAGATTAGCCTGGGCCATAATCCTGAACAGGAAGCCGGTGTTGATGAGGCCGGAAGAGGTTGCCTTGCCGGGCCGGTGTTTGCTGCGGCTGTGGTGCTGCCCGCAAATGCTCCTGATGCATTGCTTAGCAAACTTGACGATTCCAAAAAGCTTTCGCTCTCCCTCCGCTCCGAACTCCGAATAATGATTGAGCAATGTGCCGTGGCATGGGCTGTTGCAATGGCCAGCCATGACGAAATAGACCAGATCAATATTCTGAATGCCTCATGGCTGGCCATGCATCGTGCAATTGAGAAACTCACCGGTAGGCCAAAGATTTTGCTGATTGATGGAAATCGATTCAAAGCCTTTGATGGGATCGAACATCAATGTATCGTAAAGGGAGATGGAAGGTATTTCTCAATTGCTGCGGCCTCTGTACTTGCCAAAACCTGGCGTGACGAGTTTATGTTGAAACAGCATACAATTTACCCATGCTACGGCTGGGAACGGAATATGGGCTATCCCACAAAACAGCACCGTGAAGCCATACAAATTCATGGATTGTGCCCCATACACCGGCGCAGTTTCAACTCAGGTATACAAACGAAACTGGAGTTGTAAATCTCCCACACCCTACACACCTATACCCTATACCTCACACCTACCAATGCACATGCTTGCGCCTTACCGGCATGGTCATACAACGGGCTCCGCCACCTCCACGGGGTAATTCAGAGCCATCAAGGGTAACAACGTATTTTGGGTATTGAGCCAGATCAACCCGGCCCTTTAGCACATCAGAAGCCTTGATAACCTCCAACCCGTTTTTATGGAGCTCTTCAATGGTTTTGGCATTGCGTGCATAGCCGATTACTTTTCCGGGTCCGAGAGCGAAGAAATTGGCCCCACTGTGCCATTGCTCTCTTTCCTGAAACCAAGGATCGCTGCTTCCTCCACAAAGTACTGGTTTCAGGTCCATGCCCAGGTTGCGAAGCGCTGAGGGAAGATTTTCCTCCTCCTTAATAGATTGTACCTTGCCTCCAGCAGTGTAAATATGTACAGTTTGATATTTGTTCATTTTCATGATCACCGGCTCATAGATCATGCAAAGATCCATATCGATCATGGTAAAGACCATATCCAGGTGAATGAATGATTCGGGTGTTTCAGGCAATTCCTGAACGATAATATGCTGATGCTCGTTCTTTTCCTTAAGCTGTTCCAGGATGAAATCTACCCCTTCGGGTGAGGTGCGGGGCCCGATACCTACGAGGACAATGTCATGGCGGGCTACCAGTATATCACCCCCCTCAATGCTGATTTTACGGGGTTCAGGAGCCAGACGTGCCGGATTGATTGTGCGGGTGCTGAAAAATGGATGAAAATCGAAGATGGCCTCCATGATCAGGCTTTCACGCAACCTTACTGAAGATTTCATCTTCCCCATAAAAACATGATCGTATACCGAAATGGATGCATCGCGGGTATAAAAGAAATTATGGAGCGGTCGTAACGAATACCTTTCCTTGCTTAAAAAACTCGACAATGTTTCCTTCTGCATCAATACCCCTTCAATGAGCTGGCGGGCAAGCTCTTTCTCCTCCAGTGACATCAGGTAGGTTCTGATACATTCTGCTGCTTCGAGCCTGCAGATCTTTTCAATGAGGTTTTCCTTTACCTTCTCGTTTTTGAGGATCTCTGTGAGCAGATCCTTTACTTCAAAGGTGCGGGAAACCTTATCAAGAACTCCCTTGAGTTGATTGAACTCTTTGGATGCAACCGAAAGATTGAGGATGTCGCTGTAAAGTGCTCTTTCTGCATTCTGGGGGGTCATGTTCTCCACCTCCGGGCCTGGGGTGTGGATGATTACTCCTTCAAGCTCTCCGATTTCCGAATAAACCTGTGTTGGATACTTCTCTTGCATAGGCGATTTTTTTTAATCCGGGGGGTCTTAGATTACCCACCCAAACAAAAACGTCTAAACAGGGGACATTTTTTACCCTTACAAAAAATCGTGGCCTTTCCCGGATCACGGAAAAGGCCAGCAAAAGTAATCATTTTAAACGTTTTTACGCATTCCTGCGATAAAAGAAAACTCTCAGATTTGTCGGTTGAGGAGATTTTGTGCCAGGGTTCGGAGTTCCATTTTGTTGTTTTCGGGCAGAGCTATCTGATCCAGGCAGGCAAAAGCCCTGGTGTTGTATTGTTCCATTTTTTCAAGGGAAAGCTCGTCAAGCTTCAATTGAAGAAATACGTTCTTCACCATGCTGATCTTTTCTTCCGGGTTATAGATCCGGTTGGTGAATGCATTGCGCAGATCCCGCAGCTGGTTTTCGTTGGCCATTTCAAATGCCTTGATGTAGAACCAGGTCTTCTTATTGGCCACAATATCTCCACCGGTTTTTTTTCCGAAGGTTTCTTCATCGCCGAAGATATCGAGCCAATCGTCCATCAGCTGGAAAGCAATTCCTACATATTCGCCAAACTCATACAATTTCTGGGCTTCAGCCTGGGGTGCGCCAGCTATCAGGGCACCGGTTTTCAGGCAGGCTGCAGGTAATACGGCTGTTTTCAGGCGGATCATATTGATGTACTCCTCTTCCGTTACCTTATCGAGGATTTCGAAATTCATATCATATTGCTGCCCTTCGCAAACCTCAATTACGGTTTTGTTGAACAGGTCGAGGATTTGTTTGAGATGCTGTGCAGGGCAGAGAGCAATATGTTGTATTGCCAGGGCAAACATAACATCACCTGAAAGAATGGCAGTATTGGCGTTCCACTTTTTGTACACAGAAGGTTTTCCGCGCCTTAAGGGGGCCTGGTCCATGATGTCGTCGTGCATCAGGGTGAAATTATGGAAGATCTCCATACCGGCAGCGGGCCCCATGATGTCATCCGTATTTCCTCCGTACATGTCGCCGGCCAGCAGGGCCATAAGCGGACGTATCCTTTTTCCACCGTTGCCAAGGCAATACTGCACAGGCAGATACAGCTCTTCGGGTTTCCTGATCAGATCAAGGTTGTCCAGGTATTGGTTGATGCGGTTGGTAAAATCCTGAATTTTCGACGACATAGCAAGATGTATTTAATGGTTTCAAACCAAACGTTTTTTTAGCGCTATTGTTTTGCAGGTATGATAAAGCTTGTATCTGCCAGTATCTTTTTTATGCCTTCTTCCATGGTAATGAGGTTTCTGCCCAGAAGGTCGCGCATTTTTGTAATGTCGGGGTAGCGTCGCTTCATGTCTCCTTCGGGCAGAGGGGGGCGATAATCAATTCTGGATGAAGAACCACAAAGCCTGATTACCAGGTGAGCCAGGTCAAGGATGGTGATCTCGAAGTCTGAGCCAATGTTCACTACATCATTAACAAAAAGATCCTGGTAGAGAGCTTTGGTAGTAGCTTCAATATTATCGTCAATAAAACAAAAGGTACGTGTTTGCAAGCCATCGCCATAAATGGGTATGGGTTTGTTTTTGAGAGCCAGTGCAATGAATTTCGACATTACAAAGTCTATGCTTTGCTTGGGTCCGTAAGTGTTGAAAAACCTGAAAATGGTGTAATCAAGATCGTATTCTTTCTTGTAGGATTTCAGGTAGGCTTCTCCAACGTTTTTAACTACAGCGTAAGGAATGCGTGAATTAAGCGGGGTGGTTTCTTCGTTCTGGGGCAGATCTACCGGTTCTCCGTATACTTCAGAAGAGGAGGCAAAGAAAACTCTTTTCACTCCAGAGTTTTTGCTCAGATCGAAAATATGTTCAATGCCATAGAGGTCTTTCAGCACCTTTATGGGGTAGGCCTGGGTTTGTTTTACCCCTACAAAGGCAGCATAATGAAACACATAGTCGAAATGGTTTGCCAGCATTACCTCTGCAATATCGCGGTAGTTGTTCACATCGCATTTTACAAATCTCCAGTTAGTTCTGGGGCTGGCGGGCAGCTTGTGGATATCTCCAGTAGAAAGATCATCCACAACAACCACGAAGTTTTCAGGGTTTTCGATAAGTTTCTCTGCCAGGCAGCTTCCTATGAAACCTGCTCCGCCGGTAATCAGAATTCTTCTTTGGTACTTCATAGTATGGGGTTTTCAAAAGAACCGGAAACTTTTGGTTTTCCGGCAGTCAATATTTATTCCTAACCTTTGGTTTCCTGCAATATCTGCAAGAGGTACTTTCCGTATCCACTATTGATAAGGGGTGCGGCAATTTCTTCCAGTTTGGCCCTGTCGATGAACTTCATCCGAAAAGCGATCTCTTCAATACAACCGATCTTAAGGCCTTGTCTTTGTTCTATTACCTGTACAAACTGGCTGGCTTGTATCAAAGAATCGAAAGTGCCGGTGTCAAGCCAGGCAGTGCCGCGGTTGAGGATACCCACTTTGAGTTTTCCCTGGGCAAGGTAGTGTTTATTTACATCAGTGATCTCATATTCGCCCCTTTTGCTGGGTTGAATATTGGCTGCCACTTCTATTACAGAGTTATCGTAGAAATACAATCCGGGAACTGCGTAATTGGATCTGGGGTTTTCGGGCTTTTCTTCTATGGAGATGGCTCTGTGCTGGTTGTCAAACTCTACCACACCATAGCGCCACGGATCCGAAACGTGGTAGGCAAATACCACCCCACCCTCAGGATCGTTGTTTTCCTGGAGAAGTTTCTGCAACCCATTGCTGTAAAAAATATTATCGCCCAAAATAAGTGCAACCTTGTCGTTGCCAATAAACTCACGGCCAATTACAAAAGCTTGTGCCAGGCCATTGGGCACCTCCTGAGGAGCATAGGAGAAGGAGCATCCCAATCGCGAACCATCGCCAAGCAGGTTTTTAAAATGGGGCAGATCGTGTGGGGTGGAGATAATGAGTATTTCACGGATGCCAGCCATCATCAACACCGACAGAGGGTAGTATATCATGGGTTTGTCGTAAACAGGGGTAAGCTGTTTGCTCATGGCCAGAGTAATGGGGTACAGGCGGGTGCCGGAGCCACCGGCAAGTATAATTCCCTTCATGGTTCTTTTTTTAATTCACGGAATTATGCAGTTATTTCGCTGCAAATCAGGGTGTTAACAAAAACAGGCCAGTGTTTATGCAACTCCTGGCCAGAATGAGCTTGGTAAAAAACAGGTTCATTTCGCAAAAAGCTTGCTCAATGGCTGTTTTCTGAAGCTGTAAAGTTAAAAGATTTATACCAGCTGGCAAAACATAATTCGGGGTTTCCAGCGAAATAATAGCCACTGTTGTATACCCATTAGGATGCTATGCTTCCAGTTTTGTGGTATGTACAATCTCCTCCTGCAGTTGTTCTCCTGCAGGCTCATCATGCATGTCTGAAGCCTCTTCCTCCATCTCAAGGGTTTTGATTACAATACGTTTGTGCAGCGACATAAGTATCGATGGCATCAAATACAGGTTCGACATGAGGGCAACCAACAGTGTAAATGCAATGAGGTAGCCAAGGGCCTGTGTTCCTCCGAAAGACGATGCAGTGAAGATGATAAAACCAAAGAATAAGACTACAAAGGTGTAAACCATACTTACTCCGCTTTCGCGCAATGCTGTGAGTACAGCATGCTTGATATTGAAATGATTCAGGGCAAGCTCCTGCTTGAATTTTGCAAGGAAATGAATGGAATTGTCCACGCTGATACCAAGAGCAATGCTAAAGACAAGTATGGTGGAAGGTTTTATGGGAACCCCCAGATAGCCCATCAGTGCAGCCGTAAGCAATTGAGGAAAAAGATTGGGGATGAGAGAAATCAGGATCATGCGGGCATGGCTGAACAAGAGCGCCATAAGCAGCGAAATGATGATGATGGCAAAAACCAGGCTGGTAAGAAGATTTTTAACCAGATAGCCTGATCCGGTGAGAAACACCACACTGGCGCCGGTCATATAAACCTGAGTAGTTTCTGCATCAAATATGGAGTCTATCGCGGGTTGAATTTTTTCCTGCAACTCCCTGATTTGTCGGGTACCGATGTTGGCCATTTGATAGCTGATGCGAGTGGTTTGCATAGTGCTGTCAACCAATGCATTGAGGATGCTCTGGTTAGCCTCCTCGCCGCGTGGCAGATACGACATGATAAAGTTTCGCTCGTGGTTATTGGGCAGATCGTACATCTGGGGATTTCCACGGTAAAAACCCTGCTTGGCAAATTTTACAGCCTCTACCACCGAAAGAGGCCGTGAAAGCTCAGGATGTTGCGCCAGTTCCTGCTGAAGAGCCTCTATAGCTGCCAGGGTGCGTGGCTGCATAACACCATTGGGGCGATGGGTCTGTACCACAATTTCCAGCGGCAGGATGCCATTGATGTTTTTTTCGAAAAACTGCAGGTCGCGGTAAATGGGGTCGCGATGAGGAATATCGTCGACCACACTGCCTGAAGTATGCAGTCGGCTGATGCCCACCAGGCCTGCTACCAGCAGAAGAGAAAACACAATGTAAACCCTCTGGCGATGAAACATCACGGTATTTACTACCCTTTTGATGGCATTGCGGATAAACCGGTTGTCAAGATGGCTGATGTGCTTAAGCTCCGGAGGTGCCAGGTAGCTGAAAAAGATGGGAATAAGAAAAAGTGTAAGCAGGAACACAAAAAGGATATTGATGGCTGCCACAATACCAAACTCAACCAGAAGTGTATTGCCAGTAATGATAAAGGTAGCAAAACCCACCGCAGTGGTGGCATTGGTGAGCATGGTAGCCTTGCCTATGCGCTGTACCACTCTTACAAGCGCTTTGGTTTTATTGCCATGGCTGCGATATTCCTGATGGTATTTGTTGAGCAGAAAGATGCAGTTTTCCACCCCGATAATAATGAGCAGAGGGGGGAGGATGCCCGTTAGGATGGTGATCTCGTAGCCCAGTACCGACACCAGTCCCAGTGCCCATATCACACTGATGATGACAATAAGAACGGAAAAGAAAACCGCCTTGAAGCTTCTGAAAAAGGCAAAAAGAGCCAGCGATGCAATGATCAGTGCCAGAAGGATGAACAGGTTGAGCTCAGCCTTTACCTTCTCCATGGTTCGGGTACGGATATAGGGAAGTCCGCTGTAGTGTAGTTTTATTCCTGTTTCCTGTTCAAATGCTGAGGCTGTGGTGTGCAACGTATTGATCAGGTTTACCCTCTCTTTGGTGTTAAGGATCTCCCGATCGAGCGAAACGGCCGCCATTACAGCACCTGTTTGGGTGTTGAAAAGGAGGTTTTCGTAAAATTTCAGGTCGAAAGCCCTTTGCAACAAACTGTCGAGCTCGTGCTGGCTGGTGGGCTTTTGTGCAAACACCGGGGTGAAAACAAAACGCCTGTTGGCATCATCGCGAACAATCTCCGGGATGTTGGCAATGCTTACCACCTCTGTTACTCCATCAATTGCACGCAAGGATTGCTTGATGTCGTACCAACGGTTAAAATGTGCAAGCTCAAAAAAGCGCTCATCCTGCAACCCTATAAAAACCACATTGCCGTCTTCTCCAAAAGTAGTGCGGAAGTCTCTGTATTGTTCAAAAACAGGATTGGATTCGGGAAGCATCTGTGCCAGTTCATAGGAAAGCTCCACCTTGGTGGCGCGCCAACCCATAAACACTGTAATGAAAAAAATGGAGATCAGAATAGAAAGTCGATAACGGAGAATGAACCTTACGAGTAGCTCCCACATATGTATTGAAAAATTTTGCCGGCAATTCTCAAAAGAACTTTAGTGCGGCAGTATGAATGAAAAATTAGCTTGTCGCGGAATTTGTTAAAAGATGATTGCCTGTTGTTTGAAAGACAATGCAAAGAGAAACAGCACCTCAAAATCAGGGTGCAAAAGTATAAAAAATGCTTCTACCAGTCTTGTTTTTTAACCAAACCGGGAGTTTTATTAACAATGTATTGGAGTTAAAATGCAGGGATTGCAAAATCCATACTTTGGTCCATTACCCATTGCTGTGCGAGGGGGTCCATATCGAAAAAGCGAAGGATGTTAGTGTCGAGCAATACGGCTATGGTTCCGGGTTCGAAGGAAATCACTGCCCGTGCATTGTCGGGCAGGGTCAGAACCATATTTTCGATCCAGTGCCACTCACCCTGGTCGTCGAGCCGGTACACCCCCAGTTTGTTATTGTGAATAACTCCCACCTCCATGCTGCCCAGCATAAGATAACTATCAAGGGGTGCGGGTAAAACAAACAGTGCCGTTTCGTCTTTTACCCAGCGGGCCTGTTCATTGATGTAGAAAAAGTGAATCACTCCCTGATCGTCCTCTACGGCAATCTGGCCTATATCCCATGGCATGCGCATGGTGGAAATTTTTTTGCGGTTTTTAGGAAGTACAAATTTCACCTCCTGATCACGGGTCCATTGGTTTTCGGCATTCAGGTAGTAGAAATGCATGATATCATCTTGCACAACACCCATAAAACCCATCCCCAAAGCCAGCAGGCCCTGGTTTTTTTCGGGGATCTCAAACTGCGAAACCTTGTCAAGTATCCAGCTGTGGCTTTCGTTGAGGTAATACACAAAAACCTGGTTGTCGTGAATAATGCCAATGGTGCCCAGTCCGGGAGCCATTATCTTGTATCCAGCCGGGTTTCCGGCTTGCTCAAGGTTGTATGACGAAGGTTGTTTCTTGCATCCGTAAGCCATCACAAGGGCCAGGATCAGTAATGGGAGCAGTTTGCGCAAATACATGTTTCAGCTTTTTTTGTTTATTTTTTCCGGTCGTAAAGATATTGAAACACCCCGCGATTTGCAAACAGAAAAACACGGCTTTTCGCATTTGCCGAATGCTGCCTCCCAATGATTCTCTGCAGGGATTTGATGTGCTTGTTATAAAAAAAGGCTGCCATTTTCTGGCAGCCCTGGTAACCCAAAATCAATTACCGTTTTTGTTGAAGAGAAATAAGAAAGCAACAGACCATTGGGTAATTCGGTTTTATTGTATTATGGTGATTCGGTGTATTTTGCGTAGTTCTCCCCTGGAGAGCCGCAGGAAGTATACTCCGGGCTTCAGGTACGATAAATCGAGGTTTTGGCGGTTTACTCCATCGGTAAAGACCTTGTCTCGTAAAATGATGTTGCCATTGATATCGATAACTTCAAGAAGCAGCTCACCTGTTTCGCGGATAATCTCCAGAGTAATATTATCGCGGGTGGGGTTGGGGTATACCTTTGTTTCCCATTGCGGGCTCACTTCGGCTACATTCTGGAAAAAGCCCACATATAAGGTATCTGATCCTACACAACCATAAATATCTGTAACTCTTACCCACTTCCATCCAAAGGTGTTTACATTGTAGGTTTGTCCGCTATGGCCGTTGTACCAGTAGTAGGAGGCAAAACCTGCTCCTGCATCCAATACTACAGTGTCGGGTTTGGAGGTATAAATGTCATTGCCCAGGTTTACCACCGGCATTCCGGGCACATTTATCATCACCTCAAGGGTGTCGCTCAATGCATCGGCATTGGGAGTGGCAACATAAGCCCTGAACCGGTAGCTTCCTGTGGCTGCCAGGTTTGCCGTGGCATCGAAAACAAAAGTTTGCGCTTCGTTTTTCTGCCATTGCTGACTCAGTGTAAAGGTTTCAACAATATCCTGTCGTCCCTCCACTTTAAAGCCAAGGCTAATACTGGTGCCGGCTGCAAAATCATCGTATCCCTCGTTGAGTACTCTCACAACTACCGCTTCTTCCTGGGTGAGGGTGCAATGGCTCACCGGCGCTATCACTGAATCGAGGATCAGGTTGTAGGAGATCACTTCAACGGCATCGCTGTTGTGGCAGCCATTGGCATCGGTAACGGTAACACTGTAATGTGCCGATTGCAATTGTTGCACAGTAAAGGTGGGTTGCTGTGAGCCATCCTGCCAGAGGTAGGTCTCATATCCTGCGCCAGGGTTCAGGATATGCCCCTGGGGATTGAGGGTGTAAACATTGCCGCCCAGGTTGGGCTGCGGAATGTCGAATACAGTTAGGGTTTCGTTGAGGTGGTTGTTGTCTGGCACTTCATCCACATCATAGATCACTCCGGCAACAAAACCATATGCACCAGGTTCGGTGAGATGTACCGGCTGCGAGAAGCTGAAATTGCGGGTAGTGCCAGGAATGAAAGTGCTGGAAAGAATAAACGTTTGCTCTACGGTGCTCTGCCCTTCCAGTGTGTAATGCAAGGTCAGTTCTGTTCCTGGCAATAATGCTGAATTTCCGGTGTTTTTGAGCGTTACTTTTACGGTCCTATTTCCGTCGTTGGCACAAATATTCAGGGGTTCGGCAACAGCAAATACCGCAACATCAAACAACTCTGGTAGTATCTGGGTTTGGGCTGTGCTTGTGCATCCGAATGAATTGCTTACCTCAACCCAGAAATCGCCCCACGTTTCCACATGGAAGGTAGACTGGGTGCTGCCATCGTGCCACAGATAGGAAGCATATCCTTCACCCGGCACCAGGATGATCGTTTCAGGGTAATCAGTGGTGATAAAAGGTGGCAGGAAGATGTTGGGATATCCGTGTACTGTAACGCTGAAATTTAGTTGGTTGTTGTCGTTGTTGGCATCGGATTGTGCCATGTAAACTGAAAGGTTGTAGGTCATGGGCACACTCATGCTAAGAGTGGGCGAGAAGTAAAAGATCTGTTCTTCTCCGGCACTCCAGGTCTCATCCAAAACAAGGGTGTCCTGGCCGATTACCTCACCTTCCAGTAAAAGTACAAAGGGGAAAGTGGTTCCGGCACCAAAACTCTCAGGACCATTGTTGATAAGGGTAATGCCAATGGGCTCTTCGTCGGATAGTTCACAGGCATCCTGGGGCTCTACAAACCCGGCAATCTCAATATCATAGGTGATTACCAAAACAGAGTCGCTGCCGGGGCAACCAAATTGGTCAATTACCTGTACCGAGTACCATGCTGAATAGGGGTTGGTAATCGGGTAGTACCGATCTGTTTGTCCGTCCTGCCACAGGAACTCAATGTAATCTCCTGCATCCAGCACAATTGATTCCGGATTGAGTGTGTACAAAGTATCTCCAATGAAGGGTTGAGGATAGCCATGCACAATTACCTGCGTATTGAGCGAATTATTAATGGGGTCAGCATCGGGGTAATCCAGCACAATGCTGAAATTGTATGCCCCTACCTGGCTGAAATCGACCGGGGAAGCAAAAGTATAGGTTGCGCTGTGTCCGGGGTGGAGGTCCTGATCCAGCACCAAAACTCCTTCATCCCAGGGCTGACCTGCATACTCCAGTTGCAGAGGCAAAGCCAGTCCGCTTGCGAAAACATCGGGTCCGCTGTTGCGCAGGCTTACTGTTATGTACTCCTGGTCTGAAAGCTCACATTGGTTTACCGGATCGGTGATTGCCAGAACCTGGAAGTCACGGGATATGACCTCCAGGCTGTCGGATACCTGGCAACCATTGTGATCTGTAACGGAAACAGAGTAAAATGCAGAATGGATGGAGTTTACCTGGAAGGTCTGCTCTATGCTGCCATCCTGCCATAAGTACTGTGAAAAACCTGCACCGGCATTCAGTAAAACAGTGTCGGGCTGGGTAGTATAAATATCATCTCCAAGGGTAAATTCAGGATAGCCAAATACGGTGATTTGCACACTCAATGTATCATTGAATACTCCAGGGTAGTAGAAATCGGTATCGCCCGGCATCAGGGTGTAGCTTGTAATAGTATGGGTGGTTTCAGCACTCAGGTCAAAAGTGGTCTGAAAGGTGAAACTGGCTTGCGATCCGGGAGAGAGTGGTGATGCAAGGGTGAAGACTTCGTACACCGGCGACTCTTCATTTACATCAATCCCTACAGGTATTTCAGTGCCTGCTTTTATGGCATTCAGTCCGTAGTTCATTATGCTGACCGTAATGCTCTGGTTCTGGTCCAGGTGACAGGCGTTGCCGGGTTCCACAATGGCTGCAATACCCACATCATGGGGAGATTCGTAAATGCTTATGGCATCTAAACCAATACCCTCCCAACTGTTGGGGTTTCCTTCGAAGTGGTGTCCGGCAAAGGCAAAGCGGAATTTTACCTTCTCTGCTCCGCCCAGGCTGGGCTCCAGAATGGCCCGGATCTTCTTCCATCCCGCCGAATTGCCGCTCCATCCCTGTGGGGTTCCAAAGTTATCCTCCAGAAGCTGTATGTGGCTGTCGTTGTCGAACCAGTTCCAGGAAAAATCTTCATTGAGCACACCCAGTGTATGCCAGTTTACACCTTCATCCAGAGTATACTGAAGGGTGGTGCCAGCCAGTGGCTCAGGTGTGTGGGTGTTCAGGTGAAACTCCATTACAGGGTTCTGCACAGTTGAGAAGTTAAAACAAGGGCTTTCCAGCCATGATGCTTCCAGCTCATTGTAGCTGCCGCCACGGTTGGTGAACCATGCGCGTGTGCCCGATTGTGCCTGGTTAATGTGCTGTCCGAAGGGGGTTCCCCACGACCATGATGAGCGATATCCGTATCCTGTCCAAAGCCCGTCGTTGGAGGCAAAAGTTTCTGTATAAGGTGGGGTGATGTAAGGAGCAGAAAAAATACGCCTTACGATGGAGTTATTGGAAGGATCCTGGTCTTCGCTCCAGAAAGTTCTTACCACCATGTTGTAGCGGGCAGGGATTGAGAAATCGGCTTTGGGAGCAAAGGTGTGAATGATGCTTTGGCCCACAGCAAGGTTAGCGAAAATGGTATCCATATGCCAGGTTTGCCCGCCATTCAATGAAAAACCTATCGGAATTGGAGCGTTGATTTCTTTAGCTCCAAAGTTTTTAATTTCAACAATCACATCTTCGCTGTTGCTCATACCACAACCTTCAATGGGTGCCAGCAGCTCGCTGATGCCCACATCGCGGGTTACATAAGTGCCTGTTACTACCAGGTTATCGATGTTCCAACCACTATAGTTGTTAAGCGGATCGGTAGGGCCAATGGAGAATCTGATCAGCATGTTCTCTTTGCGGTTGGCGCCGGGAAGGTTGATGGTTTCCTGTTCCCAGTTGAGCGAACTGTAGAAGTTGTTGTTCACCCATACCTGTTGCCATGATGCACCGCCATCTCCGGAAACATGAATGTAAGCTTTGTCTGTAAACTCTATGTTGAGCCAGCGGTGGAAACTCAGCTTTACGTCGGTATAATAAAAACAGTCCATCACAGGTGTGATGGCCCGATAAGCCAGTGAGTCGAGATTGGGTTCGTAGTTTCCGGGGAATTCTCCAAGCCCTGTAATATCAGTGCCAAGTATTTTCTGTCCGATATAAGCATAAGAAGCTCCAGGCAATCCATGCCCAGGCAATCCAGAGCCTTCGGGAATGTTCGGTCCTCCGAGGCCAAGCGGTATGGCTCTTTCCCATTCACCCGTAAGGGTCCAGCCTTTGTCGGTTTCAAAATCATCGTAGAAGATGGTCTCAAAAATCTCACGGTAACCAAAAGGGCTGTGGTTCTCTGAGGGAACATCCTCTCCTCCGATGGTTATACCACCAGCAGGTATCATGGCATCGGCAATGTTGCCATGGGGAGCATCGGGATGTATGTCGTAGGTAAGCCACAGGTAAGAATAGCCTGTGGGCAGATTGTGGTTGATGTTGTTGAATGTAGCTACACCTGCTGTAAAACCGTTTAGTTCCCCTAAAAGATTGTTGGTATTGAATATCTCTGTATCGGTAATGTAGAGTTTGAGTTTGGTTACATCTGCATCGTCCGTATTGAGCGATTGAGCAGTGTATTTCTGCAGCAGAAGGTCGCCGGTATTTCCGGTTACTCTAACCTGCGAACGCAGTATGGGGTTGTTGGTGGTGCCTGAAGGAATAAAGTCGCTAGATGCCTGCTCGGTAGTAAATGTGTCCAGCGTTTTTGCTACATATCCGGTTTCTGTAATGGTAAGCTCGTCGATGCATATCCCGGAACCGTGTCCGCTTAAACCCTCAAAAACCAGGTAGAACTGATCTGTTTCGTGGTTGGTGAGGGGAATGGAGCGGTGGGTCCAAATCGGTACTTCGTGGTTGTAGGTGGCCAATGGAATCAAAGGTCCGTTTTCGCCATGCTTGTAATAGATTACCAGGCGATCCTGTCCTGTCCCCCAACCCACCTGGGCATGGTAGAAAGAAAGTACAGGGTGCACAACAAACTCAAGGTCTATGGGCGTGGAAATGAGTCGGGTACAATGTCCCTGTCCCTGCCATTGAAAAACCAGGTTTCTGTTTCCAACAGCTGCTGTGTCGGGCTCTCCTATTGTGGGGTTGGTAGGGTTATTCGTAAGGTTACCAGCCCCTTTGCGGGTATTCCAATTGACATTTTCTCCAAAGGGTGAATTTATATACTGCTGCACCCATCCTGAAGGTAATCCGGATTCAAAACCATGGTAAAGTACAACGCTTTTCTCATGATTTTTTTCTGCTGCAGGTTGTTGGCCTTCCTGTGCATTGGATTTGCCTCCGGAAAGCACCAGGATCAGCAATAATAACAACAGGATCAGTTCTCGTAAAAAATGTTTCATGACCTTAGGCTATCGCAGTTTTGGTAATCTATTTCTCTTCATGGTAAAGGTACTGCGAGCTCTCTGCTTTACTGTAAGCGATAACGCTGCTTTTTAATGCACAAAACAACCGGAAGAAATCACCTGTAGGGGTGGGGTGTGAGGTGGGAGGTGGGAGGTGGGAGGTATGAGGTATGAGGTTATGGATTAAGGATCAAACCTCAATCTTTTTTATTTCTAGCTCTTGTCTGGTTGTAGGATCTCCTAGCGGTAAAGCGTTACATCGCCTGCTTTGATGATGCTCTTGCCATTGGTACAGCGGCCGGTAACTTTCCATACATACACATCCATAGTGGCCAGTTGCCCTTTTACGTAGCCATCCCATCCCACATTGATATCCTCGGAGCGATAAATCAGCTCACCCCAGCGGGTGTAAATCTCCAGCACGTAATCTTCAACACCTTCATATACCGGGTGGAATATTTCGGTGGATGGATTGTACATATCGTAGTGACCTCCAGAGGGGCCTGATGTATTGGGTTTGAAGGCGTTGGGGAAAATGATCTTGCATGTTTCGTCTACCCTAAGGGCGTTTTCTTTCAACATCAGATCGTGGCACTGGGGCTCAGTATTGCGTGTTACTAGAAGTGATATGTCGTAAATGCCCGGGCTGGCATAGTAGTATACAGGTTCGTATTCTGTACTGGTATTGCCATCGCCAAAGTCCCATAGGTAGAAATCGCCCAGTTCGGAAGCATTGATCAGTACCAGGGGCTCCTCGGGAATGTTGATATGGGCCTTTTGCAGTGAGAACCGTGCCCTGGGATTTTCAAATACTTCAATGTAATGATAGGTAGTATCGCGTCCTCCGTCACCAATGGCTATGAGCATAACCTGGTACAGTCCGTGATCCACAAAAGTGTGTTCAGGTTCCGGATCTGTGGAGATACTTCCATCGTCGAAGATCCAACGATAGGTATGGGCGTAGAGGCTATGGTTGCTAAACTGCACTGTAAGGGGTTCGCAGCCAGTGGTTATGCTTTCAAACTCTGCCTCTGGCACCGGCGATGTAATGGTAACTTCCTGGGTGTACATGCTTTGGCAATGCTCGTTGGAAGCAAAAAGTGCCACTACATAGGTCTTGGTCGACATATCGTTGGGATCCCAGATGTAAGTATGGGTAAACGGATCGAAAATATTGGTCTGATGGGTGTTGCCATCGCCAAATTCCCAGTGGAAGTTCCAATAGCCATCATTGGTATGGTTGTTTAGTGTAATGGTGGCATCAGGATAAGCCTGCTTTTTGGGTAGTGCGGTAAAATGTGCAATGGGCGCAGGAAATACCTTTACCTCTTTTTGAATGGTGTCGGTACATCCATAGATGCTCTCTGCAGCCAGTTCGATAGTAAATATTTTTTCGTCAATTTCCAGGTTGTGGAAGATATGCAAAGGGTTGGCACTTGTTGAGTATGTACCATCGTTCATGTCCCAGACATAAGAATTGGCCAGGCTCGATTGGTTCAGAAACCTTAGGGTGAGTGGCGAACAGCCCTCCCAGATGTTGTTTTCGGTGGTGAAGTCTGCCGTTACTTCCGGAAAAACAGTTATGATCTGCTGGGTTGTAGCCTCACAGCCATATTCTGAATTTGTCCACAGGGTAAGGGTGAAATTCACGGGTGCCTGATGGGTGTTGCTGAAAGTGTGGGAAAACTCTCCTTCCATAGCATGCTGTGTTCCTTCTCCCAGATCCCAGAGTATCTCACTGGCTCCCACAGAAATGTTTTCCAGAAGGGGGCTAAAAGGTGAGCAACCCGAAAGCTCGCTGATGGTGAATTCTGCTTTGGGAACCGGGTGAACAATGATTTCGTGGCTGGCGGTTGAGCTGCAACCATAGTGCGACTGTGCAAGCAGGTTTATGGTAAAGGTGGCACTCTCGGTATGACTGTAATTGGTGAAAGCCATCTGCGGGTGGGTGCTTTGCGAGGTATTGCCGTTGCCAAAATCCCAGAAATACATATCGCCTCCCTGGGTAAGGTTCTGGAAACTGGCCAGATGCACGTGGCAGCCTTGGTCGTTGGTAGTAAACCCGGCATGTATCTCAGGGTAAATCACGATCTGTTGCGAATAGCTGTTCGAGCATCCATGAAGGTTTTCAACCAGCAGGGTAATGGTAAATACCCCTGGCCCCTGGCCGGCGGGTTGGGTGTAATCGTGAGTGAAATGATCCTGACTGTGGTAAAGGGTATCTCCATCGCCCATGCTCCAGATAAATGATTCGGCACCCACCGCAAAATTGTGCACATTTACCGTATGAGGTCCGCAGGCGGGCACGTTAGGTGTACTGAAGAATGCCATGGGGCGAGGGCGCACCGTTATCTGATGCCAGGTTGTATCGCTGCAGGCATTCTCGTTGTAGGCCACCAGCATTACGGTGTAAATAGTGTCCTGGGTATGGCTGAAGTTGTGGAATGTATGCGAGTGCAGGGGCTGCAGGTTCTGTGAGGTATGCCCGTTGCCATAATCCCAGAGGTAAGCTGATGTAGCAGTGGCTCCTTCAGACAGGTTGGTGAAATCTACCGTAAGGGGATGGCATCCCTGGGTAACATTAGGTTCAAAAGCTGCAGTAATGTTGGGGTAAATCACCACCTGCTGCACCAGTGTGTCGCTGCACAAGAAGGTGTTTTCAACAAAGAGCTGGATGTTGAAATACCCTGGCCCGGTACCCGGATCATGATCATAATTGTGATATACTTCCGGCTCATCATAAGAGAAAGTGCCACTGCCATCGCCAAAGTCCCAGCTGTATCCGGTGGCTCCAACAGAGCTATGGGTAATCTCAATGGTGTGGGGTGAGCATCCAGGAGTATTTTCAACCAGGAACGAAGCCAGGGGTTTGGGATACACCTGTACCTGTGAACTTCCCCAGGCAAAGCAGCCATGAAGCGATTGAGCAAAAAGCTCTACGTGGTAAAGAGTGTCGTGGGTATGGCTGAAATTGTGAAACTGATGTTCGGGACTATAACCTGTGTGGGTTACTCCATCGCCAAAGGTCCAGAAGAAATAGTTGGCATACTGGGTGGCGTTGTTGAAATTCACATCCAGAGGATGGCATCCCTCCTCAATATGAGTGTAGGAAAGGTCTACCTCCGGGAATACCGTTATGGTGCGTATAATAGTATCAAAACAATCAAAGCTGTTTCGGGCGATGAGTTCAATATCAAAAGTAATAACGTCACCCGTGGTATTTGTGAATAGCCATGTCAGATAATCTGCCGAAGCATCGGTGGTCATACTGTGCTGTCCTCCAAAATCCCAGTGAAGTTCTGATGCTCCTAGGGAATGGTTCTCAAGTACCATCAGAAAAGGTGAGCAACCCTGGTTGTTTTCAATGGTGAAGTCAGCCCTGATTTGCGGATATACAGTAATCTGGTGATGGATACTGTCGCGGCAGAGGTGTTCGGATTGGGTGTACAGCCATACATCAAATGTAGCCACATCGGTATAGGATGTGTTTTCGAAGATGTGCACCGGGTTGATGGCTACCGAGGATCCTCCATCGCCAAACTCCCAAAGATGCCCATTGTCTGGTACAAAGGTGCTTCCGTTGGCAAACTCTACTTCCAGCGGACTGCATCCTTCGGTAATGGATGGGGTAAATGCTGCGATGATCTTTGGAAAGATCGTAACAGGCCTGATCAGGGTATCGCTGCACAATTGCGGATTGCTTACAATCAGCTGGATGTTGTATATCTGTGGGTCAGCCAGGTCATGGTCAAACAGATGATATAGCGTATCGGCAGAAGAAAAGGACAGGGGGCTGCCATCGCCAAAATCCCAGATGTAGTCATGAGCACCTTCGGAGGTGTTGATCAGCATTACTTCATAAGGATTGCACGATTGTGCAGGGAAAAAGTCGAAGCCTGCTTTCACACGAGGATGTATAGTGATGTCGATGGAGATAGAATCTCTGCAAAACTGGTCTGATTTGGCTCTCAGCCAAACAGTTCGTACAATACTGGTGTCGGTGTTGTTAATAAAGGTATGCCAAACCGAGTCGGTGGCAGCTGAGGAACCCCCATCGCCAAAATCCCACAGGATTTCGGTTGCTGTAATGGTGGAAAGATTGGCGAAAGTTACCTCAAATGGCGAACAACCTTCGGTTTCTGATGCCCACAGGTCGGCAATTACATTGGGGTAAACCTGCAGGGTGGCTGAATGAGAATCACTGCAATGCTCATTGGAAACCTGCTGTTGTATCAGGAATTCCAGGATGCCGTCGGTATTGTTCTCGAAGGTGATGATACCCGGATGTGCTACATCCGAAACAACACCATTTCCAAAATCCCAGCTGTAATCGGTGGCCCCGATGGCAATGCTGGCAAAATCCACTTCCAGCGGATGGCATCCGCTGATAGGGTTCAGGGTAAAGCCCGCCTCAATATAAGGATACACCGTAACAGGTATGGATACGGTTTGAGTGCAGAGGAAGGTGGATGAAACCACCGTAAGACTGACATTGTAGATCGTATCGTTGGGCGAATTATTGTAAAAAGTATGGGTGGGGTGGGTTTGTACTGAAAAGGTTCCATCTCCGAAGTCCCAGAAATACATTGCCACAAGTCCCTGGGTCTGGTTTTCAAATTCAACGGTTACCGGAGAACAACCTTCTGTCGGATCGATGGCAATGAACTGCGGAATAACCGGAGGCCAGATTTTCACCTTTCGCTGTCGCGAGTGTATACAACCCTCTGCCGATATGGCTACCAATGTAATGGTGTATTCTACAACCTCTGTGGTGATGGGGTATGAGTATACGAAGGTTGAGTCGGCAGTGGTATGCACTGTATTGCCATCGCCAAAGTCCCATATGTAGCTTGCTGCTCCTTTCGAATGGTTGGCAAAATGCACTACGTTTGCCTCACAAACATTGGGAAGGTGAAGATAAAACTGCGACTCAACGTAAGGTAATATCTGAAAGGGTTTAATGGCAAAGTTGGTGCAGCCATTCTCATTGGTATACTCATAAAGTATCTGGTAGTGTCCTTCGCCAATGTGGTGGGGCTTGAAATTGGCAAAATTGATATAAGGTAAATGGAGTACATTGCCAAAAACATCGAGCAAAGTATAAGTTCCTCCGGGAGGAGTTCCTCCGGTTAGGGCATACCCAGGGGTGTTGGCACAAACTTTTAAGGTGTCGGGAGGAGTGGGTTCAATGGTTACCACAGGCAGATCGTACACCACAAGGGTTACACTGGCCTGCACAGGCAACAGATGCGAGAATGCGGGGTCGGCATCGGTAATGGTAACTGTATAGGTTGTGGTCTGCGATGGGCTAACCCAGGGGAGCATGGCATTGGGAGTAGTGAGAGTAGGATCGGCAGGAAGTGCTGTCCAGTGAAAAAGGTAACTCCCCGAACCACCCCCAGGCAACACCCAAAGCTGTGCCCATTCTCCCGGGCAGATAGCTCCGGGGATCGTCATTATCTGCGAGATATGCAGATTCCCCCCGGTAATATTAATGATCACCTCATCGCTGGCCTCACATCCTGTGTCCAGATCGGTTACGGTGAGTGTAAATAAGGTAGATTGGCTGAGAGGAAGGGTAGTGGGGTTCTGTACATTGGGGTTCACCAGTAATGCAGCAGGCTCCCATTGGTACGAATAGCTTCCGGTACCTCCATTGGCTGCAGTAAGGTTGGCAGTAGTTCCGATGGGTATTGTCTGGTCGGGTCCGGTAAGGGCAATGGGAAGCGCATGAACCGTAATATCAGCCTGTGCCAAAGCACTGCATCCATAAATGTCAGTATAACTGTAACTTACAATATGGTTTCCCGGTGAGGCTGAGGTTGCGTCGAAAGAATTGTCTGAAACAAAAGGACCCGAATATACTCCACCCAATGGTGTTGCACCTTGCAGGGGCTGCAAACCTGACTGATGACAAAACTCCCCACCCGTCCAGGTGATCTGTGGAGTGGAAACAATGAACAGATTTTGGTTGGCCTCTCCTGAGCATCCACTTATCGGATCAATGTATTCATAGGTTATGGTATGATTTCCTGGGCCCAGCACCGAAGGTTCGATGATCTGAAGAAAATTTTCTACACCATTCACATAATAGGTGCCACCACCGGGCGATCCTCCGGTAAGGAAAAAGTCTGGGCTGTCTTCACATACCGGGGAGAAAGGAGGAAGGGTTACTTCAAAGGGTATGTCGAAAGACTTTACATGAAAGCTGTAGGGAGAGCTTCCGGTACGGCAAAAAACTACACTGTGCGGCCCTGGCGTATCGAAGCAAAGGTTTATGATGTTGTTGGCAGGTGAAGGGAGCTGCTGTTGGCAATCCAGGAAGTACCACAGGTTGCCATGGGCAGTGGTAAAAGCAATGGAAACGGAAGTAGCCGCCGGATGAAGTGTAATTAAGAGTTCGATGCAATTAAAATTATTGGGCATTCCACAGCAGGGATCACTGGGGGTAATAGAAAAGCTTTGCCATGTGGCGGTGGGCGAGGAGGTGAGATCTACCTCCAGAAGCGGAGTGTCTCCTGCGCACTGCTGGGCCTGCACTGCCATGGGGTGCACCATCATCGAACCCAACACAGCCAGTATCAAAAAGAGAAAAAGTGTGTGGGTACTGGCAGTCCTTTCTGATGCGGTCATACCTCTTAACGGACAGTTCTGTGAAGTTGCTGCCGGGGTATTTAGTTCTTTCCTATCAACGCTTAAAAATAACAAACCAATGGCGTTTTATCTTATGCAAATAAATGATTTTGTTCTATTTTGCAAATTGCACAAAATCAAGATTTTAGAGTACTACGAATGTATAGATTCCCTTGAGGCTGCGAAATGCTTGATTCAACTATATTACGTAGGTGAAATCACCTGTTTTCCATCTTCCTTTTCCCTTATGCAATTTTAATAAAAACTTTCCAACAAGACAATCTGTATGTGAATAAAAACACTTAATATTGCACACCTGAAAACCAGCAAATTATCATTGTATTTATTTGTGAGGTTGATGGGGTGCCCGAACATCTGTCAAAACGCATTGTTATTAAAACGAAAGAAATGAAAACGAAAACGTACTTAAAATTATTCTTTACACTGATGGTTGCAACTGCAATGAGTGCCTGCAGCACTACCCAGGAAAATCCGCTTCTGAGCGAATTCAATACTCCACATCAAACCCCTCCGTTCGATAAGATCAGGCATGAGCATTATCTGCCGGCTTTCAAGGCTGCCATAGAGCAGGCCCGTACCGAGATCGATGCCATTGCTCAAAATCCGGAATCACCCGATTTTGCCAATACCATCGAAGCTCTATCTCTCGCAGGGCAAACCCTCAGCCGCGTAAGCGGTATCTTTTTCAATCTCAACTATGCCGAAACCGATGAGCAAATGCAGCAGATTGCCCGCGAGGTATCTCCCCTGGTAACCGATTACGGCAACGATGTATTGTTCAACGAACAACTCTTCCAGCGTGTAAAATATGTGTACGATCAACGACATGCTTATACTCTTACGCCCGAGCAGGCTATGTTGCTCGAAAAGACCTACAAAGGATTTGCCCGCAACGGAGCCGAACTGCCCGAAGAGAAAAAAGCCATCATGCGCGAAATTTCTCGTGAGCTTTCTGAGCTCTCCCTGAAATTCTCCGACAACATATTGGCTGAAACCAACGCCTGGTACCTGCATCTTACTTCAGAAGAGGAGCTTTCGGGCTTGCCGCAGTCTGCCATTGATGCAGCTGCCCAGGCTGCACGCTCCAAAGGAGTTGAAGGATGGGTGATTACCATGGATGCTCCAGCATACTGGCCTTTTATGCGCTACAGCGATCATCGCCACCTGCGCGAAAAACTTTACCGGGCCTATAGCACCCGTGCTTATCAGGGAAATGAGTTCGACAATACTGCCATCCTTACCCGTATTGCCAACCTCAGGCTTCAAAGAGCCAACCTGTTGGGCTACCCATCGCATGCCGATTTTGTACTGGAAGAAACCATGGCCCAGAGTGCTGCCAGTGTAAATCAGTTTCTGCAGCAACTGGCTGGTGCAGCATTGCCAGTGGCAAAAAAAGAGCTTGCTGATGTGCAGAATTTTGCCCGTACCTACGGGTTTGAACATACTATCGAAGCGTGGGACTGGGCTTACTATGCCGAGAAACTCCGCAAAGAAAAGTATGATTTCGACGAAGAACTTACCCGTCCTTATTTTCAGCTCGAAAAGGTGAAGGAGGGTATCTTCGAACTTACCGGCAGACTGTGGGGGCTTACCTACAAACCTGTTACCAATGTGGCAGTGTATCATCCCGACGTATCAGTGTATGAGGTATACGATGAGGATGGGAAATACCTCTCGTTGTTGTATATGGATTTCTTTCCAAGACCTTCCAAGAGTGCCGGCGCTTGGATGACAAGCTTTCGCGAGCAATTCCGTCAGAACGGACAGGACATAAGACCCCTGGTTTCCATTGTTTGTAATTTCTCGAAACCTACCGATACCAGGCCTTCCTTGCTTACCTTTAATGAAGTAACCACCTTTCTTCACGAGTTTGGACATGCCCTCCACGGAATGTTGTCTGATGTAACCTATGCCGACCTTTCGGGTACCAGCGTTTACCGCGATTTTGTTGAGCTGCCTTCTCAAATCCTCGAAAACTGGGCCACTGAAAGGGAGTTTCTGGATCTGTTTGCACGCCACTACGAGACTGGCGAACCCATTCCTGCTGAAATGGTTGAAAAGATCATTGAAACACAGAATTTCCATGCGGCTTATGCAACCGTGCGTCAGTTGAGCTTTGGCCTCAACGATATGGCCTGGCACAGCATCACTGAGCCTGTTACCATCCCGGCAGAAGCATTTGAAAAAGCTGCCATGGCCCCCGTTCAGCTCTTCCGCTGGATCGATGGTACGCTTATGAGTGCATCCTTTTCTCATATTTTCTCCGGTGGCTACGCTGCAGGATATTACGGATACAAGTGGGCCGAAGTGCTCGATGCCGATGCCTATAAGGCTTTTAAAGAGAATGGGATCTTCGATAGGGAAACAGCAGCCCGATTCCGCGAATTTATCCTCTCCAAAGGAGGTAGCGAACACCCCATGGATTTGTATGTGAAATTCCGCGGTGCCGAACCCACCATCGATGCCATGCTGGAAAGAGATGGATTGAAAAATATGTAACCCTCCAATGATACATTCATAAAACACCCAATCAGACCCCAGGCACATGAGCTGGGATGTATGCAAAGAGCCTGCAGATAAAAGCATCTGCAGGCTCTTTGCAATAGAACGTGCCTGGTCATTTAAGGGGGTATTGAAAGACCCTGTAGAGTGACTGCCCCTGTAAAAAAAACAAGGAGGAAAGCCAGCCTGCTTTCCTCCTTGTAGATTTCTTCGGATAAACCCCGATTGATTATTTGTTGAAGGTTACTTCATCTGCACTGGGCACTTCCTCTTTAATTTTATTGGGTTGCTCAAGGCCATAGCCTGAGGTTTTATCGTCATGTTTAAGCAGGAACGCAAAGACTACCCCCAGGAGGCCAAGGCCTGCCAGCATGATAGTGGGGTTGGTGTAATCGTAAACAGCTGTGCCGCCTGCAGCCAGGGTCTCTGCTACACCAGGGTTTGAGGCGTCCAGTACGTAGCCTATGAGCATTGGGAAAATCATCAAACCAATATTCTGGATGGTAAACATCAATCCGTAGGCAGTACCGATTTTGTTGGTCTCAACAATTTTTGCCACTGATGGCCACATAGCTGCAGGTACCAACGAAAACCCTACCCCAAGAATAAACATAGGGATGAAGGGAGTAATGTGTGTAAAGGCGAACATAAGATGAACCACTACCAGTAATAATGAACCATACACCATTAATGAGGCAGATTTACCCTTATAGTCGCAAACATAGGCAAAAAGAGGAGTGAAAATAAGTGTGCCAAAGGGCAGGATTGCAGTAATGGTGCCTGCAAGCTCGCGGGTTACTCCAAACTTGTTGGTCATAAGATCGGGTGCGAACTTAACAAATGGGAACACCGCTGAATAGAACAATACACACAACAGGGTGATATAAATAAATGAACGATTGGTAATCAGCTTCCCGATATCAGATATGTGAAATTCTTCGGTTTCATCCAACAGACTTTCATCGGATTTAATCTGTTTGTCGAATTTCAAGTCATACATAATGTAGACGAGGAAAGCAAGGAAGCCGATACCCAGGAGCATGGTGCTAAACCAGATGGGAAGAGAAAGGTTGGTTTCGCCAGCCAAACGGGGAGAAATGATCAATGCAGCTGCCATCCCTAAACGACCAATTGCCAGATTGAGACCAAGTGCCAGGGCAAGTTCTTTTCCCTTAAACCATTTGACTATTACTTTAGATATTACAACAATGGTGGTTTCAGCTCCCAAACCGAAGATAAAAAAGCCAAGTGTTGTCATTTTCAGCTCAGGAGACCACGAAGTCATAAATGAACTCATAAACTCGTAGCCAAATCCACCGTTGATGTAATAATCAGTGGTGCCGTATGCCGTTATTCCGGCTCCTACTACCTGCAGGAGAATGAATATGGAGCCCGTTATGCGAATGCCGATCTTATCAAGAATCACCCCTCCAATAACTGCCATCGCAAGAAAGACATTTGGCCATGAATAAGCTCCCATAAACAAGCCATAATCGGCAGATGAGAAGCCAAGTTTGGAGTGCATCAAATCTTTAAGAGGCGATAAGGCATCATAGAAGTAATAGTTGGTTGCCATGGCAAAGCTCACCAGCAACATAATACCCCAGCGCGTAGCAGGGGAGTCATTGATCAGTTTCGATACGTTCATGTTTTTTGAGTTTGGTGCGTATTAATAGTTGTCAATTTTTTGAGGTTTGAGAAATGGGGTTTGAGGAACTGTTTCAAAGCAAATTTAAACTCATCTCTTACTTCCGTCTTCCGTCTTCCGTCTTCCGTCTTCGGTCTTCGGTCTTCCATCTACTGTCTTCGGTCTTCGGTCTTCCATCTACTGTCTTCGGTCTTCGGTCTTCCATCTTCCATCTTCCGTCTTCCGTCTTCCGTCTTCCGTCTTCCGTCTTCCGTCTTCGGTCTTCGGTCTTCTTTCATTTACTCCACAAACTTGCGTGCCCCTGCTACCGCCTTATCCAGCCCATCGGGGTTTTTTCCTCCTGCAGTGGCAAAGTGGGGCTGTCCGCCGCCACCTCCTTGTATCTCTTTGGCCAGCTCTCGTACAATATTGCCGGCATTGAGTTGTTTCTCGCTCACCAGGTTTTCCGACAACATCACGGTGATGCCGGGTTTGCCATCTGCCAGATGACCCACAACCAGGAAAAGGTTTTCCATCTGACCTTTAAGTTCAAAGGCAAGGTCTTTAGCCATCTGGGCATCTACACTGAGTTTTACGGCAAGGAAATTAATGCCGCCAATGTTTTCTGCTTTTGCCTTAAGTTCGGCAACCTTATTGCGGGCTTCTGCTTTTTGCAGCTCCAGCAGTTGTTTGCCCAGTTTATCATTCTCTTTCTGAAGCTGTTCTATGGCTTTGAGAATATCTTTGGGGTTGCGAAGTATCTCCTTTGCCTGGTTGAGGGTATCGATCTTTTCATCTATCCATGCCTCAGCGGTTTTTCCTGTTATGGCTTCAATCCTTCTGATACCGGCGGCTATGGCGCCTTCCGATACGATTTTGAAAAGACCGATCTGGCCGGTGGAATGCACGTGGGTGCCACCGCACAATTCGGCGGAGTATTCTTTGTCGAAAGCAATTACACGCACCTTATCGCCGTATTTTTCACCAAAGAGAGCCATGGCTCCCATTTCCCTGGCCTCTTCCATCGATAGTTCGCGATGCTCTTCACGTTGGATATTGGACCGTATCTGCTGGTTCACCATCTTTTCGATCTGGCGGATCTCCTCGGGGGTTACCCTGGCAAAGTGCGAAAAGTCGAAACGCAACCGCTGTTCATCTACCAGCGAACCCTTTTGCTGCACATGGGTGCCCAGAACACTTCTCAGGGCAGCATGCAGCAGGTGGGTGGCACTATGGTTGTTTTCTGTCAGTCTTCTCTTTTTCTCATCCACCATGGCAATAAAACTCTCTGGCCATTGGTTTGGCACTTTGTCAAGGATATGTATAGAAAGATTGTTTTCTTTCTGAGTATCGAGGATATGCAAAATGGTATCGCCAGCTTTCAGAGTACCACGGTCGCCCACCTGACCTCCGCTTTCTGCATAGAAGGGAGTTTTGTCGAGCACCAGCTGATAGAAAGTTTTTCCTTTGGAGGTTACCTGGCGGTATTTGAGGGGTTTAACCTGAGCTACCAGGCTTTCGTATCCAAGGAAAATGGTTTCCTGTTCGCTTGCGTTGAGCACAATCCAGTCCTGGGTGTCAACCGTAGCAGCGGCACGGCTTCTCTCCTTTTGCTTTTGCATTCCCTCTTCAAAACCTTTCATATCAACATTGTACCCTTTTTCGCGGGCCATCAGTTGAGTGAGGTCAATGGGAAAGCCATAGGTGTCGAACAGCTCAAAGGCAAAATCGCCCTGTATGGTTTTGTGCTCGGGGTGGGCCTGCAGGTGTTGTTCGAACTTGTGTATTCCTGTGGCCAGGGTTTTCAGGAATGTGTTTTCTTCTTCTGCAATTACTTTCTGGATCAGATCCTGTTGTGCGGGCAGTTCGGGGAAGAAAGCTCCCATGTTCTCTACCATAACAGGAACCAAAGCATGAATAAAAGGCTCGCGGAAATCGAGGAAGGTATATCCGTAGCGTACAGCACGACGCAAAATCCGACGTATCACATAACCGGCCTTGTTGTTGGAAGGGAGCTCTCCGTCGGCAATGGCAAAGGCAACCGCACGCACGTGGTCGCTGATAACACGCATGGCGATATCGGTTTCATTGTGTTTGCCGTACTCTTTGCCTGTCATCTTACACAACTGCTGTATGTAGGGCTGGAAAACATCAGTGTCGTAATTGGATTGTTTGCCTTGCAGCACCATGCACAAACGCTCGAACCCCATACCCGTATCCACATGTTTGGCTTTGAGGGGCTGCAATGATCCGTTGGTCAGTCGATTGAACTGAATGAATACAAGGTTCCAGATTTCAATTACCTGTGGGTGGTCCTGGTTTACCAGGTCTCGTCCGGATGTTTTCTCTTTTTCCTGGGCAGAGCGAATATCTACATGGATTTCTGAACAAGGGCCACAAGGGCCACTATCGCCCATCTCCCAGAAGTTATCCTTTTTTGAACCATAAAGGATCCGTTCTGCAGGCACATGCTGCAGCCAAAGAGCTTTGGCTTCATCGTCGGGCTCAAGCCCATCTTCCTTGTCTCCGCCAAAAACCGTAACATATAAGTTGTCGGGGTTTATTTTATAAACCTGTGTAAGCAGTTCCCATGCCCAATCGATGGCTTCTTTCTTGAAATAGTCTCCGAAACTCCAGTTTCCCAGCATTTCAAACATGGTGTGATGGTAGGTGTCGTGGCCCACTTCATCCAGGTCGTTGTGTTTGCCTGATACTCTTAAGCATTTCTGGGTATTGGCAACCCTGGAATCCCTGGCTGGAGAGTTGCCCAGGAAGATATCCTTGAACTGGTTCATGCCAGCATTGGTAAACATGAGTGTTGGGTCGTTTTTTACGACCATCGGGGCTGAATTTTCTATGAAATGGTTTTTGGAGGAGAAAAAGTCGAGAAAGGTTTTGCGAATTAGTTGCGAGTTCATCGGGAACGGCTTAATTATTAGGTGTTTTTATTATTTTTTTTAGTGAAATCACTGACAAAATTAATTTAATTTTACGTAGTTTTGTAACTAATTACTTTAAATACCGTAAGTTAAAGATAGAGAAAACATTAAGGGTAATTCTTCCCTTGGGGCCTTTAACAAGGATAAGCTGATATTATGGCAAAAATCAAATACCAATTCAACACCAAATCTCTCGCTGTAGAACCTGTAAGGGAAAGTTTCTGGGATAAAGCAAAAAGATTTCTAAGAGTTGTACTGGCAGGTATGGTATTCTCAGTGATAGTGCTGAGCATAGGCTATACCTTTTTTGATTCTCCCAAAGAGAAGATGCTGCGCCGGGAGATTGAGCAATTTGAGCTGAATTACCAGCTGGTAAACGACAGGCTTGATATGCTGGCATCGGTACTGGAAGATTTGCAGCATCGCGATGATCAGATCTATCGCGTTATTTTTGAAGCAGAACCTCTGTCGCGCACCCAGCGCGAAGCAGCCTTTGGAGGTGCCGACCGTTATGAACAGTTTGAAGGGTTTGACAATTCGGCTGTAATTATTAATACCATGCAGCGCATCGATATGCTATCGCGTCAGCTGTATGTGCAATCTATTTCTTTCGACCAGGTCTTTAATATGGCTCGCGATAAGGCGGATATGCTCGCCTCTATACCTGCCATTATGCCCATCGAAAGGGGTATCCAGCGCCTTGTGTCGGGTTTTGGTATGCGTATACACCCCATTTACAAGACCCTGCGTATGCACACGGGGGTTGATTTTACCGCACCTACCGGAACCCCCATTTACGCCCCCGGCAATGGCCGGGTAATAACGGTGGAAAGAAACCGCCACGGATACGGTATGATGGTGGTGATCGATCATGGATATGGCTACCAAACTCTGTATGCCCACCTGAGCCGGTTCAATGTGAGGGTCGGACAGGAAGTGAAAAGGGGAGAAGTGATTGGCTTTGTGGGTAATACTGGTGTGTCTACTGCACCTCACCTGCATTATGAGGTAATTCGAAATGGCCGGCAGGTAAACCCCGTCAATTATTTCTTCAACGACCTTTCTCCCGAAGAATTTGAGTATATCATTGAGGTGGCTTCACGGGTTAACCAGTCGCTCTCATAGACTATTTCGCCTCAAAGGCCCGTTTTATTACTCTTGTTTCTTGCCGGTAATGACTGAAAACTCCGATAATACTGCACGTATTTATTATACCATTGGTGAGGTGGCACGCATGTTTGATGTGAATACCTCATTGATCCGGTTCTGGGAGAAGGAATTTGATATCATTCAGCCCCGCAAAAACAAAAAAGGGAATCGTCTCTTTACCCAAAAAGATGTAGACAACTTTCACCTTATTTATAACCTGGTGAAAGAACGGGGCTATACCCTTAAAGGAGCCCAGGAAAAGTTGCGTAAAAATCCGGAGGACACCCAACGCGATTATGAGATCATTAAGTCGCTGGGCAAAATTGAAGCATTTCTTCTCCAGGTGAAAAAAGAACTGGAACACCCAGGCAATCAATAAATCTTCCGGTTTTTCCATCGGCCCGCCCTGGCAAAAGCAAGCAATAGTGTGAGGCTCACATAAGCAGGATATATGAGTTGCAAAGGCACATATCCCCACATGATTTTCCGGAGTTGGAAGAATGTTGCTGACTGGAGCATCAGGGGAAGGTCTGCCATGCACTTTATTGCAAATACGATTGCCAGAATTTGCCCCCCATGGGTTATCCAGGGTGCAGCCATAGCGGCCACCAAAAGGCTGAGGTTAAACAGAGCTACTATTGCACCAGTGATTAGCGTAAACCCGTTGGTATAGGAGGTTGATTTGGCTGCCCAGCGCGATCGTTGCCCGAAAAACGCTCTCCAGTCAGGGCTGGCACAGGTGCTGACTACAGCATCTCTCTCCCATACAAAGCGGATCTTTTTGGCCGAAAACTTTTGCAAGGCATGCATTAAAAAGATATCGTCGCCGGAGGACCGTTGCTGACCCTCGATTTTTAGTTTGGCTTTTTCCCATTCGTCTCTGCAAACGGCAAGGTTGGCGCCATTGCACATAATTGGTTTTCCCAGGGCCATGGCACCCGCAGTACTTCCCTGAAGACTCAAAAACTCGAGGGTTTGCAGTTTCTGAAACAGAACGCCTGGTTGAGCTTTCAGAATTACAGGACCTGCCACCATAGCGGTTTGTGTATCCATTGCCTGCACCATTGTTTTGATCCATTGGTGGCCCATGGTGCAATCGGCATCGGTAAACAGCAGTATTTCTCCACGAGCCTGGGTCAAGGCTCTGGCCTGGGCCCCCTTTTTTCCTGGTAGATCACCCTCAGCAGATACAATGATCTTCATGTTTGCGGCCATGTACTTTTGGGCAAGCATCACTGTGTCATCCTCCGAGAAATCGTCAGAAAGGATCACTTCATAGCAATCCGAAGGATAGGCTTGCTGCTTCAGATGCATGATTAAGGCAGAGATATGCTGACTTTCGTTGCGCATGGCTACAATAACGGATACAAAGGGAGCAGGGACAGGCAATATGCGGCGCGATTGTGTAATGCGTGCCAGAGCCAGGGCAAAGCTCAATATCAAAAGGGTATAGAGCAATGCCGTTAGAAACAAGAGCAGTATCAGGGCATTACTCATGCAGATGATTTGTTTTGAAAGCTGTGCGAAAGCGCTGAAACGCCTCCTGCCAGTGCAGGGAGTGCCAGGTTAATGACCCATAACGAGGCGGTGGCCGCAAGTATTTGCAAGGTCCAGCCCTCCTGGGCAGGCAGGTACATGCCAAAAACAAAAATGGCCACCGAACCCCTGATGCCCAGTTCCCAAATGGCAGACAGAGGGAAAAGGGTAAGCACAAGGTATTTCATGGCAGTAAGTGTAAAAAACACGCTGAAGGGCAATGAAAGCCCCAGAATTTGTAGCAACAAAAAGAATTGCAAAAGAAATACCCCGTATCTTATCAGACTCAGCAAAAGCAAAGTGCTCACCTGGAGTGGAGATAGCAAGGCAAAGGCATCCAGGCACTGATTGCATGCCCTGGCAATGAAATGGTGGGGTGAAAACCGAAAACGCATACCTGGTAAACCAAATGCGAACAGTAAGATAAGCCCTGAGAACAGGAATCCGGGGATAAGAAAGAACAGGCTGCTTTGAGAGAAGCCGTTGGGAGTATCGTGCCATTGTCCTTTGAGGACAAACAGAAAGATGGCCATTCCCAGAGAACCCATAAAAAGAGTTACGAATAGCTGGCTTACGGATGCCGCCATATTCAGCAGCATGCCATTGAGTTGGTTAGCAGGGGCAAGTACCATAATCCGGCCGGCAAATTCGCCGCTTCTCCGGGGGGTGATCAAACCTACACTTACCCCCACAAGCACACCCTTGAGAGCTTTAAAGTAGGATATGTCTTCAAGCAGACCTGCCAGAAGTTGCCATTTGCGTGCCTCAAGGGCCCAGTTTGCCATCATCAGGGCAAGGCAGAGCAATAGCAGAGCTGTGCCATAGGGTCCGATGGTTTGCAAAGAAAATAAGGAGGTGTCAATGCGGGTCAGATGCCATCCTACAAAAGCCAGTGCTGCCACACCCGACAGAAGCTGCAGCAGGGAGAGGAAATTTTTGCTTACTTTTGCTCTCAGGGGAATACTTCCCGGAATAATGCGCATAAAAGTAGGATGGAAGCAGAAAAAATTATCTTAGGGATTGACCCGGGCACCAATAATATGGGGCTGGGTGTAATTGAGGTCAAAGGTAGCAAAATTGAAATTATCACCATGGACGTACTGCGGTTGGATAAGCTATCCGATCATTCCCTGAAGCTTAAGAAGATCTTTGAAACTACGCTTCGGTTTATAGACAGTTTTCATCCTGATGAGCTGGCCATTGAGAGCCCGTTCTTTGGTAAGAATGTGCAAAGCATGCTAAAACTCGGAAGAGCACAGGGTGTAGCCATTGCAGCCGCCTTGTATCGCGACATACCTGTTTTTGAATATTCACCCCGGAAGATCAAGCAATCCATTACGGGTAAGGGAGCTGCCTCCAAGGAGCAGGTGGCCGGGTTGCTGGCCGGAATGCTCAAGCTAAAACAAATCCCCGAATTTCTGGACATAACAGATGCCCTGGCAGTGGCTGTATGCCATCATTTCCAGCGTGGCGTAGGCGCATCGGCACAGGAAGCCTCTTACAGTGGCTGGCAGGCTTTTGTAACCAACAACCCTGATCGGGTGAAAAAATAGTCTACTCTAACTTCTCTGCAATGCGGTTGGCAATCATCTTAAACTCATCTGGCGACAGTTTAAGCTTGGGTTTGCTGAAATCAATATCGTAAATGCTGTTGATGGGCACCAGATGAATATGGGCATGGGCCACTTCAAGACCAATTACGGCAATGCCTACCTTTTCGCATTGAATGCACTTTTTGATGGAGCGTGCCACCTTCTTCGCAAACAGGAAGAAATCCTGATACTCCTGGTCTTCTATGTCGAAAATATAGTCTGTTTCTTTTTTGGGGATTACCAGTGTGTGCCCTTTGGCCAGCGGATTGATGTCGAGGAAAGCCAGGAAATGGTCGTTTTCGGCTACTTTATAGGCAGGAATTTCTCCTGCTACAATCTTGGAAAAGATGGTGGACATGTGCAAAAGCTTTAAGATGAAAATCGATAGGATAAAAATACAACATAATCGGGATCAGGCACCACCTGTCCATGCAAAAGAAAACAAAAAAACCTGTGAGTGCTTCATCGCAATCACAGGCTTAATGGTGCTGGAAGGCAGATTTTACCTGCCCACTTCCAGGATTTCAAATGTCATAAGGCCTGCGGGCACCTGTATTTCTGCTTTTTCGCCACTTTGTTTGCCCAGCAACCCTTTGGCAATGGGGCTGCCTACCGATATTTTGCCTTGTTTGATGTCGGCTTCGTTTTCGGGCACCAGGGTATAGGTCATGGTAGCATTGTTCTTGAGGTTTTTGAGTTTTACCCTGGAGAGGATGGAAACTTTGTCTTCATCAAGCTGCGACTCGTCAATAACCCTTGCATTGCTCAGGGTGTCTTCCAGTTTGGAGATTTTAAGCTCCAACATTCCCTGTGCATTTTTGGCAGCATCATACTCTGCGTTCTCCGACAGATCGCCTTTTTCCCGTGCTTCAGCTATTTGCTGTGAGATGGCGGGCCTTTCAACAGATTTCAGTTGTTCGAGCTCTTGTTTTAATTTTTCAAGGCCTTCTTTTGTAAAATATTTAACCTCGTTCATGACTGTAAGTAATTTTGTTAAACTATGCTCCTGCAGACATCTCCGTTGGCGGAGTATGTCAGCATTAAGAGGAACAATACGATAAAGATTTTTTAAATGAGACGGTATGCTGTTGTTCGAAGTAGTTCCGGGAGCAATGCCGGGGGGAGTTCCTGCATGGGAGCAGGGAGTTTAGGCATGATCCGGATTTGGGAAAGGAGACAAATGCCCTGCACAAATGCCGCATGCAGCTTAAAAAGCCGGTGACGGTGAGGCCGCAAATGATTGAGCCTGAAAACCGCAGCAAGATATGTTGGCAACCAGCGGAGCATAAGGTCTGTCCCTATTTGTAAAACGTATAAAAAAAACAGTTGACAGCATGTACAAAATGCAACGATACTGACAACCCGGTTAAAAATGGAAGCAAGCTTTAAAAGATCGCTTGCCATATAATACAAAAGCAAACGGATTTTGTTCCGTTTGCATGGGCAAATATAACCAATATTTTGTTATGAATGCCCTAAAAAAAACAAATAATCAAAAATATTTTCTGTTAATAATTTCGGCGTAAATAATGGCTTGCCGTGCATCGAAACGAAAATCTTTCATGGCCGGTTGCGATCCATCCAGCTCAACAACCGATATCTGGCTGTTCTCTTCTTCTGCCTTCCAATGCTGGTGATCGTAAGACTTGATAAGATCATCGATGGTTTCGATTTTGCCTTCGGCAGAGAACTCATAGTCTTGCTCAACTTGCTCCAGGCTCTCATACCTGCCCCTTAGTTCGCGAGATATCTCATCGGCAAAGGTTTCGGTTACGTAGGGCTGCAATGGTTTCTCTTCTTCCATTTGAGCAAACGGTCTGGGGGTTGCCTGTGGGGCAGGGGTGCTTTGCTGTTTATTTCCCGCACCAAAAAACTCCTCCAGCAACACCTCAATATCTGTATCGCTTTCGGTTTCATTAACCGGTGGCTCAAAGCTTTGCTGAGGGATGCTCTCCGTGGGTTCTGCCTTGGGTTTGTTTTGCTGCTGCTGCTGTTGCTGCTGTTGCTGCTGCTTTTTCTTTTTGCCTCCCAGTATGCTGATTACCAGCCATACAATCCCCAGAATGATATAAATATAATCTTCCATTATTTTGTGTTTTTCAGGTGTGCTATCATCGTCCCCGCACTTTATCGTACCACCTTTGATAGAACGGCTTCTTGCGGTTATTGTTTAAAAGTCGGTCGCTTTTCTTACGTGTTTCCTTCATCCTTTTGCGGGTTTCCGGGCTTTGCACGTTCTGGTGGCGCTGGCGGGCCTGGCTCATGGCTCGTTCACCCTCCTTACGCCGCTGCTCCATGCGTTTCTCCAACTGACGTTGTGCCTTGGCGGCTTTGTACTTGGGTCCGCAAGAACCCAAAGGAAGCAGTAGCACAAGGAATATCAGCAGGTAATAACGATAAGATCTGTTTGGCATTGTTTTAAGTGTAAAGCAATAAATTACCCGAAAACAAAGTTAGAAAAAACAGTGTAACTTTGCAGAACTACAACGTACGGGTTATGAATTTATTTTCAAGGCATACCTTTCTTCTTTCAACTGCATTGCTGATTTGCTGCCTTTTGCTGCCTGCAGGTTGCACGCGCGATGACAAGCATCCGGTACCATGGGTATATGTGGATTTTGTAATCAATATTGAATTTACCCAGAATATTGAACTTAATGCTATCGGAGGATGGGCCTATTATACGGGCGGACACAGGGGTATTCTGATCTACCGGGTATCGCACGATGAGTTTCGTGCCTTTGACCGGGCCTGTCCCCACGAACCCTACGCCGATTGTAGGATAGTGGTTGAAAATCCGCCCTTTGCGGAGTGCCCCTGCTGTAATTCGGTGTTTAACCTGCTTGATGGTTCTCCCTTTACCGGCCCCTCCAGGCACCCCCTGAGGGCCTATCGCACTGTTTTTAATTTCCCCTACCTGCAGGTAAGTAATTACTAAATTCTTCTTGCTCTATCTCTACCCTATTGTTTTGCAAGCAGGCATTAGTAGGTTTTGTGGAAAAAAATCCTGTATCTTACTGTTCCCTTAAGGCTGTTGCGGCTTGATGGCAACCGTTTATGGTTATTGTCCAATGGGTTTATTTGTTCGATAATTGCCTCACCGGGGGGTAAGGACGTAGGGTTAAATTAATTGTTTTCCCTATGTATTGAGGGTCTGGAAATTTCGGATCTCCCTTAAGGGTTTTTTGGGGGTATAAATCAAAAATGTGTAAATTGCGCCCTTTTTCGGGGTAGCATTCCCCGAATGGTATAAAAAGTTTTAGCTTATCTGCTCCATGGCCCGACTTATCTTGCTGTTGTTTTTTGGGATAATTCCATTTAGTGGAATAGCTCAGTTTTTTGAGCAAAAGATCTGGCCGATCACCAATGAGTTGGGTCAATCGCCAGGGGCAACTTTTTCAATTCTGGAGGATAACCGTGGGTTTATCTGGTTTGGCACCCTGGGAGGTTTGGTGCGGTATGATGGATATGGTTTCAGGGAATTCAAATACAGTGAGGAGGATGAAAGCTCTCTTTCCAACAATATGATCAGAGCCATGCACCTGGGGAGCGATGGTATGATCTGGATTGGCACCCAGGGTGGTGGCCTCAACCGGTTTGATCCTGTACTTGAAACCTTTACCCGCTACAAACATGAACCCGGGAATGCCAGCTCATTGCCCGGCAATGAGATATGGTCGCTGGCCGAAGATCATGAAGGAAACCTGTGGGTGGGTACCTGGGGTGGTGGTTTGGCCCGTATGCAGAAGGATACCGGAGTGTTTACCTCTTACGACCTGTGGCCTGGTAATCCTCTGTGGCGAGAAGATGGCATAAGATCGTTGCTGGTGCGCAACAACCAATTGTGGGTGGGAATGCATTCAACAGGCCTTTTCAGGAGGTGCCTGGAGACCGGGCAGACGACCCATTTCTCGCACCAGCCCAATGTGTCAGGAAGCATTGCCAGCAATGCAGTCTACAGTATCTTCGCCGATCGTGACGGGCACCTCTGGATTGCCACATTTGTAGGAGGTCTTCAATTTTTTGATGAACGCAGCGATCGTTTCGTGGTGTTCAATCATGATCCGCAAAATCCAAACTCCCCTGCCTCAAACAACACCTACCATATCATGCAGTCTTTTACCGGAGAATTATGGATCTCCCACGACCGCATGGGGATAACCATTTTCGACTACCAGAACCACTCTTTCAGGCGTTTGAGGCAGGATAAATGTATGGGAAACAGTATCTCATCCGACAGAGTACGTTTTATCTTCCAGGATAGCAACGGGGTAATCTGGATTGCCAATGAAAATGGGGTAGACAAGATTGTGGAGAATAAGAAGTTTAGCCTTTTCCGGTATTTGCCTGATCAGGATAATTCGCTTAATACCAGGGTGGTCAGAACCATTTATGAAGATCACAATGGATTACTCTGGATTGGTGCTTATGACGTGTTTACCCTGGCCTGGGATCGGCACTCTCAAAGGTTTGTCCGCAACAACAAACTGATTTCAACCATTGGGCTTAAGGGAATTACTTCCATGATGCAGGATGCAAAACATCAATATTGGGTGGGTACCAGTGAAGGGGTTTTTGTATTTGACTCCCGGCAAAATCTGGTACGAAAGTTTCTGTACGACCCGGGCAATCTCAATTCCATCAGCGATAATACTATACAGGTGATCAGACAGGGGCCCGACAATCGCATCTGGATTGGTACGGAAAATGGGCTCAATGTATTTGATCCCAGAACGGAACAGTGGAAAGTGTTTCGCTACAACAGAGAGGATGCGGGCTCTCTGAGTAACAATAAAATCCAGCCCAATGCACTTATCATGGAAGAAAACGGAGAGGCCTGGGTGGGTACATGGGGTGGTGGCCTTAACCGGTATATCCCTGCCGAAGACCGTTTTGTCAGGTTTGTGCATGATGAGAACACACCCGGTAGTCTCAATAATAACAATGTGATTTCTTTGTACAAAAATGGCGATGTGCTCTGGGTGGGTACTTTCGGAGGTGGATTAAACCGGCTGGATATTACCACTGGTACTTTTCAGGCCTTTACTGAGATCCATGGACTGCCCAATAATATTGTTTATGCCATTCTGCCCGACAAAGAGGGTTACCTTTGGCTGTCTACCGACAATGGGCTCTCTCGCTTTCATCCGCAAACCAAAGAGTTTCTGAATTTCGACACAAGCGATGGTTTACCTGTAAACCAGTTTTTCTGGGGTGCCTCTTTTCTGAGCCCTTCCGGTGAAATGTATTTTGGTACCACCGATGGGTTGGTAAGTTTTCTGCCTGAGAATATAAGCCTGAATACCCGTGTGCCCACAGTTACTCTAACCGATGTAAAGATATTCAACGAATCCCTTCGCTTCGACAGATCGGTGGCCTACATAGATCGCCTTGATTTCAGGTACGATGTACTGAGCTTTCAGATCGAATTTACCACCCTGGATTATGCAGTGCCTCAAAAAAATCAATTTGCATACAAAATTGAAGGGCGCGATGAGAACTGGGTATTTATCGGCAACCGCAATTTTATCAATTTCACCAATATGGCTCCGGGCAAATACCGCCTTACCATTATCGGGTCGAACAACGACGGGCTCTGGAGCACCGAAGGGCGAACCATTCTGATCCATATCCATCCGCCATACTGGCAAACCCTTTGGTTTCGTATGTTGATGGGGGTTGTGGTGCTTGTTGGGTTTGTTGTTTTTTACAAATGGCGCACCCAAAGAGTAAAACAGCAAAAGAAAGAGCTGGAGCAAGAGGTTCGGCAACGTACCCTGGAGTTGGCCAGTGCCAACGAAGAGTTGCTCAATATCAACGAAGAGTTGCATAGCCAACGCGAAGAACTTGCCACCGCCAATGAAGAGCTCTATAGTCAGCGAGAAGAACTGGAGGCTACTCTTAACAAACTGCAGAGCACCCAAAGTCAGTTGGTGCATTCTGAGAAAATGGCTTCTCTGGGGGTGCTCGCTGCAGGTGTTGCACATGAAATCAACAACCCATTGAATTTCATTCACGGAGGTGTAATGGCCATTGATGACTACTTTGAAGACCATCACAGGGATATCAAACCCGAGATTTCTCCTTTGCTTGAGATTATTTATACCGGGGTAAAGCGTGCATCGGGTATTGTGGCCAGCCTGAATCACTACAGCCGTAAGGATGATACGGTAATGGGCAACTATGATATGCATGAACTGTTGGAAAGCTGTTTGCGGATGCTCGACGGACACCTGAAAGATCGTATAACCGTCGTCAGGGAGTATACATCAGACAACGCACTCATCAGATGCAATGAAGGAAAAATACACCAGGCCATGCTCAATCTCCTGACCAATGCTATGCACGCCATTGAAGACAAAGGAGAGATACGGATTGCTACCTCAATGGAAAAGGATAAATTTTGCATTGTGGTCTCCGACAATGGTTGCGGTATTGATCCGGCGCACTTGTCGCGCATAACAGATCCGTTTTTTACCACCAAGGAACCCGGCAAAGGGACCGGCCTTGGGTTGTCAATTACTCTCAATATCATAGAGGAGCACAACGGCCAATTGCTCTTTGCCTCCCAACTGCATCAAGGCACTCAGGTAAGGGTAGTGCTGCCTCTGTAAAGTGCAGAAATTTACCTTTTGGCTTTTCTTTTTTATCTATTGGGCCTGATCGGGGGGCGGTTTAGGGGTAATTTTGGGGATGTTAATCCAAATCCCTTACTCTATGTTTTTACAAATCCTTCCCCCTTTTGTGCAGAACCCCCTGGCAGGGTTCCGGCTTTCGATCGTGGCTGGCTTTGCATGCCTGCTTCGTCGTAAAACGAATTTCTCCTACCCCCTTCTTTGGGTATCCCTTTTTCTGTTTGTATGGAGTGTATTGCCGGCTAATGCCCAGCAAACCGTTGCCTTGCATTCCAATGGAGAGGTAAGCTTTTTCCCTAACTCCAATGGTTTTGTACAGGCAGTTGCTGCCGCATCCGATGGCGATACGTTGTATCTTTCCGGAGGTATTTTTCCCGTTTCCAACCTTCTGATAGACAAAAAGCTCATCATTTACGGGGTAGGATATGCTCCACAGCAAACAACGGCTACGGGCATTACCCAGATCAATGGCAGTATTTACCTGATTTCCGGAGCCGATCATACCCAGATGAGTGGGTTGTTTATCAATGGAAATTTGTTTGTGGGCACTACAGCTCTCAATCAAAATGTATCCAATGTTCTGGTCAAGCGTTGTTATATCAATGGAATGGTACGCCTCACACATGATGGCAACGAAACCCATATGGGGTCCCATTTTACTTTGCTGGAAAATATCATAGGCGTTCTGAACGGAAACCATATTCGCAATTGCCTGATCCGGCAGAATATTATTGAGCGTTTGTACTATTTCCGTGACAACAATCTTTTTGTGAATAATATTATTATGCGCACATCCGAGTACTTTTCCTTCAGCTATAGCAACATCAACGGGTCGCATTTTGAGAATAATATTTTTATCCAGACTACATACAGTAACATGGAAACAGGGGGATATACCAACTGTACCTTTCACCAGAACGCCTTTGTTTCCAATGCAAGTTTTGGTTCCACCAATTCCATTGGGGTATATGAAAATCTTGTAAGTCAGGATGTAAATACCATTTTTGTAAATTATGATGGGGCACTTGCTTTTTCCTACAGCTACGATTTCAACCTGGAGGAGAATTTTGCTGGCAAAAACTACGGGAAGGACGGCTATGACATCGGTATTTTTGGAACTTCTGTCCCTTTTAAGGCCAGTATGCTGCCAGAGATACCCCATATCTCTTCGCAAACCATTGCCCCTTCTACCGACCAGGATGGCAACCTGCAGATCCAGATCGAGGTGGAAGCCCAGGATCGGTAAGCTCGATAGCTTAAATGTTTGTGTATGAAACAGATATTTACCAACCTCCTGTTGCTTGTAGCGCTCTGCTCCTGGGCTCAGCCTGTGCAGATCAACCGCTATGAGTACTGGTTCAACCGGCAGGTGGAGGACAAGGTGGTGAGTGATATAGCCCCCACCGATCTGGCCACCCTTCAGATGAACCTTTCTGCTGCCCACCTTCCCGATGGCCTCAACAGTGTTACTTTGCGCTTTCGCGACAGCCAGGCAACATGGTCATCTTCACTTACCCGCTTTTTTGTGAAAATGCCCGTTGCCGATCAGGGTGGTGCACAACGGCAAATCACCGCCGTAGCCTATCGCTTCAATCAGCAAACTTTGGTATACCAGGATATCGTTCCTGGGCAAGATTACTCTTTTGAGCAAAGCCTTGCAGCAGCGCAACTGCCCGACGGGCTCAATAGTTTCTCTATCCGTTTTCGCGACAATACAGGTTTGTGGTCGTCTATGCTCACCCGGTTTTTCGTAAAGATGCCCCCGGCAGGGGATGGAAATGGCGATCCTCGCCAGATCGTTGCCTATGCCTACCGTTTCAATCAGCAAGAAATGCAGCAACATACCGTGAGTAGTGCAGCCGATATTGCTATCGATGAAATACTCTCTGCAACCCAACTGCCCGATGGGCTCAACAGTTTCTCCATTCGGTTTCTCGACAACAGCGGTTTTTGGTCATCTGTACTTACCCGATTCTTTGTGAAGCTACCCTTAGCGGATCAGCAGGGACAGGATAATGACCTGGTGGCCTACCAGCTTTGGTTTAATGATGATGTGGCAGGGATGCAACAAATGGTAATCGAGAATGGGTCAACCTTTTTGCTTCACGAAAGCCTTTCGGCAGCCCAGCTGCCCGATGGCCTTAACCGGGTGAATGTCAGGTTTCGCGATCAGAGGGGGTTGTGGAGTAGTTTGCTGACCCGTTTTTTTGTAAAAAACCCTTTGCCTCCCGATCAGCAAGAGAACCTGATGGCTGCCTGGGAGTATTGGCTTGAAGACTCTGAAGGAAACGCCTTTGATCAGTTCGGACTGCCCGGATCGACCCATGTGGTGCCTGATGAGCCCATCAACCCACTGGTGCTTGATCTGAATCTTGATCTGCGCAGGATCCCCCATGGCACCTATCAGCTCAAATTTCGGTTCCTGGATACCCGCGGGCTCTGGAGTGCTGTGCTTGAAAGAGAAATTGAAAAGACACCATTTCCTTGGGCCTTGTTTGAGGCTTCCCAAACTGTCTTTTGTGGAGAAGGCACAGTGGCTTTTGCCAATTTCAGTATCGATGCCGATTCCTTCCTCTGGGACTTTGGTGATGGAACCACCAGCACTGAACCTGAGCCCCAGCATATCTACAGCGAGGCAGGCAGCTATACGGTAAGCCTTACTGCAGAATGGTCGGTATCGGGCCAAAACCATACACGGGTGATGGATGACTTTGTGATAGTACACCCGCTGCCCCAGGCAGAGGTTCTGGCCGATGGCCCTACCTCTTTTTGCGAAGGAGAATCGGTAGTGCTTACTGCAAACATGGAGGGCGATTATCTCTGGAGTACCGGGGCAACAACTTCTTCCATTATTGCAGATGCCACAGGCGATTACTGGGTACAGATTACCGATGCCAATCAATGCACTGCCACCAGCCCGATAGTAAGTATTGAAGTTTTTCCGTTGCCTCAGGTTCATATTCTGGTTCCGGAAAACGGGCCCTGGTGTCATGGGGATGAAGTAATGATATTTGCTGAACCCGATGGTGAATACGTTTGGAGTACTGGTGAAACCTCTGAGCAGATTATTGTAACAGAAACGGGTATCTACAGTGTTACAGTTACAGATGGTAATGGTTGTGCAGGAGAGGATGAAACCACGATAGAGTTCTTTCCGCTACCGGAGCCTGCTTTTCAGTACCAGGTGCAAGGCGGACTGGTGGTTTTTGAAAACACCAGCCAGGGAGCCTATAGTTATCTTTGGGATTTTGGAGATGGAAACCAGTCGGAAGAAACCAATCCGCAGCACAGTTACAGCATAGCCGGCAGCTACGAGGTTTGTCTCACTGCCTACAGCGATATGTTTTGCCAGGAAACCTTCTGCCAGACCTTGCAGGTGAGTACAACAACCGGTAGTCTGCTGGCAAGGGATGGGTTGAAGGCATGGCCCGTACCTTTCGCTGCAACCCTTGTAGTTGTACCTGACCCCGAAGTGCTCTGGCTGCTACTGGAGGTTTTTGATGCTGCAGGACAACGCATATTGCGCCTGCCACTGGGCAACCCAGCTCAACAACTTCATCTGGATACTTCGCTATGGAGCCCGGGGGTGTATACTTTGATTTTGTTTTCCAATACCGGCCAAAGTGCGCGGCTGAAGACTCTCAAAAAATAACGTGTTGTTTTTATTCTTTTCAAGGGCTGCACCCCAATTAGGTGCAGCCTTTTTGTTGTGCCATTTGCAGGGCTAACAGTTTAATACGCTAAGTGGATAAGAGAACCTGGAATTCAATAATCCGGGGACCCCTGCCCCAATTTGCAATGAAACTTGCATGAGCACTTGCGGCTCACAAAAAACAATGAACCGAAGCTCGACGCAGTCAAAATCAACATGCAAGTTCCCCCGCAGTTACGGGGCAGGCATACGACCAATTACTTAAATAAATTATTTTCTGAAAAAATGTTGTATGCTTATCCGCAATCTTGCCAGTAATTACCTTGATGTCAGTTCTCCCAATCGCAATAGACTTCTTTTGAGAAGTTTTTTCTTTCTTCAACTTTTTAATGTGTCTTTATTTTATTTCATTGGTCACATTGAACTCGCCCTTTGGGCTCGGTTCCTTGATGAAAAAGTTGCTCTCGCCTGCGGCGAGACGACAAAACTGCGGTCTCTTCGCTGAAAGATTTAAGGCCCCGCAAAAAAACTAGTGCCTTGAACCAAAATGTAATGCAATGCGGGTCTGCAAATCTTTTTAACTGTTCCTTGTTTTGTTACCGAAAAATAACGCGAATAACGTTTTAAAAGGTTGCATTGAGCTCGGCCCTGGAAAGGGCCTCGGTTCTGCAAGGCCGTTTGAATATAATGCCAACCAAGCGAAACAAACCTGAAAAAAATTCACATAAAGGTAAAAACCTTAGTGGCAAGAAAGCGGATAATCATTAAATGTTGTTTGTCTGAGATAAAAACTGTTTTGTTTTTTTGTTAAAGAAAGCAAAAAGAAGCATATATTTGTGAAGATAAAAAGATTTTATGGCGTTGTTGTTCAGTGTGATAATGGGCTTTACTTATGAAGTTGGCCATTGAGGGTGCAAAGTTTTTTATCTGAAGGCAAAACCATGTTTAATGTGTTCAAATGATTATGAAAAGAGGAGGCATTTTTTTTCAAAACCCAAAGAAAAGGGTAGTAATTATTTTTCTGTGTATTTTGCTTGTTCTGCTGCTGCCTCTGATGATGATGCAGATAAGTAGTGAGGTAAACTGGAGTTTGTCGGATTTCGTAATTGCCGGATTGATACTGTTTGTGGGCGGTACTCTGCTGGAAATCATCCTCAGGAAATTACAAACGGTTAAAGGGAGAGTTATATCGGTTATTGTGCTGGTTTTGTTGATATTGTTGGTGTGGCTGGAGCTTGCTGTTGGTATTTTCGGGTCGCCCTTTGCAGGCTGGTAGAAACGCACTCTGAAGGTAGTTGTCAAAACCTGCGTCCATATATCCACTTTATAAAAAGTTACGTATGACAAAAAAGACATGGTTCAGGCACTGCCTATGGTTACTGGGTGTATTCCTGGTTATGACAACGGGATGCAAGAAGGAGGATAAACCTCTTCCCGTAATTACCACACATGATGTTGCGAACATTCTTGTTACAACAGCCATCAGCGGCGGTAATATTACTTCTGATGGGGGATTGCTGGTACTGGCACGCGGGGTTTGCTGGGGTACTGATCCCAAACCCACCTTGCGCGACAACAAAACAACCGATGGGCAGGGAGCCGGAAACTTTTTCAGTGAGCTCACTGGTTTGTTGCCCGGCACAACCTATTATCTCCGGGCCTATGCTACCACCGATGCAGGCACTGCCTATGGCAGTACCCTGGTTTTTACAACACTGGTTTTGTCTGCTCTTTCAACACATCCGGTAACTGATATTACCCTTTTTACGGCAAAGGTTGGAGGTACTATTACTTCCGATGGAGGCACTCCCATCACCGCTCGTGGTATATGCTGGAGCACAAGCCCCGAACCCACCATCGAGGACAACCTTACCCATGAGGGAGACGGAACGGGTAGCTTTACCAGTTCGCTTACAGATCTGGTTAATAATACCACCTACTACGTTCGGGCTTATGCTACCAACAGTGGTGGCACCGCCTACGGAAACCAGGTTGTTTTTAAAACACTGGATTATCCCAATTGCGGAACTGTTACCGATACCCGCGATGGCTATGTGTATCAAACCGTACAAATAGGAAATCAATGCTGGTTGCGCGAAAATATGCGCTATTTGCCCAGTGTAATGCAGGGTGGGAATTGGTCTTCACCCGATCCGCGGTATTATGTGTATGGATACTTTGGTAATGATGTTACCCAAGCCAAAGCCACAGAAACCTACAAAACATACGGAGTGCTTTACAACTGGGTGGCTGCAAAAACAGCTTGCCCGGCAGGTTGGCATTTGCCTTCCGACGAGGAATGGACGCAGTTGGAAAACTATCTGGGAGGGGCTGGTACAGCAGCAGGAAAATTAAAAGCTATTACACACTGGGAAAGTCCCAGTCCATATGATACCAATGAAACTGGTTTTACAGCACTACCGGGGGGTGTTCATTTGTTATCACCTGCTTATTTTTCTAGTGAGAGGTTTTTTGGTTTTTGGTGGAGCTCCACAGAATCTTCTACGTCATCAGCCTGGGAGCGTATTATGAAGCATAATCAGATGCATGTACAAAGAGGTATTGATTCAAAAGCCCAGGGTAATTCAGTACGATGCATCAAAGATTGATGGTTTATTTGTACTGGGCAATCAAGGAAACCTATGTTGTGTAAGGATGAACTATCTGTAGATTATTAGCAATCCTGCAGGGTTTTTCATTCTGTAGCGGAGTAAGAAATCTCTTTGCTCAAATTCGTACTGGCAGGATTGTGGATATTTAAAAAAATTAAGTATATTTGGAGTGTTTGTTTCGGATTTGTATCCCTGTTACCTGGAAATTGTTGGGAGAAATCTTCTAAAATGATGGAGGACAGAATTTATGAAACATTTAGTAAAGAAACTATTCATTCTTTTCTTTTTAATCTCTGGTGTTTTTCCTGCTGCTGCACAATCCACCGGTCCGCAAAGGGGTGAGATGTATTTTTTACTGGAATGGTATTTCGAATCCTGGCAACCCAGCGTTTCGGGTTTGTTTTATACGACTGATCATGGGAGGCATTTTGCTGTAATTGATACATTTGCCAATAATCCGTCCTGGTTTCCCTTCGGGGCCGGGTTTGTAATGGCCGATGCTACCCCAGGGGTGTTGTATCGGTTAACGGAAAGCGATTTCTTTCTGTCAGTGGACCAGGCAAACACATGGCAGGATCTTAATCAGAGTTAACCCTATGCTGATTATGCCACTGGCAACCAACCCAACGAAGTCTATCGCAGATCGAATAATATGCTGTTCAAAAGTGCCGATAACGGGCACACATGAGAGCTTAAAAATGACAGTCTCAGAGGGCGATTATTGCCCGGGAATAAACCTGACGAAATCTTCTACTATACAACCCACAACCCTGGAAATTCAGCTCCCAAAGAAGTTACTCTTTTTCACAGTATGAATGAGGGCCAGGATTTTGTGAGTCATGTCATGGATGCTTTCCATACAGAAGGTTCCGTAAGGTTGGTAAAAGGTCCTCTTGATGGAGAGTTCTACCTGGTTGCAAAATCATCGGTAACCGGAACCTTTAGCATTTTTCGAACCCTTGATTATGGGGAGAATTTTTCCCTTCAGTACACAATGGAGATCCCCCACTACTGTCATTATTTAGCTTTTACAGCAGGTAAGGGAATGTGCGATTTTTATATTGTCATTTATCAACCTCTTTGTATGTGCTCTTCAGGGTTTGCACAGTTAACCATAATGCACAGCAGCGATTGCGCCCAAACCTTTTCCACCTACCATCATCAGTTGCGTAGCAACTACGAGGGCAATCCGATCTCCATCACCCATACGGTTACGCCGGAGGCCTTTCCACCCAAAGCAGGGCTTGTGTCGGGTGGCGGGATATTCGATCATGGACAAAATGTAACGTTAACTGCTGAACCCCTGCAGGGCTATTCTTTTACGCATTGGTCTGAAAATGGCGAGGTGGTTTCTGTGGAGGCCGAATTTGTATTCGCGGTTAAAGATTCTCGCAGAATAGCAGCCCTGTTTGAATCCACACAACAGATTGACAATACTGAGAACGAGAAGTATTTTCTTCACCCCAACCCATCGCGTGAGCAGGCAATCTTTACTGTGCCTGGTTTCGACCTGGCAGATAAACTTCACCTGGAGATCTTCAACCTGCAAGGCCAACAACTGGATCTTGTGCTTATTACCCAGATCGAAACCCAAATTAACGTTTCCAACCTGGAGCCAGGTATGTTTTTTTACCGGATCCTCAGAAATGGGAGCGTGGAAAGTTTCGGCAAAATGATGGTAGTGCGATAGTGGGCAAATCGGCAATTGCGGGTTACTCGACCGGTATCAACCCTTTGCTGATGGCATATTTTAGCAAGCCCACAATGGTTTTGGTTTTGGTCTTGATGAAGATGTTGCGTCGGTGAGCCTCAACAGTTCGTTCGCTGATAAATAGTTTTTCTGCGATTTGCTCGTTGCGGTATTCTTTGGCAATGAGTTGCAACACTTCAATTTCACGCGTAGAAAGGATCGATTTGCTCTCATCTCTGGTTTCAGGGATTTCTTGCAAACTTCCCATGTTATCCATAATAATCTGCTGGGTATAGGCACCCAGGTATCTTTCGTTGTTGTGCACCGCACGATTGGCTTCTATTACTTCATGCAATCTTGTGCGTTTGATTACATACCCCGATGCAACTGCTTGCACCATGCGTGAGATAACAGAAATGTCGTCGTACATGGTTAAGGCAACAATACGGATCTCAGGATGGAGGTCTCTGATCTTTGCGGTAGCCTCAATGCCCGATCCTCCGGGCATATTAATATCCATCAATACCACATCAACAGGGTTCTTTTGGAGAAAGTCAAAGGCTTCTGCCATAGCATTGGCGCCTCCGGCAAACTCAATGTCGGTTTCGGCTTCCAGTAAGGATTTCAATCCTTCTATCATAATTTGGTGATCGTCAACGATCAGTACTCTGATGGGGTCCATGGCTATTGTTGATCAGTTGGTTCAGATTGTGGTGTAATGTTTTGCCATTGCCAGATGCTTTGTTGTATTTATCGCAAAGGTATAAGTATGCTTACAATAGTGCCGCGATTAGGGTTGGAATCAACGAAAATATTCCCGCGCAGGTTTTCAATTCTTGATTTCATATGCGATAACCCATTGCCCGAAAAGTGCTGAATCATCTCCATTTCAAAGCCTTTGCCATTATCTTCAGCCATAAGGGTTATCTCGTTGGTGCCCTGGGTGATCTGAATAAACAATTTGCTGGCTTCAGAGTGTTTGATGGCATTGTTTACGATTTCCTGTATGGTGCGAAAAAGGGTGTTCTCAATCAGTGAGTCAAGTTTATCGTTCAGTCCATAGGTTTTGTAGCTCATTTTCAGGTTGCTGGTTTGGTTTACCTTGTCGGAAATGCTTTTCAGTGCCCCTCTGAGGCCTCTTTCGGAAAGTAAGGAGGGTGCCAGATTATGCGAAATGGTTCGTACTTCCGAAAAGGCATCGTCAATGGTTTTAAGAAGAGACTCTAATACCTGGTCTTTTTTTTCAGGGCTCAGTTCTTCTCTGCGTCGGTGCAAAAGACTTGCATGCAATCCGGCCAGTGAAAGTAAATGGCCAAGACTGTCGTGCAGCTCCTGTCCGATACGTTTCCTTTCCTGTATCTCTGCCTCCATGGCGGCATGTGATTGTTTCTGAGTAAGCTCAATTACGGTGCTTTGCAGTCTCATCTTCTGGCGATGGCGTAAGTTGAGATAAATCAGATAAAAACCTGCAAATAACAAAACAAATGTGAGCGACGTGAAAAAAACAAAGTGTTCTGTTTGCTCATTGCAAGTTCTTGTTTCTCCAGTTCGAGCTGTTGCATCTTGTTGAGATTGCTCAGGTTACTGAGCTCAATATCGTAGATCTGGTGCATGATGGTCTGGTTGGAAAGCTCCAGTATGGTACGGTTATGCTCACGAAAATGCTTCAGACTGTTTTCGAAATCGTTGTTGCGGTAATAAATGTCTGACAATACCTGGTGCGATTCGTTCTCAAAAACCAGGTTATCGTGTTCAATGGCCATCTCCATCACTGTATTGGCAATGGCAAATGCTTCGTGGGTTTTTTCGTTTTGCAAATAGGCTTTGGCAATGCCAAGCAATGAAATGGCATGCTGAAAGGTGAGGTTTCCCTGTTGCGCAATGTCAGCACTTCGGGTAAATGCCTCAAGAGCTTCCTCGGTTTGATCTTGCGACAGATAAATGTCTCCCATGATTTTATACGAAATGCAAAGTCCGTGCATGTTGTTGATCTTTTGCGAAAGCATTATGGCCTCCTGAAGATGTTCACGACTTGTTTCCAGTTCTCCAATGGAAAAGTAACAGATGGCCAGATTTGTCCGGGCAGATACCAGGAAAACGGTGTCTTTGGATTCTGTTGGCATATGCAAGGCTTCTTCGAATTGACTGATCGCTTTTTCGTAATTGCCTAAATGAAGATAGATCAATCCAATGTTGTTGATAGTTCCGATCTTTTCTGCCTGCCTGCCCGTAAGTTCATAATAATTCAAGGCCTCATTGAAATGCATAAAGGAAGACTTCAGGTTGCCAACATAATTGTATATCACACCAATATTGTTGTTTATGCTTGCCATTTCTGAATAGAGCCTGATTTCTTCAGCCTTGCCCAGTGCAATATTGTAATATTTTAAAGCTTCATTATACTGAGCCTCCAATACGAAAGATGATCCCGTATGCTTAAGCAGCATGATCTCCAGTACAGGGTTGTTTTTTTGCATCGTATCCAGCATATAGGTGGTCTTTTCACGTGCCAGTGAAGGATGCTCATGCAGCAATCTGTGGATTTCCCTGGACAAGGAATCTGTAAAATGCTTGTTGGCAGGATCTGTTATAAACGGATTGTTTTCCGGGCTATGGCCTGGAAAGTTACAGGAGCAGACCAAAAGTAAAAGCAACATAATGGCGTAAGATCCGGAAAGGGAGGCTGATTTATTGCCGATAGTTCGATGCATGTGCAAGTCATGTTTAAACCAGACAAATTTAATGGTTTCTCTTTTGGGATATTAAGCGAAGTATTGATAATCTGTAAAATAGGTAGTGGTAACGTTTTATAAGTGCCAGTACTTAATGAAGAAAAATAGCATCCAATACCAATTGCAGAGCGATTCCAGATGACTTACTTTTGACCATCACTTTTCGTTTCCCATAGTAGTTCTATTGAGGTGATACTGAGAGAGGCAGAGAGTTGTCCGGAGGAATTTAAGCAAATTTGCTTTGCTCCCTGAATTCGTCCAAGTTTCCCCTCACTCCGGCTTCTCTGCTCTCTCTCAGTTTTTTGCAATCAACAACACAACTAACCTAAAACACCATGAAAAAATTTACTGTTTTATTTTTACTGCTTATAAGCTTTTCGGTTTCTGGCCAAAGAAGAACCGGACAGGGGGCAATGCCTCCCATAGAGCGCGAACAGTTTTTCGAAGCCAATGCACCTTCCATTGGATTGTCGGTTTTGAAGCATCCGACTGCTCAGCCAGGGAATGCTCCGGTAGGCCTTTTCAAATCAAATCAGGGTTTTGGCTGGATTACATCGGGCCAGGGTACGGGCATCCCGGAGGGGCCGGTAAGTATTGATCTTGCCAATGGGGCTTTATCTTCTATCAATGCGGTTGACCCGCAAACCCTTTGGATGATTGGGGGTGATTTCGCTCACGCCACATGGTATACAGTATCTTACAGTGATGTAAGCTCAGGGCTTTACACTGTTGGCAAGGAAACCGGTAGTTTTACCCTCATCGGGCAGACCGGACATTCCATGACAGGTCTGGCTTTCGATCCGCTTGAGAATACCATGTACGCTTCGGGTGTGTCTGATGGATTCAGTTTTCTTTATACAATCGATCTTACATCGGGTTCAGCCACCCTTATCGGGCAGATTTGCGATGGTTTGATTGTGGGTATTGCTGCCGACCTTTATGGGAACATATACGGGATCAACCTGGCAGATAACAATCTTTATCAAATCGATTCGCAAACAGGTGCCGGCATCATTGCAGGAAACCTGGGTGTTAATATCAATTTTGCACAGGATATTGGTTTCGACAGAGATCAAAACCTGCTGTATGGTACACTGTATTATCAGAATACTCCGCATTCAGGCACGGGTGGATTATTTCTTATCTCCACCTCAACCGGCCATGCCACACATATAACGGGTTTTATTGCCGAAGTAGCAGCATTCGGTATCCCTTATACAGTGGTCGATGATAACGCACCGGCCCCAGTGAGCGACCTTATTGTTTCAGCTGCTGACCTGGGAGTGCTGCAGGCTTCTGTCTCCTGGATAAATCCTTCTTCAACCCCCGGCGGGCAGCCTTTAACCCAACTCACAGAAATCATTGTAGAAAGAAACGGGCAACCCTTGCAAACCATCGGTAACCCTCAGATTGGAGAGCCATATGCTTTTGAAGATGATGCAATTGAGTCCCCAGGCTGGTACAACTACCTGGTGTATGCCGTAAACAGTGCCGGAAATTCCATGAAAAGACCCTTCAGTATTTGGGTTGGCGAGGATCTGCCGGGTGCACCGCTCGATGTGGTAGTAACGGCAGTTGGCAACGACGGACAGATCGGCTGGCAGGCTCCGGCAGAAGGTTTAAATGGAGGATATTTCTCAGGAGACAATGTTTCTTACAAAGTCGTTCGTTTTCCGGGCGAGGTTGTTGTGGCTGATAACCTGATAGCCACAGATTTTGTAGATACCTCCATTCCCGGTATAGGTAATTATTATTACACCATCACGGCAAGTAACACATCGGGGCAGGGGGGCACGGCAGTATCGGCCTACCAGCTGCTTGCTGCCGGAGATGCTTTGTTTTTCGAAGATTTCAACTATCCTGTTGGACAGATGCCAGTGGGCTGGACCCTTGACGGTTTTCAACACCAGTCATGGATGGTTACCAATGCTTCTTTTGCCGGTGGTACCGCTCCTGAATTGTGGTTGCATTACAATCCTCCCTTTATTGGCCTGAGCCGAATTGTGTCACCACCTATCACTATCCAGAATAATCGCGATGTAAGATTGGTGTTTAAGCAATTGCTGAACAATTATGGAGGCGACCAGGGAGAAATCATTGGTGTAGACTTTACTGCAGACAACGGCAATACATGGCACATGCTATGGGAGAAAGTGATCGGAACCAATAATATTGTGGCAGATGAATATGAGTTTTTCTTCACTGTTCCCCATGGAGTAGAGCAAATTCATATTGCTTTTCGTTTTCAGGGAAATACCTATATGATCAACCAATGGGTTATTGATGATATCCTCCTGTCTCCTGTTCAATCCAATGACTTGAAAGCAGTTGCTGTTTCTGGCAGCCTGATAACCCCGCAAGGCGAAGAAAATCTTTTTACCATTGAAGTGCTCAATGCTGGTAGTGGAACCCAATTCGATTATACTGTTAAACTGGTGAAAGAAGGCGGTGAGGTAATTGCTTCAATGGCAGGAACTTCCCTTGCCTTTGCGCAAAAAGCGTTTTTTACCCTGCCCTGGATACCCGAAGAAGAAGAACTGGGTAGCACCTTTGTGTATGGGGTTGTCGATTTTGCTTTGGATGAAAATCCTGACAACAATACTACTCCGGATTTTAAGGTTATCGTTATGCCTGAGGGTACTTTGCCAATTGAGATAGGCACCGACTCAAATACTCTGAATTTTCTGCCTTATTCTTTTGGGAGCAATTACAGTTTAACACAAACCCTTTATTATCCTGGTGAACTTGTGCTGAGCATGGGCAATATTACAGGAATTCTTTACACCAACGAATTCAACGAAACTGTGAATGATGTACCTGTAATGATCTGGCTGGGCGAAACCACAGAAGCTGATCTTTCAGAAAGTTGGGCAGATCCAGGCTCTTTTGATCTGGTTTTTCAGGGATTGGTGGACTTTCCTGCCGGGATCAACAAAATTTATATTCCGTTCGACAATCCATATTTTTATAATGGAGACAATCTTCTGGTACATTCCTACAAATCTTATGGTGATGCCTCTTATCTGAAAAATTTCTTTGCCTCCATAGACCCATCAAGAAGCCGTTCGCGCGTTTCTGAAAGCATGGATATGCTTAATCCCATGCAAATACCTGAATTTGGTTTTTATACCACCTCTTTCCCCAATGTGCAAATGTTGTTTTCTACTGAAGGGATGGGAGGCCTGCAGGGCACAGTTTCTTCAACTGGTGGTCCGGTACAGGGAGTAGAGGTGCAGGTTTTGGGCACCAATGCCAGAGCCATTACACTGGCCGATGGATCCTTTTCCATCCCCTGGCTTATGGCTGGTAGCTACAACCTAAGATTCTCAAAACTGGGTTATTATGACTTTGTACTGGAAAATGTTATTATTCAGGTTGGAATGAGTAGTCAGGTTGAAGCCACCATCGAGGCCATCCCTACGGTGAGCGTTAGCGGTAAAATAACCGGAAGTGATATGCCAACGGTTGGGCTTTCTGGCGCCAAAATCAACCTCAGGGGGTATCAGAATTATTCGGTTGAAACAGATCAGCAGGGTGATTTTGTAATCAATGGGGTTTATATTGAAAGCAGCTACGATATCAATATCCTGGTGTTGGGCTACAACAGGTATACTGCCTCGGTTGAGGTGGGTACTTCTGATGTAGACCTGCAAACAATCGTACTCATGGAGGTTGCACTTGCGGTGGGCGATGTTTATGCAGAAGAGACTGACCAGGGAGCAATGGTGTGGTGGGAGCAGCCGGGCGAAGACCTTTTGATGCTCAGTTATTACGACGACAGTTCGGGTGAGTATGCTTCTTACTATCAATCGGATGAAAAAGTATACGGTACTGTCTTCGACCTTGTGGAGTACCCTGATGCTAAGCTGAGTTTTATTGATTTCCACCATCTTTCATGGGGTATGCCAGCCGACCACTATCCTTACCTTGTGCATATCGTTGACTGGGAGACCTTCGAAATTCTCACCACTGCCGGCCCTTTCCATACCAAGGTGATTGATGACTGGGAGCTCCAAGTGGGTTTAGGCGATTTCAGTGTGGCAGGGTACGAAAAGGTGGGTGTTTTGATCCAACCACAAGGGAACAACCCCTGGGATGCCTATCCATGCGTGAGCGTTGATACCCATGGACCCAACGGATTGTCTGTTACGGCTTACTTAAACGACCTGCCAAACTGCCAGGTAAACGATCAATACATGGGCGATTTTCTTATCAACCTCTGGATCAAAACCAGCTACAGCAAAGAGGGCTTGTTGAAGGTTGCAAATACCAACATATTTACTGAAAAACCTGGCTCTGCCAGTGGAAGTCCTGAAAATAAAGCTTTTGCCCATTACCGGGTATACCGCCTGATGGAAGGGCAGGAAGACGTAATGGGCAGCTGGGTACAGGTAAGCAACCATGTTACGGATACCCTTTACCTGGATACTCAGTGGTTAACGCTCACCCAGGGACATTGGAGGTATGCGGTAATTGCAGAATATACCAATGAGAACCTGTCGGTGCCCAAATTCTCCAATAGCTTGTTTAAGCCTTTGTTTATCAGTCCTGTTGCAAAACAAAATGTAAAAGTTTTTCCAATACCTGCTCAGGATTGGCTCTCGGTCTGGTCTGATGATTTAATTCTCGAAGTCAATCTTGTAGATATTGCAGGCAAACAGGTGTACAGAAGAGAAGCAGGCAACACGCAACTTAATATTCCTACAGGCGATATTGCCCCCGGATTTTACTTCCTGCGTGTATATACCCTCAACGGATTAACTGTGGTAAAAGTGCAAATTGCCCGATAGGTGCTGTTAATCAACCTCAAATACCCATTAACACCAATACTTACATTCAACTTCCCCTTCATGTTGCTGCGAAAGGTTGCCGGTTTTTGGCAACCTTTCCTTTTGCTGCCCTTTTGCCCAGTAAGTTTTTCCTGGTGTTGCAAGATGTCGGGATACCAATATGAATAAATCTGTCAGTTTTTTCCCTTTGAAAAGTCTGCAAAATTGGTTAATATTGAACAAGAAACGGGTTCGCACCCGTTTTTTTGTTTCTCATTCAATACTTATGTGTATGAAAAGTGCAATACGATGGGTCAAGGGTAAGGGTTTTGTTCTGCTGGCAATGATTATGTTTCTTGCCGGGTGTAAAGGCGACCGACCTTTTATAACAGATACTCAGGAGGAGTTTTCTATCCTTGAAATGGATATCATGCAACTGCAACGGCATTATGATGCGGGCACCCTTACGGTGCGTCAGGTTGTGCAGATTTACCTCGACCGGATAGAAACCATCGATAAGAAGGGGCCTGCACTCAATTCTGTAATCATGGTCAACCCTGATGCATTGGCAATTGCTTCTGAACTGGACAGAGAACTCAAAGAAGACCGCAAGCGTGGCCCCTTGCACGGGGTGCCTGTATTGCTCAAAGACAATATCGATACCCACGACCGTATGCCAACTACAGCAGGATCAAGGGCATTGGCACAATCATTTCCGCTACAGGACAGCTACGTGGCACAGAAACTTCGTGAGGCAGGAGCGGTAATACTGGGCAAGACCAATCTTAGCGAGTGGGCCAATTTTCGTGGCGAACTTTCTACCAGCGGATGGAGTGGGGTAGGAGGGCAAACCAGGAATCCCTATGTGCTCGACCGCAACCCTTGTGGGTCCAGCTCCGGATCGGGAGTGGCTGTATCGGCCAACTTAACCCTCATTGCCATTGGAACCGAAACCAATGGCTCCATTGTTTGCCCATCGCATGCCAATGGTATAGTGGGCATCAAGCCCACTGTGGGGTTGATAAGCCGCAGAGGAATCATTCCCATTGCACACTCCCTTGATATTGCGGGCCCGATGGCACGTACGGTTCGCGATGCCGCCATTGCCCTGGGTGCAATGGCCGGACCCGACCCACTGGATCCCCTGAGCCTGTTGAGCGAAGGAAACCATCATCGTGATTACACCCAGTTCCTGCGCACCGATGGTTTGCGCGGAAAAAGAATTGGATACTTCACCGCTCAAAGAGGACGCAACTTTAAAGTAGATACCCTGATGGCAAGGGCAGTGGATTTTCTGAAAAGCCAGGGAGCCATTGTGATTGAAATTGAAAGGATCTCTCCGGCTGCTACTTCGGGGCATGCTTTCGAGGTAATGTTGTTTGAATACAAAGATGGACTGAACCGCTATTTTGCCTCCCTGGGCCCAGATGCACCCATACGCTCCCTGGAAGAACTTATAGCCTTCAACCAGCAGGACCCCATGACATTGGTGTGGCACAACCAGCGTTACCTTGAGCTTGCCCAGGAGAAGGATAGCCTGGGAGCCAGGGCCTATACAGAGGCTTTGCAGGCCATGCATCGGGGTGCCCGTGAACAGGGTATTGACCGTGTGATGGATGGCTGGCGCCTGGATGCCATCATTGCTCCTACCGGCAGCCCTGCCTGGAAAACCGATCTTACCAACGGCGATAGCTTCCAGTTGGGCAGTTCTTCTCCTGCAGCGCATGCCGGCTATCCCAATATTACTGTACCCATGGGTTTTGTCGATAACCTGCCTGTGGGGATTTCATTTTTCGGGCGTGCATGGAGCGAGCCCATCTTACTGGAAATAGCCTATGCCTACGAACAAGGTACCCGTCATCGCAGACAACCCCAGTTTTTGATGACCGACTGATCGCCCTGCAACACGCCGGATCTTTACCTGGTTTTTGTTCGAAGGGTATTCGGATAAGTTGTTGAATGGCCATCAGGTGGTGCTGGTTATTAGCGTTTTTTTAAAGAATTCATGAGCTTGCTACGCTCGGTTCATTGACTGATGCAGGCACGTGGCGTTCATGTGGGCTTCATTTTTATACAGGTCAGGGGTTTTGCTCCTGCACCCTGTAGCCAATCCCCTTTAATGTAATGATCTGGATGGAAGCGTCGGCGGAGAGGTAATCGCGCAGGCGCGAGATATGCCTTTGTGTATACCCTGCCTAAACTAGCTCTGTCCATTGGTGAATTAGAATTGAAGCTTCAATTTTAATTGCTCTGAGAATGTTTCCGGGAAATGTGACCTTTGTTTGTTTGTATCTAAAACACGGGTGTTAGCCAGTATTATTTAACTTGTCTTTGGATGTCAATGCAGGTTAGAAATCCGAAATGCCAGGCGATTTGAGAATAAAAGGATTAGCTCAAAGTACAGTAATTGTTTTATGTCAATTGAACCAAAGATATGTTTGGTAATTATTAATAATCAGATCGAATTGTTTATATTTGAAACCAGTATAGTTATGCTAAGTCAAAACACCAATAATAATTAAGTGTAAACTCCTCGCTACGTACTCAATTAAAGCTAGTTACTTTGATTAAGTGGGGATAGCTGGAGAAATACTCGCCAAAATAAATCTGAAATGAATTTCACATGTCCTTATTGCAACAACACCCTTACTCCAGGAAAAGTAAAAATGGAAGATAGTATGTGGGGCTTTTTTCTCCTCGGTTTGTCTTACATGAATCTTAACTTCATAAGCAATTCAAACCGGGAAACGAGGGTAATGAAAAGCTTCTCCACACTTCCAGCTTTTCTTTGTGAGAATTGCGAAACAGTTATAATAAACCCGAAGAACTCTAATGGCAGTACTTGAGGTCGATGTTCAAACAAAAAAAAGTAAGAAACAAATGCAATAGCACGCTACCTCTAAAGTAGCATCGGCCCCTTGTATGAGAACTATCATGACGAAGAATGGGAAACCCCCCTTTATGATGCTACCACCCTGTTTGTGTTTCTGATCCTGGAAACCTTCCAGGCCGGATCTTTACCTGGTTTTTATTCGAATAGTATTAAACAAAGTTGTTGAATGGCAGCCAGGTGATCCTGGTAATTAGCGTTCTTTTAAGGAATTCATGAACTCGCTTAACTCGGTTCATGTTTTTTGCAGGCACGCGGCGCTCATGTGGGCTTCATTTTTATACAGGTCAGGGGTTTTGCATCTGCAACTTGTAGCCAAAATATAGAGTTTTAATACACCGGATTATTTTCCAAATCAAAAAGAATCGTTTCACAACCTTAATAAAACCTTATGCAAACCAACAAATATATAGATTTCAAGAGCTTAGCCGGTATTTTCTTCGTTTTCATGGCCACCCTGTATATCCTGGTCATTGGCAAAAGCCTTATAATGCCTTTTGTATTTGCGATGCTGCTCTGGCTTATTGTTAAGCAGATAAGGTTATTTATGAATCGAATCGGTTTCGTGAAAAACAGGGTTCCTGAATGGGTTAAAAATCTGATTTCTTTTCTGATAATACTGCTTGCTTTAAACTTTGTTGTTAACATCGTCATATCCAATTTTCGCATACTAGCCAATACGTATGAAGGATATCTGGAAAATGTTGATAAACTCATAAACAGGGTCAACGAGGCTTTTAATATTGACCTTCTGGACTCTTTGAAAGGTTACTTTCAGGACTTTGATTTCGGATCAGCTGCATTTTCTCTTCTGGATTATTCCTCCGGTTTACTGGGTACCGTCTTTATGATGATTGTTTATACCCTATTCATTTTTATTGAAGAATCTTCCTTTAGAAAAAAACTCCAAAAGGCTTTTGAGGATACTCAAAAGTTTGAAGATACTTACCGTATGATAGAAAAGGTGGAGCGATCAGTTTCAAAGTACCTGGTGCTGAAAACCTTGATTAGCCTTTCTACCGGTGTTTTGAGCTATATTGTTCTGATAGCAGTGGGGATAGACTTCCCGGTTTTCTGGGCTTTTTTGATTTTTCTGCTCAATTACATCCCGGTTTTAGGTTCGTATTTGGCAACAACCCTGCCCGTGCTTTTCAGCTTTTTGCAGTTCGGGGAATTTGGACCGGGTATACTGGTGCTGATATTTGTTGGCGCAATTCAGGTGGTAATAGGGAATTTTATCGACCCCAGGGTAATGGGCAACAGCGTTAACCTTAGCCCATTGGTAATCATTCTCTCCCTGGCGTTCTGGGGCGCCATTTGGGGAGTCGTTGGTATGTTTCTGAGTGTTCCTTTAATGGTTATTGTTGTAGTAGCCTTTTCCAAAATGCCCCGGCTCAGACCTTTTGCCATTTTGATGACAGGAGACGGGGAGGTAGATTAAAAGCCGTACATTAATGTTTTAAGGGGTGGATGGATAAAACAACAATCTGTTAAAAAGGAATTTGATGAGTTTACCGTTAAGCTACCTATGCCAGGAAAATCACCAGAAGCCCCAAAAGCAATTTTGGGGTAAATGCTACCAGGCTGTCATAATATTGAAATAATTCGCCACGGAGATCACTGAAGTAATTCTGCATAATAGTATATATTTTATAGCTGTTAACGGTAATCTGTTCAGAGAGTATTTAATTTAAAGGGTGCAAAGAAATGGAATGTTACAAAGGCCACACCCACATGATCAATGGCACGCCAATAACCACAATAATGATTTCAAGGGGCAGGCCCATGCGCCAGTAATCGGTAAACTTGTATCCGCCTGGCCCCATCACAAGGGTGTTGGATTGATGACCGATGGGTGTGAGGAAGGCACATGAGGCTCCAATGGCCACGGCCATCAGAAAAGGATCAACTGAGTAACCCAATCCTTTGGCCACACTTATGGCTATGGGGGCCATCAAGACAACAGTGGCTGCATTGTTAATAATGTCGGATAAAAACATGGTGAACACCAGAATTATTGCAATCAATGCCCAGGGTGGAAGCTCTTTACCCAGCCCTGCAACGGTTTGGGCAATCAGTCCAGCCCCTCCGCTGGTTTCCAGGGCTGCCCCAACAGGTATCATGGCACCAAGCAACACAATCACCGGCCAGTCGATACTGCGATAAAATTCTTTTACAGGTAAAACCCCGGTAAGGATCATTGCAATGGCAGCCATGGTGAAAGCCACCTGAACGGGTAATAATCCTGCCACCACCAGTGCAATAGCGGCCAAAAAGATTCCCAATGCAAGGGGGATTTTTGTTTGGTAACCCAGACGTAAACCACGGCGGGCCAGAGGCAGGCAGCCCATTGAAGTCATAGTGTCAAACATCAGGTGCTCTCGCCCCTGCAATAGTAAAACATCCCCTGTCCTGAATACCACATGGTCTAGGCGGCGGCGGATTTGATGCTGCCGACGTGCCACTGCCAATAAGTTTATTCCGTAGCGGCTACGCATGCGCAGAGATGCAGCTGTTTGGCCAATCAGGGGCGAGTCGGCCATCACGATAGCTTCATTGACGGCAATTTTATCAGAGCCAACGGCATCTTTTCGGATTTTTTTACCACCCACCAGTTCAACCCCCGTATCATCCATGAATGTTTTCAACCCCTCTGTATCAGTTTCAACAATCAGGATATCCTTTGAAAGCAGTATCTCATCTGTATCGGGAGCATGAATGCGTTTTCCTGATCTTACCAGTCCAAGTATCTGAAAATCTGCTTTCGACATTTCAGTAAGCTCCTCAATACTTTTGTCCTTTATTTTTGATTCATCGGTTATGATTACCTCAGTAATATAATCGTCAATGTCAAAAAGCTCTGAATCCGATTTTTTAGCTACTCTTTTTGGCAGCAATCGCCAGCCTATAAGGGTGATAAATGCGATGCCTGCAATGGCAACACCCACGCCCACACGGGTAAAAGCAAACATACCGAAGGGTTCTCCGAGCTCATCACTACGAAAAGTTGCAATGATGATATTGGGCGGTGTACCTATGAGGGTAGTCATTCCTCCAAGCAGTGAAGCAAAAGCTATGGGCATCAGGATAAGCGAAGGTGGGTTTCCGCTCTTGCGGGCAAGGTGTATGGCTATGGGCATCATAATGGCAAGCGCACCCACATTGTTCATAAAAGCTGAAGCCACAGCTACAAGTATGGAGAGTGCAAAGATCTGCAGCAGGAGATTGGAGCCAAGCTTCATTACCCATTTCCCGAGCAAATCTACGACACCGGAAAACTCAAGTGCTTTCCCTATTACCAGCACTGCTGCCACTGTTATAACTGCCGGGTGTCCAAAACCGAGAAAAGCTTTTTCGGGTTCAACTATACCGAAAATAAGCAATACACTTAATGAGATCAGCGCAACAAAATCATGACGTATGCGGCCCCAGGCAAATAGCAGCAGGGCAAGGATAAGTACTCCGAAAACTATATGATGATCCATGAAGCTTGGTATTTACGTATGAACCTTAATTGTAAAGCTGCACAAAATTAGATAAAATTGATTGGTCTGAATTCGGTTAAATTAAAGTTTATGAAAAGGGGTATTGTTGAGCTGTTTGAATGAATTGAGTTTCTTGTTTTTAATGTGTCAGAAAGTTGTGCAAAGCCATGGAAAACTCTTCCGTGCGTAAATATCCAAACGATTTGTGAGGGTTAGACTCTCTGTCTTCACTGATATAGTCGTTTGCAACAGCAAAATCTTTTGGTTTAATGGCATTCTTGTTGAATTTAAATTTCTGCGAAAGCTTATAACTCATTGTTATTTTGTCCAGCACATCAGAAAAATTAATCCAGTTTACATAAATGCCGGGTGGGGCTACCATTTCCTTTCTTCCGCTGGGGTTGTTTTTGTATTGGGATGCTATTTTGCTTATAACCAGAGGCAAACCCAATGGTGAGCCAATGGTGATAAAGGTATGGACTTTTGATTCCGGTACAAAAAAGCTTAATACATCAAAGGCGATAATAGATCCCATGGAGTGGGCAATTAGAAATACTTCATCTTTCTCATGTTCTTTCAGGCAATCGGCAAGTCGTTGTTTGGGTTTTGCACCTGCACCCTGTAACCAATCCCCTTTAATGTAATGATCTGGATGGAAGGGTCGGCGGAGAGGTAATCGCGCAGGCGCGAGATATACACATCCAGATTGCGGGAGTTGTAGAAGGAGTCGTCGCCCCAGAGTTCCAGCAGAATTTCCTGTCGCAATACAGGCTGGCCCAGGTTGTGGGTAAGCAGGCTGAGCAGGCGTGTCTCGCGCAAAGAGAGTTTGCGGGTTTGGCTGGAGTGCTGTAGCTCGTACTGGTGCGGATTGAAAATGTATGTGCCGATGAAGATGGCCTCCGGGTTTTTCCCGTTTGCTGTATTGTTATCCATGGGGGTGGCCAGGCGCAGCAAATTCTGGATGCGAACAATGAGTTCTTCCATGCTGAAAGGTTTGCGCAGATAGTCGTTGCCACCCGATTCGAAGCCTTTCAGCAGATCCTTGGTCTGGGTGCGGGCCGTAAGAAAGATTACCGGCATGGCTGGTGCCAGCAGTTTTATTTCACTGGCCAGGCTAAAGCCATCCACCCCCGGTAGCATGACATCCAATACGCAGATATGAGGCTGATACTTCCGGAAAGCCTCCAGTACCTTGCTGCCATCACTCTCCAGAAGCACATCGAAGTTGCGGCTTTCGAGGCTTTCTTTTACTACACGGGCCAGAAAGGGCTCGTCTTCAACATAGAGTATGCGAATGGATGGCGTGGTCATAGGAGGGTGTTTGTTAAATCTGTGGTTGGAGTATCTGGTGGGTTTCAGGTTGGGTTTTTTTGTGCTGCTAAGGTAATGGGGTCTGCAGGTTTTTTTAGTTCCTGGGGAGCTTGATGATGAAGCGGCAACCCTTGCCCGGCTGGCTGTCGAGGGTGATCCTGCCCTGGTGTAGCTTTACAACTTCGGCAACATAGTGCAATCCCAGTCCGTAACCTTTTACATTGTGAACATTGCCTGTGGGTATGCGGTAGAACTTTTCGAAGATCCTTGCATGGTGCTCAGCAGCAATGCCCGGGCCGTGGTCTGTCACTTCCAGAATTATATACTGGGGCAGCTCTGCGATCTGGAAAGTCACTTTTTTCCCTTCTGCTGCGTATTTTATTGCATTGTCGGCCAGATTGCAGATCATTTGAGTGAGATGATCGGGATGGCCTTTTATGTGGGCACTGCCCCGGCTTTCCAGCACCAGTTCGATCCCTTTGCTGCGGGCCAGCATCTGGAGGGTGTCCAGTGCCTCATGCGTAAGTGAGCTCAGATCCAGCCTGCTGCTATGCTGTAGGATCTCACCCGCATAGTCCATTACAGAGGTCCGGAGAATTTTTTCTGTCATGACCTCAAGACGGTGGAGTTCGTGGCGTGCCTGCAGCAAATATTCCCTGGTTTTGTTCTGGTCCTGCAATACATCGAAGTTGCTGATGGCTTCCAGTGCTACTCCAGCGCTGGCAAGGGGTGTTTTGAGCTCGTGTGTGATGTTGCCGATGAAATCATCCTTCTGCTCCATGAGCTTTTCCCTTGCGCGCATACTGCGCCAGACCATCAGGAAGGAGGTAAAGATCAGCATAGTGGTAATGGCAGCAAAACCCGCCTGGGGCAAAAGTTTTCTGCGAAGGAACCACGATCCGGTGCTGAAATCGGCTGCGTACATTTTTCTGGCAAAAGGCACCCAGGCAGTAGTAAAGGGTAGAGTGTCTGCGGTGCTTGCGTAGGTGGGGCGGGCCTGGGGAACATAGTCTTTTTCCAGGATCGTAAACGGCAACCGGGCCAGCGATGCATTGAGATTGCGACGATAGTAAACCTCAATGCTGTCTTTGTTGTAGCCATAGGTCTCAGGGGTAAGCATCCATCTGACATCCTGAGGGTGTGTTCTGAACCGGCGGCTTATACGCAAACTATCGTCCGGGTTTTCGGGGTTCTGAAAAGTAAGGGTCATCTGCCTGGTGGTAATGGGGATGGTGTCGTTGGTGGCTGCTATGCTGTCGTTACGACCCAGGTCTACGATGGAAATATGACGAATGTTTCCGGGAGAGGTGCTCCACTGCCGGACCTGGTTTTTGCGTGCTGTATCTCCTTCCAGACTTTCGGGTATTTCCAGAAAACTCCTTGAAAAAATGCTGTCGCTGAGCTGGTGCAGTGTGCTGCGAAAAACCATCTGGGTTTCACGGCTGAAGGCATCTACCGAGCTGCGGTATTCGGTTCGCAACCACAAGGCCTGCAGTACTATTAGCAATACCAGGCTGAAAAGCATCAGCGCAACGGGTAGTTTTTTCAGGGTCATGAGACATCAATTATCAATGTGCCTCAAAATTAGCATATTCCACGGGGTACTGCAAAAGCATTAACCTTTTATTAACCTTGTTTTGCCCTATATTAACCTGCGTATTGACAGATGATGAATAATTTTGTCGGTATTCAGTTGTGTTTAACTTCGTTGAACTCTGCCGCAGGTGCGGTATCGGTTGTGTTGTATTCGCAAACAAGTTTGTTCTATTTTTAATCTACTGTCAATATGCAAAAAATCTTACTCATGAGCTTTGTTATGGCTGCCGCAGTCTGGTGTTCTGAACTCCACGCCCAAGTAGCCGAAGGGGTAATCCGGTATGAATATTCTCTGGACATGCACCGCAATATACCCCCCGAGAGGGAAGAGCTCAAAGGGATGATCCCCCAGTTTCGCAAACAGGATTTCGTTCTGGCCTTTAATACCCAGGAGCGGCTTTATAAAGCAGTTGAGGAAGAGGAGCCTGTTAGCATGCAGGGTAGGGGTGGGGGCCGGATGACAATGCGGTGGCCTACCAGTGAAACCTATGTATCACTTGCAGACCAGCAGCGCATTGTTGCCATGGAGATGATGGGCCGCAACTACCTGATCGTTGATACAGTATCGTTGGCTCCCTGGAGACTGGGAAATGAGTTTATGGATATTGCCGGGTACCGTTGTCAGATGGCCTGGTATACCGATACCGTAACACAACAGGAAATTACGGCATGGTTTACAGTAGGCCTGCAACCTTTTTTGGGGCCCGACCGGTATGCCAACTTGCCTGGTGCCATTCTTGCGCTCGATATCAACAATGGCGAGCAGGTTTGGGTAGCCCGCAGTGTGCAGATACGACCCCTGAACCGTAATGAGATACGTAAACCTTCGCGCGGAGAAGTTATATCCCGACAGCAATTCAATAAAATGATGGAAGAACAGCGCGAACGTATGCGCCAGGGGGGTGGGTTTCGTTTTTGAAAGCCAACCCCAAAAGCAACTTTATCCTTTTACAATTTATTTCGTGTAAGAATATGCAAAAAGTACTGATACTACTGATCATAGGCCTCTGGCCCTGGGCACTCAGCTCGCAAACCTATCAAATAAAAGGCAGACTTACCGACGAGAGCGGCACCGGGCTTCCCTCTGCAACCATATTGCTCCTCAATGCCCGCGACTCGGTAATGGCCAATTATGCCCTGAGTAACACCCAGGGTTATTTTGAGATTTCCAATGTGCAACCCCGCGACTACCTGATTCGGTTTTCCTACATGGGGTTTGCTACTCTCACCCTTCCGCTGGCAAGCTCAGAAGGCGCTGTTCTGGATCTGGGAGCGATTACCCTGCCGGCCGAAAGCCAGCTGCTGCGTGAGGTGGTGGTGGAGCAGGAGCGCATCCCAATGCGTGTTCGCAACGACACCATTGAATATGATGCCCTTGCCTTCAGGCCACTTCCCAACGAAACCGTAGAGGATTTGCTGAAAAGAATGCCGGGCATTGTGGTGTCTGCCGATGGAAGTGTAGAAGCACAGGGCGAGCAGGTACGCCGTGTACTGGTAGATGGACGGGAGTTCTTTGGGCGCGATCCCAAAATGGCCACTCAAAACCTGCCTGCCGATGCAGTGGCACGGATCCAGGTATTTGACCAGCGTTCGGAGCAGGCCCAGTTTACTGGCATCGACGATGGGCAACGCGAACGAACCATGAATCTGGAGCTCAAAGAGGACCGAAAGGAAGCCGCCTTTGGCAATACAACCCTGGGATATGGGCCTGACAGCCGTTTTCAGGGGCGGGCCAACCTGAACCGGTTCAACAGCAAAGGGCAAACTTCGTTGCTGGCAATGGGCAATAACCTCAACCAGCAGGGGTTCTCCATTGGTGAATACATGAACTTTACCGGAGGAACCCAAAGTCTGGCCAGTGGAAGAGGACTCAACTTTCAAACCCAGAGCGGACCCGGAGCTATACCCGTGAATTTCGACGGAAGAGCCTCTTCCAACGGGCTGATGACCTCATGGGCCGGCGGTTTGAATGTAAACCGCAAGATCAGTACCCAAACAGAGCTTTCGGCAAGCTATTTTTACAACCAGCTCGATCACGATATGCAGCGACAGCTGGAGAGAGAAAACTATCTGCCCGCCGGCAACTACAACTTCGATCAGAATACGTTGCAGGATAATCAAAACTACAACCATCGGATGAGCCTCAGGCTGGATCATAAGTTCAGCGAAACAAGCAGTCTGTTGTTCACTTCCTCCGGAGCCTTTAACCGAACCCATACTTTTGAACAAACAGGTAGCCAGACGTTTAACCTGCAGAATGAGATGCAAAACGCCAGCAATCAGAGCGTTAAAGCTGAGGGCGATAAGCTTGACTGGGATGCGAGCCTGTTGTGGCGCCAAAGGTTGGGCAAACCCGGCAGAACACTTACTGCCAGCACCGATTTCAGACTGGGGAGCAACGATCAGCAAAGCACCCTCAATGCTCTCAACCAGTTCTTTCAGCAAAATACTACAGAGGAGAATATTCTCCAGGATCAGCAAAGGGCCGACCAAACCCGGTCACTCTCTGCCAATATCACCTATACCGAACCTCTGGGAAACCGGATTTTCCTCGAAACAAACTACCAGCTTTCGCTGGCAAGGGCTGAGGTAGAAAGAAAAGTTTTCGATCTGGAACAGCCAGGCGCTGAGGGTAGCTTTAATTCGCTGCTATCCAATCATTATATCAACGATTATACCTGGAACAGAGGAGGAGTAAATCTTCTTGTGAATCGTGAAAAGTTCAATATAACACTGGGAGGGGCTGTACAATCCTCCTTGTTAAAAGGATCGCTGCTGAGTCTGGAACAGGATATTCGTAAGGAGAATATCAATGTACTTCCGGTGGCAAGGTTCAATTATAACTTCTCCAATCTGCGACGTTTAATGTTTGACTACGAAACTTTCGTACAAGAACCCACTGCATTGCAGTTGCAGCCCATCATCGACAATCGCGATCCGCTGAATGTCTACCAGGGTAATCCGCAACTCAGATCCGCCTATCGTCATCGTTGGCAAATGAGGTTCAATTCTTTCAACCCTGAAACCTCGTTTGGGTACTTCGGATTTTTCTCAGCCGATTATACCACCAATGCCATTGCCAATGCCATCAGCATAGATGAAAACCTTGTGCGCACCACCACACCGCTCAATGTGGGCAACAATCTCAATGTCAGGGGGTCTGTCAATATGAATTTCTCTTCTGCAAGACTCAAGAGCAGATTTATGGTAGGAAGTAGTTTAACCCGCATGGAGAGTGTAAATGTGCTCAATGATGTATCGCAGGATATTGTAAATAATATCCTCAACGGTAATTTTCGATACATCTTCCGTCCTGTGGATGCTTTTGAACTGCGGCTTACCGCTAACCTGAACAATCAGCTTACCCGCTATGAGTTCAGCAACAACGAGCAGGCATTTTTAAATCAGACTTACTCTTCCGATCTGAACTGGAGTTTTCTGAAGCACTACCGATTGCAGGGAGGATACAGCTACCAGATCTACCAGGGGCGCACTTCGCAATTCGACCGGAAAATTCCTATGCTGGATATGAGCCTGTCGCGCACCTTTTTGAAGAACAACAGTGGCGAATTAAAGCTATCTGTCTTCAACCTGCTGGATCAGGATCTGGGGGTTACCCAAACGGCTGCAACCAATTATTATGAGCGTTCCATCACCAACTCACTGGGAAGATATTTCCTGCTGAGCTTTACCTATTCTCTCAACCGACAGCTTAATCTGATGGATCGTGGGCCTGGTGGAGGCGGCGGAGGTTTTCGGATGATGATGCATTGATGCTGTAACAGGCTGGCGATTTATCTCAATCATACAAATTGCTTACAGGCAGGCTTCCCGATGAGGGAAACCTGCCTTTTTATGTTTGCGGCTATTGCTGCTGTAATAAAAACCGCTGCACCGACTCTTTCTCATTCTGGCTGGCATATTGCTCCATATATTTCTGCACCAGGGCTGGAGGGGTGTCGCCTACGGCTACAAATACCATGGCAGCACTGTTCATGCAGTAGCGCAATCCGGTAGGAGGGGGGCCATCATCAAAAACATGCCCCAGGTGAGAGCCGCTTGAGGAATCGATAATCTCGGTGCGGATCATACCGGCAGATGTGTCTTTGCGATAAAGAATAACACCCTCCGTAATGGGTTCAAAGAAGCTGGGCCAGCCGCAGCCCGAGTCGTATTTGGCGTCCGAAACAAACAGAGGTTGACCAGTAGCAGCTGAGTAGTAAATGCCGGCTTCCTTATTTTTATAATAGTCCCCTGTAAATGGGCGTTCGGTGCCTGCCTGCCTCAGTACGTAAAACTGCATAGGCTGCAGCTGCCCTTTCCATTCTTCATCGGTGCGTTGCAATGGATAATTGCCAGTATCGTTGTGTTGGGCAGAATGACGTTTCGATTGCATATCTCTTGGATTTTGTGAGTGAGCGCAGGATTGAACCATGAGTAATAAACCTGCAATTATGACAAAAAGTTTCAACATGGTATTTGAGTTTTATGTATTTAAAAACCAAAGAAAGAGTATTTTGTTTTGTGGTTTCTCTATATATTTTCAGAATGAGAATTTCCAGAGCCCGTTTGTTTAGCCAAATGAGTTTTTCTCCAATTACCCTGTTTGAAAACAGGATCATTTGAGAAGGGGCAATTGTCTGACAATCAATTTGTGGCGCAATACTGTAGCGAATTTGTAGTGTTGTTTTGCCTGGGTTATGGCAGAATTGTGCAGTGACGGAATTTGCTAAAACATGCATCCCGGGCTTACTATTGTCCGGAATTTTCTAATCAGTTGTTTAATTCAATACACAAAATGCATGAAAACAAAATTTACTGTTATTTTTCTGGGGATAGCTTTGTTGTTATCCGGTAAGGGGTATGCACAACATACTTATGCCGACTGGGCAAAACATATTGTAGCCGTCGAAAACACCATGTTTCGCAATGTTATTACCGATGGTGAATTCCTTATTGCTAATGGCATTTGGGTGCTGGAAGCAGAGTATGAAGGCATTGAGTTGCCCTACCATATTGGGGGGAATGGGCTGATTGTAAAAAAAGATATTGAAGGCAATATTGTATGGCACGCAACAATTACTGGTGACGACTTCAATTATTTTTCTGACATAGCATTGGATAGTGAGAATAATATCCTGGCTGCGGGATGGTCTGCATCCAACAATTATATTCAAATCAATGGCGACACTATTTATGAGCCTGATATGGAATGGACCTCACGCGGAGTGGTTGCAAAGTTCTCGGGGGAGGATGGCAGCTTAATCTGGTTTAAAGTGATAAATCCTGATAATGAATATTACAACATGTTGTTAAACAAGGTGGCTGTAGATGCTGATGACAATGTTTATATTTCGGGATACTCAAATACAGATTTTGAAATAGAGGGGGTAGAGTTTCCCTACACCCAGGAGGGCTGGGGTAGCTTAACCTTTTTGGCAAAGCTAGACCCTGATGGTTCTGTTGTTTGGGGAAAGCAATTCCATTTCGTGCAGGAGGGTGATGCAGGCTGGTCGATGGCCAGGGCCATGGAGATCCGGGATGAGAACATCTACTTCGCCTTGCAATACTCAAAACCTGTGATGGCAGGAGCTGAAATACTCCCTTATGAAGGTGAGGGTTTTTATGACTGGATTGCCCTTATAAAGATGTCTGTCCAGGATGGTCAGGTCCTTGCTTCCAATGCTTTTGGCAGTACCGAAGATCAAAACCTTGCTGATTTAACTTTCGATAATAATGGCAATGTACTGGTAGCAGGTTTTTTTACTTCGGAGTCAGGTTTTCAGATCAATGGAGTGTCTCCAATGTCATATGGTGTGGAAGACGGGTATGTGGCCAAATTCGACAACGAGTTTGAGTTGATTTGGATGCGCAGCATGGGGAGTGAGTTCTCTTCCAGGTGTTTTAACCTCTCAGTAACTTCTGAAAACCGGATTTTTGTGGGAGGAGGCTTCGATAGCTATACTCCTTTGTATTTCGAAGGCCGTAAGCTGATTGATGGAGAAAGCCCAACCAACAGCCTGGCTATGTTTCAGGTGGTGCTGGATGCAGAGGGCGAATTTGAAAAAGCATTTGCATTGCACGGAGCAGACATTTACTCCATCGTAGAATATGCAGATGCAGTTGTGTTGGATAAGGATATTGTTATGGCTGTGGGGCGATCTGTGGATAATGTAAGCTTTGTTGAAGATTCTTTGTTCTTCTCACATCACTGGGCTAGCTTCTTCATAAAATGGGATCTTTCAAAAGAGTTTTACAAGATCATTTTCGAAATAAAAGATCAGGCAGGAAATCCATTGGATAGTGCGTTGGTTACCCTTGAAGGCATCATCAACCCCTTTAACAAACATTCTTTCTACCAGATCGATCCAGGAGTGTATAATTATCATGTTGCTATGGAAGGATTTGAAGATGTAACGGGCGAATTAGAAGTGATCGATCAGAATGTAACGGTTGCAATTACCATGGCAACGCCAGATGATACCTCAGTTAATAATTACAATGCTTTCTCCGTCAGCTTGTTTCCAAATCCGGCAAATTCATCTTTCAGGGTTGTTTCCGATGAGATAATTGAATACCTGTACATAACTGACAATACAGGCAGGTGGGTGATCCGGCAGGAGGTGGCTGGCAATTCGGTGTTTATGAATACAGGGGAACTGCCTGCAGGATTATACCTGGTAAGAATTGCTACCACAAAAGGTGTTGTTACTCAAAAGCTTCAGATTATGCGTTAGTTTTTTTTATACTGATCTGACCCCACTGAGCCCTTTGGGGTTTTGTGCTTCGATAGACAGACAAATTGCGTTTCAAAAAGGGTTGGGATTAAAACAAGCTTTTATTTACCGGGTCGCTCTCGAAAGATTGCGGCCCGGTGAGGTTATTGGATACAATTTTCCTTCTGTCCGAAGAGTATTTCCTTTCTTTTCATCATGATAAAAATTGCTTGTGAAGGTATGATGGAACTCGCATGGTGGCAGTTTTAATACTATTTTGTTTGTGTTTGGTAAAACATGCCCGTTTCTTCATGTGCTAATTATCAGTCAATCAATTTATACCGCAATGCTGTAGCAAATTTGTAGCAGTATATTGCCCTGTTCATGGCAGAAATGTGCAGCGGTAAAATTTGCCAAAGCATACTTTGATGGCTTAATATTGCTCAAAACCTTTTGCTATGGAGAAGGATTACGATGATGCACACATCCATGCTGCCCCTGATTCGGACTCAGAACTACCCGTTACCCTTGATGCTTTGATGGAAAAAATCAAAGAACGCCATCATGCCTTAAAAAAAATTCTGAACTATCTCAACAATGAAGGTTCAGAGAAAAAAGGAGAAAGCGCAAATGATACCAGCAAGGTCAATGAAGGCAGGTCGGATGATTAATCGTTGTTTTTTGTTTCTCTGTGCAATGGCTCAATTTTTCTTAATCAAACCCAAACCCATGAAAAAAAAATTACTGAGAATGTTGTTTGCGATGTTGCTATTGGTGGCATTGAAACCGGCCATGGCCGATAACCCTTTTTTCGAAGATTTTGAAGGGGAAACTTTCCCACCCACAGGCTGGGCCAGTTATTCCCAGCTCGACAACACTGCCATCTGGGAACTTAATCTGTGGCAAAACCATACCCCGGGAGGTACGCAATCTGCCTATCACAATGGTACCTCTGGCAGCTTGCCTGTAGATAACTGGTTGGTTACCCCACAACTTACCATTACGGACAATGGTTTTCACTACCTTTCCTTTTGGAGTTTTCTGGCCAATAGCTGGTCCTACAAGTCAAACACTGTGCTTGTAAGTACAGGTAGCCCCGATCCGGCCGACAACGATTATGTTGTGGTTTGGAACAATGCCTCTGACCTTGGCAATGCATGGCTGTGGATGAATTACTTCGTAAATCTTCAAAGCTATATCGGTCAGGATATTTACATTGCTTTCAGGTATGAAGGCGATCCCTGGGGACATACGTGGAATGTGGACGATGTATCGCTGATCGACGACTCTCCCATCTTCAACATCAGTACCACGGCAGTTAGCCAGGCAGTAGGCTCCAATGGCACTGGAAACCAAACGTTTCAGATAAGCAATGTTGGTATTCAGGATCTTACATTTGATATTGAGGTCGATTATTTGAATGGTGAAGGATGGTTAGTGGTTAATCCATTGAATGGAACCATTGCCAGCCAGGCTTCTGTTGATGTAAGCCTTGGCTTTAACGCTGCCGGGCTTGATTTTGGTATTTACCAGGCCAACCTTACCATTACCAGCAACGATACCGAAAATCCTACCGCAACCGTACAGGTTACCTTTGAGGTGGTTGATGTAAATGTGTATCCGTTTACTGAAAATTTTGACAGTGAAATCTTTCCACCTATCGGTTGGACGCTATACGATATAGATGCAGATGGAACAGAGTGGGCTCTTAGCTGGTTTAACCATACACCCGGCGGGCAACACGCTGCCATACATAACTATGCATGGGATCCCCAGGACGGTTGGCTGATTACCCCCCAGATATCCATTCCCGAGGAAGGGTTCTTTTATTTGTCTTTCTGGAGTATGGTGGGCGATGCTGATTACTATGATAAGAACAGTGTACTGATTTCTACCGGAAGCGGCAACCCTGCAGATGAAGATTTTGTGGAAGTCTGGGTTGAAGAAAACGTTTCAGAAAACTGGAAACAGCACTTCGTTAACCTTGAAGCCTTTGCCGGGCAGGATGTTTTTATTGCCTTCCGGTATGAGGGTGAGTTTGCGCATTATTGGGTGATTGATGATGTCTCCCTGGGTGAAGAAGTGGATGATGCTCCCATCATGGTCGTGAATGCTACAGAAATTACCCAGGTAGTTGGTGAGGATGGCAGTGGCATCAAGACCTTTAAGGTAATCAACGATGGGATACAGAACCTAACCTTCGACCTTGAGGTTACTTATGCCAACGGTGATGGATGGTTGTCGGCAAGCCCAATGAACGGTAGCATTCCAGCAAAATCAAGCCAAACTATTACCTTGTCGTTTGATGCTGCCGGGCTGGCATTGGGCGAATACCAGGCTACCATCGAGATTTCGGGCAATGATACCGAAAATCCTGCCGCTACAGTAATCGCCAACCTTATCGTAATGGAGGCTCAGCCTGTAGATTTTACAGTGATTTATCCTGAATACACAGTTCCAACCAGAATCTCTACCGATGGAAAGTATGTCTCTGGTAGCCGGTTTGGAGGACTAGCAGGTTATTTGTGGACTCGTTTTGAAGGTAGGATTGATATTCAGGGCAATGTTAGTGGTGTTTCAGATGATGGCGTGGTAGCCGGAACCTATGATACAGAATTTGAACATAATGGTATACCAGTTCAAACCGCAGGAAGATGGAATAAAACTACTCAGGAATGGGAGTTTTTGGGAATGAATCCCGAATTTCCTGAAATATTTGGAGAATCCTATAACTCAGCATGGGGAATTTCTGCTGATGGCTCCACCATTGTAGGCTTGCAGTTTACTGAAAGCTGGAGTGCAAAAGCATTTAAATGGACAGAGGCAGATGGATATGAATTGATAGGACCCACTGAAGGCTCTTCAAGGGCAAGTGGAATCAGTGCCGATGGAAGCGTTATTTACGGATGGGCAGCACCTGCGTGGACTTGGTTGCCTGTGGTTTGGCATAATGACGAAATGATATTCATGGACGAAACGCAGTCAAATTTTGGTGAAACTACAACTGCTTCTGCCAATGGAAATTACGCTGCAGGATACTATGGAGGCTATGGTTTTATCTGGTCGCCAACTGAAGGTGTAACCCAATTTGAAAACACGTTAAATATGGGTTCAATGAGCCCAACAGCTGTTTTGGATGATGGAACTGTGTTTGGCTATACTACCGAAGGTTGGCCTCCATTTCCAGACTCACGTCGTGTATTTGTAAGACATCCTGATGGTTCAATGGAAACTTTCAACGAGTATGTTGCAAGCAGAGGATGGTTCGATGCAGCAGACTGGACTTTCTTTATGGTAATGGATGTAACACCCGATGGCAACAAATTTGTGGGTGCAGCCGAACTACCAAATGGCGACTGGATAAGCTTTTTGCTTGATCTTAACCCTGGTACTCCGGAAATCACTGTAAATCCTCTTTCCCTGACTGAAAGCCTGGAGCAGGATGCAACTTCAACCCAAACCATTGCTGTCGAAAACGCAGGTACAGGAACATTGCTCTACAGCGCCTTGATACAATACACATTGGAAGAGCCTCAGGTAAGGCAGGTTCCTGTGGGTGAAGAGGTACATTCGGGTGAAATAGAGTTGGCCAGAAAAGAAACTTCTCCAAAGCTGAACACTGCCGGCAAGCCTGAGAGTAGAGGAACTGTGCTTAATTATGATGGTGATAACTTTGATGCTATAGGCTTGATCGCTGGCGGAACTTTCTATGGTGCTGCCCGTTTCCCTTCAGAGCTTACCTCTGTTTTTGAAGATTACCAGCTTGAGTCGGTTGAGGTATACATCGATGCAGTTCCCACAGAAATGAAGCTTGTGATCTGGGATGCAGGAACAACTACTTCTCCCGGAAGTTTGCTTCACGAACAGACTTTTGTACCCACAGGAGCCAGCTGGAATACGATTGATTTAACAACTCCCCTTACAATTAGAGGAGCTGATATATGGGTAGGCTTCCAGGTTACACATGCTTCAGGAGTTTACGTGCTGGGCATTGATGGAGGCCCTGCTGATCTCAATGGGGGATGGATTAGTATGGATGCCGTTGAATGGGAGCGCCTGGCAGACTACGGATTGAACAGCAACTGGAATATCCGGGCCAATCTTTCTTTCAATGGAATGGATTGGTTGAGCATCGACCCACGTCAAGGCATCCTAGATGAAGGAGAATCAGGCGAAATTACCGTTACATTTGATACTGCCGGTCTGGAAAACGGAGTGTACTATGCAAACATCAGAATCAGCAGCAATGATGCATCCGCTCCGCTGCTAATAATACCGGTTACCCTGGTTGTCGAAGCTTCGGATCTTTCTGTATCCGATGTTTGGGAGTCTTCCGTTCGTGTTTACCCAAATCCTGCGGTTAATCAGATTTCTGTTGAAGCAGAAGTAGAGTTGCGAAGGATAGAGATGTTGAGCTTAACAGGCCAAAGTGTTCTTGTGCAAAATTTCAATAATCGTTTAGGTGTGTTGGATATTTCATCGCTGCCCCCGGGAGTATACCTGCTCAGGGTAATATCTGCCGATGGAAAAGCCTACATTACAAAAGTGGTAGTGGCACAATAGTTTAATAATAATTGGTTGATCCCATAGACCTTTTTGGAAAAGCGGGTGCTGGTTTTTTTAATTCAGCACCCGCTTTTCCTGGTTTTTTAATATTTTAAAAATCAGGACTGTGCGAAGGGTTGTAGTATTGTTGTAGCAGTGGTTAATTGCCTTTGTAGCAATTTTGTACGGGTCGAAAATAAACTTCGTGTAGTTTGGTTTGTTATTTTTGCATGTGGTTTTTCAGACCCCCCCCCTGGGGCAATGAAAAAGTAAAAGATCTTTATGAAATCTGGTCGTCCCCGGGGCTTTTGCCCGACCGGCTTCCGCAGCATGCTGTGGACGGGGAATTGCATGTCTCCTGATGTATCCTTGCCAGAGGAACCACAAAAGGAGCTTGTTTTTTGGTTAATAGTTTGTGTTGGAACGGGTCTGTTGCTGGGGAGCAACGGCCCGTTTTTTTTTTGTTGGAGTTCCCTGAAAGCATCATGAAAATTGCAGGTCTGCCATAATGCAAAGATTCGGCAAAGCAGTGGGGCTGTATTTGTGTTTCGCAAAAGATGATATATAATCTTCGTATGTTTCAAAAATATTTTTTAAATTTAGAGTTTGGTCTGATCGGATCATTTTTCAGATCTTTGGTCGAAACATACGAAAGCAATGTATAGAATTTTTGTCGCGGTTGAACGAAAAGAGGATGTAAATACCTTGAAGGATACTTTTCGGGAAGGGAAATATCAGCTGGTTTTTGCAGGGAGCTACTCCCATGCCATGAGCCTTTGGTATGCCCGGGAGCTGTTCGATCTTGCCATTCTGGATGCCAATGCTCCTTCGCTCAATGGATGGGCCCTTCTGGAAAATATTAGACAAAACAGCTCAAGAGAAGAGTTTCCCATACTCATGTTACTCAATAATCGCGAACATGAGTCAATTTGCAAGGCTTTTGATCTGGGAGCCAGTGATGTGCTTCACTCTCCGATCCACTATTGTGAGCTCCTGGCTCGTGTAGAAAACCAATTGGCCCAATCTGCAACCCCTAACTTGTCTGCAACACCGAATCCTTCCGACATCAAAAGCCAGTTAGCGCGCAATAAGCTATTATCCATAATATCGCACGATCTCAGAAATCCGCTGGGGGCTATTAAAATCATTGCCGGGATGTTGAGGAATGCAAGTCAGGTCAATGATCGTAAGGATATGGATGAACTTTTTTCGGTTTTGGAAAAGACCATTGAGGGTAACTTCAGATTGCTGGAAAATATGTCCAAATGGGCACGCATGCAAGCCGGAAAAACTGTTGTTCAGCCCTCAGAATTACTGCTGGCTCCCCTGGTTGATGATGTTGTAGAAGAATTTAAAGAAATACTCAACGGGAAAGGGGTCAGGATAGATAACAGGGTCAACGACGACGAATTGGTTTTGGCCGATCCCGATCTGCTGAAATATATTTTGCAAAATCTTGTTTCCAATGCCATAAAATACTCCCACCCTGCAAAAGGTCTTGTGGTTATTGAAGCCAACCTATCCACACATGGAGCAAATGTTCAAATAAAGGTGAGAGACAATGGTATCGGTGTAAATCCTGTTATCCTTGATAAACTGTTTAAGCTCGATGGTAACATTTCTTCTCTTCCGGGCACCGCCGGAGAAGAAGGAACCGGTCTTGGGCTGATCATTTGCAGCGAGTTTGCCCAAGCCATGAAAGGAGCCCTTACTGTAGAACTGGTAAAGGAGGGTGGCACCGAATTTATTCTTACACTTCCTGTTTCAGAATAAATCTTTGGGCAAGCCCATCCTTTACCATGTAGTTGAGGTAAATAGTTTTTATTAAGCCGATAAGATTTCGGCAATGTTTTTCAATTCAATGTTGAAAGACTTATGGTGCTTGATGGATTTTCTGAAGGGGGTAAATACAATTTTCCGATTTACTGAACCTACCATCACACCATGCTTGCCTTCAGTAAGGCCTTTGACCGCTTGGTAACCCATTCCGCTTGCCAGAATCCTGTCGAAAGCAGAAGGCGAACCTCCTCGTTGAATATGCCCCAGGATGGAAACACGGGTGTCGTAATCCGGGAAATGTTCGTTTACGATTTTCTTTACCTCCATGGCACCCCCAAAATCAGATCCTTCCGCCACAATTACAATGGCTGAGTTGTCCTCGTCATTGAATCCTGTTTTCAACGCATCGATCAGCTCGTTTACATAAGTCTTGGTTTCCGGGATCAGGATCTTTTCTGCACCACTGGCCATGCCACTGCGCAGGGCAATGAACCCGGCATCGCGGCCCATAACCTCCACAATAAAAACCCTGTCGTGCGAGTGGGCCGTGTCGCGTATGCGGTCAACCGCTTCCACTACAGTATTTACTGCCGTGTCGTAGCCAATGGTGTAATCTGTGCCATACAGATCATTGTCGATGGTGCCGGGCAGTCCGATAACCGGAAACTGATGTTCTTCTTCAATGAGGCTGGCTCCTGTAAAGGTACCGTCGCCACCAATCACAACCAGTGCATCAATGTGGTGCTTTTTCAGGTTGGCTACCCCCTGGGCACGGCCTTCTTTGGTTCTGAATTCGGCACTTCTGGCACTTTTCAGTATGGTGCCGCCAAGATGAATAATGTTGTTTACGGCCTTAGCATCAAGGGGGGTCATAAGGTCGTTGATCATGCCATGGTACCCCTTCTGGATGCCAATGGTTTCGATTTTGAAATGCAGGGCGGCCTTTACTACCGCGCGAATGGCGGCGTTCATGCCTGGCGAATCGCCTCCGGAGGTAAGTACCCCGATCTTTTGAATTGCTGTCATACGATTGGTCTTTTTTTCCGTTGGCAAAGGTAATCATAATATTGTTGGATGACTCTTAGACCTGATGAGTGGTCCGGTGTTATAGTCTGAGCAAGGTTGAACAAATCATTCGTCCAACCGTTAATTTATTAAGGGAAAATCATTGAATTTGCAAATTTACTTTGTACATTTATTTTGCAGAATTTCTGCAGATGTTTACCCTTAGAAGATAAAACAGAAACGGAAAATCAAATCCTGAAAAAATGAAAAGAACAACCTATTTCTTCATTGCTGCTTTGGCACTGCTTTTGGCATCGTGCACAGCACAAAGCCGCCTGTCGTCCAGATTGAGTGGCGAATGGGCCATAGAAAAATTTGAATCCAGAACCGCCGCAGGAAGTAGTTCTTCCATCGAAAATGCAGGTTCCATTACTTTCCGTAGCGGAGGCAGAGGGTCGCAGGCATTCACCACTGCTATTGCACATGGGGGAGATGCCGCTTCCACCGAATTTCGCTGGGACAATACCGCCAACACCGTGAGCATTCGCAGCGAAGGAGCAGAATTTCCCAAAGTGTGGATCATTGTAGATTCTGGAAGAAGTAAAATGCGCTGGTTCTCAACCGACAGCCAGGGAAATGTGCAGGTAATGGAACTGCGAAAGAAGTAAGACTTATTCATGAACACACATGAAAGTGCTGCCTGGCCGGTGTTTCCGGCTGGGTTTGTTTTTTTAAACCTTCTCCATCTCAAAACATTATATCATGCAAAATGTAAAAAGATTTGTAATACCTGTATTTGTTTTGTTGCTTTCTCAGTTTTTACGACTGGGCATTCACCAGTGGTTTACCCTTGCCGATGATACAGCACATACTATGGCAAAGACCGGAGAGGTTCTCTTTGTGGTAAGTATTGCCTGGGCTGTTATTGCCGCTATCCGTATTGCCAAAAATCAGTTGCTGAAGAATTTTGATATTTCCGTAGCCGACAATCTGAAAAGCAGAAAGGTGTATACCCAGTTTAATATTCTGGAAAAGATCCTTGTTTTCGTTGTGATTGTAATTTCAGTTGCTGTTACCCTGATGCTTTTCGATGGGATGCGCAATATTGGAGTTAGTCTGTTTGCCTCTGCCGGTATTGCCGGGCTTATTTTGGGTCTGGCAGCTCAAAAGGCTTTGGGAACACTGCTTGCCGGCCTGCAGATTGCCATTACCCAGCCCATCCGGCTCGACGATGTGGTGATTGTGGAAAATGAATGGGGATGGATTGAGGAGATTAATCTTACCTATGTGGTGGTACGTATCTGGGACAAGCGCCGGCTGGTGGTACCCTCCACTTACTTTCTGGAACGCCCTTTCCAGAACTGGACACGAACCTCTGCAGATATTCTGGGTACCGTATTTATCTATACCGACTACACCATCCCCTTTGAACCCCTGCGCAAGGAGCTCACCCGCCTGCTGGAAACAAATCCACTGTGGGATGGCAAGGTAAACGTGCTGCAGGTTACCGATGCCAAAGAACATACCCTGGAAATCCGGGCCCTGATGAGTGCCGCCACCAGTCCACAGGCCTGGGATTTGCGTGTGTTTGTACGCGAGAAACTCATCGAATTTATACAGAAAGAATATCCGCAATGCCTGCCCAGAACCAGGGTGGTGATGGAGGATAAACGAAATATCCCGTCAGGCTAATTTCCTGCCGTGTTTGTCGCAGAGTTGAGGGCATTCAGTAAATCCAATGCTATGGTTTGTTTTTTAATGACATGCCGTGCTGCGGTTTTCAACATCCCTACTTTGATGGTCCAGGCATGGGGCGGTAAGGGATAAAACAGCATTTCGTCGGACCAGCCCGAGCCCATGGCCAGCACAAAATCATAATCTTTGCGCGAAACCCAGTGCATGGCAAGTTCGCCCTTGTTGATACCAGAGTTGCACACCTCTATAATCTTATTGCCCTGAAGCACCTGAATCCCCATGTTGGTGATGATGGAAAGCAAATGATCATTAACCTCACGGGAAAGAAATGATGCCTGCTCAATATCCGCTTTATGATAGTGCCATGAGAGGGAATAGTCGCGTTCTACAATAAAAGAGCCGGGCAAACGGTCGGTGTACATTTCCAGGATGGGCAGAATTTCTCCTTTCCATTCGTTAGAGAGGGGTTTAAACAGCTTCCATTCCCGATCACCTGCCTCCCGGATCCAGGTGCCATGCTCAGCGGTAAGGTTTACAGGGGTATCGCCCAGCCACTCTTCAAGATCTTCTTTGCCACGTCCGCTGATGATTACAATATCGGTGTGAGGTTCCTGGTTAAGCTGTGCCAGCAGCTTCAGCAGGTCAGACCCCGGACGGGCATCATCACTGCGAGGTGCAAAGGGTACAAGAGTGCCATCATAGTTTACAATGATGATTCTGTTTTTTGCCTGTTGGAAGTTCTGTATGATCTCCTCCTGGTGGGTAGGTTTAAGGAGTTTGGTTCGAGATGTGAAACCTGACACCCTGCTGATATCCAATAGCGTGTCTACATAATCGTTGGCCCAGCGGGTTACATTGTAGCGTTTAAGCCGCTTCTGCATTATTCTGTTGCGACGGATCTGCTCTTCATCAGGTATGGCAAGTGCCTCTGCAATCCCTTCGGCGATTTCGTCAATATTGTTGGGGTTGATGATGATGGTTTCACCTAGCTCTTTGGCAGCACCTGTAAACTCGCTCAGAATGAGTACTCCTTTCTGGTCGCGCAGAGATGCGATATATTCCTTGGCCACCAGATTCATGCCATCGCGCAGGGGGGTGATGAGCGATACGGCACTCATGCGGTACTGGGCAATCAACTCCTTGTGCGAAAGAGAGGTGTACTGGTAAATGATAGGTGTCCAGTTTACCTTGCCATAGTTGCCGTTTATGTTGCCCACCAATTCATCGAGCCGCCGTTTGATCTTCTGGTAAGAGGTAACGGCCGTGCGCGAGGGTACTACAATCATATTGAGAAACACTTTGCCGTGCCATTGCGGATTGTTGCGCAAAAACAGCTCGAACCCAAGCAAACGGTTTATGATTCCTTTGGAATAGTCGAGCCGGTCTACCGACAGTACAATCTTCGGCTGGTCGGGTCCGGGTTTTTTATCGGGAAAAGGCGAAACATCCATCTCCTGGAATTTATTGTATTCAATACCCATGGGAAAAGTGGCCACTTTCACCATGCGGTCGGGCAGGTCGATGGTTCCCATATGATTGTCTTTGCCCAGTATGCGCAGCACCGAACGCAAAAAATACTGCGTATAGTCGTGGGTATGAAATCCGACAAGATCGGAGCCCAACAGCCCTTCCAGCAGGGCATTGCGGCTTTCGCGCGGAAACATACGGTACATCTCATACGATGGCCAGGGGATGTGCAGGAAAAACCCGATTGGATTGTTTGCATGCTCGCGCAGCATGGCTGGCAACAGCATCAGGTGGTAGTCGTGCACCCATATGATGTCGTCGGGCTGTAGCAACTTCAGTACCTCATCACGGAAAATCTCGTTTACCTTCTTGTACTCATCCCAGAATTCGCTGTCAAAACTGGCATAATTAGGGAAATAGTGGAAAAGGGGCCAGATGGTTTTGTTGCAGAAGCCCAGGTATACCTTATCCATAAGCTTCTGTGAAAGAAACACCGGCGAAGCATTATGTTCTTTTTGTACCGTGTTTCTGATATCTTCTTCATCTTCCTTTTCGATGGTCATACCGGGCCATCCCATCCAGATGTAGTCGTCGATATCGCTTTCCGATTTTCCGAGTCCTGCCAAAAAATCGCTCAGCCCGGATACCAGGCCGCCGGCACTTTTCTCGAATATAAATTTTCCGTTCTTTTTTTGTACCGAAACGGGCAATCGGTTGGAAACAATCAATAATCTCATCCTCTGGTTCTCCTGTTCTTTAAAGTAAAAATTCTTTGGTTTCTTTGGTTTCGAAGCGGTGGGTTTTTCCCTTTACACCAATGGTTACAGGGTGTTTCCATCCTTTATCGAAACGGATGATAAGCTTTTGAGGGGTTATGCCAATGTGGATCCAGTGGCCGCGGTACCTAATAGGGAACCGCAGTTGTTTTATATCTTCCGGGAGTTTTGGGTTCAACCACAGTACATCATCACGTATCTCCAGGCCGGTATAGCAGCGCTGCAGTATGTCTAGGGTGCCGGCCATAGCACCCAGATGGATGCCCTCACGGGTGGTGCCTCCCTGCACATCTTTAAAGTCGCTCATCAGGGCTTTGCGGAAGCGGTTCCACGACTCACCGCGGTGGGAGCGGGCATAGACCCATGCATGGATTACCTGGCTCAGGGTAGATCCGTGAGCAGTGCGCTTACGATAGTATTCAATGTTTTGAGGTATGTGATCTGGCTTGAAATCATAACCCAGTTTTTTGAAAATTGCAGATAATTCTTCTGCGGAAAACAAATAGAAAAGCATCAGCACATCGGCCTGTTTACTGGCTTTGTAATGGTTGCACGAATCGCCTTCGGCCTCAAGGATACGGTCGAGGCGCAGCGAATGACCATGCTTCTCATGATAATGATCCCAATCCAGCTCCTTTAGTTTTTCATATCCTTCAAACTGCAAAATGATTGTATCCTGGAAGGGTACAAACATTTTTTTTACGATGGCTTTCCATCGGGTAATGTCTTTTGGGGTATATCCCACCGTCTGCTCCAGGTTTCTGCAGCATTTTTTGTCCAGCAGATCAAGTAGCTCAAGAGCGTGCTGAATAACCCAAACTGCCATAATGTTGGTGTAGGCATTGTTGTTAAGCCCGGGGTCATCTTCCTTAGCATCAGGGTAGTGGGTGTGGTATTCATCGGGCCCCATCACCTTGTGTATCTCGTAGCGGCTGGTCTCTGGGTTGTAATGAGCCAACTCTGACCAGAACAGGGCGGTAGAGAGAATGATCTCAGCACCATGCGAAAGCAGAAAATCGGTATCGCCCGTGCACTGGTAGTAGTGCCAAACGTTGTAAGGTATGGCGGCGTTGATATGGTACTGCAGGTGCGATACATCGGGAAGCCACCGGCCCGAGTTGGGGTTCAGGTGCATTTTCTGGGTTTCCTCCCGACCATTGCTCCCGCTTTGCCATGGAAACATCGCACCGCGAAAACCAGCTTCCTTTGCCGCAAAACGAGCCTCGGAAAGCCTTCGGTAACGATACATCAGCAACGATCGTGAAAGCTGAGGATGGTGCAGATCAATAAAAGGCTGAATGTATAGCTCATCCCAGAAAATATGCCCACGGTATGCTTCGCCATGCCAGCCTCTGGCCGGAATGCCAATATCGTAGTCTATGCTGTTGTAAGAAACCGTTTGATAGAGATGAAAAATGTGCAGCCGTGTAACCAGCTGGTCAAGGCTATCGCTGGTTTGCAGTTCAATGTCGTTAAACTGCCACAATTGATCCCATGATGTTTTATGCCTTTCCTCCAGTTGCGCAAATCCTTTCACCCGGTCAATGAGCGTGCAGGCTTCAGTGAGCGGATCGGCAATAGCCATGTCCCTCGAAGTGTAAAAAGTAGCGATTTTTTCAATGGTAATGGTCTGATTCTGCTGACAGGAAACAGTAAAGTCTCCGGCCACAAAGTTTTCTTCTTTCACGGGGGATTGACGGATGCTCTGAAATTTTTCTTCTTTAAAAATGTTGATTCGTGCAGCCTGCGCAACCAGTATGTTCGATTGTTTGGAATGGCTCTTCAGATAAATGCTGTTGTCATTAAAATGTCCTGTGCCAAGCACTTCAATATGGTCCTGGTTGAGTTCGCTGTAGCGCGCCACATTGTTGTTGATGATATCCCCGTCAATACCTGAACGGATCGTGATTTCGCCATCCCAGTTTTCAGGTTTCAATTCCCACTGAATGGCTGCAGCATGAGGGTTATCCATGCTAACCAAACGGCGACTGTATAATGATGTTTCTCTGCCTTCCTTATCGCGAAACTTCATGCTGCGCTCCAGAATCCCCTCCTTAAGCCTCAGATCGGTCCGGTAACTCAGGATCTCCAGTTCATCCAAATCAAACCAATCGCCATTACCGATCTTAAAGGTAAGAAACAGCCAGTTGGGCCAGTTTACAAGATCTTCGTTTTCTGTTTCTTTATCCTTTACTTTAGATTTCATGCGGTTGAAACCACAGGCAAGATAAGTGCCCGGATAGTTCCACTCTTTCCCTGAGCCATTTTTCCTGAATTTATTCCTCTCCATTTCAAGAGCACCACGGGAGGCAAAATAGCCATTCCCAAGCGTACATAATGCTTCCTGAAGCGGATGTTCTTTGGGGTCAAAATCTTTATAGGTAATAGTCCAGTTATTCATCATGGTTCTTGTTTTTATCAGGATCTCATGGGGCGTTGAAAACCAAATCAGTGCCCATCACTATCATCAAAGTCATCAACAATCCATCGCAAATTACTTGTACAATGAGATCAGCCTTTTGAAAAACTCCCTCACCTGGAATACATTCTTAAGCGCATACTCAGCTGCTGTTTTTTGCCCGTGTCCTCCTACAAGCACCCCAATGCCCTTGTCTTTCAATTCTTCAAAGGCATCTTCATCGGTAATGTCATCGCCGATAAACATAGGGATACTATCATCTTTACCGGATAATGCAAGGGCATCCATGATCCAGCCTACCGCTTTTCCCTTGTGCCAGTCAATGTCTGGTTTGATTTCTAAAATTTTTTTCCCTTTGCCTTTTTTGTGTCCGGGATGTTTTTCGAGCATTTCATCCACCAGGGTGTAAACTACTTTTTCATCTTCAGGCCTTGCGTTGCGGTAATGTATGCCAATGGCATAGCGTTTCCGGTCAACCAGTGTCCCTTCCGTTTTATCCTTAAGGGCATCTTCCACTTCTTTTTCAATTTTATCCAGTTTGGGAATGATTTTTTTCGAATCCGGATGTTCCATGGAAAGCCCCCCGGGGCCTGAGATGATATAGCCATGACTGCCTGCATAAATCAGTTCATCAAGCCCCACCAGGTTTTCCACATCTTCTTTGTCGCGACCGGTAACGATGGCAACGGTGAAAATCTTTGCAAGCTTCCTCAGGGTTTCTTTCATCTCATCAGAAATAACAGCATCTTCGGGTCGTTGCACAATAGGAGTGAGGGTGCCGTCGTAATCCAGGAATATGGCGGGTTTTTTCTTTTTCAGGGTTGCAAAGATTTCTTCATTGTCAGGAAAGATAGACTTGCCCTGGCGCGAGAAAAACTCTTCCACAAGTTCCGCATCATTCAGGTCCAATTCATTGAAATTGTCAATGGTAATATCAGCGCCATTTTCCTTAAGGGCATCTTTGTTGTCGAACCGGCTTACTCCTACCACCAATCCAAAATAACCTCTTTGTGCTGCTTTTACCCCTGAGGTGGCGTCTTCAAAGACAATAGAGTTTTCGGGCCGGGCGTCCAGGCGGCGGGCAGCTTCAGTGAAAATATCAGGATCAGGTTTTCCCTTTAATCCGATCTCTTCCAATACAAGCCCATCCACACGGGTGTCAAAAAGGTCTTCAATCCCGGCCACTTCGACAATCTTTTTGCAGTTTTTGCTGGATGATACAATGGCGGTTTTTATGCCCTGTTTCCTCCAATCTTTTAGTTTTTCAAGAGCATCTTCATAAATCTCCACCCCTTCCTCCTCGAGTATTTCATTAAAGAGTTTGTTCTTTATATTGCCCAGCGCACAAACCGTATCAAACCCTGGTTTATCTTCCGGAAAACCAAACGGAAGTTCAATCTTTCGCGCCATCAGAAAACTTTTTACTCCCTGGTACCTGGGCTTGCCATCAATATACTCCTGGTAATCGTCCTCGGCCATGGAGCTCTGATCGGGATGATGTTTCTTAAAAAAGCTATCAAACATCTCTTTCCAGGCTTTTTTATGGGTTTTTCGGGTTTGTGTTAGTACACCGTCCAGATCAAAGATTATCGCTTGAATTTTATTTGTATTTGATTGATGTGAAGCATCTTGTGCCATAACGTTTTTTTGAGTTGTGTGAAACGAAAAGTTTCTCTTATACGGTGTGTCAATTGCTCCCTGTCCAATGAGCAGGGTAACCTTTTTCGGTGTTAATAAGTCATGTTGCAGAGCAAGCTGAAAATGCCAATTGACAGAAGCAATGACAAATTAAATGATTGCCCTGATTTTTTTAAGGGCCTTGAGGGGTACCTCCAGAGCTTCGGGTTGAATTGCAATAAACCGCTGAAGTTCTTTCACCGCTTTTTCAAAGATGAATATATTGAGCAGTTCGTTTATCTGCATGTTACTGGCCGGGAGCAACCCGGCCTCGAATGCCTGATTTTTGTACCCTTTCAGGAAGCTTTCAGAAACCTTATCGTACCAGCTGTCCATAAGGGGTCTGAGGTAATTGTCGTTTACAGGAATGAATTCTTTACGGCGCTGATACCCTTTGAAAACGGCATAATGAAGTGATCCGAGCATGGAAGCTACATCCTTCAGCGGGCAATGCTTGAGTTTGCGAACACTCAGGGCAAGTTCCGATTCACCTTCAAAATCGGTAAATATGAAGTCCTTGCCAGTGAAAAGAAGTTTATCGAGCTTGAAATTTCCATGGATGCGTATTTTCCAGGTGTCAATCTTTGCTTTTTCAAGTATATCGCGGATGTGCTCCAGGTATTCATCCTGATTGGCAATAACTTCCTGAATCTGCTGGCGGGTTTCGGGTTCAAGGGCTTCGAGTTGTTTTTGTAAACCGGCAAAAGTTCTTTTTACATGGGTACGCAGGGCCTGGTAAAGCGATTTTTGATACAACAAAGAAAAGGGTTCGGGAGCCAACCCCTTAACCTGATTTACAGAAGCCAGGCTCTGATGCAACTGGGCGGTGCGTTGGCCCAGCAATTCTGCCATTTCCAGGAAGAAGGGATCCATCAGCTCCTCCAATTCCCCGTTGGTAAAACTCGCAGTATGATCGGACTTCTCGCTGAGAACTTTGTCAAAGAAACTGTCAAGCGCTGTCTGGGTCATATCCCAGGCACTCCCAACATTGGGGATCAGATCTGCCAGAACGGCAAGGGTAGTGGTTTCGCTGCCCTCTCTTATATAATCGATACGTCCGGCATAAAAGGGGATATTGGAAAATGAAGTATGGCGCGACAGGTTTTTCAGTATCTCTGCATCAGGGTTTTCGCCTTCCTGCAGATTACGAAAGATCCTGAAAAAGAATGCGTCGCCCAAGGTCAGAGAGGTATTGGTGGGCCTAAAGGCAACTACGTGTGGTTTGAAAGGTAAGGCATTTGGGTCGACACGGCGGAGCCTGCTTCCCGAGGAGCCCTCCATGTCTCCAGACATACCTCTGATACGCCCCTTTTTCTGCATGAGTTGAAAGAGTCCGTTGATCATCAGCTCATTGTAAACGCCATCATAAAGTATGGCATCTTCGCCATTGAACTCCAATGAGCAAACGATTGCTTCCGGATGCCGGCTGCGCATCTCTTCCATATGATTATTGGTGGCAACAGACAAGGGCATCAGGAAAATGTCCTTGTCATTATCAATCAGATCCATCTGAACCATAAATACCCAGGAGTTCCTTTTTCCGGTCTTTACCGGGAATACATCAATCAGGTTGATATCGCGCAGTTTTTTGATGTCGCCCCTGAACCAACTGCTTCCCAGTATAAACTGCCGGATATGCAATTTCAGGGTATTCTGCAACTCCCTATCCATGGTGTTCCATTGCTGAAGATCGACTGCCATGTTTTGCACATGAGGTGGGAGGTCTAACCGGGTTCTCTCCTGTTTTTGCAATTCGAACCAGAAGTAGTTTTTGAACTGCATGGAAAAGGACCAGGGGGTATCGGTGATCATGGGAAACTCATTACGACTGAACACCTCCACCGGAATAGCTCCTGCAAAATCGCGCAGATCAAGCTCCGCATGCTGAGAATACCTGGAGAGATTTACAACAACCAGAAGGCTTTCTTCCTCAAATTCGCGCACAAAGGCCAGTATATGCGGATTGCTTGTGTTGATAAAACGGATGGACCCACGCCCAAATGCTTTGTATTTTTTTCGTTTGGCAATTACTCTACGCTTCCACCATAAGAATGAAGATGGATTGCGCTCCATATTTTCAACATTTACCGTTGTGTAGTGATAGTTGTGGTCGATGATAACGGGGAGAAAGAGTTTTTGCGGATCGGCCCTGGAAAATCCTGCATTTTTGTCGGGCGACCATTGCATGGGGGTTCTGACCCCATCGCGGTCGCCAAGGTAATAATTATCGCCCATTCCAATCTCATCGCCATAATACACAATAGGTGTTCCGGGCATAGAGAAAAGCAGGAAGTTGAGTAGCTCAATGCTGCGTGTGTCGCCACCAAACAAAGGGAATAACCTGCGACGTATGCCAACATTTATTCTTTTGCGGGGATCCTTGGCAAATGTTTTATACATGTAATCGCGCTCTTCATCTGATACCATTTCAAGGGTTAGCTCATCGTGGTTGCGCAAGAATATGGCCCATTGGCAATTGTCGGGGATTGACGGGGTTTGCTCCATGATGTCTACAACGGGAAAACGATCCTCCATTCGCAAAGCCATATACAAACGTGGCATAAGCGGAAAATGAAAGGCCATGTGGCATTCATCTCCCTCTCCAAAATACTCCCTGGAATCATTGGGCCATTGATTGGCCTCGGCCAGCAGGAGTTTGTCCTGGTAACGTTCGTCTACATATTTGCGCAACGACTTCAGGTAGGCATGGGTTTGCGGCAGATTTTCGCAGTTGGTACCTTCCTCCTCAAACAGGTAAGGGATGGCATCCAGACGGAAACCATCCACTCCGATCTCAAACCAGAAATCGAGTATCTTGAAAATCTCTTTTTGTACATTGGGGTTTTCGAAATTCAAGTCGGGTTGATGAGAGTAGAATCGGTGCCAGTAATAGGCTCCCGCTTCATGATCATAAGTCCAGTTTGACACTTCAAAATCCTGGAAAATGATTCGTGCATCCTTGTATTTTTCCTGGGTAGGGCTCCAGACATAAAAATCACGATGATTGCTGCCAGGCTTTGCCTTGCGCGCCCTCTGAAACCATTTGTGCTCGCTCGAGGTATGATTGATGACCAATTCAGTAATTATGCGCAATCCTCTTTTATGGGCTTCCTTTACAAATCGTTTGAAATCGGCCAGAGTGCCATAATCCGGATGGATGTCCTGAAAATCGGCTATGTCGTAACCTCCGTCGCGCAATGGAGAAGGGTAAAAGGGTAATAACCACAGGGTGTTCACTCCCAGGTTTTGTATATAATCCAGTTTTTCAATCAATCCGCGAAAGTCGCCAATGCCATCACCGTTGCTGTCGTAAAAAGATCTTACATGTAACTGATAAATAATTGCATCTTTGTACCAAAGGGGATTGGAGGGTTCTTTTGCTGGATTTTTCATAGTATCTGTAAGTAGTTTGTAATAAAATGCCATAAAACTAACGCTCCGAAGCTGGTTTAGTTCAAAAAAGCAGCTAGAAATATGAATTTCAATAGTTTAAAAGACAAAGTACGCTAACTGTTCTTATGGGCATGGGAGGGGGAAACCATGATCATTTTGAGTCAGGGTTATAACTCCACCGTTTGTTTTCCTGATCCCATTGAAAGTCGTGGTTATCGTCAGGAAGGTAGAAGGAAAGCCTGGGAAGGCTTTTAGCCGTATATCCTGCCTGGGTGAGAGCGGAGAGAACATCCGTTCCGCAGAGCACCTCTCTTGTGCCATCTTCCCAAAAGAATGTATACTGTTTCATCAGAAAATATTTTATTTAATTTCATTGGCCGTATGCCTGCCCCGCCTGTGCGGGGGAACTTGCATGTCTATTTTGACTGCGTCGAGCTCCGGTTCATCTTTTTTTGTGAGCCGCAGTGCTCATGCAAGTTTCATTCGAATGTATTTGATTTAAGTTGTTGAATGGATCCCGCATGCACTTTATAAATTGTGGTCTGTGGTCGGGCATTGCTCATGTGGGTTTCATCGTTAAAATCTATGATAATTTGCAGAATAAAGAAAAGGGCCTCTGAGACAGAGGCCCTGAGGTATACAGGGGGTTGTTTTTTGCTGAAAGATGGGGCCCTGTATGCTGATTTATTCTAAAAGATTGCTAGAAAGTGAGTTTGATGCCCAAGGCTGGGTCGAGCGACCAGAAGGCTCCTCCTGCAGAGGTAACCTCGATGTAGGGCTTCAGGTCAAAGCTGATCGCAAAGGGTATGGGAGGGATTTTGTATTCCAGGCCCAGTATTCCATCAATCCCAAGTCCCACAGCTCCCGCTTCATAATAATAGCGGGGTCGACCCCAAGGATGACGGTAGTAGCCTGATCGGTCGCCAATCACCGTTGCATGACCTCCTCCTCCATAATACCAGCGCATGCCGCTGACATTGAATGCGGGAGTGTGTTTTTCATACAACAAGGTTACCGAAAAAATGTGTGGGTTGCGGTAACCTAATCCTACAATTACCTCAAATGCACCATCGGATTGGGTAAAGTGTTTGAATGTAAATCCGCCCAATTCTCCACCTCGCAGCCCGATTGCTGTCCGGTAATTGGGGCTGTCTATACTTAGACCTTGCGCAAATGTTGCAGGTACAAACAGAATAATACCCAGAAAAAATAACAACGCTATTTTAATCTTTTTCATACATCTCTTTTTTAGGATTGAGTATGCTCAAAGTATTGCAACAGAGATGCCATGAAAAAAGTGTATTTTGTAACATTCAGATTAACAGGGGTGTATGGAGAATCTGGAAAATGATGATTGGATAATTGTGTGAAAAAAATGTAGCAATGTGAGAAATTGAAGGTTGCCGAATCAGGTTCCTGTTTTAAAAAAGAAAACCACACGATTTTTTATCATGTGGCATATCAGATCGTAAAATTTCTATCTTTGGTCGGTCTTTTTGGGTTGCGTTGGAAGCCCGTGTTAGAGTTCTAATCGGTTTGCCGCCTATAAGACTTCTTTTTTGAACAAAACAAATACACATCCAGATGAAGCGATTAACTACTCTAACAAACACTGCAGGCCTGCAAAAGAATGAATTTATGAAGGTAGGCTCATTGCAAGAACAAAACAATCGATACGGTCTGATTGATTCAGGCTTTTTTCGGTTAGTACAGACAATGGGACTATTCTCTTTTTTACTTTTTTGCTCCCTGATCACTTTTGGGCAAGACCAGGTTATTTTCCTCTCCACCGAAAGATACGAATGCAGGTTCAACGCAAAAACGGATCAATACTCCGACTGCACTGAAACGGATTATATGGCAACAGTGTTTGTTGCAGACGATAGGTTTTCTAGCGATTCCTTTGTTCACATAACGCCTTTTCAGGTGTCGACCTATACCCTTTACGGAGAAGCGGGAGAAGAACCTGGAATGTATTACATGGATGTGGAGAGCGAGGCCGGCAACAAATACAGGTATATTTTCGATTTTACCAATGCACTTATCCTGGCTGTATTTCTCAACCCCTCAGAAATAAAGGGTGAGATGTACCGGGTAGCAGTATTTAATATTGCCAACACTCTAATTCGTTAGTGCTGCCCGGTCCATCCGTCCACTTTTTTTTACTTTACCTCCTTTATCTTTTCGAGCAACCACTGATTGTCTTCCTTGCTCAGTCTTGGCGAAAGCCTCTCAAAGACTTTCCGGTGATAGCGGTTGAGCCATCCTTTCTCATCGTCGGTGAGCATATCGGGGTCAATGAGTTGCATCTCGAAGGGGAAAAGGGTCAGGGTTTCGAACTGCAGAAATCTGCCATACTCAGTTTCCGAATGTGGAGCCACCATGATCAGGTTTTCCAGTCGGATGCCATATTTGCCTTCCCTGTAAAAACCGGGTTCGTTGGATTGTACCATGCCGGGCTGTAAGGGTTGCGATACGGCTGCATTGGGGGTAATGCCCTGGGGGCCTTCATGCACATTGAGGAAATACCCCACACCATGGCCTGTGCCATGACCATAATTGCGCCCTTTGTTCCACAAAGGCGAACGGGCCAGTACATCCAGGTGATAGCCGCGGGTACCCTCAGGAAAGATAGCCAGTGAGAGCTGTATAAGACCCTTGAGAACAAGGGTGTAATCAAAAATTTCTTCCTTGGTGGGTTTGCCCAGGCAGATGGTTCGCGTAATATCGGTGGTGCCATCCACATATTGTCCGCCCGAATCGAGCAGAAGCAGCCCTTCTTTTCCCAGCGTGTAGGCCGTTTCAGGGGTAGCACTGTAGTGAATGATGGCGCCGTGGTCTTTGTAGCCGGCAATGGTGCCAAAGCTGTTGCCTATATAGCCCTGCTGCTCGTCGCGAAAAGAAGTAAGCTTTTCGTCGAGACTGTATTCGGATATTTCCATGCGGCCCAGGTTCTCCTCCAGCCAGCGGAAAAACCTTACAAGGGCAACCCCATCTTTAATAAGCGCATTCTGTATATTGCGAATCTCGTGCTCATCCTTGCAGGATTTCAATAAGGTTGGAATACCTACAGAATCAATCTTGCGGCAATGCGGAGGAATGGCCAGATAAATATGGTGAGATACTTTGGGAGAACTCAGTAATATGCTGCTATCTTGAGGAAGGGTAGTAAGGTAGCTGGCAATTTCATGGTAATCTTTCAATTGAATGCCTTCTGACTGTAGCTTGTGCGAAAGATCAGCCGATAATTTGCGGCCATCGGTAAAAAGCAGGGTTTCTGAGTGCGAAAGCACTGCATATCCTATAAAAACCGGGTTGTAGTCCACATCGCTGCCTCTGAGATTGAGCAACCAGGCCAGTTCATCCAGAGGAGTTATCAAATGGTAGTCTGCACCGGATTTTTCCATCTCGCCCCGGACCAGTGCAATTTTGTCCTGTCTCGACTTTCCTGCATACTTTACATCATGTTCGAAAACGGGTTTGATGCTGATCTGGGGCCGGTCCTGCCAGATCATGCCCGGAAGATCATAAGCACAATTGATCCGTATGCCTTTTCGTGTAAGCTTTTCTTTCAGAAGGTTTACCAGGCCCTGCGAAAAAACCTTGCCATCGATGCCCAGCAAATCACCATCCTTCAGGTGGTTGGCAAGCCAGTCGATGTATTCGGGCGTGTGAGGTATTTTGAGTTTAACAAGCTCGATGCCACTGCCATTGAGTTCGTTTTCCGCCTGTATGAAATAGCGCGAGTCGGTCCATAGCCCGGCAAAATCGTGGGTTACAACCACAGTGCCTGCCGAGCCGGTAAAGCCCGAAAACCATTCGCGGGTTTTCCAGTGGTCAGGAATATATTCACTTTGATGAGGATCGGTGGGAGGGATGATGTAAGCTGCAAAGCCTTTTTCTGTCATCAACCCGCGAAGGGCTGCTAGTTTCTCTCGGGTGGTCATAGGTATGATTGCTTTTAGGTTCCACTTTAGGTCAACGAAGTTATAAGTTTTTCCCCAATGCACACCTGCTCATTTGGGAGCCAAAGATCGAAACACGTTAAAAATTCTAAAGCTTTTGATGGAAACGAAAAACTATTAGGTTGAGCTTTACGTTTATTGTTCGTTTAAGTCTTCCACCTTTTTTTCATCCTGCTGACTTCATGAAAGGTATCAATTTGAGTTTAAGAATATTTTTGCTGCTGTTTTTTCTCGGTAGTTTTCAAAGTATATCACAAAATCTCCAGGTAATAGTACGCGATCCGGGCCGCACAACACTGGCTGGTGCCACTGTTCAGCTTTGGGCATTGCCTGATTCTACTCGTTTTTTTGCCATTACCGATGGAGAGGGGAGGGCAGAGTTTTCATCTCTCCGCCATGGCTTGTATCATTTGCGGGTAAGCTTTGTTGGTTTTGAGCCCCAGGAGAAAGGGATCAACGTTCGAAATGGAAGCCAGAGGTTTGAAATTGTATTGCAACCCGATGCCATCAACCTGGGCGAGGTCACTGTTTCTGCACGCCGCCCCCTGATTCGCCAGGAAGATGATAAAATGATTATCGATCCTGAGCCTCTGGCAGCCCTGAGCACCAATACCCTTGAGATACTGGAGAGTACACCGGGTTTGTTTGTTGATCAGGATGGGGGTATTTACCTCAGTAGCGCCACTCCCGCTACCATCCTTATCAATGGAAGAGAACAAAAGATGAGCAATCAGGATATTTCTACGGTATTGCGCAGCCTTCCGCCTGGCAGTGTGCAGCGAATTGAGGTGATGCGTACTCCCTCAGCGCGCTATGCAGCCTCCAGCTCAGGAGGTATCATCAATATAGTTCTCAAACGAGGGGTGCGCGTGGGGCGTTTTGGGTCGGTAAGCAGTGGTATGAACCAGGGCTTTTATGGCAATCAGTTTGCTGGTTTCAGCCTCAACAACGGAGCGGACCGTACCTCAAGCTATTTGAATGTAAACATGTCGCGCAATGAAAGCCTTGAGCAGATCAACTCTACACGCACCCTCCGGCCAGACACACTCCTGATGCAGCAGGCACGAACACGAAGGCAGTCAGCAACGGCCTTTACAGGGTATGGCATTGCTTTCGACCCCTCCGAAACACTCAACTTCAGCTATGATGGCCGGATCAGCGGGAGCCTGCCACGGTCATTTATAAGCAACAACAATATTATTGAAGCACTCGATCCGCAACCCATTTCGCATACCCTCAACCGCATCGAGAACGACAACCGTTTCCTGAATATCCAACAAGACCTGGGAGTTAAATACCGCCTTGATACCCTGGGCTCTGAATGGGACAACCGCTTTAGCTATGCTTTCAACAACAGCAATAATGTGCAGGATTACAGTTCGGGTTTTCTTGTGCCAGAAATGGAGAGCTTGCTGGGCTTTGGAGACAATGATCAGCAAAGGCATTTTGTGCAGCTGCAATCCGACCTGGTGCTTCAGCTGCCTCTTCGTATCAAGCTCGAAACGGGGGTGAGCGGGTCCTGGCAAAACTACCGCAGCAGCTCCGACTTTCAGATTACCTTCAATGGGAGCGATTTTCCAGACCCATTGCGCACCAATGCTTTCAGCTATAACGAGAGGATCTCGGCAGCTTATGCGCAGCTCTCCAGGCCCCTGGGTTGGGGTATAAACCTCAAAGGGGGAGTACGGTTAGAGCATACCTTTATGGAAGGCAATCAGAGAGTACCCGCAGATACCAGTTTTGTGGTGGACAGGGCAGACTGGTTCCCTTATTTGTACCTGAGCCGTCCGTTGGTTGAGTTGGCCGGATTCGAGGTAATGGGTTTCCTTATCTACCGGCGCACCATTACAAGGCCAGGTTACCAAAGCCTCAATCCTTACGTTAATTATGTAGATCAGTTTTTGTACGAAACCGGCAATCCCTCTTTGAAACCACAGTTTGCCGAAAACATCGAGGCCAATATCAGCCTCAATGATATGCCCATTTTTGCTATTGGCAGAAGCTATACAAAAGATATTTTTTCCAGTGTAATTTATCGGGACCCCATGTTTCCCGATGTCGCCATGCGAACGTTCGATAACCTTGGGCAAAGTACCGAAACCTATTTTCGCGGCATAGTAGGCATACCCCCGGGAGGCAGGTACTTCTTTGCCGCGGGTGCACAATACAATCATAATACTTATGACGGTGTGTATGAAGGACAACCTCTGAATTTCAGCAGAGGAAGCTGGAGGTTTTTTACTTTTCACATGTTGAGACTGGGGCAGGAAACCCGTCTTACCATGAGTGGTTTTATGATGACCCGTGGACAAATGAATTTTCTTGAGCTCAACACTTTTGGGCAGTTGAACCTTGGTCTCAACCGCACCTTCCTCAATAAGCGGCTCACCCTTACTCTCTCTGCACGAGATGTGCTGCGCACCATGGTTACGGAATTTGAACTTAACCAGGGCTCCATTCGTACTTTTGGCGACCGATATGCCGACAACCAGCGTTTCGGGTTCAATGTGCGCTACACCTTTGGTATACCCAACAGGCAAAACCGGCAACAAAACATGCTCAACTTCGACGGAATGGACAGCCAGGCTCCGTAAACCTTTGTCTGATTGGTTATTTATTAAATCGGTTAGATTGAGCTCGCATAACAAATGCTCAAGTCAATGATAATAGGTGTCTGTAATGCTTGGTTCAGTGAACAGAAAAAGGTCATTACCCCGCTTGAACGCTTGTAATCATTTTATCGCTTAGGTAACTTTCAATGTCGGCGTTGGCAGGGCAAGGCTTTTGAAGAAAAAATCTGCAGAAAGCTATCTTTCAGGAAAGTAAATAAAAGACAGGGGCCGTTTTTTGTAGAGGGCTGGATTTTTTTCTATGGGGCGTTTGGGGTTTGTGGGTCATTTGTCTCCGTAATGTCCCCAAAGACTTAAAACGTGTATTGTTACAACTTCCTCTTCAATAGAATATGCCAATCGGTGTTTGTGGTTTATTCTTCTGGAGAATTTTCCGGAAAGACCGTATTTCATTAACTCTAATCGTCCAGTTCCTTCAGAAGGGTTTTCTTTGATTTCATTAAGGAGCTTGGCTATCTTTTTAAGTACGGCTTTATCTCCAGCTTTTTTATGCTTTTCTATGTCTGCTAAAGCTACTTTGGTAAACTCTAAAACATAGCTCATAATCCAAGCAACTCATTTATTTCATCAGTACTTGTAATCCTTTTTACTTCTCCGTTTTTTGCTTGCTTTGCACTGAGCTTTATTTTCTTTACCATTTCAGCACTAAAATAAACATCATCCTCATTTATAGGGGTTAAAGCATAAGATTTATCTTTCCCTCTTTGGACGATAATTTGCTCTCCTTTATCCGCTTTTTCAAAGTATAACCTTTGGTTCTGTCTAAATTCCCGGCTGCTTATTACTAACATATCATTGAAAATTAATGTGTACCAACATGGTACAAATATACTTAATTTTACGTTTATTTCCTGCATATCTTTTCATTTTAATGGACGGTATTGGTTTTGGCGCAGCTCTTTAGCATGAGCGCCGACCAGGTTATAAACTATACCGGGAAAATTCCCAAAGAAGTGGTTGTCGAGGATAAAAACACCATTGAGCAAATGAGGCTCGTTGAGCAGCTTGTTGAAGACAACAAGCAAACCATTTTCCGGTTAATTGGGTGCTAAACCATATCAGGGTTCGGCTTTTAGTTGATTGTTAAGCCTTTCATAGAAATCGAAAAGTGATATTGTTAACAAGAGAAATTTCCAGATAACAATATAGGTATTCAGCAGTTTTGTTTGCTAAATCCGAAGGTAAGGAAGAGGCCGGAGTTTTGATTTTTGGTATGGACTGCTGCATTGGCAGGTCTAAAAAACAGTAATGGGAATAATTCCTTGCAGAATTATTCCCATTCACTCTGGGAAACCGAAATCTCCCTTCGCGTCAGGCTACTGTTATTGTGACCGGCATACGGAGTTTTGTTTTGCAACAATACTTACCGCAGCCCCTGACAATCCTCCCGTGCCGTCTAAAGCAAGAGATTTTTGCCGTCTGCTGGAGATACCGGAGTATCTCTTCCCAGACAAAGTGTCGGTTTTGTAAGAGCCTGGCATAATCTTTTTCCTTATTTGCAATGCCTTTACCTTTTTGCTTCCTTCTCTTCGAAAAAGTGGGCTTCGGGATGGGGCGAAACAAAGAACAGTGTTTTTGCCTGACCGGCTGATACACCCGGAGGTGTGTCGGCCTCAACACATCATACAGGATTGGGGCCACTGTATGGGGTTGCTCTCGACTCAGTCACTTAAAGAACGCTTGCGATCTTAAAGCTTCCGACCATCTGCCTTCGCAAAAACAGCCTTTTCAGACTGCGGTTGTAAAAGTTTCCGGACTTTGGCTCCCTGGGTAAGCAAACCCGAAGGTTTGTGCGATCGGTTCGAAATCCAGCTAAGGATTTCTCCCTTCTCCTTACTTTGGGGGCGGTCTTTTATCGCTCACCTGCTGAAACAAATATACTATCAAAAAAGCTTGCAAATCAAGTTTTTAGCCTCGTTTTTGTTCACGTTGTTTCAACACCGGTTATCAACAATTGTTAATAACGCTGCAGGCTTTGTCAATTAAGATAAACAGCACGCTAATTTCGTTTAACAACCATAGTTATCAACAATGAATAAAAATGAAATATTAACATGAAATGGAAGAAAAATAGAAAAAACAAGTGCTTTTCGCGCAAATAAAAATGCGTAAAACGAGAAAAGATCCCTTTTTTGACCGGAGTAGAATCAGGGTGGACCCAATTTCCATTCCTGCGATTACCTCTCAAAGATGTTGTTGAATCCTTACAGGGTTTATCCTTATTGGTAACAGCCGTTAAAATTTTGTAAAAAGGTTTTCAGATTGCGCACTTTACAAGGGGATCGGGTGAAATTTGTATTTTTGGAAATCAAAATTTAACGGTCTACGTGGGGGAAAATCAATGTTTTAGTAACCATAGATCGTTTTGTAACCTTTAAAATCCTTTCACACATGCACAAATTGCTTACACTTTTGCAAACGCTGGTGCTTGCCCTGTTGTTGCCTGCTATGGCCAACGCTCATGAGGATGCACGCATGATGCGCTTTCCGGATATCAATGGCGATCAGATCGTCTTTGTATATGCCGGCGATATCTGGACGGTACATGCTTCAGGAGGCGATGCCCGACAGCTTACCTCCCACAAAGGGCTGGAGTTGTTTCCCAAAATCTCTCCCGATGGTCGATGGATCGCATTTTCTGCCGAATACAGTGGTAGCCGGCAGGTTTGGGTGATGCCTTCTCAGGGAGGTACTCCGCGCCAACTAACTTTTTACAACGATGTGGGCATTATGCCTCCACGGGGTGGATTCGATAACGTGGTACTGGGCTGGACCTCCGACAGCAAGAAAGTTCTGTTTCGCGGAAACAGAACCGAATACGGCGATCGGATGGGGCGCTATTTCCTTGCAAGTATTGAGGGCGGACTGGAAGAAGAACTTCCCATACCTTACGGCGGTTTTGCCGATCTTTCGCCCGACGATACCAAAATGGCTTTCGTTCATATCGATCGTGAATTTCGTACCTGGAAAAGATACAAAGGGGGCAGAGCCTCAAATGTACATATCTATGATCTGATTAATAACACCTCAGAGCAAATTACCGACTGGGTGGGCACCGATCATATCCCTACCTGGTGGGGAGATAAGATCTATTTTGCCTCCGATCGCGACCTGTGGCTCAATATACATAGCTTTGATGTAAATACCCGCGAAACACGGCAGCTCACTTTTCACGACCGTTTTGATGTAATGTGGCCCAGTGGAAACAACGGACAACTGGTGTATGAAAATGGAGGAAGACTTTTTAAACTCAACCTGGAAACAGAGCAGGAAGAGCAGGTAATTGTGAATATCCGCTACGACAATCCCTACACCTTGCCTTACTTTAAAAACGTAAAAGACAATATTCACAGTATGGCGATTTCTCCCTCAGGCAATCGGGTATTGTTTGATGCACGGGGTGATATCTTTTCGGTACCCGCCGGTGAAGGCACCATACATAACCTTACCAACACCCAGGGTGTAAGAGCTGTTTTTCCCACATGGTCGCCCGATGGCAAATGGATAGCCTATTATTCCGACCAGACCGACGAGTACGAAGTGTATCTGCTTGAAAATAAGGAAGGTGCTCAGCCCCGGCAGATTACCTCCGGTTCGAAAGGGTGGAAATACCAGGCCAAATGGTCGCCCGACAGCCGGTACCTGGTTTTCTTTGACCGCAGCATGAAGCTTCAGCTTCTTGATGTGAACACCGGCAATATCCGTATCGTTGACCAGCCCGGTGCCTTCGAGATCCTCAGTTACAATTTTTCTCCCGACTCCCGCTGGATTACTTATACCAACAGCAATTCCAACGGGCAAAGTTCTATTTGGGTTTACAATATAGAAACCCGCCAGAATCATCGCCTTACCAATCATACCTTCTCCGATGGTAACCCCGTATTTTCGCAATGTGGCAATTATCTTTTCTTTACATCCAATCGCGATTTTAACCTGGCATTCTCCTCTTTTGAGTTCAACTACCTCTACAATAATGCAACCCGTATCTATGCGCTTCACCTTACTAACGAAAGCCCTCGTTTGTTTCAACCTCGCGAAACCACCGAAGGCAATGCCAGCAATACGGCTCCTGTGAAAAGAGATCGGGTAGTGATTGATGTAAACCATGCCGACCGCCGTATTGTGGCCTTCCCGCTTCCCTCGGGCAGCTACTGGGGTTTGCAGGCTGTTGAGGATGGGTTGGTGTATTTCAACGATGCAGGTATGAACCTTTACAAAGTAGCCGATCAGAAAAATGATGTGATTATGACAGGGGTTCGCAACGGTATTGTGTCGGCAGATGGCAAAAAGTTTCTCTATCAGCACAGAGGCGACTATGGTGTGGCCGATCTGCGACCCGGGCAAAGTGCAGGAGAAGGAAAACTCAACCTCGACAATCTGAGTATGCGCATTGAACCCCGCAAAGAATGGGAGCAGATATTCAGGGATGGATGGCGTATTTATCGCGACTTCTTCTATGTTGGAAATTTGCATAATGTTGATTGGGATGATTTCTATGCCAAATATGCAGAATTGCTCCCCTTTGTAAATCATCGCTTCGACCTGGATTACATTTTTGGCGAAATCATTGCCGAAACCAATACCGGGCATGCCTATGTTGATTATGGCGATTTTGAAAGAGTGGAGCGTGTGGAAACAGGTTTGCTGGGTGCTCGTTTGCAAGCCGATGCCCAGAGCAACCGTTTCCGGATTACCAAAATCTACCAGGGTGAAAGCTGGAATGAGAGCCGCCGTTCTCCTCTTGCAGTGCAAGGGGTGGATGTGCGCCAGGGTGACTATATAATTGCCATTGAAGGCCAGAATGTTACCACCGCAGATAACCCCTACCGGTTCCTGGAAAACCGTGTAAATATTGCCACACGCATTACTGTTAGCGACAGGGCAGACGGGCGGAACCCCCGCACCTATACCATTCACCCCATCAGCAGTGAGCTCGAACTGAAATACCACGATTGGGTTGAAGCCCGCAGAAAGATGGTTGATGAACTCTCTGGCGGACGCATCGGGTATATTCATGTACCCAACACGGCGGTAGATGGCAATCGCGAATTGCACCGGGGAATGTATGCTTACCACGATAAAGATGCATTGATCATCGATGACCGTTTCAATGGAGGTGGTTTTATCCCTGATCGTATGGTGGAATTGCTTAGCCGCACCACTCACGCACATTGGCACAGGCACGGGCTGGAACCCATGCGTACACCCGGAATTGCCCATGATGGACCCAAGGTAATGCTCATCAACCAGTATTCTTCCTCCGGCGGTGATGCCTTCCCTTATTTCTTCCGCCAGAAAAACCTGGGTACTATCATCGGAACCCGCACATGGGGCGGATTGGTTGGTATGACAGGAAATGCACGTTTGTCTGACGGGGGTTATATTGGTGTGCCCCGGTTTGGTATATACAACCAGGAAGGGGAGTGGATCATTGAAGGCATTGGTGTTTATCCTGATATCGAAGTATACGACGAGCCACACCTGGTAGCTGCTGGTAAGGATCCTTCACTGGAGAAAGCCGTGGAGGTATTGCTGCGCAAGCTCCAGGAAAACCCACCCAGACCCTGGATTGTTCCTGCAGATCCCGACAGATCGCGCTGGATCGAAGTGGAGATTGAATAGATTATTCTACCAAACAACCGGGCCCGGCAGTATAAATGCCGGGCCCGGTTGTTTTAATGTATTATCCTGCCTGAAGGAAATTTCAGTTCCCTTTACGAATAACTTGTCCGATACACCAGTTTGTAAACCACAGGATAGATAAGGCATGCCATACAAAAACCAAGGAAAGCCTCCAGGAAGGAGAAAGTAGCAAGAATCACTGTCAGGATCAGGGCAGTTTGTGTAAATCCTGCCAGAGAGAAGATCAGGATGCCCGACGAAAACACCAGGCCAATCCTGGCGGCAAAAATTTTGGGGCCTGCATTGGTGAGCTTTTTTCCCTGGGGGTAAAGTTGCATTACCAGGCGCCCCAGTTGAGCAAACGGGCTGTAAGATGAGCGGTCGGATGCCCGCAAAAGAAAATCAATGCTAAGAATTGCCGGAAGCAAAACCCAGCCGGTCAGGAAAAAGCCAATAAGCATCAGCAAGGTGATCAAAGCAACCCAGCGACTCAGGCTGCCGGGTATCTTTTTGGGGGAGATAGGGCAAAGAGCATTCATACATTTCAGAGATTAACTTGTAACATCTTTTTTTTACCAATAAACTTTACCTGAATTTACAAATAAAAAGTGATGATTAATCCAGTGAAATGTTTTTTTAACAAATTAAAAATATCGACTAAAAAAATTAACATGATGATTTGCTGCCGGACGGAGGCAAACAAATACCCCTGAATGGGCTAAGAAGCTGGCGGGTGCTGGGTGCTATCTGTGGCCAAAGATGCTGCTTCCAACCCGCACCATGGTGCTTCCTTCCTCAATGGCAATGGCAAAATCATCCGACATCCCCATGGATCTGTGGTTGAAATGGGGATCATTGGAAAAATAACCAGCCTTTAGTGTGTCAAAGATTTGCCTCAACTGTCTGAATTCACGACGGATCTGATCGGTATTATCTGTAAATGTTGCCATACACATCAATCCTCTTATCCTCACATGTTTCATCTGACGGAACTCCTGGTCCTGGAGTAAAGCCTCTGCTTCAGAAAGGTCCAGCCCAAACTTTGTGTCTTCCTCAGCAATATGTATCTGCAAAAGACAGTCGATGATCCGGTCATTTTTTCGGGCTTCCTTGTCGATGGTTTTCAGGAGTTTAAGGCTGTCCACACTGTGTATCATAGATACAAAAGGAGCAATGTATTTAACCTTGTTGGTTTGTAAGTGGCCAATCATATGCCATTGAATGTCGGGGGGCAACTCCTGGTGTTTGGGAACCATTTCCTGGGCTTTGCTTTCTCCGAAAACCCTTTGCCCGCAATGATAGAGTTCCATGATATCCTCAACAGGTTTGGTTTTGCTTACGGCCACCAGCTGCACGTGTGCAGGCAACTGGCCGGTAATTTTCTTTAAGTTCTCTGCTATAGTTCCCATATCTGTTTTTCTGTAAGTACAAAGATACAGCTCTGCTGGCACATGCCCATGAGTAGCGGGCAAAAAATGGTTTGTGTTCATCTGATTATAATTTGATTTTTATTGGTCAGATGGAACTCGCCAACAATACCCTAACTGCATGTTTTGCAAGGTTGAGAATTATAATCATCCGCGTGTGTGTCAAAATTTTTGTCGTGGCTCGTTTCATTTGCCATTACACCGGTATCTTTTAAGGATCATTTGTGCCCCACCAAGGATTAATGGCCCTGGGATAACATAAACAAACAAATAAAAAATCATTTGTGTTAAAATGAGGCAGATGTTTATCTTTGCAGCATGCAACAAATGATACTTATTCTGGATTTCGGTTCTCAGTATACTCAGCTGATAGCCAGGCGTGTAAGGGAGTTGAACGTGTATTGCGAGATTCATCCCTTTCATCATGTTCCCCAATCACTGGAGGGTGTAAAAGGAGTTATTTTATCCGGCAGCCCTTTTAGTGTGCGCGACCGCGACTGTCCGACCATCGATCTGGACATGTTTTATGGAAAACTTCCCTTGCTGGGGGTTTGCTACGGAGCTCAGTATATTGCCCAGCAGAAAGGTGGGGAGGTAAAAGCTTCCACAACCCGAGAATATGGGCGGGCCAACCTTGCTTTCGTTGAAAAGCATGAGCTTTTGCTGGATGGTGTTACCGATAACTCACAGGTGTGGATGTCGCATGCCGATACCATTACCCGTGTTCCCAAAGGTTTCAGATGCATTGCCAGTTCGCACGATGTGGAAATTGCAGCGTATAAAGACCAGCAAACAGCTACCTATGGTTTGCAGTTTCATCCGGAGGTGTATCATTCCACCGATGGTTTGGCACTGATCAAGAATTTTGTGGTGGATATATGCAAATGCCCCCAGGACTGGACTCCAGAGTCGTTTGTGAGTGCTACTGTAAAATCTTTGCAAGAGCAGCTGGGTCAGGATAAAGTGGTGCTGGGACTTTCGGGCGGAGTAGACTCTACTGTGGCCGGCGTATTGCTTCATCACGCCATTGGCAAGAAGTTGCACTGTATTTTTGTGGATAACGGACTACTGCGCAAAAATGAGTTTGAGGATGTTTTGGCATCCTATGAAAACATGGGGTTGAATGTTACGGGAGTCAGGGCAGGAGATCGTTTCCTGGATGCCTTGAAAGGTGTGAGTGAGCCCGAAGAGAAAAGAAAGATCATTGGCCGTACTTTTATTGAAGTGTTTGATGATGAAGCTCATAAGATCAGTGGTGTAAAATGGCTTGCCCAAGGAACCATTTATCCTGATGTGATTGAGTCTGTTTCTGTAAACGGACCCTCGGCCACCATTAAATCGCACCACAATGTAGGGGGGTTGCCCGACTTTATGAAGCTCAAAATTGTTGAGCCTCTGAAAAGTCTTTTTAAAGACGAGGTTCGGCGTGTGGGGGCAAGCCTGGGTATCAACCCCAACCTGCTCAACCGCCATCCCTTCCCCGGCCCTGGTTTAGGAATACGAATCCTGGGAGATATCACCGCAGAAAAAGTGCGTATCTTGCAGGAAGTGGATCATATTTACATCAAAGGATTGAGAGATTGGCACCTGTACGACCAGGTATGGCAAGCTGCAGCCATTTTGCTTCCGGTGCAAAGTGTCGGAGTGATGGGTGATGAACGCACATACGAAAATGCAGTATGCCTCAGAGCGGTTGGGTCTACCGATGGTATGACTGCCGACTGGTCGCATCTGCCTTACGATTTTCTTGCCAAAGTATCCAATGATATTATTAACAGGGTAAAGGGAGTAAACAGAGTGGTTTACGACATCAGTTCGAAACCTCCCGCAACCATCGAATGGGAATAATTTTTAGCCCTTTGGCAATATTCCCGGTCTTGCAACGTGTTTGAATAGCCCGGTATACTTTTTAGTAGCCAACCCATATTTTTGATTTTGTAAACTAAAGTCCGGTAAAGTGTTGAAGAAAAGTTTGATCGTATGCTGGATGCTGCTGGGTGTTGCCCTGCAGCATCAGGCTTTTGCACAGGAGCCTGCCCCGGTTATTAATCGCTCTACTACCATTCAGGTTGTTGATGGGAAAGAGTATTTTTTTCATGCTGTACAAAGAGGCCAGACGCTCTTTTCCATAGCCAGGGCTTATGGAGTAAGCCAGGAGGATATTCTGCAGGCCAACCCCGATATTCGTGAGTTTGGGCTTCGTTTCGATCAGCTTATCCGTATCCCGGTACAACAACACGCAGCGCCGCGACCAGGAGTGCAAACCCAAAGTATAGAGCAAACTACTTTCGAAACCCATCAGGTAAAGCGAAGAGAAACACTCTATGGTATTTCCCGGATGTATGGCATCAGTATGGAGCAACTCCTGGAGCATAACCCCGATGCGCGCACAGGCTTAAGACCCAATATGTTGCTGAAAATACCCAGGCAAACCCTGGTACAGATCAATTTTACCGAATACAGGGTATCGCCGGGCCAGACTTTGTTTTCCATTTCCCGCGAATTTAATGTGTCTATCGATGAGTTGGAAAGGCTCAACCCGGAGCTGAAAGAGGGTTTGAAAGCCGGGCAGGTGTTGCGGATCCCCACCGATCAGGTTCCTGCACAACCCCCATTCCTGCCCGAGCCCATCACCACCGAAAGACCCCAGGAACTGGATGTACCCACCCTGGATCCCTATTGTGCCCAGCCCGATCGGAAAAGCCATTACAACGTTGCCCTGCTCATCCCTCTTTACCTGGAGAAAATGGAGGATGAAACGCTGAGCCTGTCTGACCCACGGCACCCCTCCCTGGCATATCTTGATTACTACCACGGCATAATGATCGCCCTTGATTCCATCAGGGCGATGGGTACTGATATCAGGTTGTCTGTATTTGATGTGTGCGAATCAGCCACAAAAGCACGCACTGTATTGCGCAAACCCGAAATGGCAACCATGGATCTGATCATTGGGCCTTTTTTTCCGGCTACTCTCGAAATTGCCGCGGAGTTTGCCCGTGTAAGGAACATTCCCATCGTATCTCCCCTGCATTGGGAGGATACCCAGTTGGTTCGGAGGTTTCCCAATATGTTTCAGGCTACTCCCTCCATACAGACACAGATGCGACAAATGGCATTGCATGTGGCCCGCACGCATGAAAACGACAATATCATCGTGGTACATGGTAATCAACCCGGCGTGAGGGAGCTGATTGCAGGTTTCAAGAAGTCTCTCAACGATGAACTCAACTACCGGCAATATTACCGTGATAGTGTTAATCTGTCGAAAATTGACGGATACTACCTCAATGGTGTTTATGTGGGAGAACGGCTTACCAATGTCTATGTAGTAGATAGCCTGGTTGCTGCCCGCAGAGGAGGGCGCACAGGTGCCTACCAGGATGCATTGGACCGTTATATGACTCGCGATAATGTCCCCGAACTGGTTTACGGACGAGATGGGATGACTGCCCTCAGGCCTATGCTCGACAACAACCGGAGAAATATACTGGTTACCCTTATGGGAGGGGAAGCCATCATTCCCGACTATACCCGGCAGCTAAACCAACTCAGAGACACCTTCGATATTACCATATTTGGAGTTCCCCAGTGGAGGACTTACCGGGCTATCGATTTTCGTACCATGCAAAACCTGAGGGTGCATATGTTTGCCTCCGATTTTGTGGATTACGATTTGAGGCACAACGTTGATTTTATTCGCAGGTACAGACGGGAAACTGCCAGTGAACCCACTCCCAACATGGCCTTCAGCGGCGTACAGACCGGTATGTATTTCTTCTCTGCCCTTGCCAGGTATGGTGCCCAATTCTGGAGATGTATACCCCAGATCAATGAAGCAGAGGCCCCTTCAAGTCCTGTGTGGTTCGAAAGGGCCTCCGGCAGTCAGTCGGGTTGGGAAAACCAGCATGTTTATATTATTCGTTACGAAAATTTCCGCCTTCGCAACGTTAGATAAGATCTTATCTCAAGTCGATAACATCAACATTTTCAGGAAAGTCGCTGCGACGAAAAACAAACAGATCGTCTGATAGGGTGGGGTTTACCCTAACCCTTGTCAGGGTGTAGGTATAGGTGCCGCCATGCCGGTCGTAAGCCACAGTATAAACGATCATCTGGTCGCTGGCATCCAGGGCAACCCGGTATTTGAAGAACGACTGGGGGGTATTGGGCACCAGGTCAATGATGTCTACGGTTTTGCCACGGAAGGTTTCCTGCCTTACAAATCTGCTTCTGTATTCTGTGCCAAAGTTGGCCAGTAGGGCTGTGGGGGTAAGCCCTCCCTCCATGTTTTCCACATAGTTGATGTGTATCTCATACAAGTCGTCCAGGTAGTTCCATACGGTGCGGCCATCGGAAATAAAGATATTGTCGCCCAGTGTCATACGGTATTTGTCTCCTTTGGAAAAGAGTTTTCCAGTGTATGTTTCGTTGATCTCCATGGAGGTGTTTTCCATGGTATAGGTAAATTCTGCTTCAAGGCTTCGCAGGGATTTAAGCCTGGCACTTGCCTTCTCGAGCAGTTCCTTTGCCTTTTGCTCAGCCCGGGTTTCGTGAGCGCTTTGAGAGAGTGCCATCAGCGAAGCCAGGCAAAACATTAATGTGATAGAAAAGCTTTTCTTGATCATGGGTAAGATTATTTAAGAATTTATGCGGTTGTTTTTCAAAATCTGTTCCAAAGTCATCTCATCTTTGATTTTTACTTCGCGTGCCTTGCTGCCTTCAAATGGACCCACAATGCCTGCAGCTTCCAGCTGGTCAATAATACGACCTGCACGGTTGTAGCCCAGCTTAAGTTTGCGTTGCAATAAAGATGTGGAGCCCTGTTGTGTTGCTACAATTACGCGGGCAGCATCTTCGAAGAGATCATCCCGTTCGCTGGGGTCAAAGTCTTCCAGGTCGCCACCCTCTTCGTCGGCCACCTCAGGCAGCATAAAGGCATCGGGATAGGCCCGCTGGGAGCCGATAAAATCGGTGATTCGCTCAATTTCAGGAGTGTCGATAAAAGCACACTGCAAACGCAGCAGGTCGCTTCCGGTAGACAGGAGCATATCGCCGCGGCCAATGAGCTGGTCGGCCCCTCCTGTGTCAAGGATGGTGCGCGAGTCGATTTTGGAAGTTACACGGAAAGCAATCCGGGCAGGGAAGTTGGCTTTTATCATACCGGTAATGATGTTTACCGATGGGCGTTGCGTGGCAATTACCAAATGGATGCCAATGGCACGCGCCAGCTGGGCCAGTCGGGCAATGGGAAGCTCAATCTCTTTTCCGGCGGTCATAATAAGGTCGGCAAACTCATCAATGATCAAAACAATGTAAGGCATGAAATGGTGCCCGTCATTGGGGTTGAGCCTGCGACTGATAAATTTGGCATTGTACTCTTTGATATTTCGCACCTGGGCATGTTTGAGCAGGTCGTAGCGATTGTCCATCTCTACACAAAGTGAGTTGAGTGTACGCACCACCTTTCGGGTATCGGTAATGATAGCCTCTGCCGAATCGGGGAGCTTGGCAAGGTAGTGGCGTTCAATTTTTGAGAAAAGGGTTAACTCAACTTTCTTGGGGTCTACCAGTACAAACTTTACATAAGCCGGATGCTTTTTGTACAATATAGAGGCAAGGATGGCATTCAGCCCCACCGATTTACCCTGCCCTGTGGCACCGGCCATCAGCAGGTGGGGCATTTTGGTAAGGTCGGTGATAAAGGTTTCGTTGGCAATGGTTTTCCCCAGTGCTATGGGAAGGTCAAAGCCGGAATTCTTAAACTTTTCACCTCCAAGGATGCTCTTCATGGATACGATCTCGGGCTTGCTGTTGGGTACCTCAATACCGATGGTACCCCTGCCAGGTATGGGAGCAATGATACGTATGCCCAGGGCCGAAAGGCTCAGTGCGATATCGTCTTCCAGGTTACGGATCTTGGATATCCGTACACCGGCTGCAGGCACAATTTCGTAAAGGGTAACGGTAGGTCCTATGGTTGCCTTGATCTTGTCGATCTGGATAGAATAATTCCGCAGGGTATCGAGGATCTTGTTTTTATTGGCTTCCAGCTCTTCTTTGTCGACTCTGATGGTGCTGTTGCCGTGGTCATCGAGCATTTCAATGGGGGGTATCTGGTAATGGGGCAGCTCGAGGGTGGGGTCATAATCGCCCAAATCGGCCAGAGGATCCACTACTCCCTGGGTAGCAGAAGGATCATCAATGGGTTGGTAATTGCTGTTGGAGATCTTGCTGTCGTCGGCAAGCTCTATCTCCAGTTCGGGCGATTGTTCTTGATGGTCAGTAGGTTGGGTAGGTTTCTTGAGGTCATTGCTCTCGGCAACATCATACTCGAAGAACTGATCGTTTTCCTGCTTCTGAGAGGCTTTAATCTTTTCAATGATGGCAGTTTCGGAATCAAGATCTTCCTCCATAACATCATCCTGCATCTCCGGATCAACCAGGAGCTCACCCTGCTCTTCTTCCATTTCGTTCAGATCCTGATCCTCCTCATCGGTACTTTCTTCCTGCTCCAATTGTTGTTTTCTTCCCAGCCGTGCCAGCAAAGCATTAAAATGATGCCGGTTGAGATTAAATACAATGATAAGAAAACTCCCCATGGCAAACAGAATAATAAAGCCAGTACCGATTTTACCGAAAATACCATTGAGCCACAGATTGGTCATATACCCGAATGTGCCTCCCAGCAACAATGCTTCCCCTGAGGAAAAAACAAATCCCAGCGCCACGGAGGTCCAAAGCATGGAAAAAAAACTGTATCGGGTGGTTTTCCAGATTGGCAACAGCGAGAGTCTGGTCATGAGTTTGATACCCACCAGGAAAAACACAAGAGAAAAGACGAAGGAAGAGATTCCAAACCATTTTTTGATAAACAGGTGTGCTGTAATGGCCCCCAACCGCCCCATCATGTTTTGTGCCTGGATAGAGGTGTCGGCCAATAATTCGAAATTGAAGGTTTTTCCGTCGAATATGCTGTCGTCAGATTTCCAGTTGGCCAGGTAAGAAGAAAAGGAAAGAAAAAGGTACAAAGCAGACAACACCAGAAGCAGGCCGGCAATCTTTCGCAGGCGCTGATCTTTAAAAGACTGGAAAAACTGTTTCAGGGTAAACTCGTTGCCCTTCAGATCATCGCTTTTGCCTTTGTCGGGTTGGGCTTTGGGTTTGTAAGTGTTCTTGGGAGTGGTGCCGTTTTTTTTGCGCATCATTGGGGTCGTTACGGTTCTGAAACGCAAAATTACTAAAAGTATTGCAAAACTAAAGGTATACGATGGTTTGCTAATCCGGCAGCTGATCCTTTTTTTGTATCTTTGCACAGTTTTTTAAACTCCTCAGAATCATGGGAAGAATTATGGCCATCGATTATGGCCAGAAACGAGTCGGAATAGCTGTTACGGATGAAAGCAGAATCATTGCCAACGGACTTACCACAGTGCACGTAAAGGATGTGATGGTTTTCCTGAAAGACTATATCGCCCGCGAAAAGGTAGATTTGATTGTGGTGGGCGAGCCCCGCGATATGCAGAACAATGCTTCGGATGCAGCCCGTTTCATTGAACCTTTTGTGAAACATCTGCGCAAACAATTTCCGGAAATCACTGTTGACCGCATGGACGAACGCTTTACCTCAAGAATGGCATTTCAGACCATGATCGATGCAGGGCTGGGTAAAAAGAGCAGACAGAATAAAGAACTTGTCGACACCATCAGTGCAACCCTTATCCTTCAGTCATACATGGAGCAACTTTCCCACGAAAATGCCCGAAGGAACGAATAAAACATCTTCATTTATCAGCAAGAAACTTTTAAACGATTCAAACATGATACTTCCTATTGTAGGATATGGCGATCCGGTATTGAAGAAGAAAGCCGGAGATATTGATAAAACCTATCCCAATCTCACAGAACTTATCCAAAATATGTGGGATACCATGTATAACGCCAGCGGTGTTGGTTTGGCAGCTCCACAGGTGGGTCTTTCCATACGTCTTTTTGTAATCGATGCCAGCCCCTTTGAAGATGAAGAAGAACATCTGAAAGATTTTAAAAAGGTATTCATTAATGCACAAATCCTTGAAGAATCCGGCGAAGAATGGCTGTTCAACGAAGGTTGCCTGAGTTTTCCTGATCTGAGAGAGGATGTGGCACGCAAGCCTAAAGTGCGTATCAGGTACCTTGATGAAAACTTTCAGGAGCATGAAGACGAATTCGATGGCATTGCAGCACGCATCATTCAGCATGAATACGACCATATTGACGGAGTGGTTTTCGTAGACCGTATCTCACCTCTTAAGAGAAGATTGATCCGAAACAAACTTACCAACATTATCAAAGGGGCGGTGAACCCATCCTACCGGATGCGATTTGCTCAGCGCAAGTAAATCTGTACGCTACAATCCGGTCTATCTTATCATCCATGCAGTATTTTACACATACCCTTTCCAATGGAATTCGCCTGGTGCACAAACCTGCAGATACGCTGGTGGCACATTGCGGGCTGACCATCAATGCGGGCTCACGAGATGAGTTTCCTCAGGAGCAGGGGCTGGCACACTTTATAGAGCATCTGATCTTTAAAGGTACCCACAAAAGGAAAGCCTACCACATACTCAGCCATATGGAGAATGTGGGAGGCGAGATCAATGCATACACCAGCAAGGAAGACACCTGTATCTATGCTTCCTTTATGAACATCCATTATGCCCGTTGCCTCGATCTGGTTTCCGATATTATTTTCAACTCGGTGTTTCCGGAGAAAGAGATTCTTAAAGAGAAAGATGTTGTAATTGATGAGATCAACTCTTATAAAGACAACCCCGGGGAGCAGATCTTTGATGATTTCGATGGATTGATCTTTCGCGATCATCCTTTGGGTGCCAATATTCTGGGTACTCCCAGGCATTTGCGCAAATTCTCGCGAAATCATATTTATGAGTTTCTGCAGCGAAACTATGTTACCCATGAAATGGTGATCTCCTCCGTTGGGCGTATCGACTTTGCAAAGCTGATCCGTTTGGCAGAGCGTTATTTCGGGCATATTCCGGAAAGCCGAAAGGCAAGCCCGCGAAGCAAGTTTGTGCAATATATGCCGGAAACCCGCAGTATAAAAAGGCGCAACCACCAGGTACATTGTGTTCTTGGCAATGAGGCTTATGGTGCCGACGATCACTATAAAACCGCCATGGTTTTGCTCAATAATATCCTTGGAGGACCCGGCCTCAACTCGCGACTTAATATGGCGGTTCGCGAAAAACATGGCTTTTGCTATAATATTGAAAGCCACTATCAGCCCTATTCCGATACCGGGATTTTTAGTATCTACCTGGGGACCGATCATGAAAATATCGACAAGGCCGTATCGCTGGTGATGCGCGAACTGAGCTTGTTGCGGGAGAAACGGCTGGGAAGCTTGCAACTGAAAAGAGCCAAGCAGCAGTTGCAGGGGCAGGTGGCTATTTCTTTCGAAAGCAACCTCAATGAGATGCTTTCGCTGGGCAAAAGCGTGCTGCTTTACGATCGGATTGATACCATTGCGCAGATCAACGAAAAAATAGAAAAAGTGAGTGCCTCCGATCTGATGCATGTGGCCAATGAGATCCTGCAGCCACAGCAGCTGAGCATGCTTATGTATAAACCACGGTAGGAGGGTCGCAAAGACCATTGTCTGAATTTTTCCCAAATCCAAAAGTTTGTTTATGGAGTTTCTTCATCCTGATATAGAGAAATATGCATTAGACCATTCCAGCCACGAAAGTGCTGTTCTGGCAAAGCTGAACCGTGAAACACATGCCAAGATTCTGCGTCCGCGCATGCTTTCAGGGCCATTGCAGGGCAAGCTGCTCGAAATGATCAGTTGTATGGTGCAACCCCGGGCCATCCTGGAAATTGGTACATATACCGGCTATTCGGCCATTTGCCTGGCCCGTGGGCTTCGCCCGGGAGGAAAGTTGATTACCATCGACCACAATGAAGAACTGGAAGATTTTACACGTGAGTTTTTCAGGGAAGCAGGCTTGCAGGATACCATCGAATATATTATTGGTGAAGCAACAGAAGTGCTTCCCTCACTCAATCAGGAGTTTGACCTTGTGTTTATTGATGCCGACAAGGAGAACTATCTTTGGTACTACAATCACGTGCTAGAGTTTTTGCCCCCAGGGGGTATCATACTGGCCGATAATGTGCTTTGGAGTGGCAAAGTGTTGTCGGAGAAAGCCGCCAATGGCGATCCTGAAGCCTTGGCTCTGATCGATTTCAATGCCTGGGTACAGCAGGATAGCAGAGTGGAAAATCTTTTGCTGCCTTTTCGCGATGGATTGAGCATCATACGAAAGCTCTGATTCTATAAAGGATGCACTCCGAACTCGACCCCAAGGGTAAGGCGCGGCAGTTCGGGTATTCCTTTCTCATCAAGGAAGATATCCGATAAGCGATAGTTGGCCTTAAATACCAGATTTCTGAAACCCACACGTGCCAGTATTCCCCATGCGTAGGCCCTGTGGTAATCCATGCCTGAGGTGCGGGTCCGGGTGGTTTCACCATCAACTGTGTTGCGGGTAATGTGCCTGAAGTTGCCATGCCACTGGGTCCAGATACCTACATCTGTAAACCTGCCTATGTAGTTTCCCCGATTGAGATCATAATTGATTCTTTTGTAAAGAGCTATGCCTGGCTGCAGAATTACAAACTTTTCGCGGTCGTGAAGAAATGTGTCGGGTACTTGCTTTTGATCGCTTTGCAGAGGGAAATAGGATAACCGACTCAGGTAAGCCTCTCCACCCACTGAAAACATCTGGTTCAAACGGCGTTTGTATCGGATACCATAATAATATTCCCATGAACGACCTCCAAGGATCCGGGCACCCGGGTCGGCACCCATATTGGTAACAAAACCAAACCCACTGTAAAAATGATGGAAATGGCTGCGGTTGGGGCCGAAAGATGGGATCTCATGCTCGGGAGGAACTTCCTCTGCAATAAGCACACGTTGAGCCAGAACAGTCTGACAAAGGGTTGTAAGCAAAAGCACTGAAACAAGAAGAGGAAATATTCGCATGGATAAACAAGGCATAAGGGAGAATAATCTGATTGGGGCTAAAGTTAACCGGCATGCAAATATATCAATATAAAGTTTAAACAGGCCAGAAGAAAGGCAGAAGGAGAAACACGGTAATCATTACCACCAGCGAAAGCGGAATCCCTACCCGGGTATAGTCAGTGAACCTGTAGCTGCCAGGCCCCATGATCAAAAGATTTGCGGCATGCGATACCGGGGTTATGAAGGTAGAAGATGCTGCAATGGCCAGGGCAATCATAACCGTATAGGGCGACATGTTGAAGCTGGCTGCTGTTTGCAGTGCAATGGGGGAGAGGATTACAACGATGGCCGGCGGTGGAATGGCAAGTGTGGAAAGTGAAGCCACAAGGTAAATGCCGGCAACCACACCCCATGGTCCAAGCGGGCCCACCAGTTCTATTGCAAAACTGGCTACCAGCGAAGCGGCTCCGGTTTGCTGCATGGCCAGGCCCAGCGGGAGCATCCCTGCAATGAGAAATACCGAGCGCCATTCGATAGATCGGTAAGCATCTTCCATCTTCAGGCAACCACTCAGTACCATGGCCACAACCCCAAGGATGGAAGAAATGGAAATGGGCAGCCATCCTAAAAGTACCGGTATCAGCACACCTGCCATGATGGCAAGTGCTGTAAGTGCCTTGTGAGGCCTTGAGGGCTTTTGTTGTTTCTCGGTAAGCAGCAACAGGTCTGAATCGTCGCTGAGCATCTCAATCTGTTCTCGTTTGCCATACAGCAACAAGGCTTCTCCAAACCGAAGAGGAATATTGTGCAGATTGGTGCGAAAGGCTCTGCCCTCGCGCCATATTGCAATTACATTAAGTCCGTACTTCTTGCGGAAGTTTACTTCACGCAAAGTTTTGCCTTCCAGGTTGGAACGGGGGGCAAGCACCACTTCGGTGAGTTCAAAACCCTCCATTTCAAGACTTTGTGTCTCAAGGGTTTTCTCCTCCGACAAATCAATGTGCTTCAACCCCATAACCAGTGGCAGGTCGTTGATGTTGCATTTGATGAGCAGCCGTGTTCCCGGGCCATACATTTCATATGGTAAGGGAGGGCGCAGGTGGTCGTTGTCTTCAAAAACAGCAACAATAGTAAGCCCCAGTGCACTGCCAATTTCCATTTCGGCTGTTTCTTTTCCTATAGGCATTGCACCCTCTCCAATGTCCATTACAAACAGTGCTTCCTGCAGAAAGTACTGGTTGATCAGGTTGTCGGGTGATGCTTTCTGCAATTGTGAGATGCTGCCTTCCTTTTCGAAAATGGCCAGCTGAGCCATGTCGCCCTGCAACAAAAGTGTATCATCGTTACGAAAGCGATATTCACGCAAACGCGAACGGCGCACTTTGCCCTGGTGTTTTACCGCAAGCAGATTGATGTTTAATCTGTTGGTAAAGTCTTTCTCCAGCAGGTTGGTGCCCGGCAAAGAAGAACCGGCTGCCACTACAGCCTCGTAGATTCCCAGATCCTTTTGAAGGATCTTCCGGATCCCCGGCATGTCTTTTTTTACAGGTAAAAGGATTTGCCATTTCTTCATTGCTTTTACATCGTCGATCCTTCCCAGAACGAAAAGTTTATCGTTGGGCTCCAGGCGCAGCTCCGGCGATGGATTGGGCAGAATGGTATCCTGGCGCACAATGGAAAGCACGTTGAGGCCAAGGGCAGCCCTGAGCCTGCTTTGGGCAAGGGTTTTGCCTACCAGGTGCGATTGGGTAGAAATCTTCAGGAAAAAGGCCCTTTCCTCCAATGCATACGAAACCGGGATATCCTCACCGGTTCTTCTGCTCTGGCGCAGCGTATCGCGAAAAGGAAGCAGGTGCCGGCCAGCCAGTGCCATAAACACAATTCCTGCCAGGGTTGCTCCTGCACCCACCGGTGTAAAGTCGAAAAGACGCAAGGGGCGGTATCCTTCACTCTCCAGGGCAGCACTGATGAGCAGATTGGGAGGGGTGCCGATAAGGGTGTTGAAGCCCCCCAGGTGGCAACCAAATACCAGCGGAATGAGTAAACGCGAAGGTGCCTTGCCGGTAGAGCGGGCAAGATCCATTACAACGGGCAGCATCAGTGTGGCAACCCCAATATTGTTAATGAAACTTGAGAAAACAGAAGCGGTAATCATGATCACCACAATCATTTTCAACTCATTATCGCCCGTAAGGGCCAGAAAATGCCGGCTGATCATCCGGGCAACACCTGTTTGGAAAAGTGCAGCACTCAGGATAAACATGCTCCAGATGGTTATTACGGCAGGATTGCTGAAACCCGACAATGCGTCTGCCGGGGTTAGAATACCCGTAACTGCCAAACTGCCCATTACCAGAAGAGCTGTAATATCCATCCGGATCCATCCGGTGAGGAATAGCACCAGTGCTGTCAGCAAAATAAAAAAAACCAGGAATATGCTCAGGGTCATGATCGTAAGAACTGAAAAAACTAACTCGTGTGGCAGTGCTGGCAAAATCAGTACGAATATAGGCAATTATGTGAATTTATGCGCGTGGCAAGAGTATTAATGACTTAGCTATTTGCAATGGGTTGGCTTTGTGTTGAGAAAAAATTCGTAGGTTTGTGCTGAAACAAGGTTTGGAAAACCATTTTTTTTAACGCCAAAATCAATATTAACACTATGTGTGGGATTGTTTGTGTCTTTGATATAAAAAGACAAGGGGAAGAATTGCGTTCCCAGGTACTTGAAATGTCAAAGAAAGTTCGTCATCGCGGCCCCGACTGGAGCGGGTTGTACAGCTGCGAAAAAGCTATTCTGGCGCATGAGCGCCTTTCCATTGTAGATCCGGGCTCCGGGGGGCAACCCCTGTTGAGTAAAGACAAAAACCTCATTCTGTCTGTAAACGGAGAGATTTATAATCATTTATCCATTCGCGAACGCCTGGCCGATCGTTATGCTTTCCAGACAGGTTCCGATTGCGAAGTGATCCTGGCTCTTTACCAGGAGCATGGACCAGACTTCCTGGAAGAGATGAATGGTATTTTCGGATTTGCCCTCTACGACAAGCAGAATAATACCTGGATGGTTGCACGCGACCACATCGGCATCATTCCGTTGTATATGGGCTGGGATCAGTTTGGTCAGTTTTGGGTGAGTTCAGAACTTAAAGCCCTGGAAGGGGTTTGTACCACTATCCGTGAATTCCCCCCAGGACATTGCCTGGTGTCGGGCTGGGAGAAACCACGCCCCTGGTACCAGCGCGATTGGATGGATTACGAAAATGTTAAGGATAATACCACAGATATTGCAGCCTTACGCAAGGCACTGGAGGATGCGGTGCACCGCCAGTTGATGTCGGATGTGCCCTATGGTGTCCTTTTGTCGGGAGGCCTCGATTCTTCCATTATCTCAGCCATTGCTCGCAAATATGCCTCCCGGCGGATTGAAAGCCGCGACACCCAGGAAGCCTGGTGGCCTCAGCTTCACTCTTTTGTAATTGGCATAGAAGGATCGCCCGATCTGGAAGCAGCTCGTAAAGTGGCCCATCATATCGGATCGGTGCATCATGAAATAAAATACACCCTGCAGGAAGGGCTCGATGCCATCCGCGATGTAATCTACCACCTGGAAACCTACGATGTTACCACTGTAAGGGCCTCCACGCCCATGTACCTGATGGCACGTGTGATCAAATCCATGGGTATCAAGATGGTACTTACCGGTGAGGGAGCCGATGAGATATTCGGAGGATACCTTTATTTTCATAAAGCACCGGATGCCAGGGCATTGCATGAGGAGACCCTTCGTAAAGTAAGCAAGCTCCATCTTTATGATTGTTTGAGGGCCAACAAATCGCTGGCAGCCTGGGGAGTGGAGGGTCGTGTGCCCTTCCTCGACAAAGAGTTTATTGATGTGGCCATGCGTATCAACCCACAGGATAAGCTGGCCCGCAATGGCAGAATGGAGAAATGGGTTCTGCGCAAAGCCTTCGAAGACTATCTGCCAGAGAGTGTAACCTGGCGGCAGAAAGAACAATTCTCCGATGGAGTAGGCTACAGCTGGATTGACACTCTCAAGCAGCTTGCCCAGGACAAAATCAGTGATGAGCAGATGCAGAATGCCCGCTGGCGGTTTCCTGTCAACACGCCCATGTCGAAAGAGGAGTATATGTATCGGGAGATATTCAGTGAACACTTCCCCTCTGCTGAAACAGCAGCTTGTGTGCCTTCTGTGCCCTCCATAGCATGCAGCACTGCCGAAGCCCTGGCATGGGATGAATCTTTCCGCAACAATGCCGACCCATCAGGGCGTGCCGTGGGCGATATTCATGAAAGCAGGAAAGAGAATGTAGCCTGACACACAGGAGCTACAACTCCAATACCCGGTGATAGCCCCGGTAAAAGAAATGCAATTGCTGGCCTGCAGGAAAGTTTCGCCTGTGAAGGGTCAGCAATTCTTTTTCTGTAGTATCCAGAACAAAATAGTTTGTAATGCGGCCATTGGCCTCCTGGATATGATAATAAAAGTATCGCTCAAACCAGCCACAACCATAATCAAACAAGTAATCGTCGTTGATAACGATCCTGATCTGATCAGAGGATTCTATTATTTTGAAAGTGGGCTCGGCGTAATTCTCTGTTTCCAGAGTATCGGCCAAAAACCACGATGCCTGTGGGATTCCGAAACCGTGGGCATAATCATAATACGGATACAAAGAAGCACTGCTGATGATTGCCTTTCGAACCTGGTTGTTGGTCCAATGGGGGTGCATCTGCATTACGCATGCTGCAAATCCGGCTACCAGGGGGCTTGAAAAGGAGGTTCCCGATGGTGTAGACATTCCTCTGGCTGTAGCAGCCCACACGGTGCCTTGTGCCGTTACTTCGGGTTTTATTCTGTTGTCGGCGGTGGGGCCAGGAGAAGAGAAAGGCGCCCGCAGCATGGTGAGCGGATCAAGCGCGCCCACAGTAAGGACCCAGGGCGAGTCGGCAGGTGAGGCAATTACATTCCAGAAATCATTTTGCCCGTCGTTACCGGCAGAGCTTACCACCAGGATGCCCATCTGATGGGCTTTTTGTGCCGCACGTGAAATGAGTGTGGTATTGCCATCCATCTGTTCGGGAAAATACCGGTGGTAGGAGTATCCCAATGAAGAGTTGATGATGTGTGCTCCATTGCGTTCGGCCCATTCGGCAGCTGCCAGCCAGTATTTTTCCTCAAAAAGAACCTCCCTGCGGATTTCGGTACGTGCCAGCAGGAAATTTGCACCTGTTGCCAGTCCCAAAGGTCCCTGATTAATGATCCCACCTACCACCGACATAACGGAGGTTCCATGGGTGTGGAAATCGAATACGTTGGGCCGGTCGAGATGAAAATCCCAGCTGGCCTTTATTCGTCCTTCCCTTACAATATGCTGAAATGCTCTGTGGCTGTCTACACCTCTGAAACCCCCATCGAAAATGGCAATGTTGATTCCGCTTCCATCTATGCCGGCTTTGTGAAAGTGCTCCCCTCCCAGGTGGCGCAATTGTGTCTCGAGCAATTTCGGGCCATCGGGTTCTGCCATCAGGTTTTGTAATGATGCGGTGAGGGCAAGTGGCGGGGCAGCAGGTTCAACAGAAATCACAAAATCCAGGGCGGCGATCTGCCTGATCATCTCCGTATCGGCATAAGTGTATACTGCATTAAACCATCGCGATACCACACAAAGGCTATCGGCTAAAAGGGCCACCTGAGCAAGGTACTCCTGGTGTACGGGTAAATCTTCAAAGCTCACTGCCGGAAAACCATGGCGCGCTCTGCGCAACAATGCATCAGGGTGCAGGTAATCGGGCGGAAGCTCAGCGGTTATGTCTTTATCCCGGAAAAAAACCCACCATTCGCGGATACCCTCCTGGTAAACCCCAGCAGAGGATGCGGGGGCCGTGTAGGAAGCCTGCAGGAAAATAACGATGAGAGCAAAGTGTCGGATCAATTGCTTTGACAGCATACTATGCGATGTATTAATACTGGTGCGATGAGAGTGTTTGAATATGTTGGGCAATTTCTTCCATCAGCCATAATGGAGTAGAGGTTGCCCCGCAAATACCTGCCCGGGTTGCCCCGTTGAACCACTTTTTTTGTATATCCTCCTTGCCCGAAACGAAAAAGGATAAAGGGTTGTTTTCCTGGCATATGCCGAAAAGGTAGCGTCCGTTGGAGCTGTCCTTTCCGCTTACAAAAATTACCACATCGTGCTGTCTGGCAAATTGGGCCAGGTGCGGGCCCCGGTTGGCTACTTGCCCGCAGATAGAGTTACGGCTTTTCAGTAAGCTAGAATGCCCGCATTGATGTTCGGCCATCTTTTCACGGATCAGCGAGATGAGTTGCTGGTATTTTTCCTTGTTTTGGGTGGTTTGACTGTACAGGTAGATGGGGCGTGAGAAATCGATCTTGTCAAGGTTGTTGAAATCGCTGTCAACCACAATGGCCTGGTTTTCGGTTTGTCCGGCAAGGCCAATCACTTCGGCATGGCCTTCCTTGCCGAATATTACTACCTGTCCCTGGTTCATACCGGCTTCCTGGTAAGATTCCCTGATCCTGTTTTGCAGTTTGAGTACCACAGGGCATGAAGCATCAATGATATCGATTTTGTTCTGTCGGGCCAGCTCATAGGTTTCGGGGGGTTCTCCATGAGCCCTTATCAATACCCTGGTGTTGAAAAGTTGTTTCATGTCCTGGTGGTTGATCACCACCATGCCCAGCTTGTTGAGGCGCTCTACTTCGTGATTGTTGTGAACAATATGTCCCAGGCAAAACAAACTTCCGTGGTTTTTGAGTTGTTCTTCGGCAATTTCAATGGCTTTGAGCACCCCGAAACAAAAACCTGAGCGTTTGTCTATATTGATCTCCATGAGAAAAAAGCTTTACCGTATACTGGGTAGTTCGGAGGTTCTGTAAAAAAGCCTGTCGAGCTGGGTGGTAATGGAGAAATGGTTGGGGGCTCCTGCCAGGTGATAGTTCGACCTTCCGTAGTGAAACATAAAATGAGATACCCTTACGCCCACACCCCAGCTCAGTCCAACGGTTGATAAACGGCTGTCTACACCCATCTCCTTGCGGCGACGATAGTTGTAGCCAATGCCAGCTACGAAGTTTGGGGAGGGAACGAATTCAAACCCCACAATGGCATGGCGAAGGAGTTTATCGCCAATTTCGGCCATCCTTTCCTGTGCTGTTTGTTCTGTGGTTTCTTCAATGCCAAAAAACCGGCCTGTGCCAATGGGATCTTCATAGGTAAGATCGTAGGTCTGAAGATTGTGTGTAACCAGTGAAAACCGAAGGGGAGCATTGGTAAGTTTTTTGGAAACTCCTAGAACCACTTCAAAGGGGAGGTTCTCGCGCTGGTTGTTGTAGGTGGTAATCTGGCGACCCATATTGCGAAACACCAGGCTGGCTGCCAGCAGTCGTTCTTCATCGGTATAAGCAATTGAAACGTCTGTGGCCAGGCCAAAAGAGCTGTACTGTTCAAGCGAGGAACTGATGGCTTTGATGTTGGCACCGATGCTGAGTTTTTCCGAGAGGGGCCGTCCCCAGCCCAGGCTTACAGCGTAATCTGCAGCATTGAAATCGTTGAAGCTGTTGCCAAATTCATCGGTGTGGGAGAAAATGCCATAGTTTACGTATTGTATGGCAAGGGAGAGTGTGCCCAATCTTTCGAAGTGCGATGCGAAAGCAGCGGTGCCATAGCTGATATCACCAAAATAGTCAACGAAATTCAACGAAAGCTGGTTGGCAGTTTCTTCTTTGAGCAGAGAGGGGTAATAAAGTGCCATGCCCAGGTCGTTGTCGGTAAAAGGGGCGGGGTACCCTCCCAGGGCAGTAACCCTTGCCGTTGCCGGAAGATTGATAAACTCGTACACCCTGCCACTCTGAGCACCTGCATGTAAAGCTGCAATGAGGAGCCCGGCAAAAAAGGTGGCAGAAAGGTGAAGTTTAGGTAAAAAAGATTGTTGCATGCAAAAAGATTTTAGGGAGATCTGCAAAGATCCATTACCTGGCACAATAATGCCGTGGCAAATATACAACCTATGCATCGGATAAAACGCAAAGGCCAATGAAATATTGCAAAATCAAGGGCTGGCATTCATTGTCAAGGAAACCCCGCAGTGCTTTTAAAAGTTCAGGCCAGCAGTGTATCGCTGTTCATGAGTACCCTGGTGCGGTGTGTAAGGACAGGCAGAGGCGACAGATTTATGGTTTGCTGTGCATAGGTACCCATATGAAGGTTTTGGGAAGAAAACTCCTGTTCCGACATAATGGAGATGAGATCTGCATTGCGCTTGATGGCATAATCGACAGTGGCCTGTGCAATATTATCGCAAGTTTGTTTTTCGTTGATATACCTCAGGCCGGAGTCTGCCACCAGGCTCAGTGCCTCCCGGGTATTGAGCTCCACTCTGTCTTCAATGTTTTTAATTTTAGAACTGTAGAGCGATAATATATTGATCTGAGCTTTGAATATCCTGGCCAGCTCTATAGAGTAAGGGATCTTTTGAATGGTTTCGAAGGTGCTGTCCAGGGGAACTACAATTTTCTCCACGGCCTTTGACGAAGGTTTGTAGTTCTTTTTTACGATCAAAACCGGTTTGAGAGAGTGTGCGATGATTTTCACAGCATTGTTTCCGATCCACTGCTCTTCGTATCCCGACATGCCATGGGCACCGGCCACAATCAGTTGTGCATCGGTATATTTGGCCTGGTTGCTGATCTCCTCCCATATTTTTCCATGTAAAACCCGGTAGGTGATCTTCCCTTTAAGGGAATCCTGGTGTTTTTCGCAGAGTTTTTTAAAGGCTTTTTCAATGCTTATGGGCTCTCCCTTGCTTCCTTCGGGCAAAATAGTATGGATATCCCGTTTCTTTTTTACATAAACCAGCTTAATGTCGCAATCTGCCACGGCAGCAAGCTTTACTGCATATTCAAATGCATGCATGGATGACCTGGAGAAATCTATCCCCGTAACAATTTCTCTCATAGTTGGGTGGTTTTGTGGGTTTCTGCTATAAAAGTAATGAAAACATCTTGTAAAAAGAAGGTTTTTTTTGACGGACCTTCCTCAGGATCAATTTTCTCTGTAGGGGGCTACTGCTGTTAAAAAGCGATATTATTTGCCCTAAAAACCAAAGCTTTTGTTAATTTTGCAGCCGAAAAACCTATCTTTATCCTAATCTAAACCGGGAGATATACGTGAATCGATTTCATATCCTTCTCATCGCCGTGCTATTGTTGTCCTCCTGCCAGGTGCTCAATCCTGAGCGCATGCTTCGTACACCTCGCGATTTTCAGTTTGCTGAGCCCGAGATTGCAGAGGAAGCCGAGGAATACCGGCTGGCTCCCAACGACGAGTTGTTTTTCCGGCTCTATACCAATGATGGAGAAAGACTGGTTGATCCCATCAGCCCGCTTACCCAGCAACAACTCCGGGGCGAAAACACTTACCTGATCGAGTTCGATGGTATGGTAAAGATACCTGTACTTGGGCGTGTGCCCCTGGCCGGGATGACCCTCCGGGAGGCAGAGCGCTTTCTTGAAGGAGAATTTGCGCGTTATTACAACCGACCTTTTGTGCAGCTGCGTGTTACCAACAACCGGGTTATTGTTTTCCCCGGCGGACGTGGTGGCACATCCATGGTAGTATACCTTGAAAATACCAACACCAATTTGTTTGAAGCCCTGGCTAAAGCAGGAGGTATTGCCGATGGACGCGCCAGCCGTGTAAAAGTGATAAGGGGAGATCTGCAAAATCCTCAGGTCTTTCTTATTGATCTTTCCACCCTGGAGGGAGTGCGCAAAGCAGATATGCTGCTGCAAGCCAATGATATCATTTATGTGGAGCCTCGCGAAAGGGTGCCACAACGAATCATCGAAAACATAGGGCCTTATCTTACCCTGCTCTCAACCGCTCTAATTGTCTATTCATTGTTCAAATAACCAATGACAAATCCTTCGGTAAAAAAAATATCGTCTATCAACGACGAACTGGATATCAAACTGTTTCTTTACATCTCCAAAAAGAACATTTTGTTTCCGGTGGTATTTGTCCTGGTAGCACTTACCGGAGCCTGGCTTTATCTACGCTATACTCCACCCATATACCAAACTTCTGCCATTATACAACTGGGAGGCGATGGGCAGGCATCGCGGATCCTTCCTACTGCCAACATATATGAAGACGATCTGGCCAAGCAGATCGAACTGATGCGCTCCACGGTATTTCTGCAAAGGGCTTTGTCAAGGCTGCCGCTGGAGATAAGCTATTTTGCCCGAGGACGTGTACTTAATACCGAACTCTATCGAAATGCTCCATTTACCGTGGATGCCATTGTAAAAGACCCCTCCATCTTTGGCGTACCTGTTTATGTGGATTTTCTTGGCCAGGATAAAATTCAGCTTAGCTTTACCCTAAAGGGGCAATTGATCAAACGCGAAGTGCATGTGAATGGTCGCAACAACCTGCCTGAAATGAACATCCTGATTGATGTGCATAATTTTGGGATGATCAGAGAGCAGGAGAACCTGTTTAGCCGCAACTCTTATTTCTTTATTATAAACAATCCGGAAACTCTCACAGGTGCTTACAGCCGCGATATCAAAATCAACGTGCTCAATGCTGCTGCCAAAACCATACAGATTAGCTTTCAGGGTACCAATGCGCAAAAAGCATCTGATATTGTGAATATCATTGCCGAAGAGTTCAGTATATACGACCTGGAGAAAAAGGCAGAGAGTGCCAACAATATTCTGGAATTTATCGATCGGCAGCTGGATCTGTTGTTCGATAAATTGTCGGATTCTGAGATCGAACTTGACGCATTTCGAAAGGAACATGGTATTGACGAGATTACACTGACCCCATTGCCCACCCTTCAGGGGCGTATTGCCGATTTCGAAAACCAGATTGTGATGCTGGAAATGGAGAAAAGTATTTTTGATGAAATCGAGAAAAGCCTGCAAAATGATGGTGAAATAGATGTCTTCAGGTTGATAGCCATCCTTGCCGGCAGCGAATTTCGTGGCAATATTTCCAATATGTTGCTGGCCTTGCAGGAACAGTTGCTCGAACGCGAAAAGCTTTTGTATGAGGTTACGCCTGGCAGCCCTCAGGTGGTTAATCTGAATTTTCAGATTGATATCCAGAGGCGTATGTTGCTGGAGAGCATCAATACACTCAAACGAAACCTTGAGGGGCGTATTGCAGATCTTAACCAGCGCATAAACAGCTACGAGAAGCATCTTTTTAACCAGACCGGACGCTACAGCCTTATCGAATACAGCATGTTGCAGCGGGTGCACTCCATCAATGAACGTTTCTACAATCAGCTTGTCGAAAAGAAAGCCGAATATAGTATTTCCAAAGCAGGATATGTTTCACAGAGTGTTATCCTGGAGCGTTCGCGCACTCCAGGACGGCCCATCTCGCCTAAGCCCCGCAGTATATACGCAAGCAGCTTGCTGGCTGCACTTTTTCTTGGTTTGGGTGTGTTTCTGCTTAAGTACTTGTTCTACAACGAAATACCATCGTTGCACGACATCCTTAAGTATACCCAGGCACCGGTAATTGGTGTTATCCCCAAATACAAAAGTGAAATTCCTCCCAACCAGTTGCTGGTGCTGAAAAAACCCAAGTCGCTTATTGCAGAAGCTCTGCGCGCCATCCGCACCAACCTGCAGTTTATCAACAACGATCCGGGGCCCAAGCTTGTGGCTGTTACCTCTACCATTTCGGGCGAAGGGAAAACCTTTTTTGCCATGAACCTTGCGGGTATCCTGGCATTCAGCGACAAAAAGGTGATTGTGATAGACCTTGATATGCGCAAACCCAAGATTCACCTGGGATTCAATGTGGATAACATAAAAGGGGTAAGTACCATCCTGTCTAATATCGACCAGATTGATGATTGTATCCAGCCCTCCAAGGTAAAGAATCTTGAATTCATTACAGCCGGACCGGTGCCGCCCAACCCTTCAGAATTGATCCTTACTCCGCGAATGACCGAGATGATCGATTACCTGAAGAGCAGGTACGATTATGTGATCGTGGATAACCCGCCGGTAGGGATTGTTACCGATGGGATGCAGAGTATCCTGATGTCCGATTACCCCATCTATATCTTCAAAGCCAATTATTCGAAGCGGATGTTTATACAGAACGTAAACAGGCTTATCAGCGAAAGCCATATCAAAAAGCTTTCGGTTGTACTCAATTCGGTGGATAAGGAGTACTCAAGTTATGGCTACGATAAGGGCTATTCCTATGGATATTACTATGGAGGCTATGGTTCGGGGTATGGCTATTACGATGACCAGTCCATTGTGATTAAAAAAGGTTTTTGGAAACGTATTCTGACTTTTTGGAAATAAATTGTTTTAAATGGAACTTATTGCCACAGGATTTGAAGGATTGTTTGTAATACAACCCAGGATTTTCAGAGACGAGAGAGGCTATTTCTTTGAATCGTGGAATAAAGATCAGTTTGCCAGCCAAGGGTTATTTCTGGATTTTGTGCAGGACAATCAATCCATGTCAACAGCAGGTGTTCTGAGGGGCTTGCACTTTCAGCACAAGCCCTGGGAACAGGGTAAGCTGGTAAGGGTTCTGCAGGGTGCCGTGCTCGATGTGGTGGTAGACCTGCGAAAAGACCAACCCACCTTTGGGCAGCATTTCAAACTTCATATGAATGCACAGGATCACACCATGCTTTGGATCCCCCCAGGATTTGCACATGGTTTTCTTACCCTGGAGGATCAAACCATTTTTGTTTACAAATGTACTAAGGCCTATAACAGAGATGCTGAAGGATCCATTGCCTGGAATGATCCCGATCTGGCCATCGACTGGGGGTATACAAACCCCATGGTTTCTGATAAGGATAGTAAGGCCATGTTGTTCAAAACGTTTGTAAGCCCTTTTTAATAACTATTTTTTGGATTTTCTATGACAGAGAGCTACCCTATTGTATACAGTATCTTTTTTGTTGCTGCGTTGATTTTTTCGCTCATCATCAACCGGTTTCTGCTCAAATTTGCCAAAACACTGGGTATACGGAATACATCCGAAACCATCATACGCTGGAGCTCAACCTCCAAACCTGCTTTGGGGGGCATTTCCTTTTATATTATTTTCCTGTTCTCCATCATCCTGATCTCGTTTCTGGGGCCTGAAAAAGCTGGTTTCTTCAACCTTCAGACACTTGGAATACTCGCAGTGGTTACCATTGGCTTTTTGCTTGGTCTCTTCGACGATGCTTATAATACCCATCCATGGATCAAGTTTTTCAGCCAGTTTGCCTGTGGTGCTATTTTGATTGTAAGTGGTACTTATATCAATATTTTTTCCAGCGATGCACTCAATTACGCCCTTACTCTTTTCTGGGTGGTGGGCATGATGAACAGTATCAATATGCTCGACAATATGGATGCTATCACCAGTGTGGTTTCGCTGGGTATTCTGGTCAGTATTCTGGTGGGTATGCTTTTGCGTGCAGATATGTCGAACCCCCTTACCATTATTGTAATTGGTGGTATAGCTGCCTTGTCAGGATTTCTGTTTTATAACTGGAACCCCTCCAAAATGTATATGGGCGATACCGGCAGCCAATTCCTTGGGGTGCTGCTGGCTGCCCTTGCCATCAACTGCCTTTGGAATGGCAAAGGGATTGTGGCAGAGGCGCCTGCGTGGATGCGGTTTTTTGCAGTGGCTACCCTTTTTGCCCTGCCTATTATCGATACCACAACAGTATCTGTAAAACGTATCATGCGCGGTAAATCGCCCTTTGTGGGTGGTCGCGACCATACCACCCATCATCTGGGATACCTGGGGTTGAGCGATAAAAATGTAGCATGGGTATTTGTTGCTGTTTCTGTTGTTTCCGGCGCACTTACAGTGTATCTGACCAATTTTGTCAATACATGGACTACGCTCCATACCATGGGCTATGGTTTGTATTTCGTTTTGCTTTTCCTGGTGTTGTTTATCATTGCCAATTTCAACAAGGATAAAAACTAAACCGGGTTTTGCCTAAAACCTTACACCCGTGATGAGGTTTATGGAAATATCCCCCTGGGCCGGAAATGCAACTTCGAAACCCAAAGACAAAGGGGCGAAAAATCTGAACAAATGCAAATCGGCAGTAAGCCCATATCCCACTGAACTGAGAGTTTCCGCGAGATCTTGCTGAGGGTTGTTTGGGTTTGGGAAACGGGTTGCCAGTGCATAGTCTGCAAACAGGTGCCCTCTTAATCTTTTCAGATATAGCACCGGAGGAATGCTGAGATCTGCGTACCAGAAAGGCAAAACATAATCGATGGTAAATGCCTTTAGTTCTTCATGGTTTTGCAGAGTATATCCGCGTGGATAGGCCACTGCGCTTCCCCAATTGTATCTGATGGTGTTTTGCTTGTAGTTTCCTGCTGTCCTTTTCTGGTATGCGGCCGACAGACGCAGGCCTTCATGGCGGGTGGGCATAGGCATGAAGAGAATACCACGTGCTGCAAAAACACTTCCCATGTTGTAAGTGCCCAGCGGACTGTGTCTGTAGCTTATGTCGAGGATCTGAGCTGAGCGCGGGTAGATGTCGCGAGCTACACTTCGCCTTTGTCTGAAGGTAAGCAAGCGGTATTCCTGCATGTAATAGGTCTGGTTTTCCAGTTCAAAATAACGGTTGGGGCTTACCATGATCCTGTCTGGTGTGTGGCGGTTGTTGCCTGCCCGGTTAATGCCAATGCGCACCCAGGGCGTAATGCCGAAAAAGTATTCATGTCGTTGAAAACGAAGGGGAACAGATGCAGAAAGGCGCACATTGTTTTGTCCGTAGAGGAAACTTCGTACACTTTGCACCCCGGAATCCTCATATACATAAAAAGCTCTTTCACTGCCGTTTTCGGCCAGGAAATCCAAAACCGGATACCAGCCCTGGTAGGAATAAACTATGCTTGTTTTACCGGTTTGTTGCTCTCTGTCCCACAAATAGCCCAGGGTAGCAAATGAGGTGCTGAGCATGTTCTGAAACTGCACCGAAGCACCCAGGTCGGCAGTTTGCCCAAAGGCATCAACATAGGCCGGAGCCCAGCTATGCAAATGAAAGAGGTTTCTGCGCTTGTCGTAGGGCTCAATCTGATGCTCACGCCTGGGGATGTTGTCGCGGGCAATGATAGCTTTTTCCTGTTGTGCCAGCTGCCGGTGAAAACCAACGGAATAGTCTTGCAATTGGCTTTGGGGTTCAGGCATCAAATTTTCCATAAGGCTGGCCTGTATGTCATATCCTTTGGCTGTGTAGGAAGAAAAGGCTATGGCGTGCCCTGAAGGGCTTAAGCTGCCATTGACTGCGCCAAAGGGTGCTGAAACGATCAGCTCAACCTGATTGCTTTCCGGATTTATACGGTAAATGTTGTCGGTGCCGGTCCAGGTGCCATTGAAAACCAGGGTCTGACCATGGAAGCGGGGTGCCGCAATTTCCTGGTGGGTGGAGGGGAGCAGGGTAGCTACAGAAGAATGCTCAAGGTTTAGCAAGTCAATGCGTTTGCCTTGTTCGTTAAGGGCAATCATTACCACATGTTCACCATCAGGGTGCCAGCTGGGCTGCATGATGAAATCGTTGCCGGGGTAGGCAAAACTGTATTGTTCTGCGCCGGTATGGGCATCAAGGATAACCAGGCTGTAACGGCTCTGCGGGTTGGTTTGCACGGCGGCGATCCGCTCACCGTCGGGGGACAGGGCAGGGGCGAAATAGCTGCCTTGCCGTGTGATTATTCTCCGTCTTCCCCTTTCAAGATCATACACCACGATATTGGCAAAATTGCGATGCTCCCACCGAGGGTCGGGAGAGGGTTGGCTCCATACAAGCCTGCCGGCAGCATAATGAAATCCGTAAGGGAAAAATCCTCCGGGAGCAAAAAGGGTTTCCTCAACACCGCCGGCATGAATTTTTACCACATGGGGAATATCGCGCAAGCCGGTGCGCAGGGCAATGACAGTACTGTCGTTGATCCACCAGGGGTGATGGTAGCTGGTGTAAAGTTTATTGTTGCGGTTGAGCCTTTGTGCGGGGGTGTAGATTTGAGAGCTCATCTGAACTTTCCACAGAGAGTCGAGCATTGCGAAGGTGTGTTCGTAATGTTGGGTTTTGCTTCTGCCTGTCGACTTTTTTATTCCATTCGAAAAAGGAGTGATGGACCAGGGGCGCCTGGCTACGCGGCGCAGTGGCTCGCTCCACACATCGGCCCCATGTTCTGCCCTGGCACTGGCCACAAGCTGATAGCCCAGTTCGTAATGATTGGGTACATGATCCTTGTAGGAGCCAAAAACAGCTTTGTCGAAGGAGTAAGGGCCGTAGGCAAGCACCTGTGCCCTGAGCCCTTGCTCGAAGGCAGGCAGTCTGCCCCTTCCGCTGTGGGTCATGGCAGTTTCAATGGCCACGGCATCGCCCTCCAGAAACCAAAGAGGTACATACAATCCCAGGATGGCTCCTGCAGCCTGTTCGCCAAAAACATATCCCAGCAACCGGGTGATGCCCTGGTTGAGTTTGTCGATCTGAACCACATGTCGGAATTCGTGTAAAACCAGGCTTTCCATCCAGGGATGGGTATCGTTGTTGGCAGGAGGATTGGTGAATAGCTCAATACGACGGGGCGCCCAGCTGACAAAACCATTGGAGATAACAGTCTGGTTATGCACAATTACGGAGATTCTCCTGGGAGAATGATCCAGGCTGAAGGATGCCCAGTTGTAACTGTATTCAAGTATGTCGGCAATATACGTGGCTTCCTCGGTATACTCTTCAGGGAAGATTACCTGGAAGTTTTGCGTGTTGATCTGTTTCCACTCTACAGAGGCCGGATCCTGGCCGGCAGAATAGAACTGCGCCAGGAGGGGTGAAACCATTGTGAAAGCGCACAAAGCGGCTGAAATGATTGCTTTTTGAAGGCGATACATAACGTTCGGATTTCGGAATAGGGTTATATCATTGGGCTAAAACTTCAGACGGGTAGCTGCTGTTCGAAGAATTTCCACAATTTTTCATCGGGCACCGGAGCTGTTATCTGGATCATCTGGTCTTTTACAGGATGTTTGAAGCTCAGATTGCGGGCATGGAGATGTATGCTGGCATCGGGGTTGGAGCGGTCGAAACCGTATTTGAGGTCGCCCCGGATAGGGCAGCCAATGGCTGCCAATTGTGCTCTTACCTGGTGGTGGCGACCGGTTATGAGCTCAATCTCAAGCAAATGATAGTCGCGGCTGCTTGCCTTCAGCGTGTAATGCAGTTCGGCACGTTTTGCATCCTTGTTTTTGGCCTCGGTAGTATAGGATTTGTTTTGCTTCTCGTTTTTGAGAAGGTAATGGACCAAAACATCCTGTTCAAGAGGAGGGGCATTTTTTACCACAGCCCAGTACTTTTTGTTGAGTTCTCTTTTCTGCAGCATTTCATTGAGCCGCGTAAGTGCTTTGGTGGTACGCGCAAAAACCACGGCGCCACTGGTGGGCCTGTCGATACGGTGAACAACACCCAGAAAAACATTACCCGGCTTATGGTACTTCTGTGCTATATAGGCTTTAAGTAAATCGCTCATGGGCATATCGCCCGTTTTATCTCCCTGCACAATCTCCGAAGGCAGTTTGTTTACAACGATAATATGATTGTCTTCATACAAAAAACGCGATACCAGTGATTGTGCTATTTCCATGGAGTGAGGTCAGGAGAGTTAAAAGTTAAAAGTAAAAAGTTAAAATTGAAATCTGTAAATCAGGTATGTTGGATGGTAAAGAGCGTGTGTTGTCATTGCCTGGATGGTTCTGATAACGGGTTTGCTGTAATTTTTGAGAAAACTATACGTAATAGAACAACAGCGGTATTGTCTGTGTCAGTATTGTTCCCTTTCATTGGGGAAGTCGAGGCTTTTCACATCTTTAATGTACATCTTTACCGCACCCTCCATTTCTTCGAACAGATTATGGTATCTGCGAAGGAATCGCGGAGAGAAATCGTGGTTGATACCGAGCATATCATGGATTACCAGTACCTGTCCGTCTACACCGCTTCCGGCACCAATTCCGATGGTGGGTATACGGATGCTCTGGGTAACTTCTTCAGCCAGTTTTGCCGGAATTTTTTCCAGTACCACAGCAAAGCAGCCGATCTCTTCGAGAAGTTTGGCGTCTTCGCGAAGTCTGAGGGCTTCCTCTTCTTCACGGGCGCGCACTACGTAAGTTCCGAATTTGTTGATGGACTGGGGTGTTAATCCCAGGTGCCCCATCACGGGGATTCCTGCCGAGAGTATCCTGTCGATGCTTTCCCTGATCTCGCGGCCTCCTTCCAGTTTTACAGCATTGGCGTTGGATTCCTTCATGATCCGGATCGCCGAATTGAGCGCTTCGCGGCTGTTTCCCTGGTAAGTGCCAAAAGGAAGATCCACAACCACCAGAGCACGTTCTACAGCACGCATCACAGAGCTTGCATGGTAGATCATTTCGTTGAGGGTGATGGGAAGAGTGGTTTTGTGCCCTGCCATTACATTGGAAGCACTGTCGCCCACAAGAATCACATCGATACCCGCATGGTCAATGATCCGGGCCATGGAAAAATCATAGGCTGTAAGCATGGCAATTTTGTCACCCTTGAGTTTCATTTCCTGCAAAACATGGGTGGTTACCTTTGGGAACTGGGTTTTGTTCATGGTATAGAGTTGAGGTTTTGGTTGTAAATGCCCAAAAGATGATGATTGTTTGATTAAAGGATGCAAAATTACGGGTTTTTTGCGGATTATGATGCTTTCAACCCGGTATAAACCAAAAGCCCGAACTCTGGCTTTTAGCAGAGCCCGGGCTTCGGGGTCTTGTCAGTTTTTGTTTTCAGATCAGCTTCTCTGGCTACCGAGGCAAAAACAATTGCCCATGGAGGAGTCCCCCTTAGAATGGCCAGAAATTGTTGTCGTTCCACACTTTTTCTGTAAGCTGTTTGTTGAGGTCGAGCAATAGTTTGTAATGCCCCTTTTCCCACTCTGCCAGCCATTGATACAACTCCTTTTCATTGGGATCGTTGCTTTCTTTGGCTCTTTGCTCATACACTTCAATGGACTTTGACTCCATGTCTATGGCTGCTGAGATTGCAGCAGATTCAAAACCTGCTCCAGAGATATCCTTTTTGATCTTTTCTGTAAGGATGCTGTTGGCAATGGCATCTTCTTCCGAAGCCATCTCAAGCTGGTTTTTGTCAAAGGTTTGATTCTTTTTGTAGTAAGCAAATTGCTTGCTGAGAAACTCAATATGAACCTGCTCCTCATCGGCCATGGCCTGAAAGATCTCTTTCACCTCAGGGCTCGGGGTTTGCTGGGCAACCATCTGGTAAAGGCTCTTGCCCCTGTTCTCCATAATGATGGCTTGCTTAAGAATATCAGTTACTTTACTTTCCATGTTATGATGTTTTGATTTTTATTGATTTGATTCCTTTGAATTGCTTTTCAAACCTACGGTTTTTTTAGGTAAAAGCCCACTGAAATTTCATAAAAAGTTGTGGGTTTTCATGAAGAAGTTTTCCTCCAGGAGTATTACTTTTGCATGTTAAGATAATTATTGGAAACAGAAAAACATTGTATGCATAGTCATAGCCAGCAACAGGAACTGGTTGCAGCTCTTTTCAGAGAGTGGAGTGGAGAACAGCCCGGAGAGATTACCACGCTTCCCCCATCGGGTTCAGATCGGAAGTACTTCAGAATTCCCTACAGCAAAGGCACAGTAATCGGTGCCTATAACCCCATTGAGCAGGAAAACCGTGCCTTTATAGGATTTACGCGTCATTTCAGATCTCTGGGATTACCAGTGCCTGAAATCCTTGCCACCGACATGGCCAATTTTGTTTACCTGCAGGAAGACCTGGGCGATACCACCCTGTTTTCTCTTTTGCCCCATCACCGCGATCAGGTTTGTTTCCCGGCTGATGTGATGGAGCATTACCGTAAAATACTCGATCAACTGCCCCTGTTTCAGGTAGAGGCATCGCGCAACCTGGACTTTACGCTGTGTTTCCCCAGGCATGCCTTCGACCGCAACTCTATGATGTGGGATCTGAACTATTTCAAATACTACTTCCTGAAACTGGCAGGTATCCTGTACGATGAACAGAAACTGGAGGATGACTTCCAGGCTTTTTGCGATTACCTGCTTGAGGCCGAAAGCCAGTACTTTTTGTACCGCGATTTTCAATCGCGCAACATTATGATACGCAATGGGCAGCCTTGGTTTATCGACTATCAGGGGGGGCGCAAGGGTGCCTTGCAGTATGATATTGCCTCGCTGCTTTACGATGCCAAAGCCAACATCCATCCACGGCAGCGCGAAGAATTGCTCGATTATTACATTACATCCTTAAAACGTCATATCCCGGTTCAGGAGGAGAGTTTCCGGGCTCATTTCTACGGGTTTGTACTCATCCGGATCATGCAGGCCATGGGCGCCTACGGTTTCAGAGGTTTTTATGAGAAAAAGCCCTTGTTCCTTCAGAGTATTCCCTATGCCAAACGCAATATCCAGTGGTTGCTCGACAATGATAAGATCCCAGCCTCAACACCTTATCTGAGAAAGGTGGTGGAGATGATCATCGACTCCCCCCGCCTCAAACAATACGATAAGCCCTCTACCGGGCTTAAAGTGAGCATTCGCAGCTTTTCGTACAAAAAAGGATTACCAGTGGATGAGTCGGGCAATGGAGGAGGATTTGTATTCGATTGCCGGAGCCTGCCAAACCCAGGACGCGAGGTAGCCTATAAGAAGCTTACCGGAAAAGATGCATCCGTAATCAGTTACCTGGAGAAAGAACCTGCCGTAGCCAGTTTTGTTGATAGTACGGCCCGCCTTGTGGAGAATTCAGTAGAAACCTATCTCAACAGGGGGTTTACCCACCTTATGGTGTGTTATGGTTGTACCGGCGGGCAGCATCGGTCCGTTTACAGTGCAGAAAGACTGGCCGAGAGGCTGAAGAAAAAGTACGATGTAATTATTGACCTGCAGCATGCTGAGGAGTTGTCGTGGCCGGTGTAAGACTTAGGATTTAAGGTTTAGGGTATGAGGTATGAGGTTTGAGGTAAGAGGATAGAGGTAAGAGGAGTGAGATAAGGGGTTGTTTCCTTTATTAGTTCATTAAACATAACGTTTTGAGTGGGTAAGAAAATGTGCAAGGGAGGGGAAAAGTCCCGTCCGAAAAAGGATAAATACGAATGTAAAAAGTGTGGTTTGACAGCGCTAAAAGAAAAGCATCTGTGCAAGCCCAAAGAGTTATAGCCTATGGTGAACACAGCCATGATCTTTGCTGCCGGGCTGGGCACTCGCCTGGCTCCTCTGACCGATAACAAGCCCAAAGCGCTGGTCGAATTGGAGGGTAAAAGTCTGCTTCAGCGGTGTGTTGAGCGACTTTCGAAGGCGGGCATAACCCGGATCGTGATTAACATACATCACTTCCCGGAGCTGATGCAACAGGCTGTGGGTCAAATTAGTATAACCGGAGTGGAGCTTCTTGTATCAGACGAAAGTAACGAACTGCTTGATACAGGGGGTGGATTGCTCAAAGCCGCTCAATACCTCAGAGAATCGGCCCCCTTTTTGGTACACAACGTGGATGTGATCAGTGATATCAACCTGGAAGATATGCTTCAGCAGCATTTGCAAAGCAAAGCTCTTGCTACACTTGCTGTAAGTGCCAGACAAACAACCCGCTATTTCCTCTTTGAAGATAACCGGCTTTGCGGGTGGCGCAATACCCAAACCGGAAGTGAAATCAACTGCTATCCATTTGGGGCGTCTGCAAGAAGCCTTGCCTTCAGTGGTATTCATATGGTTGATCCGGGTATTTTCGATCTTATGGACGAAAGGGGGCGATTCTCTATCAACCATGTGTATTTGCGTCTTGCGGCAAAGTATCCCATAGTAGCTTTTGAGCATGATCCCCGGTACTGGGCCGACCTGGGTACCACTGATAAACTGGCACAAGCCAGGCAACTCTTGACTCTTTTTCCTGATAAATTCTAGCAGATATGGCCTTTCTTGATCAGGTAGCACAGCTGGTGCTTGAAAAATATGCACAACAAATGCACAGCCTTTGCCTGGTCACTCCCAACCGGCGAGCCGGTTTGTTTCTGAAAAAGCATTTTGCTCAACGCATCACGAAGGCAACCTGGGCTCCCGATGTGCTGAGCATGGAAGATTTTATTGCCCGAATCAGTGGGGTAACCATACAGGAGCCTGTGGCTTTATTGCTCACCTTTTACAAAATTTATTGCCAGGTAGAAGAACAGGATGCAGAACCCCTTGATGAATTTCTGAAATGGGCTCCCATGCTGCTGAAGGATTTCAATGACATTGATGCCCATGTAGAAGACCCGCATCAACTGTTTCGCAATCTCTCTGATGTGAAGCGGCTGGAGGCATGGAACCCCGAAGGACAACCTCCAACTGCTTTTCAGCTGCGTTATCTGAAGTTCTTTGAACGAATTCCTCTCTATTATGATGCTTTTCGGGAGCATCTTCAACCCTCGGGTATTGCATGGCAGGGTTTGGCTTATCGTTGGGCTGCCGATGCAGTAAAGAGTCGTAAAGCCAGCATTCCATGGCAAAAAATTGTGTTCACAGGTTTCAATGCTCTAAACCTGGCAGAAGAAACCATTATCAGGCATTTGATCAGATCTGGGCAGGCAGATGCTCTCTGGGATACTGACCGCTATTACCTTGACAACCCCAACCATGAAGCAGGACATTTTCTCAGGAAATACCGCGATAAGTGGGGGCTGTCTATGGGCCAACCGGGCGATCATTTCAGTGTCAGACCCAAAAATATCAAAGTGCTGGGTATTCCCCGCAACGTAAACCAGGCCAAACTGGCAGGTAATATCCTTGCAGGGCTGCCTGAAGATAGTTTCCGGCAAAACCAGACCGCTGTTGTGCTGGCCTCTGAAGAGCTGCTTATGCCCATGATACACTCTGTGCCCCACAATGTGGAGCGGTTGAATATTACCCTTGGTTACCCATTGCGAAAAACGCCCATGTATGGTTTTTTTGATGCATTCTTTCAGATGCATCTCACCAGCGAGCGCATGAAAACAACCTCCGAAGGGCTGAAATCAGTGTATTACTACAAGGATCTGCTTCGAATTTTTATGCACCCGTGTGCAGCTTTGCTGGCCGGCGGGGAGGAATACATCACAGAAATACTGCAGCGGCGATTGAATACCTCCAACCGTGCCTTTCATAGCTTCAACTCGCTTGGCAACATGTGCCCGACACAAAACCAGGATCGGTTTGCAGAGGTTTTTGGGTTTCTTTATGAGAGTTTTTCGCTGCACACTGCACGTATGCCAGAGGTGCTGCTGCAACTGATTCACCGGCTGGATGCAGCCTTCCGAAACAAAGCCACACATGATGGCCAGGCTCCTGAGCAAGCCCCATGGTTTGCCGATTTCGAGGCTCTCTATCCCCTTGAGGAGATTGTGCGCAAATTGCAGGATTTTCTTGCAGATCAACCTCAGCTGGCCGATCTTAAAACATTGTTCATGCTTTTCCAATCCATGGCCCGTGAAAGCAGACTGGCCCTGGTGGGTGAGCCCCTCAATGGCTTGCAGATCATGGGAATGCTCGAAACACGTAACCTGGATTTTGAAAACCTGATCATTCTGTCTGCAAACGAAGATATTCTGCCTGCTGCACGCGCCAGCTCAACTTTTATCCCCTACGATATCAAGGCAGCTTACAATATGCCGGTACATCGGGAGAAAGATGCGGTGTTTGCTTACCATTTCTATCGTTTGCTGCAAAGAGCCAGCAATGTTTGGCTGGTGTATAATACGCAAACCCAGGATCTTGGCAGCAGCGAAAAGAGTCGTTTCATTACCCAGCTGCAGATGGAAATGCCTGCCTGGAACCCCAATATCAGTATAGAAGAGCATATCATTGCTTTGCCACCGGCCACAGATTCTCTCGATCACGAGATTGTAGTGCCCAAGAGCCAGCAGATCATGCAGCAGCTTTGGGGTATTAATGATTCCAAAGGATTTTCTCCCTCCACACTTATCCATTATATTCGTTGTCCGCTTTTGTTTTATTTCAGGCACCTGGTGCAGATCAGGGAGAATGAGAGACTGCAGGAAACCCTCGAGGCCAATACGCTGGGTACAGTGGTGCACGAAGTATTGCAGAACCTTTATGAAGAACAGGGGCTTGGCGGGCAAGTGGTGCAGCCCGGGCATATTAATCAGATGTTCTCACGGGTAGAGGCACTTACGGCTCAAAGCTTCGAGAAACATTATCCGGGAGGTGAGCTGCAAACAGGAAAGAACCTTTTGCTAAGCAGGGTTGCATTGCGCTTTGTACGTAACTTTTTGAAAAAAGAAAAGGCTTTTATTGAAGAACTTGCCACCCAAAATCAGTTCCTGACATTTGTAAAGGCTGAGGAAAACCTCCGCACACAGCTGAATAGCAGGGTAGGAGACACCCCTGTAGTTTTCTCCTTCAGCGGTTTTGCCGATCGCATCGATCGTGTGGGTGAGCTTACCAGGATCATAGATTATAAAACCGGTAAGGTGGAAGAACGTGAACTCCGCATCCAGGACTGGGAATCCCTGGTAAATGATGTTAACCTGGGAAAAAGCTTTCAACTTATGATGTACGCTTTCCTCTCAGAAAATGCGCAAGGGGTGGTGCCGGGGATTTTTTCACTGAGAAATATCAGCCAGGGCTTGCTTACCCTGCAGCATCCTGAAGGATCAGAGATCGTTGATGGCACCTCGGTGAGTAACTTTAAGGTTCATCTGGAGGGGCTTATGCAGCAGATTTTCGATTCTTCAATTCCTTTTCGTCGCACCCCCGTAGAAGAAAACTGTATTCACTGCGAGTTCAGGCAGGTCTGCAATCGGTAAATTGCGTTTCTGAAAGAAAACTATTTTGGTTTTGATGGTTTTTGTTGTCCGTTTGTGGGCAAATCTTGTCCGTTGTTGAACGGAATGCATTCTTTTTGATCTTGGATTTGAGTGTAGGTTGTTTGTAGTCAGGTGTTTATGTTGTGTGGCACGGCAGTTGACTATTACTTACCGCAACCTGATTATATCAACCTTAAAATTCAAGATCATGAAAACAAGACTTTTTTCTTTTTTTAGTTTATTGCTATTTGCTGCTTTTACGAGCTTTGCGGAAGTTAAAGAGGTAAAAGATGTAGAAACCCCCAGCGAAGCAGGTCGGTTTCTCCAGAAAGAAATCCGCTATCCAGTTGTGGCGCGTGAGTTTAATGTTACCGGCACTGTTTATGTAACACTTAAGAAAAACGGAGAAGATAAACTTCAGCTGGAAGGATTGCGCTTCGACAATGAATTACTCTCATTGGGCGTTTTGGAGCAGATTGAGAAACTGGAGCCCAGACTGGCCAGATTGATGGAAAGTGAAACTCCCCAAACTTTCAAATTTACTTTCAAAACCCAGTAATCCTGGTTTTGGGTAACTGACATGAAGCCTGGCATTGCCGGGCTTTTTTATTGATTAAGCCATTCCTTGAAGGGCGAAGACCGGTCGGTGCTTACTATAATGTCTTCTGAAGGCAGAGGAGCCAGCTTGAGTTTTACCCGCGACCGTGTCCAGGTCCACATTTGCTCGATCGAAGAAAAAGCAATGATATACTTACGGTTGATCCTGAAAAAGCTGGAAGGATCCAGCAGGTTTTCCAATTGTTCAAGGGAGTAACTAATTCCAAAACTTTCATTGTTTCGGGTAATGAGAAAGGTGCTCTTCTCCATGATCATAAAGTAGGCAATGTCGTGGGTTTCGATGGCCTTGATCTTATCGCCAAAGTTTACAATAAAACGTTTTTTGAACTGCTCAGCCGGTTTGTGGTACCTTTCAAGGAGTTTACTAAGGTCAGGCAAAGCATTGCCTGATCTGAGATAGAGATGTCGAAGTTTGATAATACTCTGGCGGAGTTCTTCTTCCTTAATAGGTTTGAGAAGATAATCGATGCTGTTGAGTTTAAATGCCTTTATGGCAAATTCGTCGTAAGCAGTAGTAAAGATGATGGGGCAATGGGGCTGTACTTTCTCGAAAATGGCAAAACTCAAACCATCGCCAAGGTGAATATCCAGAAACAGCAAGTCGGGAGGAGGGTTTTGCTCCAGCCATCTTACGGATGATTGTATTGAATCCAGCCGTGCAATGATCTGGATGTTCGGATCTACGGCATGTATGAGTTTCTCCAGCCGACGGGCTGCTGCAGCTTCATCTTCTATGATCAGGGCTTTGATCTGCATGAGGTGGGTTTTAAGTCAGGGGAAAATCAACAAGCAAATGTAGAGTTTTAGTGGATACTGTGCGGGCTATTCTGCCTCAAGCAATGGCAATACAACTTCAAACACCTCATCGGTCTGGCGAATCCATACTTTTTGATTTGAGAGCAGATCATACCGGTTGCGAATGTTCTGAAGTCCGATTCCATTGCTTGATTTTCCGGTGTCTTTCTTTTGTAAATTGTTGGAAACCCTCACCTGGTGAGGCTGCTGTGCATCAATAATGATTCGTAGGGGTCGTTCTGAGGAGATTATATTATGTTTGATGGCATTCTCCACCAGCATTTGCAGTGAAAGGGGAGGCAGCAGCATGCTCAGATTCTTTTCGGCAGAGGTTATGGTAAGCTCAAGGTTGCTGCCGTAGCGCTGTTGCTGCAAAGTGTAGAACATTCTGATAATCCCAAATTCTTCCTCAAGGGTTATCACTTCTTTGTCTTTCAGGTTTAAAATATTGCGAAGGAAATCTGCAGTATTTGCCACATAACGTACTGCAATGGTTTGATTTTCCTCGATCAGGGTAGCGAGGGTATTGAGGGTGTTAAAAAGAAAGTGAGGATTGATCTGACTCTTGAGGGTTTCGTATTGCGATTGAAGGTTTTCTTTTTCAAGGGTTTGTGCTTTTACAAGGCTTATGTTCCATTGGGTGAAAAAGAACCATGCTTCGTGGATACAAGTGATCAGGTAAGTTACCAGTAATGTTATGGCAATGGATGGCACCAGATCAAAATCCTCTGCCAGGGTAACAAAATCTGTATTCACATAAACCAGGTAGCTGAGAAATCCTACCATGGAGGTGTAAATGGTTACCAGGATGACCTCATAGATAAGGTGTCGCCAGGGGTTCTTTTCCCACGGATGTCTTTCCCATAAGGTGATTACAATTTTTCGGATGCCCAACCAAATAATGATGGTTGTGGCAACACTCATCACCATATTGCGATAACCTTCACTGAAGAGGAATTGAAAGCTGAATCTATTGAATATCAATGGCATGATAAATCCAACCAATGGGATGCCAATGATCAGGAGCCATTTATCGTTAATGAAATCTCTCAGCCGCATATAATAGGGGTTAATTTGCAATCAACAGGTCAAAGATAAGGTTGGTCAAAGCGTTTTTGCCAGGCGCCGTTTTTTTTCAGATTGGTGTTCCAGTAGAAATTGGGTAAACCCGTAAGGAGCATTATTCTGAAAAAGGCTCTTTGAATAACCGACATTTTGTAGGGCTTACGCATTTTCTGCACCAGCGTTGGGTTGAAGGTTCCATCCTGAGCAAAACAAGCTCCCAGGGAGTTGAACTGGGCAAAAAGTTTCCGGTTCATTCCTGCTGGCATCATTTGTATCCCCTCTACTCCTCCTTTTATTACAGTACCAAGGTATTGACACTGCAGTCGATGGGTTAGTTTTTTCAGGTACTTTTCCACTGCAACAGAATGAATCGCCTCAGGAAACCCTGACTGCACGATAAAGCCCAGTTTTGCAGGTTGTGTATGCAATTCACTGATCTGCTCAAAGAAACTTTTCACGATACCTGGCATGCTATCGGTATAAAGAGGAAATATAATAATTGCAGTATCAGCGGCCGAATAGGCCTGCAGGTGCTCTGCAATGCGATCCTGTTGTATGAGCAAGGATACCGAAATGTTTCCGACGTTCCTTTTACTGCGATAACCTGCCAGGAATTGATCTGTAAGGATGGTAGAATTGCTCTTTTGTCCTCGGGGAGAACCGTTAATGATGGCTAAGTTCATGAATGACAGATGAGGTTTGAATGTTTTCGGTAAACCAGATGTGCTTAAGGGTGCTATGAAAATTGACAGCCAGTCGCCTGTAAATTTCTGTAATGATCATTATGTCTTCCTGATCGGTAGTTTCTTCTTTCTGCAGCAGGAGAGCAAAATCAGGATATTTTGGGTAGCGTTTGCGATGATGACACTCTCCCTGAACCAGTTCCAGATAGGGATGTACCAATGGAATAAGCCTGTCTTGAAGGGTTTTTAGGGTGCTGCTCGTAAATCCGGCCCGAATGGGTGAAGCGAAAATTAAAAGGTCGGCACGAACTATAGATTGCATTACCGGGATCAGGTCATCCTTATGTATGCAAACTCCCGGGGTTTTCCACCAGCAGCTCCAGCATCCGATGCACTGTTTTATATGCATCTCATCCAAATTAAACAGGGTTGTGGAGTGGTGCCCGGTCAATACTCTGTGGAGGTTGGTGCAAGTGGTTGTAAAAGAGGCATCAAAACCAGGGGGTGCACCGTTGAGGATGGTTATGTTCATTTGGGTTTCTGTTTGGTAAATTGTATTTAATTCAGTCATTTCGATTTCAGCAGGCAGCCGTATTGGTATCTTTTTCTAATGTTTTGGGTGTTGCCAACTAAGCTGTGTAAAAGCAACTTGCAGAAAAAGCAGGCTCGAACGAAAATAATTCATCCTCCATCAAAACCGTATTCTCCACTGGGGTATGATCATCATAGGCAGCTGAGGAACCATTTTTTGCTCTCCGGTTCTTTTGTCGAACCCCATGGAGTGAATATTTTCTGTATTAAGCAAATTGGTGATTTCGATCATCCATTCCTGGGTTACGGTGCCGGTATGGGTTTTGAAACCGATACTGAGGTCAGTGCGGAAATAATCTTTATGGCGGTTCTCGAATGCCCTATGGTTGAGCCATTCCCTGGCATAGAGCTCTGCATTTTCGTCCCATACCGTGGCAAAGGGCACATAGCGCTGCCCGCCTGCCCAGGTAGCCTTCAGGTTGATATCGATTATGCTTCGGCGTCGGGCAGAATTTCCAATGCTGAACTCATAGCCCGCCAGAAGGTTTGTGATGTAGTTGTTGTTGAAGGCGGTGTTGCGCCATTGCCCGTCGGATCCGCGGTATTTTGAGTCGAATACCGATGCCGTAAACAGGTAATAGAAGCCTTTATGCAGAAATCTTTCAAGGGTCAGTTCTATGCCCAGATTCTGCCCCAAACCATCGGCAGAAAGCGTGTCGGGATTGAATACACCAAAGTTGGCTCCTTCATTGAGCATGGAGTAGCTACTGGGTTTTGCCCCATTAACAGGTACATCAAAAAGCTTTTGGTAATAAGTTTCCACACGTATCCTTGAATGAGCATTGAAAGCCAGGTCGTAGCCCAAAACAAGATGGTCGCTTTTCATCATCCCCAGGTTCTTGTTGGGAGTGTGATACTGAGTGCCATCAAAAACTTTTGTAAAATATACCGTTTCTGGCAGCAATTGGCTATGGCGACCTATCCCGGCATTAAGGCTCTGCCCGTTGGCAAACCTCCAACTGATACCCGCCCTGGGTTCAAGGGAGCTGGAGTTGTTGAGCAGGTAATGCTGGTAATGTAAGCCTGTGTTGATGGTGAGATGATTTCTGAAACGATGCTGCCAGTGCAAATAGGGTTGCAATAGCCATCCACTGCCCTTGGTATCCCGGATCTGGATGATTTGACTATGGGTATAGCTGTATACGCTGTCGGCCAGCTGTAAATGCCGCAGAGAAAACTGCACACCCCCTTTAAAGGTATTTCGTGGGCTGGAGCGGTGGTTCAGGGCCCATGCACCTGAAAATCTGTTTTCGCGCATATCTCCGCCGTAAATTCGGAATAGTTCATTTGCAGGAGGTATCAGGCTGTCCGCCTGGGTGCGCATATTGCGATGGCTCAGGGCAAGGGTAGTGCGCATCCAGGTGTTGGTGTTGATGCTGACAATATGATTGGCCCCTGCTACTCCCATATCGGCAGCATTGATTACGTCGAAGCCCTCTCCGGCGTAATAATCCAGAGCATCCTCCTTTCGGTTGCTGTCAAGGAAGGCAATATTGCTGCGTCCGCCCAGGCCAAATACAGAAACACTTCCCATGCGGGTCTGGGGGAGGTTGATTTTAAAGGAAACATCATTGTATTTGGGGATGCCGGTGGTGCCAAAATTCATCCCCAGCATATCGAATACCTCCATGGTACTGTATCGGAAGTTTACCAGGTACGAACTGCGTCGCTGGCGTTGCAGGGGTCCTTCTGCTCCCAGCTCAAAACCATTGAATCCAATCTGGCCCAGGAACTCATGTTGCTGGTCGTTTCCGTTGCGCATACGCAAATCGAAAACACTGGCAGTGGCATTGCCATATTCAGCAGGGAAAGCACCCGAAAGGAAGTCGGAGTTGGCCAGCAAACTGTTGTTGAGCATACTTACCGGGCCACCGCTTGAGCCGAAAGCTGCCCAGTGATTAGGGCTGGGGATATCGATCCCCTCGAGGCGCCAAAGCAAACCTGAAGGGCTATTGCCCCGAACCACAATGTCGTTGCGATCGTCGCTGTTTACAATTACACCGGCATAGTTGGCGGCCATGCGGGCCACATCGTTGCGCGAACCGGCAAAACGCTCAGTCTCTTCCACCGTAAAACCCCTGGCGCTGATACTGGTAAGAGGATTGATCGCATCGGCCTTGGTTTGGCTTGCCGTTACTACTACCTCTGCCCCACTGAGTATGGCGGGCTCCATCTCGATATTCAGCACCAGTTCGCGTGCTGCAATGTGGCTGAGGCCCGAAAGCACGATCTCATGATAGCCCATGTAGGTAATGCGAACATCTACCCGCCCCACGGGCACCTGACGTATTTCGAAGTACCCCATGTCATCGCTGGCAGCACCCAGCAAAGGATCCGTGCCAGGAATAATGATGTTGGCCCCGGGCAGGGGTTGGAGGGTCTGCCGGTCGGTTATTCGACCTCGCACAGTTTGGCTGATCAGCTCGTTGCCAAAGCAATGAATTGTAGCGAAAATAATTAATGTAATAACTAAAACGGTTCTCATTTTTTTAAAGGTTGGAAGGATTTGCAGTTTGTGTGGATTTTGAACTGCAAAAATAGAGGACCGTGGCGTGTAATAAAAACTCAAACAGCCCAATGCGAAAAAAAATGAGGCCAATGCGCACGGGTGGCAGGGGAATGGTATGAGGTTAATGCCTTAATGTATGCCGATTGAGATAAGGATGTGGATCATGGCGGTAAATTTTAATATCTTTAATGGTTACTTTTGTGAAATGATTTTGACTTAACTACTTTTTAGATGAGCTGGAAAACGCAAGTCATTTATGTGCTGCTTGTAAAAGTAATGGTTTTTGGAGCAATTGCTCAATCCACCTTCCTTCCCGCTGGCCACTCCTGGCATGCGTTTGCAGAACGACTGGAAATAAAATCGGGAGGCAACAGCCCCCAACTGCATAGCATGCTCAAGCCCTTTGAGCGGAAAGCACTGGTAGACTTTTTAATGTTTGCAGATTCTACCGTTGGAAGGCTGAGTGCAACAGACAGGCTGATCATTCAAAACATCATTGCAGGTAACGCCGAATGGGCGCCCTCAGCACCACAGCCCTCTCAACGCCCTTTTATGGGGCGGTTCTACAAAACCCCGGAGAATTTTTATCAGGTAAACCAGGATGAATTGTTTCTGGTTATCAATCCTGTGCTCAATCTGCAAATGGGAAATGAATCCAGCCGCGATGTATGGTTGTACCAGAACACCCGGGGGGTTGAACTTCGTGGATCTATCAATCAGAAGGTGGGTTTTTATTCATACCTTGCCGACAACCAGGCACGGTTTCCATTGTATGTAGACCAGAAAATTGCCAGCCAGGAAGGGGCTATACCAGGGGAGGGATGGAATATCCCCTTTGGCGATCAGGGATGGGATTTCTTTACCGCACGGGGGTATATAGCTTTTCAGGCCACCCCAAACATTGGCCTGCAGTTTGGGCAGGATCGCAATTTTACCGGACACGGCATGCGATCATTGCTGTTGTCTGATTATTCAAACAACTATCTTTTCCTTAAGGTTAATACAAGGGTGGGGCGGTTTCATTACCAGAACCTGTTTGCCCGGCTGGTAGATTTTCCGCTTCGGACTTTCGGTGGCCGGTTATTCGATGCCAAGTATATGGCCGCACATACCTTATCGGTTAACCTGGGCAACCGGTTTCAGCTGGGATTGTTCGAGAACGTTGTTTTTGGGCGCGCAAATACACATACTCCACGGCAATTTGATCCGCACTATCTCAATCCCATCATTTTTTACCGGGCAGTAGAGCATCATACGGGCGATGCGGATAAGGTGGCTATCGGTATGAACTGGCGTTGGATTACGAGCCTACGTACTGCGCTTTACGGGCAGGCGTATTTCGATGATTTCCACATGGGCGATATGCGCAACGACCTGGACAGCATGTGGGTTTACTTGGGACTGCGTTCCCAGAGAAAATACCAGGACTTTGCTTCTTTTCGCAATAAGCTGGGTTTGCAGCTGGGTTTGCAATGGGTGGATGTGCTGGGAATCAGTAATCTTGATCTGAAAATGGAAGGCAATTGGGTGCGCCCATTTACTTACAGCCATTATGCTACCGATGGTACTGGTTTGCGGCCTGCCTCCAGCTACAGCCATTACAGCCAGGCTCTGGCTCACCCTATGGGTGCCAATTTTCGTGAATGGATCGCCCAGCTGCAATACCAGCCTCACGCACGATGGGTGCTGCAGGCACATAGCTTCTGGATCAAACAAGGACTGGACCCCCAGGGAATGAATGTGGGGGCTAATATCATGAATGACTATACAACACGGCAGGGCGATTACGGGCATCTGTTTTTACAAGGCGATCTGCATCAGCTCTGGTTGCTGCAAACAAGTGTCTCTTTTGAGTGGAAACCCCAGCTTTGGATCGATCTGAGCTATCTTAACCGATCCTTCACCGGCGAATCGATGGAGGCTCCCCAAAAAACCTCAGTGGTTTCGATAGGTTTGAGACTCAATGCCATTACCCGCAACCATTGGTTTTGATTGTATTCTGTAGGATTTCTAACCATGGGGATTGGTTTTTTGCTAAAGAATTGCTAAAAATCAATAAATTTGCGTTAAGGGGTTTTATCGTTTAGATAATATGGAGACAAAAAGCTATAAAGATCTGCTTTCCTTTGCGCCTTTTGCATTTGCCTATCACAAGGCTATTGCAAATGGTAAGAATAATGCCGTTGATTTTGTTTACATGGATGCCAACGAGAAATTCCTCGATTTTGCCGGTAAATCGCGCGAAGAATTGGTAGGGAAAAGCATTATGGAGGTCTTTCCTAGAACCAATACAGATAAGGTTGACTGGAAGAATCTTTTGCAGGAAGTTGCCTTTAAGGGGATAACACATAAAGTTGAGTATTTCAATGAGAATCTTGACAAATGGTACAATATCTCACTTTTCTCACCAGAAAAGGGGTTCTTTGCAGCGATACTTACCGATATTTCTGAAGAGAAAAGAAAAGATGAAGCATTGGAGGATTTTTTCTTCATAAATCTCGACTTGCTCTGCATCGCTGATACAGATGGGAAGTTTCTGGAAGTAAACAAGCAGTGGGAAGAGATCCTGGGTTTTCCTGCCGGCGAACTGATAGGGCGAAAGTTTCTTGATTTCGTTCATCCGGATGATCTGTCTGCCACTCTGGAGGCGATGTCGCAGCTCGAAAAACAATCCAATGTCCTGGGGTTTGTTAATCGGTATCGCTGCAAAGACGGATCCTACCGCTACATAGAGTGGAATTCGCGGCCACGCGACGGGCTGGTATTTGCCGCCGCACGCGATGTAACCGAACGCATTGAATACCAGGATGCTTTGAGGCAAAGCGAAGAACGGTTCAGGAGCTTGGTAAACTCGCTCAACGATATCATTTTCACCCTGGATATTCATCACAGGCATACTGGTGTTTTTGGGAATTGGGTGGAAAGGCAGGGACTAACTCCAGAGTTTTTCCTTGGAAAGACCACAACAGAAATATTCGGAGAAGAAAATGCCCGTGTGCACGAAGAAGCCATTGAAAAAGCTCTTAAAGGAGAGGTGGTAACTTATGAATGGAACCTTTTGCACAACCAGGAACGCAGATATTTTCAAACCGTTCTCTCGCCCATGTACGATCAGCAAGGTCATGTAATGGGTGTGTCGGGGCTGGGGAGAGACATCAGCAGCAGTAAAAAAACCATTGAATTGCAGAAAAAGATCGAAGTAGCTCACAAAACCCTGCATTTTAAACAGAATTTCCTGGCCAGTATGAGCCACGAGATCAGAACACCTCTCACAGGAGTAATGGGTATTGTTGAACTCATGCAGCAAACATCGCTTGATGAAACACAGCAGGATTATCTCAATGCCTTGAAGCACTCCTCAGAGAATCTGCGCGAAATCATTGACCAGGTGCTGGATTATTCTCGTCTGGAATCTGGAAATACCAAGCTGAACAAGGAAGTGTTTGAAACGGCAGCCCTGGGTATCAATGCACGGAAACTATTTCTGAATCTTTGCAGGAAACCCGTAGACTTCCATTTTTACCTTGATCCCCAGGTGCCGGTAAAACTGGTGGCAGACTATCCACGGCTTCAGAAAGTGGTTGATAATTTGATCTTTAACGCAGTAAATCATACCGAGCAAGGAGCCGTATCTTTGGGAATCTATCTGGCAGAAGATATCACGAGCCAAAGCTGCAAAGTGAAGGTAGAGGTTATTGACACTGGCGAAGGGATAACAGAGGAACAGCAGAAGAAAGTGTTTATTCCCTTCACCGATACTGATAAGATACACTCGAGTGCCTACAAAGGATCAGGCATGGGTTTGGCTATCAGCAAAAAGATTGTGGAGATGCATGGGGGCACCTTTACGCTTGAAAGCTCACCCGGAAAAGGCAGTGTGTTCAGATTCTCTTTCATGGCTGAAATCTCTGCTGATTCTAATGATCATTCTCAGGAAAAAGAAACTGACACTGTAAAAGCAATTGGTTTCCTAAATGTTTTGGTCGCAGAAGATCAGGCAATTACGCGTAAAGTGGTGCAGCTATTGCTCAATAGTCTGGGACACAATGTAGTACTTGCAAATCATGGACTTCAGGCTTTGGAATTATTTGAAGAAGAGGCTTTTGATATGATTTTGATGGACATACAAATGCCTGTAATGGATGGAATTACTGCCACTCAAAAACTCCGCGAGAAGTATCCAAAGCTTCCTCCAATTGTGGGTTTCAGTGCCAATGCCTTTGAAGGCGATCGGGAAAAATACATGTCGCTTGGAATGGATGATTTTCTTGTAAAGCCTCTCAGTGCAACCAGTGTAAAAAAGCTCATCTGCAGACTTTTTCACGCCGGAAAGAAAAAATGATCTCATATAAAAATCACCCGAACACGTTATGCCCGGTATCTATATTCACATCCCTTTTTGTCGTCAGGCTTGTCATTATTGTAATTTTCATTTTTCCATATCCCAAAAGCGAAGACCCGAATTTGTGGAGGCATTGCTGAAAGAAATTGAACTTCAACGGGCTTTTTTCAATCCTGAGCCCACGGGCAAAACTGTGCTGGATACCCTCTATTTTGGCGGAGGAACTCCTTCTTTGCTCTCCATTGGTGAACTGAGGCGGATCTATGATCACATCCAAATGTATTTCGAACTGTCGCCCGATGCCGAAGTTACCCTGGAAGCCAATCCTGATGACCTTGATGCCAGGCAACTGGCCCAATTGAAAGCATTGGGTGTAAACCGGCTGAGTATCGGAATCCAAAGCTTCAGGGAAGAAGATCTTTTGTACATGAACCGGTCGCATACCGCAGCCCAGGCCTTTAAAGTGCTGGACGATGCGCTGGACTGTGGGTTCAGCAATATTACGGCTGATTTAATTTACGGCACACCTGGCATGACTGACCAGCACTGGCATGACAACCTGATGCAGCTGGTTAGCCGGGGAATTCCCCATATTTCGGCCTACGCCCTTACGGTTGAGAAAAGAACTGCATTGGATGTGTTTATAAGACAGGGGAAAGCAGCCCCGGTGGATGATGAAATGGCAGCACAGCAGTTTGACCATATGTGTCGTCTGCTGGCAAACCACCAGTACGATCACTATGAGATCTCCAACTTCGGAAAAGAAGGGTTTTACTCGCAACACAATCTGGGCTATTGGTCGGGAGAGCCCTACCTGGGGCTTGGCCCTTCCGCACATAGTTTTGTGCCTGGGTTCCGAAGATGGAATGTGGCCAATACCTGTCGGTATATAGACTCTCTATCCCAGGGTATTATTCCCTTCGAACAGGAAGTGCTCTCCAGAGAACAACAGTTTAACGAATATGTAATGACTGCTTTGCGAACACTATGGGGCATCGAGAAACAACATGTGCTGAACCATTTTGGAGAGCAATGCCTGGAGGACCTTGTAAGAAATGCGCAGGTGTTTATCGCAAAGGACCAGTTAACAGAGAATGCAACACACTTGAAACTCAAACCCAATGCAAAGTTTTTTGCTGATGGGATTGCCTCCCACCTCTTTGTGGTATAAAAAAACCGGACTTCGGCAAGAGCTGAAGTCCGGTCCAAACCAAAACACTATGAAGAGAACGTTGTACTATGAATATTATGGTATGCAGTGGAGTTAGAATTCTTCTTCGATTTCCTTTTCAGGCTTAACAAAGGGGCGGATGTCGATCCATTCGTTTTTTTCGTTTTGCTGAACCTCTTCAGAAAAGATATATCCTTTTTCATCCAGTTCCGTCTCAATTAGAGTTTCTTCTTTCTGGAGAATTATAATCTCCTGGTTGTTTTGAAGGATCATTCTCAGGGTTCTGCTGTTTGTGTTTGCTTCTGCAATTCCGATGCTAAGGAAAAGGAGGGCGGCCAGGATTGAAATTTTTGCTTTCATGACAATTTGCTTTATGTTTTTAATTTTTTGTGTCTGTTGTTGCCTGGTTTAACGCTAAAGGCGTGCCAAAGGATATAAGTAACAGAATGGCATGCTGTTATGAATTGTGTTTCTTTGCTTTTCTATTCTGTTCTTCGGGAAAGTGTCCGACCTCGGATTGTGATTGTCCGCAGACGGACAATCTGACGCGGGTCTAAACTTAGAGTATCTTTAAAATTTTGATCAAGTGATTGGAATAGTCGATAAAAACAATTCTGCGGTCCGATGATCAGTCCGAAATAATCCACCAGAATGTTTTAAAAATCAATTTTTGTTTATATATTTATTAGTCTTTTTTGAGATGCATCTATTCACCAAACCCACACATCATGAAGAGAATTATACTTTTTTTATTTACAGGAGTATTTGTATTGCCTTTGTATGCGCAGCAGGTACATCGTGCCTGGTTGGGCGATTTTGGCCAGGTACAGGTTGAAGAAGTTGAGCTCACCCCGGAAGAACTTCAGCACCTGGTTGTTCGCGATGAAGTTGTTTATCAGCAGCTTGCAAACTGGCCCAAAAAAATAGTGGCACACCCCAATTTTAAAAGCTTCAGGGGAGTTACCCTGGCCGATATCACCGGCGATGGCCGCGATGAGATCCTGATGGCATCGTGGAATCAGCTTTTTGTTTTCAATGGTGAAGCTCAGCTGGTGTGGTCGTTGACACTCACTGGCACAGCAACCTATCCACCTTCGGTGGCAGATGTTACCGGCAACGGTCAGCCTGAAATTGTGCAGCTCACAGGGGGTGTGCCCAACAACGGAAGGGCTTACGTGATCAGTAAAGATGGTAATATCTTGCCTGGCTGGCCGGTAAGTATCAACAACAACTGGCTTTTGAGTTCTCCTGTGCTGGCCGATCTGGATAGCAGCGGACAGATGGAGATAATTTTTGGAGTACGCACCGTAAACCAGATACATGTACTCAAAGCCGATGGTACGCCCTTCAACGAGCACTGGCCGGTTACCCTGAGCTCCATTCCTGCTTTTACCCCTTCGGTAGGAGATATCAATAACGATGGCCAGCTCAATATCATTGCAGGCGCCTCCAATGGCACGCTGTATGCCTTTGATCTCAACGGGCAGAATATCGAGGGCTTCCCGGTAGCAGCCCCCTCCACATCTTTTTCCTACCAGTCGCCGTTGCTCGCCGATCTGGATGGCGAAGGGAAACTTAGTATTGTAGGTGCAACCCATGGCGATGCTCCGCAGTATTTTATCCGCAACAGCGATGGCTCTTACCGCGCTGGGTGGCCCAAGGCGGTTCCGGGAAACGTGTGGACCTATCATCCTCCCACTCTTGCAGATATTAACGGAGATAGTATTTTTGAGGTCTTCCATGCACGACCCATCGGAGAAACCCCCGATGCAGTTATTTTTGGCCATACACCTGATGGCACTCCATTGTCTGGATACCCTATTGTGAAAGGAGGAGGGCTAGAAGGTTTCCTTTCTGTAGCAGATGCCGATGGCGATGGAAATTTCGATCTGCTGTTTGGCTCTAACCTCATGGTGGATGGGTTTGGTTTTATCCATGCATGGAAGGCCGATGGTAGCGGTCAATTGGCAGGTTTTCCCCTTCGGCCCAAAGGTTTTACCTTTATCAACGGTGCCAACCTGGGAGATGTAACCGGCGATGGTAACCTCAACCTGGTTGCCCTGTCGTACGAGCAAACATTCAGTGCCACTGACTCAACCTTTATCAATGTGTGGGATCTGGGAATTAGTATGCAGCAAGCCCGGGTGTTATTTGGCACCTACAAGGGCAGCAATACCCGTACCGGGCTAAGGATCATTGAAATGGAAGAACCAGAACCTGTTTATTACCCGGTTACTTTCAATCTTGATCTATCAGAGGTTCAGGGAAATTTTAACCCCGATTTGGATGAGTTTTTTATTACCGGTTCGATGTTCGGTTGGGCAGTACCCGGTACCCAGCCCGGGATACAGTTGCTGGAGAGGCAGCAGAACACTTTTGTGTATAGTATAACGATGGAGCTTTTGCCTGGCGAATATCAGTACAAGTACTTCCTGAACCAGGGCTGGTCAGGAGGAGAGTGGGAGGGAGCTCCTGATCGTACCTTTACCGTTGAAGAAGAGGGTCTGCAATTGAATGATGTTTGGGTAGATATTCCCGGAGGTCAGCCTTTTGTAGCAAACCTGATCCTGGAGGTAAACCCCACAGATGGAGGTGCTGTAGTGGGTGCAGGGATGTACCTGCCCAATGCGCATGTGTCAGTTTCAGCACAACCTTCTCTCCATTTCAGATTCATAAACTGGACTGATGAAAATGATGTTGAACTTACTACAGATGATCATTACCCGTTCTTTATGCCCCGGTCTCATCGTACCCTCACTGCCAACTTTATGTTTGAAGCAGGTATTGATGAATACCTCACTGCAGATTTCCGGATCTACCCCAATCCCACAACAGGACAGTTTACCATCCGGTCGGGTAGCATAATCCAAAGTTTCTCTTTAACAGAGGTTACCGGGAAGGTCTTGTATGATCAGAAAGTTAATGCGAGCCAGGTTTTGGTGGAAAGACCCCTGCAGGCAGGTGTATACCTGGTAACTCTGATAACAAATGATGGAGTTTTCGTTCGAAAGCTACATGTGAAGAATTGATTGCCAGAGAAATCCGGAAAGTCATACCCATTGGTTTTAACAACCAGCAGGTATGACTTTCTGTTTGCGGATGTAGCCTGCAGATTCTTTTTTACTGACGCATCAGGATATTGACATACTCTGGCTCAAAGCTGATCTCAGGAACTCTCCTCTCTCCATCTCAAAAAAAATCCGTAGGTTTGCCCTCGCAAAACTACAGCTGATCGTGTTGATTTTTCGAGGTATTGGTGTGGCTCCAGGCACCCTTCAAACTATTTTCAGAGCATTCAGGTATCCCAATTATCGTCTGTATTACTACGGGCAAAGCATATCGCTTATGGGTACATGGGTGCAGAATATTGCCATGGGATGGCTGCTTTACCGCCTTACAGGATCGGCTCTGATGCTGGGTACGGTGGCTTTTGCACAGCAAATCCCCTCTCTGTTTATAACCCCTTTTGCCGGTGTGCTGGCCGATCGGTTCAATCGCCGCCTGGTGATCATCCTGGCCCAGGCAGCTGCCATGGTGGTGGCATTTGTACTGGCATTGCTGGTGCTTACCGATACCATAACCATACCCGTGATACTGGTGCTGGCAACAGTCAATGGTATTATCCTGGCTTTTGATACTCCTTTCCGGCATTCTTTTGTGCCCGATATGATTACCCGCAAGGAAGATCTGGGCAATGCCATTGCCCTGAACTCATCCCTTTACAATCTGGCGCGTTTTGTGGGGCCTCCTGTTGGTGGGGTGCTTATTGCATGGGTAGGCGAGGGTTGGTGCTTCTTTATCAATGGAGTAAGCTTCCTGGCTGTACTGGCCTGTTTGATAGCCATGCGGGTAAAGAAACAGAAACCCCGTGAGCGCAAAGCCTCAGTACTTTTCGAATTGCGCGAAGGCATTGCATACGCCTTTACCGAAAAACCACTCAGGTACCTGCTCACACTGGTTATGCTCAGCAGTTTTTTTGGTCTGCCCTTTCAGGCTCTTATGCCAGTGTTCGCTGCCGACGTGCTGCAGGGAGGTTCTGAGTTGCTGGGGCTGATTACCGGTGCACTGGGGCTGGGTGCCCTCAGCGGGGCGTTTTACCTGGCAGCCCGCAAGCATATGCATACCATTCCTCTGACCATTTTCCGCACTTCATTATTGTTTGCCATCGCACTGGGTGTTTTTGCTTTGTCGCCATTCAGGGCATTGTCTATGGTTGCTATGGTGTTTACAGGATTTGGCATGATTGTGCATTTCAACAGCACCAATACGCTTATTCAGACCATTGCCGATGATGACAAGCGGGGCAGGGTAGTGGCTCTGTACAGCCTTTCTTTTATGGGGATCACGCCCCTGGGAAGCCTGGCAGCAGGATGGGCTGCTGAATATATCGGTGTGCCTTATACCGTTTTTGCCTTTTCACTGGTATGTGTAGCCTCTGCATTGCTTTTCGGAAAACGAACGGCTACAGTATTTCGAAGAGTGGTGAGGAAGGTTAAGGGATGATGAATATGTCACACCTTCCCGGGTGTTTAGCCTGCAAAAGTACTGAGATCAGAAAATGCGGGAACAATGGTTCTGCCGGAAGTACCTTAGGGCCTGCGTGGTTTGAAGCCATTGGTTTTATGTATACAGAAATGAGGCTGTCCCGAAATCCTGGTATTTTCAGGAGCTTCAAGACAGCCTCATTAAAATTAAGCTTTAGTAGTATGCTACTGTATCTGAAGTTTTCTTACAGATACTCCTTCACTTGTTCGGACCCTGATCAGGTAGATGCCCGGGTCAAGCTGTAGCGAAAAATCAACTTCATAATCCTGCACGTTGCTTGTGGCAATTACTTTTCCGGTGAGGTCGGTCATTTGTATCTCCAAAACCAACGCTTGCGACCGGATGTTGAAACTTCCGCGGGAAGGGTTGGGATACAACTCCAGTCCAGACAGGGTAAGGTGATCTGTTGCATCTGCAAAATCGAACAGCGCTATCAGGGTAATATCGGCACCGGGCATAATAAATTCGAAGCTTGCAGCGGTGCTGATGTCATTGTCTTCGCTATCGGTCCATTTTACAAATGCATAGCCCTGGTTGGGTGTTGCCGTCAGGGTTACAGCTTCTCCTTCCTCGTATTCTCCTGCACCCGCCAGTGAGCCTCCGGCTGCAGGCAAGGCTTCAAGAGTAAGAGCGAAAGTGGGTGCCGGCAATGCCAGGAAATTTGCTGTAAGCGTTACGTCCTCTGCCGGCATGGTAAAGAGGAAGCTTGCTTCTGTGCTCAATGGGGTGCCTTCGGAGTCTGTCCAGCTTACAAATTCATAGCCTTGGGCAACAGTGGCTGTTACCATCACCTGGTAACCTTCTTCGTAATCGCCATCTCCTTCTACCGTACCTCCTTCTGCCGGTTGGGCAACCAAGCTGAGGGTGTAGGTGTCGGGATCGGGAATAAAGGTTATGCCAACATCATCAAGGTACCATTCGTGAGCATTGATACCCTGGTAGCGGAAAGCAATGTGTATGGTTTCACCCGCATAAGCGTCCAGGTTTATTACGGTTTCTCTCCATGCATTTACCACACTGCCTGGCGACCAAACCTCTGTGAAGTCTTCACTCAAAGGGTTGCTGCTTCCGGTGGAGATCAGAACGCTGTTTTTATGGTAATAACTGGTGTAAGCATTCTTTGACCAGAAAGAGAGTGCAGAAGTGCCGGTTTCGGGTACTTCGATGGGGGGTGTTACCAGCCATCCATCCTGCATGCCGGCACTGGTGGGTGCATAGGTGTGGCGTGCACTTCGGGCACCTCCCGGGGTGTTGTTCTGGGTGGTAACCGATACCCATTCGCGGATGGTACCTGGCATGGCCATTCTCTGCCATCCGAAGGGTGGGAATGATTCTGCTTCAAAGCTCTCCAGCCACGGAAACTCGCTGATGGCCGGGAATGTTGAAAAATGAGCAATGAGGGTAACATCTTCTGCTGGCATGGTGTAAGAAAAACTGGCGTTGGTGCTCACCACTGTTTGATCGGCAAGGGTCCAGTGTACAAAGTAATATCCCCAGGCAGGGGTTGCGGTAAGGACTACCTGTTCACCCTCCTGGTATTCGCCGGCACCTTCCACCTGACCTGCCAGCTCGGGAGAAACCTCCAGAAGAAGTTGATATGTGAACTGTGCCGGGCTCATCTCCACCGTAAGAGTATTTTCAGCGAACTCACCCAATACGGTCAAAGAGATGTTTTCGACCGCAACATAGCCCTCTGCTGTGATAGTAAGGGTATAATTGCCTGCCGGCAGAGTAAAGTCGGCCCAGCCGTCATTGTCGGTAAAGTAGCTCTGGTTGGTCTCTTGTATGAGAATTTCTGCATTGGCAATGTTGGATTGGTCTCCCTGATCCACTACCTGGATGGCTACCCACCAGGTAGGATCCGTAAAAGTAATGGTGAAGGTGGCATTGTCGCCATGATTGAATTCAACAACGCCGGAAACGGTAAAATCACCATTCTTAGGAAATTGCAGCTTCTTGTCGTCTTCGGGCAAGGTGATGTGCAGGGTTGAAGTGGCTCCATCGATTTCTGTAACCTCGAAATCAAAATCCACCATTTCATCCTCAATCAGTATGAACACCCCCTGCACAAAATCTGCATCATTCCAGGTAATGGTAGTAAAAGCACCGGTTTCATCAAAGTCTGAGAAATCTCCAAAGATGAATGCATCGGGGTTGATGGAAGCCGAAATAATTTCGCCGGTAAGGTTCAGCTCTCCCGAGGTATTGTTTACCCCATCCCAGGGGCCACCCCAGGCACCATATACATAATCGTCGTTGCCATAGCGGTAACGAAAAACATAGTAGTGCGTACCGGGCAGAAAATGAGGGAGCATTTCACCCGAAAGAGTAATACTATATTCATGGTCGTTTCCGGTTTGCATATAAGAAGAGCTTTCAAACCATTGGTTGGGCAGATCCCATGTTGCCGGATCCGTATTTTCAGGGTTTACCCCCAGCCATACCTGAAGCCCGGTTACTGGTTCCGGATTGCTTGTAACATCGGGGATCCATATCTTGCCAAACAGAGTGGCGTCTGGTAATGGCTCTCCTCTCTCCAGCTCAATGAATTGTGGCCACTGCAAGTTTGCCCAGCCAATGGCAGGTGTTTGCCAGGTATAACTAAAGAGATTTACTCCTTCAGAAATGGTGTATTCTGCATTACTGCCGGGTTGCGAGTTGGCCCAGTCTCCATTGATCCGGAATTTGAATTCGAAAGTGTAGCCGGGGGCAAAGTCCTGGCCGGTGGTAAAGGTATAAATACCTGTCTCACCCACAGGGTTAAGTACGTTTGCAGGGTTTCCCCAGGCATTGAAATTTCCGGCCACATCAATATTGTCGCTGGCCGGGTTGAAAAAACCTTTGGCAATGGCATTGCTCAGGTCAACTTCAAAGGTCATGGCGTAAGGATTTTTCTGCGCATAACCGGGGCCGGTAAGCAGAAAAAGCCAGGCCAGAAGAAGAAAAGGTAGTCTTGCTGTCATGTGATGAAAAGTTTGGTTTGTAAAGAGTTAACAAAGAAAACAGGATGGAGTATTCCGGTTGAACCCCGGAGCATACCAACATCCTGTTCCCTTTCAACACCAGGTTTGTTTTCCAGTGACAAAATACAAAAGATTCGGAAAATTTCAGGCTATTTTCTGATTGCTTTTTTGCCTCTCAACCGCCCCAAGAAGTTGCTGATCTTTTGCAGGGTAAGAGAGTGTTTGGCAGTTCCTTCCTGACCCAGCAGGAAAGCATAAGGTTTCATGGGGTCGATATGAGAAAAAACAATGCGTATTATGGCCAGGAAAGGCACAATCAGCAGCATGCCGGGCAGCCCCCATATAAGGCTGGCCGCAACCAGTCCGGTGATGATAAAGAAAGGATTAACTTTTACGTTTCCACCTACAATGTTGGGAGTGAGAATATTGTTCTCAATGAACTGTATGATGATAAAAAGAATGATTACACGAACCGCCATAATCGGATTATTATCCACCAGGAGGGCAAAACTCAGGGGTACCAAACCTCCCAGCAGCGTTCCGAAATAGGGAATAAAGTTGAAGAAGGCAGACAGGATGCCCAGTGCAATGGCAAACTTCATCCCGATAATATAAAGTCCCAGGGAGTTGATAAAACAAAGTATGATCACCACTGCTATCACTCCTCCCATATACCGGGCTGCTACGGTTGAAATCTCGCGCAGAATAGCCACCATGGCAGGTTTTCGTGCCGGTGCCACTACTTTGAGCAGGAAGTAGGCAAATTTGGTACGATAGTACAAAAACAGGAAAATGTAAACGGGCAGCAATCCGATGGTTACTACTGTACTGGCAGTGGCGGTGAAAACATCCTCGAAAAACTCTCCGCTTGTGGCCAAAAGGTTGGCTGTTTGTTCCTGTATGAGCTGCTTGGTGGTGGTGCGGTCGAAGCCAAAGTATTCTCCCAGACCTGCAAGCATCTCGGCAAAATTGCGGGCACCGGTTTCTGCCAAACGGGGCAATTCGCCTGCCATAGGGGCAATTTTGCTATAGCCCAGCAAAATTAAGCTGATCAAAATACCCAGCACGCTGATTATGGTTACAAAGTTGGCCAGGATGCGAGGCAATCCCTTTTTTTCGAGCCAGTTGGCAATGGGGTACAGTAAGTAGGCCAGCAAAAAGCCAAACGCAATGGGGTAAAGAAAGTTGCGAATGGCAATCAATCCATACAAAAACAAAATAATGGCCAGCAAGGTATAGGTAACACGCTGTGCAAGTAAAAACCGTTTTTCGGCTCGTCCGGTCTCCATCGAAGGGTTGGTTTTCATACGCTGGCCCTGTGTTTTAAGGTTTTGTGTAAATGGGATTGTACGTTTAAAATTAGCAATTCTCCCGGATTAACTCAACGATCTTTTGTGCCGAACGACCATCGCCGTATAGATTTTCAGGAAAGGTGATGCGGGAATGGGTAAATGCATTGAAGGACGAAAGTATCTGGTTTTTTTCAACACCTGCCACCTTGTTCACGCCTGCATGCACCAGCTCTACCCATTCGGTTTCGGTGCGAAGGGTAATACAGGGTTTTTTAAAAAAGCAGGCTTCTTTCTGTAAGCCACCCGAGTCGGTCATTACCAGATGGCAGTTTTGCAGCAGCCATATCATTTCAAGGTAGGGCTGGGGTTCCAGCATTATGATACCGGGTATATCTGCCATGTTATGTTGCCTGAGTATGTTGCGGGTGCGAGGGTGCAATGGCAATACCACGGGAGTGGTGGCAGCAATATCGGTAAAGGCTTCCATGATCTGTTGCAGCCGGGTTATCTGGTCTGTGTTTTCTGCCCTGTGAAGTGTAGCCAGTACAAAGGTTTCAGGGAGTTGTGCCAGAGGTTGTCGTGCCTGGCTTGCATAGAACAGGGCGGCATCGTACATTACATCGCCGGTAAAGAAGTGCCTGGCTGCAAGGTGATTGTAGCCCTCTTTTTCCAGGTTTTCCATGGCTTGCAGGGTGGGGCAGAAAAGCAAACTGCTGATGCGGTCGGTGAGGATCCGGTTGATCTCCTCTGGCATTTGCATGTTGAAGGAGCGCAATCCTGCCTCAACATGTGCCACCAGAATATGCAGCTTACTGGCAGCAAGTGCCCCGGCGAGAGTACTGTTGGTATCGCCATATACCAATACAAGCTGAGGCTTCTCCTGCAGAAGTATGGCCTCAAGTTGTTCGAGCATACGACCTGTCATGGCGCCATGCCCCAGGCTGTGTATGTCGAGGTTGTAGCGGGGCACGGGAATGCTTAACTCGTCGAAGAACACCTGGCTCATATTGGAATCGAAGTGCTGGCCGGTATGCACAATCACCTCGTTCATCCCTTCCGATTGTGCCAATACGCGACTTACCGCAGCAGCTTTTATGAATTGAGGACGTGCTCCTATTACAGTTAAAATTTTCATGTTCTGGACGGGGTATGGTTCTGGATGTCTTTTTCGTAATTCCGGCTGATGTGCAAAATCATCAGCAGCAACACTCCGTAGGCCAGCAGATCAATCCCCAGGTAAATGTAAAGGAATTGCTCTATGGTAAGGTGCCTGAAAAAGAACAGGCAACAGATAAGCAGAAAGTATACCGCCTGCCAGATGCTTACCATCTTAATGCGACCCAGAGAAACAAACAGGCTGCTAACGGGCGATGCAACCAGTTTGAGTGCGGCACCTGCCACCAGGATGCGTGCATAAACTCCACTTGTAGAATAGCTGGGCCCGGCATAAAGGCTGAACAGGGGAGGAGCCCACAAAAGCATAGTGAGGAGCATGCCCCCAGCAAGCAGGCTCAACAGCAGCATTACCCGCGACAGGTCGGAGCGGATGCTTTCTTTGTTTCTGAATTTTTCTGAAAGGCTCTGCAGCAGCACCTGTGAAATACTCAGGGATAATATGCTGGCCGGAAGCACTAATACCATACGGGTAAGGTCGAAATATGCTGTGATTTCCTGGGTGTAAAACTTGCTGACCAGGATTACCGGAAAATGCATGCAGATTGCCCCCAGGAAAGCCGGTATCATATTGTAAAACGGGAATTCGCGGTATTGCTTCATCAATTTCCATTGCCGTTTCCAGGAGAAAAGCCTGAAAGAGAAACCATGGCGCAGCATCTGCCACCAGCCACTTGCCAGGTTTACCAGATGGCCAGCCAGGTTGCCCCAGATCAATCCGCTACTGTGTTTGCCAATGGTGCCAAGAGTAGTTTGAAACAGTCCTTCTCCCAGCCGTCGTGAGATTTTATTGATGGAAACCGCTTTGTAGTCCTTGAAGCGCACAAGGTAATAGTTGATCACCTGGTAAAGACTGAAAAGCAGCACCCCTAAAGGCATCATGTATAGCACAAAGCCATACTGGGGCTGCAAATTAAGAAATCCCATGATCCGGGAGTGGAAAACAGCAATGGCAATCAGGAAAAGAATGTTGAAAATGATGGCCGAGAACATGGATACAAAGGCCAGGTTTACAGCATCTGACTTTTTTGCCGGAAGAACCACTGCAATTTCATACCGCAGGCTGGCGATTATCATCACAATGCTTACCACACTGATATATACCGCGAAGGCGCCAAAATCCTCCTCCGGATAAATACGCCTGAGCACCGCTTGCAGCAGCATGGGAACCAGCTGGGCCAGAAAGGTGCCTGTTACCAGGGTGGAGATATTTCTGAAAAGATCGCCTGCAGGCAAAATTTTTCTTAGCATGAGAGCCTTTGTTCTTCTTGTGTTATATGGCTGCAAAATTAATCTTATTTTTAAGAGCAGCCGCTATCAAAAAACAAGGGTTGCCATATGTTGTGAATAATTAAGCAAAACTTACCACAACGGCACTTTGCGCCTGATTGTGGGTTATATTTTTCGATAGTTATATGTGGGCTTTGTTTTGATATATTTTCCGTTTAATTTTATGCGCCGTTTGGTGCATCTCAAAATAGTGGTAGGTTATGATCATATTTCTCATTGGCTTTATGGGTAGCGGAAAATCGACCTTAGGGCGACGACTGGCCAAAAAGATCTCTTATGAGTTTCTTGATATGGATAAGTTGCTGGAGCAACACCATGGTATGAGTGTGCTGGAAATGTTTGAGAAAAACGGTGAGGAATGGTTTCGGCAACAAGAGGCCCGGTTGCTGCAAAGCTTCGATCCGCATCGCAATGTGGTTATAGCTACCGGTGGCGGCACCCCCTGTCAGGGAAATAATATGGAAACCATCAATGCCAAAGGGGTGAGTGTTTACTTGCGAATGAGCCCTTCCAGCCTGGTTTGCAGGCTTGCCACTGCAAGAGCAGACCGACCCCTGATCCAGAACCTGGAGCCCGCCCAACTGCAGGATTATATAGAAAAGAAACTGCAGGAACGTGAACCCTATTATCTGCAGGCACATTGCATCATCAAGGGGGAGAGTGTAAAGCCGGACCATGTGATTGCGCTGGTGTTTGGTGCTCAGGGGGTTTCCTGAAGCATACGGGCAGATTTGTAATACCATCGGTTGTAGTAAACATGGGTGAGGTCATTGATCTCAACACCACTGGAGGTTGAAGCATGCACAAAACGGTTGTTGCCCAGATATATTCCTACATGATTGATCTGGTTGCTGTTGATTCGGAAAAAGACCAGGTCGCCCTCCCTGAGATCCTCTCTGGTAATTTCGGTGGCCATTCGGTAAAGATCTCTTGAACTGCCGGGCAACCGAACCCCAAATACTTCATGGTAGATCTTTTTTACAAGACCCGAGCAATCCAGTCCATCTTTGGAGTTCCTGCTGCGGTGAGGAGTGCCCAACAACGGATAAATTGCATTGTACAGCAGGATATTGCTGGAAAGGTCGAGGTCCAGCCCTTTTTCTCTGAAGAAACTGTAGCCTGCTATCAGGGTTGTGTCGAGCATGGGATCAGGATTGTCTTCTGCAGGGGGCTGCTGTACATGATGAAACATCCATAAAAGTAGCGGAAAACCCATGATAAGTGCAATCACTTTCATGACATGGATGTTATGACGGGTATGAAGATCATTTTGATTCAATAAACAATGAAATGGTTCGGACTGAAATAACTAACGCAAAAATTCGCCCGATCTTATTTTCGGGTGGTTGCTTTTTTTTAAAAAGAAGGTTAGGTTTAAGAGTTACTCTGCCGCAGTAATATCTTGTATTACACCGTAGGTTACCAGCAGGTTGCCCTCTTCGTTGCGATTGCTGATCCATTTTTTTTGAATAAGACGCACCTGCCCGTCGTTTTGCCGGATGATCCGGTGGCGGGTTTCAAATTCTTTGCCAAAGCTTCTGTGGAAAGCATTGCGCAGATTTTCAAACTCCTGCCTGTCGTCGGGGTGAATACATCGCAGGTAGTTTTCTATACAAGGAGCAAAGGTTGCAGGTTCCATTCCAAGGAGCCGGTATTTGTTTTCCGACCACAGGCACAGGTTGGTTTGGTAGTCCACTTTCCAGCTTCCTGTGGCAGTCAATATCTCTGCCTGGGCCAGCATTTCCTGGCTTTCGCGGATACGATCCGTTTCCAGTCTGCGGCGGGTAATGTCTTTGGAAATGCCTGTAAGCAAAATGGGCTGTCCCTGGTTATCGCGTTGTGTAATAAGGCCGGTACCTTCCACCCATATCCATTGCCCTGCTTTTGATTGCATTCTGAATTCGGTGTAATAAGGCTCTGATGGGTTGGCTATATGCTTTGCAAAAGCCTCCATTACTCCAGCAATATCGTCAGGATGAATCAAGCGTGTAACCTCGGTAATGGTTTGAGGGAGTTCTTCATCGGTATACCCCATATGGTAGTATAGCTCCTTGGTTCCACTGGCGTCGTTGGTCTTGAAATTGTTTTCAAACACACTGCCTTTGGTAACCTTCATGGCAAGCTGAAACAGTTCCAGCGCGGATTTATTGTTTTTACCGAATAGTTCAGAATGATTCTCCTGCTGTTTCATTTAACCTTGAAGTATGTGATGGGTGTAGTGTTTTGGGTTCTTTGTCTCTGCTCCATTTCCCGGTAGTGCAGGCTGCAAATATACAAAAATGCTTTAAGTTGTGTGTCTTCTTTTGTGTTTCGGCGATGTATTTATGTTATTTGTGTGCAATATATCCGGGTTCAGCGCAGCACGCAATTTTTGCGGATTTTACGTATGCGAGATTTTCAGCATTGTGTAATTTTATCCCGGCGATGAGTTTTGAAATCTCCAATCCTTTCGTTCAATCCAACCCAATTCGAACATAAATATTCCTGGATCATGCAAAGATTAGTATCTCTTCTTGTTTTGGTATTTATTGTATCACAGGCTTTTTCGCAAGTAAGGCCAGCCGGTCGGCGCGATGTGCAGCGCTTTCACCAGAGTACCACCTATGTGGTGGAAGACCGTGATCCCTTTTCTCGTTTCAACGAACACATGCGCAAGGCCATGGAACGCCACTGGACCATTACCCCTTTTCAGGTGATCACCTTCCAGGAATTTGAGCGTATGCGTACCGATGAGAATAAATCATTTATGATCTTTGCTGATATCAAGCAGCAAAACTTGGAAGAGGTATATGAGTTTATCAACTTTGTAATGGGCGATCGCAAACGCGATTTTGAAAGTATGCCCGACCTGGGGTCGGTTCCCCTTGCCTACCGCGATGCCAACCAGGAAAATTATTTTTATAAGATGGGTGCTTTTGTGAAATTTATGCAGACCTATGTGCAGGAGCAGGCAAGCACTCCCCGTATCAGGCTTACCCGTTTCTTTAGTGCCAAAGATGCCCGGTTAAAAACCATGGAACTCTGGTTGCTGGAAGAAGAAATGGCCCCACAGATCAATACCATTGAAAAGATTAAACAATACTACCCCTACCCGGTGCGGTTTGCCACACGCGAAGAAATAGCGGAGGCTATAGCCCAGGACAGGGAAGATGTAGCTTTTCTGCACAAGATTGGGCCCGAAGATACCATGACCAATCTGGAGAAAAAATGCTGGAAGTTTGTGATGTGGGCAAAAGATGGAAGGGTATTGTTTGCCACCCATCATGACATTGACCGCAACAATCCTGATGCCCTTCTGGCTTCTGATCTGCAGAAAATGGCGGAATAAGATTCCATTCAGTTCAGGATGGGATCGGAGGGAAAGTTTGCCCAGATGGCGTAGTCATAACCCAGCTTTTTCAGTGTGTTTCCCCATAAGGTGTCCGGATCTTGTGCCAGTACAATTTTGTCGGTAGCCTGGGTAACAATCCATGATTTCTCTCCCATTTCGCGATCCAGCTGTCCGGCTTCCCATCCCGAATACCCTATAAAGAAGCGTACCTGCTCGGGAGTGGCCAGTTTCATGTCGATCATATCCATGAGTTTGCGGATGTCTCCTCCCCAGTATACATTGCCAAAAACAGGGATGCTTCCGGGCAGCTCCTCTCCCAGGGTGTGCAGGTAAAACAAACGATCGGGGTTTACAGGCCCGCCTAAAAAGACAGGAAAATCGGTTTGGGGAAACTCCTTTGCCACCTCGTTGAGTTTTACATTGATGGGCTTGTTTACGATAAGGCCAAAGGTACCATCCTGGGCAGAGTGTTCAATTAGCAGAACCACACTCTTGCCAAAGTAGAAGTCGCGCAGTGAGGGTTCACTGATCAGCAAGCGGCCTTGTGAAGGAGATAATTTACCGTGCATAACTTTAGTCTTGAAGAGTTTTCTTGCCTGGGATGCGTTGTGTTGACCGCATCAAAGATAGAATTATTGGTTTATCTTTGCAGCGTCGTATCACTCAAACAACAAAAAGAATATCATTGTTCAGATGACTGAAAAAAGCTCCAATGCCAGGTTTGAAGAGTTAAGAAGCCGCTACCCTGTTTTTACGTATGAGGATTTTTCCTGGCAGGTGCATGAGGGGAAACTGGAGTTGCACTTTCACTTCCATATCAACAATGAGTTCCATTTTCGGCCTGTGCACCGCATAGATATATCGCGGTTTTCCTGCCGGCATATCTCCACCCAGGCGCTGCGCAACACTGTTTTTCATATCGGCCTGATTGAGCTTATCAGCTACTGGAAGGCCAGTTGTGCCCCGAGGGTGCACATTCGACCCAGGAAGCTTAATGCAGAGCAGATGCAGTGGTGGAAAAAACTGTATTTTCACGGTCTGGGAGAGTTTTTCTACCTCAACGGTATTGATACCGATCAGGAGTCATTCCTAGAGTTTACCTTCGACCGGCGCATTCGCCCGGCCAGCGATCCATTCAAGGCAACCCTTGAGGATGCGTGCCTTATCCCTGTTGGAGGCGGAAAGGATTCGGTTGTAACCTTAAACCTTCTCTCTCCACTGCCAGCACAAGCTGCTGCACTGGTCATCAACCAGAGAGAGGCAACCCGCCAATGTATTGCAACTGCAGGGTTGTCAGATCATACCCTGGAGATTGAAAGAACCATCGATCCGCTGTTGATAGAGTTAAACAACAAAGGCTTTCTCAATGGTCATACGCCTTTTTCTGCTTTGCTGGCCTTTGAGAGTATACTGGCAGCCCTCATCACCCGAAAAAGACATATTGTTCTTTCCAACGAATCCAGTGCCAATGAGGCCACCATTCCTGGCACCCTCATCAATCACCAGTATTCCAAATCCTTTGATTTCGAACAGGACTTCAGGTGGTACATCAATCGTTTCATGTGCCCCGAAATCAATTATTTCAGTTTCCTGCGCCCGCTCAACGAATTGCAGATCGGTGCCCTTTTTGCCGGCTCAACGGCCTATCATAAGGTTTTCAGGAGCTGTAATGTGGGCAGTAAAACCGATAGCTGGTGCTGCAACTGCCCCAAGTGTTTGTTTACCTGGATTATGCTCGCACCCTTTCTTCCCCATCAGCAACTTATAGATGTATTCGGGCAGGATCTGTGGCAAAAAGAATCTTTGAGGGGTACTCTTATGCAACTGTCGGGGCTGGCAGCAGAGAAGCCCTTCGAGTGTGTGGGCACCATTGCTGAGGTAAATGCATCACTGGAGCATATGTGCAGGCAGTTCCCGGCAGAGTCTCTGCCTTTGTTGCTCAGGATCTATCATGAAAGTACGCAGGGGGTGAGTTTTGCCTCAGTGAACGAAGAACTACGCTACTGGAATACCCATCACAATCTGCGTCCATCCTTTGCACAGATACTTACAGATGCCCTTGAAAAAGTAAAGCTCAACGCCTAAATCTCATGATTTCAGTCTATTTCCAGGAAAAATTTCAAAATTCTTCCCTCGCCCTGCTGGGATTTGGGAAAGAAGGCAAATCAACCTACCAGGTACTTCGGCGCTATCTTCCCCGGAAAACCTTGCTGATTGCCGACAGCAACAGCGCATGCCCGCAAGAATTTGCAGATCAGTTTGGAGAGGACCCCCTGGTTGAGTTCTGCTGTGGCCAAAACTGCCTGGATGCCTTGCAAAATGTCGATTATATTATCAAGTCGCCGGGGGTGTCGCTGAAAACCCTGGGCGATACCATCTCTTCTGACCGTATCATTTCCCAGACATCAATATTCCTGGATCTTTTCAGAAGCCAGGTGATAGGCATAACCGGCACCAAAGGAAAAAGTACCACCACCAGTTTGCTGTACAGCATTCTTAAAGAGGCGGGCCTGCCTGTAGTAATGGGAGGCAATATTGGTATTCCTCCTCTTGAGCTCATCGACAGGATGGATGCACAAACCCTCGTTGTTTTTGAGATGAGCAGCCATCAACTGGAAACCCTTACCGTATCGCCTGCAGTTGCCATATTACTCAATATCTTCCAGGAGCATCTGGATCATTACAATTCCTACCGCGATTATCAGCTGGCCAAATACAATATTGCTCTATGGCAGCAACCTGGCGACTATTTCATTTACAATGCCACCAACCCGGTGGTGGCCTCCCTTGTGGAAGAACTGGGTTGCAAGAGTACCAGGCTGGCAGTGCATGGTATATCGGATGAAGGGTTTGGAGCCAGGTGTTTGCAAGAGCACATGCACCTTGATATGGGGAGCCAATCTTTCGTAATTGAAAATCTCTGCAGCAATCGTAAACTCCCCGGCGATCATAATATCACCAATATTCTGGCCGCTTCGGCAGCAGCTTTTCTGAAAGGAGCTCCGGGGCCTGCCATTGCCAGTGCCGTAGCCAGTTTCTCCGGATTACCACATCGTCTTGAATTTGTGGGCAAAAGGGGAGGTGCCTTGTTTTACAACGACTCCATCAGTACCATACCCGAGTCGACCATTGAAGCCCTTAGAACCTTCCCGCATGTAAATACCCTGCTGTTGGGCGGATACGACAGGGGAGTAGATTACAATGTGCTGGTGGAATATTTGTGGGCACATCCTCTGTCGTGTGTTATTTTTATGGGCAAGGCAGGCCAAAGGATGATGGAGCTGTACGAAGCGGGCAAACAAGCAACTTCAGGCAATCATTTCTATTTTGCAGACTTTGAGTCTGCTGTGCAAAAGGCTTTTGAGGCAACACCCGAGGGTGGGTTGTGCTTGCTCTCTCCGGCAGCCGCCAGCTATGATATGTTTCGCAATTTTGAACACCGTGGAGAAAAATTCAGGCAGATGGTGCTGGAAAACTCCTGACCATCTGCCCGTAGAATGCGATAAAGCCTGCCTTCAGGATTTTGCTATTTCTTTCCCGGGGACTTTGCCTTTGCAACTGGTGCCGGTTTTGTTTTGTGGCGGGGTCTTGCTTTTCCAAATGTACCCCTGAAAATTTTACCTCTGCGGGTTTTCATGTCTCCTTTGCCCATAGTATTGTATTTTGAGGGTTCAACAATGGTTTTTTTGGGTTGGAAGCAAAAATACGAAATTATTATTTTTCCAGATGTCCTTCCAGTTCCATTTTCATTCGTCTGATAAAGGTTCGTGGGTTTTTAATGCTTTTCAGGGCATAGTCGAGCAACAGCATTTCTCTTTCCTGTTCTGTGAGCTGCCAATGGGTTACTTCTCGTCTTAATCGTCCGCACAATTCATACATTGTAAGTGCTGCAGAAACAGAAATGTTGTAGCTTTCCGTAAAGCCATGCATGGGGATCTTTACAAAGGCATCGGCATTTTGCATGGCAACATCAGATAGTCCTGGCCCTTCTGTTCCCAGAACGATGGCCGTTTTTTGGTTCAGGGGTAGCTCGCTGATGAGGCAGTCGTTCTTGTGAGGGCTGGTGGCCACGATACGGTAGCCGTTCTGGCGCAACTGATCAAAGCAATTCAGTGTGTTGTGCTCCAGCTGGTTGTACTTACGCATGGTGAGCCATTTGTTGGACCCTACCACAATGTCGGGATTGATCTCGTAAAGGTTTTGGTTTTCGATGATGTGCAAGTCCTGCACACCCATCAGTTCGCAGGTTCTTATAACAGCACTGGCATTATGAGGCTGGAAAATATCCTCCAGTACCACGGTGATCCAGCGGGTTCGCTGATCAAGTACTTCATGAAATTTTTGCCATCTTTCTTCCGAGATCATCTCAACCAGATGGTCGAGCATGTATCGGGTGGCAAAAGCATCTGCTTTGATCATATTCTGTTTTGTGTTTTAAGCATCATGGCCAGGGTGCGATAAAGGATCCGGCACGAAATAATGCCATCCAGGGTATCGGGTCCTGTTTCCACCAGGTCGAAACCCACAATGGTTTTCCCGGAAAGGCTAAGCAACTCAAAAAGATACAGTACCTGGTTGTACGACAAGCCTCCCGGTACAGGTGTTCCGGTAGAAGGGCACCAGGCCGGGTCGAGCCCATCAATATCAAAACTGATATATACATTTTGGGGTAGCTGAGCAATCATCTCCAGGCAGATTTGCTTCCATGTTTGTCCTTCAAAAAGCCTTTGATGCAACTGGCGCGCAAAATAAGGGCTGAAGCGTTGAGGGTTATTCGCCATAAGCTGTTGCTCCTGGCTGCAATAATCGCGTAAGCCTACCTGCACAAATTTGCTGATTTGAGGCAGTGCCATTGCGTTGTACATGATAGAGGCGTGCGAATGCACAAACCCCTCATAGGCCGGGCGAAGGTCGGCATGAGCATCGATATGCAATACTCCGAAATCTTCATACCTGTGGGAGAGGGCACGCATCAGGCCCAGGGGGCTGCTGTGATCACCTCCCAGCACCACTGCAAGTTTGTTTTGTTGCAGCAAACCTGTGGCAGTTTCAAATACCCATTGTTCCAGTTTAGCGCACCCTTCGTTTACATCCTGTTGCAGTTTGTGGAGCGACTGCCCGGTGCTGTCACCACTCTGCTCTTCGAGCCATTGGATACACTGCAATGCCTTGGGGCGCAGCTGGCTGTTGAGTTTAACATACTTATCGGGTATGGGTAGCATGGCGATGCCTGCTTTCCAGGGATCTGCCACAATCTCGTCAAACAGGTCTATTTGCGAAGACTGCTCAAACACATTTTCAGGGCCTTTGCAGGTGCCCTCCAGGTTTGATACGGTTACGTCCCAGGGCACCGGAATGATCACCACATCGGCCTCTTCGGGCTCAAAGGGCAAACCAAAAATGCCCGATGTGGTGCTACCCACTCCATCGGGATTGAATTGACGGATTTTCTCCTGTTTGCTTGGGTTAGAGGAGCTCATAGAAATGAAGTTTTGCGGGGTAAAAATACTGGCTTTTGCCATTTTGTGCAAGCCAGGATGGGAGAGAAGCTAAAAAACAACCCCGCAGAGTGCAAATAAAAAACCCCGGACCTTTTCGCCCCGGGGTTTTATGTCTTATGGATTGTGGTTATTTTACCACCTCAGAAAGTTCAGCACCGGCTTTAAACTTTACAACTTTTTTTGCAGGAATGGTAATTTCTTTACCAGTTTGGGGGTTTCTTCCTTTGCGCTCTTCTCTGCTGGAAACGGAGAAAGAACCGAAACCTACCAACGCAACGCGGTCACCTTTTTTCAGAGCGTCAGTGGTTGCACCAATGAAAGCATCAAGAGCTTTTTTTGCATCAGCTTTAGTCAAGCCGGAGTGAGATGCCATAGCATCGATTAATTCTGCTTTGTTCATTTTTCTAGTTTTTAGTTAGTTTCGTTTTTTTAAAATATGGAATTTTCCTTTAACCATTGCAAATATAGGTTATTTCTAAAAAAATCCAAGCTAAATATCTGAAAAGTACTGATTTTGTTGATAAAATGGGGGTTCTTGTTAATAACCTGAAATTTAAACATCAGAAAATCAGTGTTTTATAATTTTGGGGTTAGTCCTAAAAAAATCATTCGACATAGGGTGAAATGTCGAATCCACGCAGGAAATCGGGGGTTTCCATCCGTTTTTTCCCGGCTGCCTGCATACTTTTTACTTCAATATAGCCATCTATGGTGGATACTCTGATGAAATTCTTGTTGTCGCTGAGAATTCTGCCGGGCGGCAGGTGGTGCGATTCCTCTATAACCCCGGCTTCATAGATCTTCATCAGAAGGGGTTGTTCTTGTTTGCCCAGCTCGGTAAAGGCACCCGGCACAGGACTGAGCCCCCTGATGAGATTTTGTATTTCCCTGCCAGGTCTGGTCCAGTCAATGCGACAATCCTCTCTGAATATCTTGGGTGCTTTTTTTAGTAAATCTGCCTGGTTGATCAGTTCTTCCTGGGCACGGGTGGTAACTGTTGCGGCAGCAATCTGGTTCAATGTCTCTACCACCAGCCCGGCTCCCAGGGTTTTGATCCTGTCGTGCAGTGTACCTGCTGTGTCGTGAGGGAAGATTTCGGTTTGCCGGAAATCGATAATGCGTCCGGTGTCAATCTCTTCGTCAAGAAAAAAGGTCGTTACACCTGTTTGGGTCTCGCCATTGATCACTGCCCAGTTGATGGGGGCAGCCCCCCTGTATTGCGGCAGCAGCGATGCATGCATGTTAAAGGTACCCAGGGGTGGCAGGGCCCATACTGCACGGGGCAACATCCTGAAAGCCACCACCACCTGCACATCAGGTCTGAGGCCGGTGAGCTCCCGGAGGAACTCCTCCGATTTGAGGTTGGTGGGTTGAAGCACCCTCAGATTGTGGTCCAGGGCAAATTTTTTCACTTCGGAGAGCTGGATCTTCCGCCCACGACCGGCGGGTTTGTCGGGTGCGGTTACTACACCCACCACAGTGTATCCTGCTTGCAAAATAGCCTGCAGCGATGCTACCGCTATTTCCGGAGTGCCCATAAATACGATTCGAAGGTCTTTTTTCTCTGACATGGTTGAAGGCGTTTAAGAACAAAAAGCCTGCGAAGGAGATGCTTCGAGGCTTTCTGTCAGATATTTCAGGGATGTTTTGTTTTGTGCTTGCGGTTGGTGGGGTTAAAGGCTGTTTTTCAGTGCAACCATTTTGATGGCTGTAATGGCAGCTTCGTCTCCTTTGTTGCCATGCTTTCCACCTGCACGATCTTTGGCCTGCTCCCAGGTGTTGGGGGTTAGCACACCAAAGATTACAGGTATGCTGGTTTTTAGCCCAAGATTGGTAATTCCGTCTGCTACAGCATTGCAAATAAAATCAAAGTGACGGGTTTCGCCCTGTATAACACAACCGATGCAGATTACTGCATCAACCTGCTGCTTCTCTGCTACAAACTGAGCCCCCAGGGGAAGTTCGAAACTGCCCGGCACATAATTCACAAGGATATTCTGCTCTTTGGCGCCATGCCTAATCAGCGTATCGATGGCTCCCTGGCAAAGGGCAAAGGTGATCTCATCGTTCCATTCCGACACTACAATGCCAAACTTCATGTTTGAAGCATCGGGTATTGCATGAATATCGTAATCGGAGAGATTTCTTTTTTTGCTGTCAGACATAATGGTGAATGATTGATGGTTGTGCACTTTATTCAGGAGGTCTTCCCCCGCAGGGGGCAGCCTCATCGGGTGAAAAGGATCAGAGTTTATTTCTGAGCGCTCCTGGCCCTGGCAATGTATCGCTCAATATTGCGTCCCTCGTTGGTATTGGGGTATTCGTTGCGAAGGCGTGTGTAAAGCTCAAGTGCTTTTTGGTGCTCTCCCTTAAGTTCGTGCAGCATACCGGCTTTCATCAGGAAAGTGGGGGTGGTAAGCTGGTTGGGTTGGTGGTTGGCCGCGCGGGTATAATACCTCAGGGCAGCATTCTTGTCGTCCAGTTCAAGGTAAGCATCTCCAATGGCACCCAAAGCCATGGCGCCCACCAGTTGATCGCGTCTTCTGAATTTTTTCAGGTGATGGATGGCTTCATCATATTCACCCAGGTTCAGGTAAGATACCCCTGCATAATAGCGGGCCAGGTTAGCAGTCCGGGTCATCCGGTAGCTGGAAATGATATCCAGGAACCCCAGGCTGTTGCCATCTCCGTCCAAAGCAAGGCGAAAATTGTCTTGCTCAAAATACTGCTCTGCCACAAACATTTCTGCACGTGCATCCTGCTCGCGTGGCTCCAGGATGAAACGGTTGTAACCGATGTAACCCCCAATGAGAAGTATAATTACAGCAACCACCCCGATCAGGATGTTCTGATTCTTCTCAATAAACTGCTCGCTGCGGCTGAGTGCCTCTTCTACGGCAACGATATTCTTTTCGCCTTGTTCTGTTTTCTTTTCTTTCATTTTTAACTATTGTAAGGAATGTAAGTTGGGTTTGTCAGATTGCTTTTTTATCTTGGCAGGGCCAGGGAACGGAAAAAACTGAAATAAACCCCCCTGCTCGTTTTTCAGGCTGCAAAAATAAGGTAATTTTGCGTGTTTCAAATAAATTCTTGCAATTTTTTGCAGCAATGCCCCGTTAGTTTTCAGAACCTTACCCTTGCCCTTAAGTGTGCATTTTTGGGGCCACCGAAGGGGAGGACAAGTGAAAACCATTGTGCATTTTTTGTCAGCTGATAAACTCTGTTGAGCACAATCCTCAGTTAAATACGGGAAACAGACCCATGGAGTGTGCCTTTACAAACAAAAACCAATATAATCTGATGATACAATTCCGACGTTATTTAACAGGACTGGGCCTTTTCTTTGGCATTGTGGCTGTACTGCAAATGCAATCGTGCCGGCAGGACGATTACGACACTTCTCCCTCGTTGCGGCTGGAGTTTTCGGCCGACTCCCTGCTTTTCGATACGGTTTTTACCACCATAGGGTCCTCCACAAGGTATTTTAAGGTTTACAACCGACACAATTCGCGTATCAATATTTCGGAAATTCAGCTGGCGGGTGGTACCTCCTCCTACTTCAGGATCAATGCAGATGGGAGATCGGGTACCCGCATTCAAAATCTTGAGATCGGCCCGCGCGACAGCATATATGTTTTTGTGGAGGTAACGGTAGATCCCACCGGGCAGAATATCCCTCTTGTGATTGCTGATAGTGTTGTTTTTCAGCTTAATAACAATATTCAGGATGTGAAACTTGTGGCATGGGGGCAGGATGCAAATTTCATAAGACCCAACTATTGGGATACCATTTTTGTTGACGATAAACCTGTGCCCATACAGTATCATTTGATTACAGAAAACACCGTTTGGTCCGACCCACGACCCTGGGTGGTTTATGGTTTGCTGGTGGTTGCCCCGGATGCCAGCCTTACCATACCAGAGGGCGCGCAGGTACACCTTCACCACCGTTCGGCAATGATCTTTTTGCGAAGAGCCAGCCTGCAAATACAGGGCAGTCAGGAAAACCCTGTTGTAATTCAAGGCGACAGGCTCGAAAGCAGCTACCGCGAATTGCCCGGGCAGTGGGGCTATATCTGGCTCACTGCCGAAAGCCGCAACCATACCATCGATCATGCCATTATAAAGAACGGAACCTACGGAATAATTATGGACTCCATCGGCTCCTTTACCGAACCCACACTGCGGATTCGCAACACCATTATCAGAAATATGGACCAAACAGGCCTGGAGATGCGCGGTGCCTGGGTAGAAGCCCAAAATCTGGTGGTGGCCAATTGTGGTGTGCATGCCATATACATGGGGCTGGGAGGAAGCTACGACTTTAAACATATCACCGTGGGCAATTATTACAACCTGCCGGGAAGCATCAGGCAAACCCCTTCCATCGTATTCAACAACTATTATGTGGATACCACCGGCACGGTGCAGCAACGAGACTTTACCCGGGCCTACTTTGGCAACTCCATCATTTATGGAAGTTTACAGGAGGAGATTTTGCTGGATATCTTTCCCAATAATACCCATGCGCCCTTTACCTTCGACCATAGCCTTGTGAGAACCTCGCTCCAGCAGCAGCATGGCAGCTCGTTTATCAACAGCCTCTTCAACCAGCAACCCCGGTTCCTTGATACAGGCAACAATGATTATCGGCTACAGGAAAACAGCCCTGCGGTGGGGGCCGGCAGTGGGGTAATTGCCGCTGAGGTGCCCCTGGATATCCTGGGCAATCCGCGCTCCGAACGGATCGATCTGGGCGCTTATCAGTATTACGAAATCCCGGAGGAAGAGAAATAGAGCAGAGATGTTGGAGGCTGGTATTGGAAATCTGACAACGGTGAGGATGGGCTTTAAGCTTAATGCCCGATGTTGAAAAGGTAGAACGTGGCGAAAAAATTAAACAGTTATTTCATTTTTTGGTTTTTTTTGATTAACTTCATATGAAAGGAGTGTTAATGTCTGACATTATTGCTCTTTTGTTGAAGCAAACTAACGGTTAATCAAAAAACAAGTAAAATGAAAACTACCTCTACTATTATTACGCTTTTTTTACTATGGATTATGGGATTGCCTGTTTTTGGGCAATTTGACAACCCATTCGAGTTTGATCCCAAACGATACAATTCGCAGGATATTCTTATCCTGTGGACAGACCCTCAGGAGCCCAGTGAATTGCGGCAACGGATCCTTGGGTTTGATTGGACTCAATATGCGAGTAATCCGAACCCCAATGCTTTTTTTGAGCAAACCTCCATTGTGCAGGACCCCAATGCCGGGGTAAGCTCTCCGGCGCGATTCTCCATTGCCTCCGGCGATATTAATGGAGATGCTTTTGATGATATTCTTATGGTTTTCCGACAAGGCAGCAACCTGCGCTATACCCTGGCCAATAAGACCGTAAATGTTGAACAAGGCTCTGTGTACCGTGATATTGAGCTCGGCAATCCTTCTGGTTATGAGAGCATTCCCATTGGCAGTGCATCCGGTAATGAGGAGGGTTTGATACTGGCAATTGCCGGAGACTTTGATGGTGATGGAACCAAAGAGTTTGCTCTGGTTATTGGAAACAGCACGCTGAATAAAATTCAGATCATTATACTGGACAGCGACGGTACAATGCAATTGAACCAACGGGCAACTATAGCAGATGAGGATCTGGTAAGGTTCAGCTCTGCAGAAGCATTCAGTGCTGTTGCAGCTGATCTGAACGGAAACGGAAAGGATGAACTCATTCTCATGGCAGTTGAGACAAATACCACTGGTACTGGTCAGTTTGCAACTTTTGTGAAGGTATATGAGATAAGCGGGGCCGGAAGTACAACAATCTCTCCACGCGGAAGGTTAACGGTGGAAGATACGGCTATACAGCAGGTGGTCAATCAACCTAATACATTTTCTGTTTATACTCAAAATGCTTTGACAGCAATTCAACAACCCCAGGGGCATACTCTGGTGGCAGGATTGGGGATTTATGCTGCAATAAATGACACAGATGTAGACAATTTTTATTTCTACCATATCAGTGTAAGCAGTGATTTAAATACATTAACCATAGCCGATGATTTATCATTCTATCAGGCTTTTGTTACCTCAGGCGGACAAGGTACGGGATTGCCGCTTTTGGGTGCATCTGGCGATCTTAATGGTGATAACCGGCAGGAAGCGGTGTTTTTTACCTCTGCAGACCTTATGGTTTTGGCAGTAAAAGAAGACAATACCCTGTCTCTTGAAACTGTTTTCGGATTGGGAAATACCAACGAAGTGCAGGAGTCTAACGCCAGTTTTGTTGTGGGAGATATTACCAAGGATGGCCGCGACAATATCCTTACTATGCATAAAACAGTATCTGGCAACAACCACAATTATTCCTTACGTGCCTTTTCCCAAGCAGGTAACTCCTTTAGTCTGAACCAGATCAGTTCGTATGGTTTTCAGGAGCAGAGCGGGCAATCTTATCGCTCCTTTGCCATTGACCTGGGCAATTATGATGGCGATGATTTTTTCCTGGGTGAAGGTACTCTGCATCAGTGCGATTACTATATGCCGGTAATGATTGTTGGCGCCCCACCAGTGCATTGGGATATGATTGATGGCGTAATTTACGATATTAATAATTGTTTCAGTGGTGGCAATTGTAATTTCGGAGCCACTTTCTCGCAAACAACCACCAACGAGTTTATCACTTCCGTAGAATTGAATAGTGATTGGGCAGTGAGCGCCGGGGGTAGTGCAGGTGGCAGCATATTTGGCGTAACGGTTGGCGCCAGTGTAGAAGCTCGCTACGGTGAGCAATTCAGTAATCTGCAGGAGTCTTCCATTACACTGGAGCAAACTCTTACCAGCGAAGCAGTTATTGACGACAAAGTACACTTCTTCCGTATCCCTATGGATGTTTGGGAGTATCCTGTTCGCAATGCAGCGGGTGAAATTGTGGATTATGTATTGGGTGTTTTTCCAAGACAACCCAACAATATGGTGCTTAATATCAGCACCACCAAAGCTTTAGGGAATTATAGGCCCCACCATGAACCGGGTAATATCTTGTCGTATCCCAATATTACCAGTATTGAAGAATATCCTGACTTTCCGCAAAATGCTGCCGGCAATGCTGTTATCTTTAATGGTTTGGCAAATATTACCTATTCGGTTTCAGGTAGCAACAGCATTACTCTGACTTACACTGAGACTTTTGGTAATACCAATACTTCCAGTTGGCAGGCAGGCGTTACAACAGGGTTCTCTGCTTCTGGATGGGGGCTGGGGTTCAATCTGGAGGCCGAATACAACCAGGGTGCCATTAATATCTCCAGCAAGAATGTAAGCAGTTCCACTGCTTTTGAATTCTCCATTGGAAATATCATCGGCCCCGACGGGGAATACAATTATGCTGCCCAGCCTTTGATTTATTGGTCAAGCGACGGTACCGGAATTGTTACCTACCGCGTAACACCGCTTACAAGTGGTTTGGGTACTTTCTGGGAAGACCAGTACAGTACGCTGCCCGATCCGGCACTCAACCTGCCCTGGAAGAATGACGTTATTCATTCCAATCTAAGCCCCAACGACCCCAAAGTGGATCGGACAAAGTCCATTTTCTTCTCCAATTCCGCTCCTTTACCTGGCGATACAGTTACGGTTTTCCTTACTGTGATGAACTATAGCCTGGTTGGTACAGGACAGCAGGTGGAAGTTGAATTCTTCGTAGGAAATCCCGATCAGGGCGGAGTACTGATAGCTGATATAAATAATCAGACCCTTTTTGGTACCGGTGATCCCATTCCTGCAAGAGGACGTACTATTGTGCAGATGGACTTTATCTATACCCTGGAAATGTACCAAACCCAGAATCTTCGTATCTATGCTCGTCTGGACCCAATGGGTAAGATCAGTGAGATACACGAAAACAATAACCAGGGTTGGAGCCCGCTGGGGTTAAGCTGCGGTCAGGAGATCATTACCTCTGTAAGTGATGAAAAATATCCGCAATTCATGGAGCAATTGCAGGTAAAAGCCTATCCCAATCCGGTCACGGATGAATTGCAACTGGTGTTTCATCTGGCAAGAGTAGAGCGTGTTATTATCCGTATCTACGATATGACCGGAAAGATTGTTCAGGAAGTTGTGGAAGCGTCTATGCCTCCGGGTGAGATCAGGGTGTTTACCCAGTTGCAGGGGCTTCCGGCTGGGATGTATGTTGCCGAAGTTTTAATTGGCCAGCATCGCAAAACCACTAAAATTCTCAAACAGTAACGATAATTTTCGCTCAGAAACAAAACAGCAAGGAGCACTTTTCATGTACTCCTTGCTGTTTTATTTATGCGATATCAAGGGCGTTTATTTCCCCAGCACCTTCTTCATGGTGATGCCGATATCGGCAGGAGAGTCAACATAGGTAACCCCGCAGGCAGTAAGGATCGCTTTTTTGGCTTCGGCAGTGTCGTCTTTGCCGCCGATTATGGCACCGGCATGGCCCATGGTGCGCCCCTTGGGTGCGGTGGCACCGGCAATGAAGCTTACAACGGGTTTGGTGCCGAAATCGCGGATGTAATAGGCTGCTTCAGCTTCCATACTTCCACCGATCTCTCCGATCATGATGATACCTTCGGTGTCGGGATCGTTCATCAGCAATTCAACCGCATCTTTGGTGGTGGTACCCACGATGGGGTCGCCTCCGATACCGATGCAGGTGGATTGGCCCATTCCGGCCTTGGTTACCTGATCTACCGCTTCATAGGTGAGGGTTCCGGAGCGCGATACAATCCCGATCTTCCCTGGTGTGTGGATAAACCCAGGCATGATGCCTACCTTGCATTCTCCAGGAGTGATAACACCCGGGCAATTGGGGCCAATCAAACGCACTCCCGGCTTGCCCTTGAGGTACTCCTTCACAATGTTCATGTCTTTTACAGGAATTCCCTCGGTGATGCAAACAATCACCTTTATGCCTGCATCAGCAGCTTCCATTATGGCATCGGCGGCAAATGCCGGCGGCACAAAGATCACACTCACATCGGCTCCGGCCTGTTGCACTGCCTCATCAACCCGGTTGAATACCGGAAGATCCAGATGCTGGGTGCCCCCCTTGCCGGGAGTAACGCCTCCCACCACCTGGGTGCCATATTCGATCATCTGGCTGGCATGAAAAGTACCCTCTGAACCGGTAAATCCCTGCACAATAACTTTGGAATTCTTATTTACCAATACGCTCATGGTTATGTGTTTTGATGTATTATCTGTTAAAAAATATTTTTACCCGAAACTTATGCTCCTCAGGAAGGCCCAAAAATAATATTTTCTTACGGAACCTTGCAGGCTTATATGAATTATTGTGGAAGGGAATTTCTCAGATTGGGTTTTCTGAGGGGAGGGTCCGGGGGATGGCGGGCTCCCGACTTCAAACTTCCCCTCCCTCCGGTCAGTGCAAAATATTAAACCCCAGATCCTCAATGAACTTCCGGTTCTGTTCTTTGCATTCGAAAAGCTTAAGGGTATAGGCGGCGGGTTCGCGGCGCAGGGGGTATTCTTCGCGCTGCTGCTCGAAGGTCTGAGGCGAACTCTTCAGCAATTGCGAATCCTGCAGGATGTTATAGGTGAGCAGACTAAGCTCTCTGAATATATCCTGTCGTTTTTTGCCAAGGCAGTTGAAGTTGGTGTTTGCAAAGGGCGGGGTGGGGATGTTTTCGGGCCACCACAGGTCGATGCCCAATCCGAAAAAATTGCTGATGGCCTGCACGCTCATGGCGGTACCATTGGCTTTGCCATCGGCCGAATAGCCGGCAATATGAGGGGTGGTAATGGCGCAATGCTGCAGCAACTCAAGGTTTATCTGAGGTTCGTTTTCCCATACATCCAACACAGCTCCTGCCAGATGCTTTGATTTCAGAGCTTCGAGCAATGCCTGTGTGTGGGTTACTTCGCCTCTGGATGTGTTGATAAACCAGGCTCCTTTTTTCATTTTCCGGAAGAAACCGGCATTTGCCAGGTGAAAAGTATTGTTGTGCTGAGTTTGCTCAAGGGGTACGTGAAGGGTAACGATATCGGATTCTTTCAGCAGGGTGTCCAGGTCTGAAAAGCCCTCCGGCCCTTCGTTTTGCTGGCGTGGCGGATCGCTGACCAGCAAGCGCATGCCCAGCAGATCGGCCAGTCGCACCACTTTGCTGCCCACATTGCCTGCACCGATAATGCCCAGGCTGAGCTCGTGAAGCGGTTTGGTGTGCTTTACAGAAATTATGGCCAGGGCCGAACTGATATACTGTGCCACCGATCCCGAATTGCATCCCGGTGCATTGGTCCATCTGATATCATGGGCTTCGCAATACTGCGTATCGATATGGTCGTACCCGATGGTGGCAGAGGCAATAAACCTTACCGGTGTGCCCTTCAGCAGCTTTTCATCGCAGCGGGTTCGCGTGCGGGTAATCAGGGCATCGGCCTGCTCCAGATGTTTGTTGGTAATGTCTTTTCCGGGCAGGTATTTGACCCTGGCAAAAGGTTCAAGGGCTCCTTCCAGGAAGGGAATTTTATGATCGGCAACAATGGTAAGCATGGTCTGGCGTTTGGTTTGGCCTTGCAAATATCCTAAATTCATGGCACTACTGGCAGAAAAACACCATTTTTTTTAACAGGAAATTTCCTGTTGCCTCAGGTAATTGAGCCTGTCAGCAAAGGCTATGGTGCGCAAACCGCCCATAAATAATTTCTGTATTTCCCGGGGAGATGTCGGGATTCGCTGAAAAAATGTTTAGGTTTGTATTACCAATCTAAAGAAGAGCGCTATGAACAGTCCGGTTTATAAGACAGAAGATACCATTTGTGCGCTGGCTACCCCATCCGGAACAGGTGCCATTGCAGTGATAAGGGTTTCGGGTTCAGATACCTATGCCATTCTTGGCAAGGTTTTTAAACCCTACGGCAGTGCAGGTTTTCAGGAAATCGAAAGCCATCGTGTGGTACTTGGGCAGATAACAGAAAAAGATAAACCGGTAGATGAAGTGCTGGTTACCAAGTTCACCCACCCGCACTCCTATACGGGAGAGGATGTGGTGGAAATATCCTGTCATGGTTCCTGGTATATTCAGCAGGAGATTTTGCGTGTGCTGATGGATCATGGCTGCCGCATGGCCAGCCCGGGAGAGTTTACCCTGCGCGCCTTCCTCAATGGCAAGATGGACCTGAGCCAGGCCGAAGCCGTGGCCGATCTGATTGCCTCCAACTCTGCCACCTCCCATTCCATTGCCTTCCGCCAGATGCGCGGACATTTCTCCAAACGCATCCAGCAGTTGCGTGCCCAGTTGCTCGATTTTGCCGCACTCATTGAACTGGAACTGGACTTCAGTGAAGAAGATGTGGAGTTTGCCAACCGCGAAAAACTGCTCGAACTGCTGGTAACCATCAAAAAAGAATTGCGCCAACTGATCAAATCCTTTGCCCTGGGCAATGTGCTTAAAAACGGCATCCCGGTAGCCATCATCGGAAAACCCAATGTGGGCAAATCCACCCTGCTCAACTCCATCTTCAACGAAGAAAAGGCCATCGTTTCAGAAATACCTGGCACCACACGCGATACCATTGAAGATGTGCTGGTGGTCGACGGTGTATCCTTCCGTTTTATCGATACCGCCGGATTGCGCGCCAGCAACGATACCATCGAAAGCATTGGCATTGAGCGCACCTACGAAAAGATAAAGCAGGCTGCCATCATCCTGTATGTGTTTG
>JBKBSF010000028.1:0-59954 GCA_046291875.1 Bacteroidales bacterium | reverse complement strand
GAGCGGTGGCATAGTGGAGTTATTAACAAAGAGACAAAGTTATTAGTCTCCCCTGCACCCCTCATTAATAACAATATTAACAATGTAAATTAAACTTATATTTGTAAAAAAGTTGTCCAACTCTATTAGACCATTTCAGATCAGGAGCTCAAAAAGATCTGGATTACCAGGGCCATTTTTCATGATCCCATGCTTCCTCTTGATCTTGCTACTTATGGTGGTGTGCTGATGGTAGCGGGAGGTGTTCCTTTGTTGCAGGGAGAAACCTATGAAAATAACCTTTTTCTTGATATGACGGGTTTTCCTGATGGCTATTACCGTATATACATAAAGGTAGGGGAGCATCTGTTTTACGATAATGTGGTTGTGGACCGCTCCTTCTTACATTATTGATATGTTGAAATCAGAATTTTCAAAACCCAATGATAAAAAACAGTTATGAAAAAGACACTTCTTTCGTTCGTATTCATGTTCTTTTTTTGCGTTTTGGTGCAGGCACAACCCAATGGCAAAGTAGGCCTCAGTGGTACCATCCAGGGGCCGCAGCTTGGTATATCGATACCCATTTGGTTGGCCCCCAATGCCGTTCTGGCTCCCGGGCTCGACATCAGGTATGCAGAGACTGTGGGTACCGATGTTTCCATTGGACTGGCCATGCGCAGTTACATTAAGGTGGAAACCCTGTCTCCTTATTGGGGTGTGAAGTTAGGTTCGGTCTTTTTCAACCCTTCCTCAGAGCAAAACACTGATCTTAAAACCAGGATTGATTTAATTGGGGGATTGGCATTTGGCGCAGAGTATTTCATTTCTCCTCATTTTAGTCTGGGTTTAGAGGCCCAGGGAAATTTTACCAAATCAGATGAAAACTCGTTGCGTTTTGGCAATCCGGGCGGACTTAATTTCAACACTGCTACAATGGTTATGGCAACGGTTTATTTTTAAGGTATAAATCCACATGACAACTCATATGGGGCAAGGCCGCCGGGCAATATAAAACATTGTAACCTGCAGCTGAAATCATGTCGGCAGCACTACTGGTTTTGAGTTGCAGGTTTTCTGATTTGGTTTCCTGTGTGAGTCCCTATTGAAAAATAACTGCAGAAAACTTTTAAATTCCAATGGAAACTTCGTTGCAATACAGAAAGAAGGCCTTTGTAGCTATAATAGCAATTTCCATTTTTTTTGTCTCCTACCTGATCATGCTGCTTTCAGCTTTGGCAATGGTAATTGGCTTTTTGTATGGTTTTATTTGGTTCGCGAGAGAAGTAGGTGGATTTATTCCGTTGCTGGTAGGCTTGGGTTTTAGTAGTATGGCAATTTTGGTGTTGATCTTTCTTATTAAGTTCTTCTTTCAATGGGAAAGAACGGACCTGTCTCATATGATTGAGATCAAAAAGGATGATGAGCCTGATCTTTTTGGTCTAATTGAAGAAATTACTCAAAAAACCGGGGCCGGGTTTCCCAAAAGGGTTTATTTATCGGCAGAAGTCAATGCTTCTGTTTTTTACGATTCCAGTTTTTGGAGTATGTTTTTTCCGGTAAGGAAGAATATTCAAATAGGAATGGGGCTTATCAACTGTGTTACTCAGCAGGAGTTAAAAGCTGTAATTGCACATGAATTCGGACATTTCTCCCAAAAATCCATGAAACTGGGAAGTTATGTATACAATACCAATCAGGTTATCTACAATTTGCTCCATAATAATGATGCCTATGACAAGCTTCTTTCCAAAGGTGCTAAACTTGGTGTACTATCTCTTTTCTTTGCAGTGGCTGAAAGTATTGTGGGTGTTATCAAGGGAATACTACAAGGGCTCTATGCTTTAGTGAATAAAACCCATTTAAGCCTTTCAAGAGAAATGGAATTTCATGCAGATCCTATCGCTGTGAGTGTTACAGGATTTTTAGCTTTAAAGCAGTTTCTTCTCAGGTTTCCTTTGATGGAAACAGCTTTTCAAGCAACTTTGGGCTTTTATGGAAAGCTACAACAGGAAAGCAATGAAACTATTATAAGTGAAAATTTCTACGAGGATCAATTCTTTGTAATGCAACATATTGCCAGACAAAATGAACTGGAGTTTCTTAATGGTCTGCCACAAATATATCTTTCTGATCTTGAAAAGTTTCCCAAGTCAAAGTTGAAGTTTGAGGACCAATGGGCATCGCATCCTTCAATCATCGAGAGGATCAACAGATTTGAAAAAACAAATGATCCTTTGGTTGATTCTGAAAGTCCTCGTTCTGATTTGCTATTAAGAAACCGGAAAATGTACCAGGAAGTGTTTACCAAAAAATTATTTGTCGGTGAGAAACCTCCGGAATCTTTAAAAATCCTGTCTAATAGCGATTTTAATAATGCTTTTGAAGATCAGTTTAGAAATGATTTATTCCCCTCATTGTTTAATGGATACTACGATGAGAAAGATCCTTTTCTTTTTGATGTTGCCGCTGCAGCCTCTCAACCAATAACCAGTGAAATTAATCAGGCCGATACTACAGATACTGCTTCCGGATCCAGAAATATCAGAGAAAAGAATTCAAATGCCAGTAATGCCCATTGCGTCGGTCTGAATGACTTGTTTGGTGTTGACAAGGTTACTAAAGTGAAAACCTTGCTGGCACTGGAAAGTGATTTGCAAATGCTTTATAGTATCCAATCGAAATATACTTCGGTAAAGGACTTTGAGTACGATGGGCGAAAGTATAAAAGAAACTCTGCCTCTTTGTTGGTGAAGGAGTTAGAACAAGAAGCTGTTAGGTTGAAAAAAGAGATTGAGGTGAATGATGCCGATATCTTTAAATTCTTTCTTAATTTGGAAAAGTCCGGTTCTTGTGCTTCCCGGTTGCAGTCGTTGTATGACAACCTGTTTGCAAATGTTAAAGAATACGATCGCAGGTTTTATTTGTATTTACAGCTTTCACAGGGATTGGATTTCATTAATTATAATACCCCAATTGATCAGATCCCAGGAAAACTTCTTCGAATGACCGATGTTGAGGCCAATCTGAAGAACGAGATCAGAAACATTATGCAAGATGATCTGTATCAGCCGGAAATTGCACCTCCGATGAGAGAAAACTTCGAACTTTACCTCTCTAAAGAGTGGGAATATTTTGGCATGGAAGCTTATATAGACGAAAACCTGGCAATACTCTACTCGGCAATGAACGATTATCTGTATCTTATCGCAAGAGGTTTTTATCTGCATAAGAAAAAGCTTTTAAACTATCAGGCAGAATTGGCTAATATGGTATCTGAGAGTTGATTAGTTTTTTCGTGCAAAGGTGTTTTTTTTGAATAAGTACTGAAACCAAACCCCTGTGAAACATTTCCCTGAAGGCATACAATTTAAATCAGGAGTAAAGGCCCTGTCGGCACAATTTGAACCCCGGCAGATTGAGCATGTGAACAAATGGCGATAAATGGGTTTCTCTGCCTGAAGTAAACTCTTAAGAATCAAAAAAGCCCGGCTTGTTCTGAAGTCGGGCTTTTCTTAAAACCGGGTAGAAGATCTTTATGCTTTTTTTACATTAACAGCTTTTTTTCCCCTTTGATCCTCAGCCAACTCAAACTCTACTTTGTCTTCGTTGGCAATTTTGTCAATTAAACCCGAGTGGTGTACAAATACATCTTTTTCAGATTTATCATCAACGATAAACCCATAACCCTTCTTTTCATTGAAGAATTTAACAGTTCCGGTTTCCATAATTTAGTTGAATTAATGCATTGAAAAAATGAAATAAACAGTCAAATATACAATTTTTTACAACATAGGAAAATATTTTTCAATGATTTGAGGATCAGAAGGGAAAAAAAGCAGCAGTGCCATTCCACGTTTTTCTGTAATGCAAGCAGAGAAAAAGGTTTACGGTACGGAACAGGCACTGCCGCAACAGCAAAGATAACTTAAAAATACTGTACTTCGTCGATCAATTGTCTCGGATTTACAATCAGCTCGGGATGCTTGTCAAGGTGGATCAATCCGGAGATGGAAAGTTTCTTGATCAGAAAGCGGGTTTTCTCTTCTTCATCACTGTATTTCAGTATCAAAAGGGAGCCAATCTTGATGGTAAATGAGGGGATATGGGCTGTTACTTCCATCAGATTTTCGCGGGTTTCATTGAGTTCGGTATACCGGCATGGACGAAGGTTGAAACAATGCTGCAGCTCTTCAATGATCTGGTACATTTCGCGGGTCGACATTTCTTCGCGGGTCCGGGTCATAAACTCATTGTAGCCCAGCGGGCTCTGCTCATGGCTGTAGGCATTCAACCCAACATTCTGAGTGAGTTTAATTACAACGTTGTGGCAGTTGATACTTTGATCGTGATCCTGGGTGTCGAACCAGGATACCACGGGTACATAGCGGTGTAGCCTGCGTTTCTTGTAGTCTGAATTGATAGAGTTGAACGAAACATAGTCGTGGAAAGCGTTTTGCAAAATATAGATCTGGTCTTTAAGGCGAGAAATCTCTTCGGTATGCTTTCTTTCCAGTTTCTCAATGTGGCGCTCATAGAAGCTGTAATACTGCTTCATAAACTTGTTTTGTGGCCCGGCTGCTACCAGTTTTTGCCCCTCCTCCGTATCAAGGAACTGATTGAAGTTTTCGATAAATTGCTCGGCCAGTTTTTCAGCCTGTTTGTTATAGGCTGTTTCGTATTTCCAGGTGTTTCTGGGATTGAGAACTTGCGGGTCAACCCCTTTAATCTCCTTAGGGATGCTCAATCCGAAAGGAGCAATTTCTTCCACCTCGGCATTGTCCAGCGAACCATCCAGGATGGCGCGAATGATGTTTCGGGTCGATTCCAGGTCAATACGCTGACCAATTCCATAGGGTCCACCAATCCATCCGGTATTAACCAGGTATGCCGTGGCACCGTGCTTTTTCATCTTATCTGCCAGTTGGCGGGCATACACCGTAGGGTGCAACATCAGAAAAGCGGCTCCGAAAGCAGAGGAGAAGGTGGGCAACGGTTCTTTGATGCCACGCTCGGTGCCCGCCAGTTTGCTGGTATATCCACTCAAAAAGTAATACATGGCTTGCTCACGACTCAGGCGCGATACCGGAGGGATTACACCAAAGGCATCGGCTGTGAGAAAAATGATCTTTTTGGGGTGTGTGCCCTTGCTTACGGGCTTTACAATATTGTTGATGTGATAGATGGGGTACGAAACCCTTGTATTCTCGGTCTTGGTGGTATCATAGAAATTGATTTCACCGGTTTTGTCATTGAAAACCACGTTTTCCAGCAGGGCATCGCGCCTTATGGCATTGAAGATGTCGGGCTCTTTGTCTTTGCTGAGGTTTACGCATTTGGCGTAGCATCCGCCTTCAAAGTTGAAAATCCCTTCATCATCCCATCCATGCTCATCATCGCCAATCAGGTAGCGGTCAGGATCGGCAGAAAGGGTGGTTTTACCGGTGCCCGACAGCCCGAAAAAGATGGCCGTATCGCCATTCTTGCCCATGTTGGCAGAGCAATGCATGGATGCCATTCCGTTGAGCGGCAGGTAATAGTTCATAATGGAGAAGAACCCTTTCTTGATCTCACCACCGTACCAGGTACCTCCGATAAGCGACATTTTTTCCTTGAGGTTAAAGGCTACATATACATCAGAGTTCAGGTTCTGTCTTTCCCAGTTTTCATTGACCGTTTTGCAGGCATTGAGCATTACAAAGTCGGGTTCGAAGTCAATCAATTCTTCTTCGGTAGGGCGGATAAACATGTTTTTTACGAAATGAGCCATCCAGGCTACTTCGGTGATCACCCTGATCTTCATCCTGGAGTTTTCATTGGCGCCACAAAAGGCATCCATAACATAAAGTTTCTTTCCATCAAACTGATTGAGTGTGGTTTCACGCAACTCCTCCCAGATCTCTTTGGTTATGGGATGATTGTCGGACCGTTTGGCATTGGGGCCAGCCCACCAGATATTGTCTTTGCTGGAGCTTTCCCTGACAATGTATTTGTCTTTGGGAGAGCGCCCGGTAAATATGCCGGTGTCAACGGCTACGGCACCCAGGTTGGTTGCAAATCCTTTTTCAAATCCTGTAAGCCCGTCATGGGTTTCGTGCTCAAAAAGTTCAGGGTAGGAGAGGTTGTAATAGATCTCAGGTGTGTTCTTTATACCATAAATAGTAAGGTCTGGGGCTTGTGCCCGCAGGGTTTGGGTTTTTTTAGTCATAGAAAATCAGTATTGACAGCAGTTTGTGGGCTGTGTTGAACAATGTGTTTTGATGGCGCCAAAATTAAGAAAAAACCCATTAAGCCTAAAAATATTTCAATAAAAAAGGCAATGAGGTGCATCAAAGCAAAAAAAGGCAGGGAAACCCTGCCTTTCTCCCTCCAGGGAACCGCTTACAATTTTAAAAACTTCAACACCTGCCATGCGTTGGTATCGGCTACCCTGATCAGGTAGATCCCCCGGGGCAGCTCTCTGAGCGGTATGCTGCAGCCTCCAGTCTGAAGATCCCACTCCATGATAAGCTGCCCGGTGCTATTGTATATGAAGAGAATAGAATTTCTGGTATCGTTGAGTTCAATATTGAGCACATCGCCGGCCGGATTGGGCCATATGCGGATATTATTGATGGTTGAAAGATTCTCTGCCAGAGTATTGTCATCATTATCGTCATCGTCATCATCATCATCGTCATCCTCCTCCAGCGGATTTTCCGGGGGGCCAGAGTAATTGCGCAGGATGGCGCCAAAGGTGCCCACAGCAACCAGAGTGTGTGGGTTTCCACTGGCACAGCGGTAGATGTATTCAGAAAAATGAATGGGATCGTATTGCCAGCTCTGACCACCATCAATAGTTTTGTAGATATACCCCATTTGTCCGCAAATGTAACCCACCTCAGGAGTAATGAAACTTATGGAAAAAAGATCACGGTTGTAAGGCCCTCCCAGGTTAGGGATTTGGGTCCAGGTAGTTCCACCATCCTGGGTGCGCAATATGGTTTTGGAGGCACCTGAAATAAAGCCTGTGGTCGGGCTGATGAAATAGATGTCTGTGAGCCATCTGTTTACTCCGCTGTTGAGTGTGCTCCAGGTTTGTCCCCCATTCTGGGTTTTGAGGATTACCCCTCCGGTGCCGCAAATGTATCCTGTAGTAAGGTCTGTAAAATGGATGCCAAATAAACCATTGGTAACACCAGTTTCCATAGCTGTCCAGGTGGTTCCTCCATCCTCTGTTTTAAAAGCGTAGCCACTCATACCTGCAGCAAAGCCCACCTCCGGTGAAACGAAATGTATGGTTCGCAAGCTTAAAGGCGGGTTTAATACCATTTGCCAGGTAAAGCCACCATCTGTCGTTTGGAGGATAACGCCATAGTTTTCTGTAGAGCTGATCCCCCCGCAAATAAAGCCCGTTTGCTCTGACGTAAAGGTCATGTCGTAGGCCCATAGGCCCGGAAAATCAAAATCTATGTTTTGCCAGCTGCGCCCGTTAGTCTGTGAGCGAAGTATAATACCATATCCGGCAGCCATCAGGGTAGTATCGTTGAGGAAAGCTGTTGAATAAAGTGAGTTATTGGTAAGGGTTTGGGATTGGTTGCTCCATGAGCCTTGCTCCAGATCAATTACATGTATATCGCCGTAATCGGTAATTATCCCTTTGTTTGAATCGCTGAAAGCAATCCCTTTCTTCCATTCCCCTAAATAGTAATCCTGTGGTGCTGCGTGGGTTGTCCAGGTTTGGCCATCGTTATCGCTGCTGTATATGGCTTTGGCACCACCCGCAGCGAAAATCCGGCCGGAGTTGATTTTGTGAAATCCATACACATTGTAGACGCCCGTATTCAGCACCTGATTCCAGGAACTTCCTCCATTGGTAGTACGAAATATGCCGCCATCTGAAGCTGCAATCATAGTGCTGGCATCAAGAATAAAAACCTGATGGATGTGCCAGAAGTTTTCCTCAGTACAAGTCCAGGTTTCACCTCCATCAGAAGTCTTGCAGATCCATCCATTATGTCCTCCTGTAACTCCAGTATCTGTGTCCAGGAAATGGACACTGTATAAGTCCGCATTAACGGGCATTTGTATAAGTTGCCATGTTAATCCACCATTGGTGGTTTTTAGCAATCTCCCCAGAGTGCCGGCAGCATACCCCAGGTCGAAATTTGCAAAATATACCCAGCTTAAATCGAAATTGTGCGATGTACTAAGGGTTTGCCATTCAGTACCTCCATTGAGGGTTTTTAGTATTACACCCTCATCTCCCACGGCATATCCCGTTGAGGGGTCAGCAAAATATATGTGCCTGAGGGCAGGATTTCCTTCCAGGGCGATAGTGTGCCACTTCAATCCATAGTTGTGGGAAATGAGTATTGACCCCTCAGCTGCCACAAGGTAGGTGCCACCCTCCAGATAGCATGCCGCGTCTATACCCACCAGAGGTATGTTGGGATTGATCCATTCCCACTGAGCCTTAAGACCTGCAAATTGCAGGCAGATGATGAGTGAAAGTAAAATATTTTTCATGGTGTTTGAGATTTAGGTTTGATATTCTTTGTGGTTTGTTAGTAAGTTTCTTATTTCATCAATCTCGGGCATGTGCCTGCTTTCACATGGAAACCTCCTGCTGAAAATCTCAAGGTCTTTGCGGGCTTCCTGCAATCGCCCCATCACGATGTATACCCGCATTCGGTTGATGTACCCGGCTATGGTTGCCTGGCATTTCTCTCCTCCAGGTCTGCGAAGTGCCCTCAAAAGATGACAGGAACTTATACTTATTAGCTTGGTTATTCTCTTCAATGCCCACATTGTGTATATTCTTTGGATGGGTCGGTGATTAATCTCACCGTAAAAGCTACCCAAATGTAGTTTCACAACCCCTGAGGTACAATAAGGGAAAGCCCTCAAAAAATTTGAGTGAATTGCAATGTGTTGAGCAATGCCTTTGAGCAAAGGATGAAAGAACAAACAGAATTTGAGGAGGGGAGTGGCCCCTGGTTTTTTCTTGCCTTGGGTTTTGGAGGTTGAGGGGAACTCTCCGGTAAGAGGATGCTCTTTTACAAACTGATGATTTTGTGTGCAATGGCAAACTTTACGAGCTGAATAGTGTTTTTGAGTTCCAGTTTTTGAAGCAAATTGTTTTTATGATTTTCCACAGTTCGGGGGCTTATGAAAAGCTTTTCTGCAATTTCTTTGAAGCAGAATCCCTCGCTTAGCAAAAAGATGATTTCTTTTTCCCGGTCGCTTATGGATGGCATCTTCTGTTGCATCTGAAGTTGCTCTACTTTCTTACGGTAGCTGCTGAATATGATGGAAGAAAGCTTTTGCCCGAAATAGGCTTCTCCCTGCATGATGGTTTCCATGGCATGAATGATCTCTTCGGAAGAAACGTCTTTGTGAAGAAATCCATCGGCACCATTTTCCACTGCCTGGCAAATGGTGTTTTCGTCCATCTCTGCAGTGAGCATCAGGACTTTTGCATTGCATTTCTCCTTGAAGAAGGGTATGAGCTCCATGCCACAAATATCCGGCAGGATAATGTCGAGCAGCACCAGGTCGGGGCAGAAATTGCCCAGGGTCTGATGCAGATGCGTTGCGCTGTAGGCAATATATTCTACCGAAAAAACAGGATGACCGAGCAGTATGGCTTTGATACCATCGGCCACAATTCTGTGATCGTCTATAATGGCTACCCGGGTTTGCATGGTTTTACCGATTTTGTTTGCAAGGTATGGTGATTTTGAAACAGCTTCCTTTAGCTTTTTGGCTGCTAATTTGCAGGCTTCCCCCGATCTTCTCCAGCAGCTCCATTGAAAGCATAAGGCCTAGTCCGGTACCCTTCTCTCCATCCGGGCTTACACTGGACGTGATATTTCCCTTGCTTTCCAGTATCTTTCTGATTTCCTCAGCGGTCATTCCGGTTCCCTGGTCTTCAATTCCTATTACCAGTCCGCTTCCGTTGGGTTGTGCCGAAAGAGTTACCACACCTCCTTCAAAACTGTATTTAATGGCATTTGAGATCAGGTTGCGCATAATTGTAGAAACAATATTCAGGTCGCTGCACACTTTGAGATCTGAACCAATGTTGTTTTCAATGGCCAGGGTTTTTCGCAGGGCCACGGGCGATGCTTCCTGGATCAGGTCCTCTGCAACCTGCCTTAAGGGAATGTCTTCGGGTTTGATATTTATGCTGTTTTGCTGCGAACGAGCCCACTGCAAAAGGTTCTTCAACATGTTTCTGAGGGTATGTGCCGAATGTGTAAGCTCTGAGAGGTATTGTTTCATGTTTTCCTGAGGCAGACTATCGAATCGCAGAGTAAGGGTTTCGGCCATCCTCGAAAAGCCAACGGTGGCATTTTTAAGGTCGTGGGCCACAATGGAGAAAAGCTTGTCTTTGGTGCTGTTGAGTTCACTGAGTTTTAGATTTACCAGGGCCAGCTCCTGTTGAGTTCTTTTTTTGATAAGGAAACGGCTGTAAAGACCTGCCAGTGTTGAAAGCAGTATCAGCACCATACCGATCATCAGGGTCTGACGTTGCCTCGCCTTTTGTAAATTCAACTCACTGAGTAGCTTTTCCTGGGTAACCAAAGCCAATTCCTTTTCTTTTTGCTCCGTTTCATATTTCACCTGAAACTCGGCCAGTTGTTTGCGTGCATTTTCGTTGAAAGCACTGTCGCGCAGCGCAACATACTCACGATAATGCTCCAGTGCGCTGGCAAAATCTCCCTTACGGCTGAAAACATCAGTTAGCTCCAGCAGATTTTTCTGCAGCATATTATGAAATCTGTTATTACGGGCAATTTCAAGGCTTCGGTTGTAGTAGCGCAAAGCCTCATCCAGGTTGTTTTTCTTCATGCTGTTGAACGCAAGATGGTTCAGTGCAATGGCTTGAGAGTTTAAAACCGCAAGTTCCTCGAATATGGCAAGTGCTTCCAGTAAATATCGCTCAGCCTTACTATAGTTTCCCATCAATGTATATACCTCTCCCAGTTGATCCATTCTGAATGCAATGCGTACCTTGTTTTGAAGCTGTTTTTCCAGCTCCAGTGAGTTGTAAAGCCAATGAAGCGCATCATCAAACTGCCCTATGTTTTTATGTACAGAACCGATGCTGGCCATTCGGATGGCTGCCTGATTGTGGTTCTGAATTGAAAGTGATATGTCAAGCGACTTGTGAAAGAATATCAGGGCCTGGTCAAAGTCGCGCCACAACTCATATACTTTTCCCATGGAATTGAAAACCATAGAAATGGAAGTCTGATCCTGTATTTGTTGGTAGATGTCAAGAGCCTGATTGTATACCTCCACTGCTTCCTGGTACTGCCCCAGGTATACATGATTGTTGCCTAATTGAGCAAGGCAATGGGCAATTTCAGCGGAGTCTCCTGTTAGTTTTACTTGTTCAAGAGATTTGGTAAGCCATGAAATTGCTTGCTGGTATTGGTTTTTGGCACTTAAAAATACCCCTTTGCGAAAGTACACATCATAGAGTATTGCCGGGTAGGTAAGAATATGATCCTGGTGGTTGTGCAGGAATTGTTCAACAAGGATCAAAGCCTCATCATATTGCCTGGCAACAAATAGAGAGTCGCTCAGGTGCTGTATCTGCTCATATTCTTTTTGCCAGGAGGGTAGTTCCTGGGAATGCAGTGGGGCGGTCAAACACAATAAAATCGCCCCAATAAGGCGGTACGTTTTCATGGCAGGTATATTATCAATAAGATAATTATTTGCCAAATATAAACTATATTACGAAACGTTTTGACTTAAATGATAAAAAAATAAGACGAAAACGTAAAATGTTTTCGATGAATGGCTGGGTTGTTGTTTTTAATGTGCCGGGGCTGCTAGTCGAAGCTTCGCATGATATACACCAGGTAGTCGCCCAGATAAGAAAAGCCCAGAGAAGTGTAAAGGCTGATGGCTGCCTTGTTGGATTGATGAACTTCCAGTTTGATCTGGAAGCCTTTTTCTTTGGCGAAGTCTACCGATGCCTGTGCAAGCTTTCGACCGATACCCTTCCTTTGCAAATGGGGTTGTACTCCAAAATGATGCAAATGGATTCTACGCCCATCGAAGGTCATCCATGAGGTTGCGGCCAACCGGCCCTGGAGGTCTTCTGCAACCAATAGCTTTCCTCCGATCTTTATGCTGTTTTCTATGATCTGCTGGTTGTCGCCGCGGTGGGCTCCGCCCAACCCGGTTTTAAGCCATAGGTCAAGGATGGCGGTATAGTCGCCTGGTTGGTAGTCACGAATTACAATGTTTTCCATGGCTTTGGGGTGTTAGAAAACAATGTTGCTCTGAAGGAGAGCAATAAGTGGGTCGTTTGCCTGATCAGGATACGGGCTGTATCTTGTCGGCGTTTTTGAAATGCCCTATGGCAGCACCAATAGCAGTGCAGTAGCGGGCATGACGGGGAATATGAAAATTTACTCCATACAGTTTTGAGAGCTCACTGAATGTTTTGGAAGCCTGAGGTACTTTTACCAGGTTGCCGCTGATCACGATATCTTTATCTTTTTCGTTGCGGGCTGCCAGTACAGCCATCATTCCGATGGTTTGAAAAACCATGTTCAGAATACCCCTGACCAGATCGTTTCGGGTGGCTTTATCGCTCATTTTGCCAAAGTTGGATGCTGTAAGGGTTGAGGGTAATTTACCAATATCCGCCCGGGAGATATCACCAATGCTCAGGTCTACAAGGCTCAGGTCGCCGGTTTCGGCCAAACTGATAATGTTGTCGAAATCAGAGAGGTTAAGCATGGCTCTTGAAAGGCCGATGATGGTTCCGCCCCCCACGCCTGTCCCTCCAATGTGAGCGATGCAATTGCCGTGTGCTTTAACCAGTGCAGTGCCCGTGCCCATGCTTACTATTACAGCCCTCTGTAAACCCGACAAATAAAGCCCTCCATGACCCACGGCCTTGAATTCTTCTACTTTGGTAACGGGAATTCCCAGTATTTCCTGCTTAATAAAACTGGCACCCACCCCCGTCATACGGATGAGTTCAACCTGCGCAATAGATAACTCATGGGTGCTGAGGAATTTGCCCAATGCACCCGATGCCGAAGCCACCGGGTCGCTGGCTTCTACCGATAGGGGCTCCAAAAGCTCGTGGCCCCTGATACCTACAATCTTTGTAGTGCTGCCTCCTATGTCAATACCTATGATCATGCATCAAAAGTAAGCATTTTACATAACAGTTGATTGTTGGTGTTATTTTTTGTTATATCTTGTGGGTGATATAGCTAATTATTCTCTAAATATGTAAACGACTATGAAAACTCCTGAACAACAGGTGCAGTATTATGCTGATCTTTTAAAGAAGAACCTGAAAAAAGTTGTTCTGGTTCTGGTTGCACTTCTTTTTTTGCTTACCTCGGTAAAAACCATCGGACCCGAAGAAGAGGGCGTGGTGCTGATGCTGGGCAAATACAACAGAACCCTGCAACCGGGTCTGAATTTTATCCTTCCCTTTGGGGTTGAGAAAATGTATAAAATTCCTGTGCAACGCCAATTGAAGCAAGAGTTCGGATTTCGTACCATACATGCCGATACCCGATCCCGGTATGCAACAGGCGATTTCTCAAACGAATCTCTGATGCTTACCGGCGACCTAAACCTGGCCGACGTAGAGTGGGTAATTCAATACCGGATAGTAGATTCCTATAAGTATCTGTTTCGGGTAAGAGATGCGGAAGATGCCCTGCGCGACATGTCGGAAGCGGCAATGCGCAAAATTGTGGGCGATCGTACCGTTAATGAAGTTCTTACCGTGGGCCGCCAGGAGGTTGCCTCTACGGTTGAGGTTTTGCTCCAGCGAATGTGCGATGAATATGAAAACGGAATTCGTATCGACCAGGTGGTTTTGCAGGATGTGAACCCCCCTGAGTCTGTAAAGCCCTCCTTCAATGCCGTAAACCAGGCTCAACAGGAAAGAGAAACGCTCATCAATCAGGCACAGAGTGAGTACAACCGGGTAATACCCAGGGCAAGAGGTGAAGCCCAGGAAACCATTCAGCTGGCCGAAGCCTATGCACTGAACCGCGTAAACCGTGCTACGGGTGAAGCAGAACGATTTGTTTCAGTGTTTGAAGAATATGCCCGTGCCCCTGAAGTAACCAGACGACGCCTGTACCTGGAAACCATGGAACGCATTATTCCCAAGCTTGGAAACAAGATCATTGTGGATGAGAAAGGTACAAATGTGCTGCCCCTTCTCAATATTCAACAGCAGCAGCGCTCTCAATAACAGGAAATTTTTACAGTCGTGCAACCTGCAAGGGCGTGAAGCCAGAGAAGTATTCCTGAGTAAACTTTGCAAGTTCCATTTGACTTACACTTATTAAATAAAATTTATTCCGATGAAACCCAAACATATCATATTAATTGTATTTGTTGCCATTGTTGCCATACTGGGCTACAGCAGTGTCTTTATTTTGGATGAGACTCAACAAGCCATCGTTACCCAGTTTGGTAAACCTGTAGGCGGTGCCCGCACTGAGCCGGGTCTGAATTTTAAAGCTCCCTTTATTCATAAAGTGCAGTATTTTGACAAACGCTACCTGAAGTGGGACGGCGATCCTAACCAGGTACCTACCCAGGATAAGAAGTTTATCTTCGTAGACACCTATGCACGCTGGGAGATTACCGATCCTTTGCAGTTTTTTATTCGTTTGCGCGATGAGCGTAGCGGACAATCGCGCCTGGATGATATCCTGGATGGTGAGACCCGCAACGCCGTAGCCAGCCACGAACTTCTCGACCTGGTACGCTCCACCAACCGTACTCCCGAAGTGTATGAAGACTACCTTGAAGATATGGAAGAACTGGAAGAGATTACTGTAGGACGCGAGCGCATCGAAGCTCTTATCCTGGAGAGAGCCAACCAGCGCACTGCCGACCTGGGTATAAGGATTCTGGACTTCCGGTTCAAAAGGATGAACTATGTGGATGAAGTGCGCAGAAACGTGTACGATCGAATGATCAGCGAACGTAACCGTATTGCCGATCAGTTTCGTTCTGAGGGGCAGGGTGAAGCCCGCAGGATAGAAGGTAACAAGGAAAGAGACCTGGCCCAGATCCAGTCGGAGGCTGTGCGCGAAGCTGAGATTATAAGGGGTAGGGCCGATGCCCGTGCCACTGCCATTTATGCTGCTGCATACAATCGCAATGCAATGTCGCGCGAACTGTATGCCTTCATGAGATCCCTTGAAGCCCTGGAGAAATCGTTCGATAAAGAAACAAGTATTATCCTTACGACCGACAGCGAATTGTACAGGTATCTTAAGTCAACCCGATAGAGGTACCCGCTCATATGCAAAACGAAAGCGGCAGGTGCAGTTTCAATTGCACCTGCCGCTTTTAGGTTTTTATGGGGCTAAAAATTGTAAACCACCCCTCCCCGGATAATGGGGTTCTTTACCGGACTGTCTTTGTCAAGCAAAACATCGTACAAGATAAGTCCATAAGCTTCAGCATTGGACGATAGCCGGTAACGATATCCTCCTCCCACTGGCAGACCCATGATCCATTTCCGTTCTCGTTTGCCGTCAGAGCCAATAACATTGGTTTCAATATTACTCAGCTCAAATTCTGCATGAGCAAATACGTTGGGCATGAAAGTAACCTGCGTGAATACCCGGTTGCCAAACGACCATGCATCAGGACGGTCTTTGTATTCGCGGTAAGCGAAAAACGGCGAAATGCCCATATCGATCATTTTGTATCTGTAGCCCAGCAATGGGGCAGCATCCACATAATAATTGCCATTTTCGAAATGCACGCCGAAGCTCCCACCTGTATAAACCTGCCCATGGGCCTGAAGAGAAAAAATGAAGGAGACTAAAGCGCAAATCCATACTGAATAAATCTTTTGCATAATCGTGTGGTTTAAGTTCCTGCCATTACTGGCCTATACTAAATTCCGGTTTCGATCTGGAACATCAGGTTCCAGTTTCGCAATGCAGCCATAGCATAATTGATGCCGGGATTGGTATTGTAAGATAAATTTACCTGAACCTTGTTGCGATGGTTGGGAAAATAACGTGATACCCCAAGGGTATATATCTCCTGACGGTTTTCAAACCATTTTATAGTATTGCCTGGCTCAACATAGGTATAACGTGCGGCCAGTTCGTAATGGGATGGAAATACATAACTGACCTGGCTATTGATGCCCCACCCGGTAAAGACATACAGGTTTCTATTGTTCTCTGTAAAGATTTTTTGATTGTTTACCTGACGGGCAGCAAACTCAGTTGCCATGGCCCAGCCATTGTATTTGGCAATCATATCAACGAAGAAGGATGTAATATCCTGGCTTTCTGGCATAAACTGGCCTCTCTGTCCTAGGGTTCTCCTTGCCATATGGTTGTAGGAAACAGAAGAGCTTATGGAGATTTTGGGAGAGGGTTCACGGTGCAGGTCTCCTTCAAAGAAATCACCATCTTTACGAAATTCTCCCAGGGGAAGCAGCTCCAAACGTGCCGTGTAGGCAAGGCCATTGTCGGTGCGGGTAATGTTTCTACCCTCGCCGCTGCTGATTGCGGTTTTCAAACGCCAAGGCATTTGGCCAAGTGTATTATTGTAATACCCCATCACCCCAAAGTCGCGGTCAATATTGAAAATGGAGTTAACGGCCGAACGGTCGGCAAACTGCAAAGACCCACTGGAGTTTACCCTTTGCCGGTTTCCGGGCAGCTTTCCTTGCCCGAAACCCAGGTAAAAGCGCGGACTTACAGTATAAAAAACCATCGCATCGCGTACAACACCAGGAAAACCAGTGGCATCCCAGTCCTGATCTCCCCTGGAAAAGGATAATTGTAAATAATATGTAAAGTTGGTTTTTCCCAGGTAGCCGTCAAAACGCAGGCGCAAACGCCTTACATTGGCCTCAAAACTCTCAGGTGTAAGGTCGGTGTGGCTGCGGGTATTCATGGCAACGCGGTTTTGCATCCGGAACCGGATGTTGATACCAAAAACCGAATCGGGGTCGAAAAATCCAAGCCCTTCATCGAAATTGATTACAGCCCGCTCATCCACCTCGGTTTGAGCGTGGCTTTGAGAGAGGTTTATACACAAAAAGACCAGAAGGAAAGCAAGGTAACCGTGGAGGCTGCTCTTCGGGGAAATTCGTTTCATAGTACTTTCAATTGGGTTGGGTAGTTAGTTTGGGTAGGAAGTATTCTCCTGGCGCACCAGCACGTCGGCAATGTGAATCACTTTCAGGGGGAGCCCTTTGCGACTGATGGAGCCTTGCAGGTGCATCAGGCAGGACGCTTCCGTCGAAATAATATATTCAACACCGGTTTCCATAGCGTTTTCAATTTTTTGCTCTGCCATTGCTGTGGCAATGGCTTCATGTTTTACAGAGAAAGTACCTCCGAAGCCACAGCACACATCGGTATCTTTCATCTCAACTATTTCCAGGCCCTTAACCCTGGCCAGCAGGCGGCGGGGTTCATCGCCCAGGCCATACTCGCGCAGAGCTGCACAAGAGTCATGTATGGTAGCACGTGCCGGAAAGTATGCCCCCACATCCTCGCGTTTGAGAACGTTTACCAAAAAGTCGGTGAGCTCGAAAATATGCTTGCCCAGGTTGCGGTTTTCGTTGTGCAGGGCCGAGTTGTCGAACATGCCCGGATAGTAATTCTTTACCATGGCCACACAGGAGGCCGATGGGCCTACCACCAGTGGATAATGCATAAAGTCGCGGATAAATTTTTCTGCCACACATCGTGCTTCCTCCCAGTATCCACCATTAAAAGCCATCTGGCCACAACAAGTCTGGTTGGGATTGTAGTGGGTAGATACCCCAAGACGGTTCAGCAAACGATGCATGTTCATGCCTGTTTGAGGGTATACCTGGTCGATAAAGCATGGAATAAAAAGGCCAGCTTCCATTTCCTTCTCCTTTTTGGGGATATTGGGTGTTACTGATTAAAGTTCTTTTGCCGTAGTATCTCAAACAAAACGACGCCGGCAGCTACCGATACATTCAAAGAAGCTGTTTTGCCGGCCTGAGGAATGGAAACCTGATCATCGGCCATGCGCAGGCATGCTGTGGAGATGCCTTTATCTTCCGATCCCATAATCAGGGCCAGAGGGCCGGTGAGATTGGCTTTGAAAACAGGGTTGGCAGCTTTTTCAGTACAAGCCACTACTTTAATTCCGCTATGCTGCAAAAAGCTGATGCTCTCCAGCAATTCACGTTCGCGGCATACAGGCAACCGCGAAAGGGCTCCTGCAGAGGTTTTTATAGCATCGGCTGTAACAGTGGCACTCCCTTTCTCTGGAATAACAAGGGCATGGGCACCGGCACACTCAGCCGAACGGGCAATGGCCCCCAGATTGCGCACATCAGTAATCCGATCCAGCAATACCAGCAGGGGTGTTTCTCCTTTCTCGTAAATGCCCGGAATAACCTGCTCAAGTTTGTGGTAGGCGATCATGGCAACCTGTGCAATCACCCCCTGATGATTCTTGCGGGTAATACTGTTGAGCTTCTCAACAGGTACCATCTGGTAAGGGATCTCAAGCTTACGCACCTGCTGAAAAAGCTGCTGGAAGCTTTGTCCGGTTAAGCCTTTCTGAATCAGGATTTTCTCGGGGATGTTTCCTGCTTCAAGGGATTCAAGGATGGGTCTGATGCCAAAAATGTAGTTTTCCAAATCCAATAGGGTTATAAATTATAAAAAAAAATCTCTGTTTACCAGGCTATCTTCGCCATACATTCACAGCCTGGTTCCATGCGCTTCGGTGCATGGTGTTTCTCTCCAGTATAAAATGATTGGATGAGAATGGATTATCCCATTTGTGAAAACTGAATTGCACAGCCGGGATGTTAACCCCCTCGGGGTAGTACCAGGTTTCGGTTCGATCGGTGCGGTAAACTCTTTGGGGCGGCCCAAAGATAATATAAATCATGCCTCGGTCGCTCTGCCATCCTTGCACAAATGAAGAAAATAAAACATTGGCCTGTTCGGCTCTGGTATAGTACCTTCGGCGAAGCTCAGCAGAACGGTCGGGATTGCCAGCGGAGCGTGTCCAGAATCTCTCTGTAGCAAGCCGTGCATCGGGGTAGGTCAGAAGTGCTTCAAATTCGTCTCTGGAGCTGATATAGCGCAGGGGGCGGACTAATGCGCCAGCTGCAATCATGGCAGGGAAACCTGTATCGTTTACCAGAATCACAAATCCGTGTTGCGGATTACCGGGTTCATACAAATGATAGATGCCCTCCTGGGCAGGCGAAAATGAGGCTGCCCCACGAGTAAAATCAAGTCTGAAGGAGTTCAAAGCTGGTTTTGCCGGGGAATATACATGTGAGTCTTCAATATTTACCGAGGGAGGAAGAGGTATTTGTTGGATATGCCCGAAATAATCTACCCGCATGGAAAAACTGGTGCTGTCGGCATAACCTAACGATATAGTCTGGTTGACAGAGGCAAAAAAAGGAAAGGAGTGAGTATGTGCCTGCACTGTCATGGTGAAAAAGCCTGGAGCCATGGGACTGCTTTTGTCAACCGGCATCATGTAAGTGTCTGAAATCCGTCTGTTAAGATCTTCGAGGGTTATTAATAGTACCCCCGAAAGTCCGGCATTTAGGGCAATTGATACCTCCCGGCTGATAAGATATGGGTCTGAGGAGGAGAGCGTATCGCGAAAAGTTTTCTGCACACTGTCGATCATCTGTTTACTCTCGAAAGAATCAAACAACATGCAGTGCAATCTGAATCGGGCCGTGAGATGCTCCTCTCGCGATTCACGAACAAAAAGCAATTCATCAGATGGAATTTCCAGTCTGAGTATAGATTGATCTGCCGATACATGCCGTAAGTTATAAACAGGGTTGAGGAAACGTTGTTGCGGATTGTACAGATGTGCCAGGTTGTATGTGGAAACACGCTGTGTCTGACGGCAGGCAAAGAAGGAAAGTATAAAAACCCCCAGTAATAGTGCAATTTTGGTTTTCGTCATGCGGTGGATAGGGCTTTGGTATTTTACATTCTGCACAAAAATAGCGAATTGCTGGTTGATTTTGCATATAAAACACAAGGTAAGTAGGGCTAATTCAGGAAAAATGCGTATTTTCCGCAGTTTAAAATTTGATACTTTTGAAAACAAAACATCATATATGGACAGAGATGAAGTACTGGAAGCCATAGAGCTTGCCAAAGAACAGAAGCTGAAAAAGTTAAGTCTGTCGAACCGGGGGATCACAGAATTGCCACCCGAGATTGGGCGGCTCAGTTTTGTGCAAAAGCTCGATCTCTCTTACAATAACATCCAGGAGCTGCCTGAGGAGTTTTGCCATCTTACCAATCTCAGATCGTTGTATCTCAATCATAATGAGATTCGCGAGTTGCCAGATCGTTTTGGAAACATGGTAAATCTCTCGGTGTTGGATCTCAGTCACAACAGGATTCAGGCATTGCCCGATACACTGGGAGATATCAATAACCTCACCCATCTCGATCTGAGTTTTAACAAGCTTGCACGTTTGCCCCTTTCATTGGTAAATCTTACGGGATTGAAGAAGCTTTACCTGGAAAGCAATCCCAGTGAGTTTCCTCCCGAGAAAGTAATCAAAAGAGGTTTGTATGCCACCATGCACTTCCTTTTTGGCGAGATCCGCAAAAAAGAGTCTGCCAAGGTAATTATGCAGGTTTACAATATGCCCAGAGAACTGATTACTCCTTTTTCTGAGTATATCAATTGCTTCAACGACCTGGTATCCTCTGCCAACGATCAGCAGATTCAGTTTGATGTAAAATACATCAAACAGGACTTTACTGCCAATATGGAAATGGATTTTGAGATGGAGCGGTATCTGCTGGAGTTTATGAATTACCTCAAAGAGCAGGTTGGTAGTCGCAACTTTAAGTCATTCAAAGAGCAGAGTAAGCACTTTTTCGATCTGCAGATCGTAGAATTGCGCGATCAGCTGAAGCTGGTAAACCAGTCGCTGGATGCCAAAATGGAAGACCTGAAGCAATTGCAGGATAGGATCAACTATCTGGGTAATGTGCTGAATAAAAACCAGGAAGAATAGTCTCTTAAAAAACACTTACATACCCCACGTGAATTTTTGCATTGCGAAATTCCGGGGGTATGTTTTTTTGTGTACCTAAAGCAAAGTACAAGGCAAAAATACCGGCCTGGGTTTGCAGGTTTAGCCCGGCTGCCATTGCAAAAACCAGATCGTTTGTGTAATTGTTTTTTTGCTTTCTCTCCAGCCAGCCACCATTGGCCAAAATACTCAGAAAGCTGTTTTCTGCAGTAAAGAATCGATACTCACCCCATGCTAAGGTAAAGGAAGAAGCAAGCAGCGACAATTCGTCGAAACCCTTCAGGGTTTTGAACCCGCCTAAACGGTAAAGTTGATTTTCGGGGATTTGCCTTCCATTAAACCAGCCCAATCGTGTACCGGTAGAGAAGGTACCCAGCTGACCGGTCTGCCATCGCTTTTCCAAAACGGCTTCCCCATTGATTTGAAGCCTTTTCAGAAGGATGTTCTGGTAAATCTCAGGGGGGAGATTGGTGTTTATCCGAATGGAATGGTTGCCTGCAGCGGCTGAAATCTGCATCCTATAGCCTTGTTGTAAAAGAAGTCTGTTGTAGGATCTGCTTTGTCGGCGCAACTCTATACCATATAGCCTTGTGGAAAAATCCAGTGCCTGGGGTTGTGCCTGTCCTTGCTGGTAGGCTCGTGTACTTATCAGGCTACCTTGTGTATAATGCATAAAAACACCCCATTGCATTCCTGAAATGGGTTGGGTAAGCAGTGCTGGCCTGAATTGGAGCTGCAGCCAGGTAGTATCTCTTCGCTGAAGAGCAAACATCAATTCTGTGCCGATGGCAAAGCGCCAAAGGTAAGGGTAGGCGGCTGAAATGCTTAGCTGTTGGCTGCCCTGACCCGTTGCTTGCCAGAAAAGATCAAGGCTTTCTCCTTCACCCAGGGTATTGGCCAGGAAAAGATTGAGCAATCCGGTGATACGGGTTCCCTCACCAGCATTTTCTGAACTGCTAAACCCTGCAATACCATCGAACCGGTTTATCCTTACCTTTTCCAGGGGCAACTCAATGCGGGCAGATCCTGGTAAAAAACGAATGGCTGGAGACTCAGAAAACCGCACAAAATCAAGATCGGAGAACCGGTCGAAAAGCTGTTGTACTTTTCTTTCATCGTAGGGCATACCGGTCCTTATGCCGGAATGCATCTCAAGGAAACGCCTGGAAAGTATCCCTGGGTTTTGCAATTGCATGGTGTCGAAGAATACAGCATCATGGGCAGATGCCCGTATTTCAGTCTTGATAAGTTGTCCGTCGATACTCACAATATTGGGCTGAAGCCGTGCAAAAGGATGTCCATTGTTTTGGAAATGGGTTAGCAGGGTGTTGCTGAGTTTTTCAAATTGTACGAACGACAGGCTGTCTGCATCGAGGGCCTGCCTTACACCGGGTAAGCCAAGTAAAACCGGTTCCAGGTTATGATGGATGATTTTGTAAAAAAATGGAGGGCCTGGATCAATATACAACACAATCCTCTGGCTGTCTTCCACAAAGGTGTCGAGCCGGGCCTGCAAAAAGCCCCTGTTGTGAAAGTCTTTAAGTACTTCTGCTAAGAGTGTTTCGATTGATTGGCCTGGCTCCGGATAGAAAATATATTCAGTACGTTGGGCTGGTGGCTGTTCCTGTTGCCTGGCCATTCCCCAGCCAGGAGTGGTTTGCAAAAGAAAAATGCAAAACAATGCCACGGCAAGTATGGAATTCCGGAACCCCATTTGGTTTTATTCTGTGTTAAGATCCCAATCGATGGGCGAAAGGTTGTGGCTTTGCAGGTAGCGGTTGGAAGCGGAAAAGTGCCCACAGCCGAAGAAACCTCTTGAGGCAGACAGGGGAGAGGGATGTACAGACTTCAGGATACAGTGTTTTTGTGCCGGTATCAGGTGAGACTTTTGTTGAGCATAGTTGCCCCACAGGATAAAAACAATGTGTTCTCGCTCATTGGCCAGCAGTTCAATAACGCGATCGGTAAACGTTTCCCAACCTTTTTTCTGATGCGAGCCCGCCTGGTTGGCTCTTACAGTAAGGGTTGCATTGAGCAGCAATACACCCTGCTGAGCCCATTTCTGTAAATTGCCGTGTGGAGGGATGGCAATTCCCAGGTCATTTTTCAGCTCTTTGAAAATATTTACCAGCGAAGGAGGGGGAGCAACCCCGTTGGGCACCGAAAAACATAACCCATGGGCTTGCCCAGGCCCATGGTAGGGATCCTGGCCCAGAATTACCGCTTTTACCTGGCGAAAGGGCGTGTGGTTAAAGGCAGCAAAAATCTCTGCACCCGGCGGATAAATCCTGTACTTTTTCTTTTCTTCCACAAGGAAGTTTTTTAATGCAGGGAAATAGGGTTTGTGAAATTCATCCTGCAATACTTCTTTCCAGCTTTCCTCAATGGAGGGATTAATATGGGGTGTTTCTGTCATGATACAGATTAAAAACCGTTTACAAGTTGCTCGGCCAGTGATTTCATATCAAGGTTGCCAAAATTTCCGCTACTCATAAGCAGGAATGCGCTATTGTCTTGCTTTCTTTGAAGCAGTTCTTTTTTTAGTTGATCTGCCTGGCTGATTACATGTATGTTGTTGCGCCCAAAAGCCATGCGAATCTGGTCGGGGTTAAGGTCTGGCAAACGTTTCAGCTGCAATGCATGTGGATTGTAAAATACAAAAGCTTCATCGCACATATCCATTGTGTGTTTGTATTGGTCGAGGAAGTCTTTGTTGAGGCTGCTGAAAGTATGCAATTCCATACAAGCCACAAGCTTTCTGCCGGCAAACTGCTCGCGCACTGCTTCCAGGGTAGCTCTCAGTTTGGATGGGGCATGGGCAAAGTCTTTGAAAACAATGCTTTTTTGGGATTTTGCAAGAAGCTGCAACCTGTTGCTTGCCCCTTTAAAACTGCTCATGGCTTCCAGGATCAACGCAGTGCTTAAACCCATCTGTCTGCATACGGTGAGTGCCCCGGCAATATTTAGAAGATTGTGCTTGCCAAAAACCTGCAAAGGGTAGCTTTGTCCCTGCCAGTGAATTTGGGTTACTCCATCTGTAATGCTGTATTCGGGCAAATGGTAGGGGAGAAGACACAAAGAGGGTTTGTTTTTGCTTTCACATAACTTTTTCAAGGTTTCATCTTCTTCACAATAAATGAGTTTGCCATTGGGTTCAATCTTGTCGATAAAAATACTGAACTGTTCAATATAGTTTTCGAAAGATGGAAATACATTTACGTGATCCCAGGCAATGCCACTCAGCAGGGCAATATGGGGCTGGTAGAGATGAAATTTGGGACGGCGGTCAAGGGGAGAGCTCAGGTACTCATCGCCTTCAAGCACTATGTAGGGAGCATCGTCACTCAATTGAACCATTACTTCGAAACCTTCCAGCTGCGCACCTACCATGTAATCGGTTTTGATGCCATGTTGCTGAAGAACATGCAGGATCATTGAAGTGATTGTGGTTTTTCCATGGCTACCACCAATTACAATACGGGTTTTGTTTTTGGATTGTTCGTAGAGAAACTCAGGATAAGAGAAGATTTTCAATCCTAGTTTACGTGCCATGAGCAGTTCTGGGTTGTCTTCCCTTGCATGCATGCCTAAAATGATGGCATCGATGTTTTTGTGTATTCTCGAAGCATCCCATCCCATCTGGGCTGGCAGAAGACCATATTTGAGTAAACGGCCGCGCGAGGGTTCAAAAATCTCATCATCAGAACCGGTTATCTTATATCCTTTTTTGTGGAGGGCAATGGCCAGATTATGCATGGCGCTTCCTCCGATGGCGATAAAATGTATTTTCATAGAACAACTCTGATAAACAACTACAGCAGGCGAATGAATTATCACCTGTTCTTTTAACTGGTAAAGGTATTGGATTTGCAAAAATACACTCAACAACCTTTTGTTTTATTTTTAAAACAAACTTTGTGGTTTTGGTTTTTCTTCCATGAGTTTAAACGGAATCCATTCGGCTAAATATTATTTAAGATATTGAATGGTGCCCACTTACACCCTATTCATTGTTTTTTCTGAGCGCTCGGTGCTCATTTGGGTGTATTACCTGGTGGTTCACCATCCTTGTTGTGGTAATCAACAAAAGGCCTATGGTTAAATAATCCTGCAGAAAGTCCAAGGTTCACGGAGAAAAGCTACTTTGAATTTTTGTATTTTTGCATGTAGTATTGTTTAACCTGCCGCATGGGTTGCAGTGGAATTGCTGGCAGCATATTTTTTTCCAAGCCTTTCACCTGTAATAATTTTTGAGCCATTCAGGCACATAAAAGTGCTGGTGTGCACAATTGAGCAGGGAAAGATCGTAATAAATAAGAAATTTTTTTTTGATGGATCTCATACCCATAATACCGGAGAATTTTAAACTTGATGGAGGTGCATGCTTTGGTGTGGTGCCTAAAACCGTTTGGTCAAAGCATGTTCCAGCCGATGAAGATAACCTTGTGAATATTTCTTCACGATGTCTGCTGGTAGATACCGGACAGCGTAAAATCCTTATAGACACAGGTATGGGGAATAAACAACCGGAGAAATACTTTAGTTATTTTAATCCTTTCGACCGGTTGGGTCTGCAAGAGGCACTGCGCCAGAAAGGATACAGCACCCACGATATTACCGATGTTATTCTCACGCATCTTCACTTTGATCATGTGGGAGGAGCTGTGCAGTGGAGCCGGGAGGGGCAAAATCCTGAGGCTGTTTTTCCCAATGCAACCTATTACTGCTCAAGAGCTCAATGGGAAACAGCACAAAATGCCAACCCACGCGAGAAAGCCTCCTTTTTTGTGGAAAACTATATGATATTGTTTGAAGAAGGGCGTCTGGAGCTGATCGATAAAGAAACTACCTTTTGCTCAGGAATAAGGCTTGAGATTAAAAACGGTCATACCCACGGGCAGATTATACCCTTTATTTCCTATAAAGGCAGAACGGTGGTTTTTATGGCAGATTTTATTCCTTCGGTTCTCAATATTCCTCTTGCTTATGTGCCCAGTTTCGATGTGGAACCCCTGAAAACCATGCAAGAAAAGGAAGAGTTTCTCAAAAGAGCCCTTAAAGAAGATTACATACTTTTCTTCCAGCATGATTATTACAATGAGTGCTGCACTCTTGAGCAAACCCCAAAGGGTATCCGTGCCAGGGAAGTATTTACCCTTAGCAAGGTATGATGATATTTTGAGTTCAGTAAAGTGTTTTTTAATGCGAGTATTTTGTTGAATATAAACCCCACAAAGCTTTTATGATCCAGGAAAAGGTACAATTGCTAAATGAACAGTTGAAAGACAGGAGTGCAGAGGAAATACTGAAGACCGTTTCGGATGCCTTTGGCAATAAGATCAGATTTGCCTCCAGTATGGGCGCTGAAGACCAGGTGATTACTCATATGATTGCAACGCTGGCGGTGCCTGTTAAGATTTTTACCCTTGATACCGGACGTATGTTTGCTGAAACCTACGAACTCATTGAAAAGACCGTGATCCGATACGATGTGCAGATAGAAGTTATGTTTCCGGATGCTGCAGAGGTTGAGCAAATGGTGAACCAGAACGGGATCAACCTTTTTTATCATAGTGTGGAAAACCGTAAACTTTGCTGTGGTGTAAGGAAGATCAATCCCCTGCGCAGAGCCCTGGAGGGAATGGATGCATGGATAACCGGATTGCGCAGGCAGCAATCGCCCACCCGCACACAAGTGCAGGTTGTGGAATGGGATCAGGGCAACGGACTAATCAAGGTAAATCCTTTGCTTGAGTGGACTGAAGAGCAGTTGTGGAACTATATCAAGGCAAACCAAATCCCCTATAATACATTACATGACAAGAGTTTTCCCAGCATCGGATGCCAGCCCTGCACCCGTGCAGTAATGCCTGGTGAAGATATAAGAGGAGGAAGATGGTGGTGGGAAAATCCTGAAACCAAAGAATGTGGACTGCATGCCAGGAAGCACTAAAAAGAAATTTTCGGAATAAAGCATAATGCAAGTAAGTAACAAACATACAAACACCGGATTGTTTACTATTCTCAGCACAAAAAGACTGTGCATGGGAGTGCAGGAATTTCTGAGCAAAGAAAACAAAAGGATTTTTAAAGCTCAGAGCGAAGACCTGCTTCGCCAGGAATTCAGGGAGCAGCTCAGCCTCAGTAAGAGTGCCCTTATAATTGACCCTGAAACATATCTTGCACTTTTGAGAAAAAAACAAACCCGGCTGTTTGAAGATATTCCTGCCGTTATTTTGCTGGCTGATGCCGAGGATATTGAGGTGTTGCTTACCCTAGAATTGCCCGAAAATTTTTCACTGGTGAATATGCCGGTAACCGCACCGGCCTTTTCTCTCTCGCTCAAGCATGCATTAGATAAAGCTGGCATCAGAGAAGAGAACCGTTTAGCCCGACAGCGCTACAGAAATCTTTTCACACAAAGTTCTCAGCCCAAGCTTGTGGTAGACCCTTCCAACGGGGTTATTGTTGATGCCAACCAGAGTGCCGCTCAGTTGTATGGATTGAAACTGAACGATCTTATTGGCAATACCCTGGAAACCATACATCCGGAAAGGATAGATACCCTGTTTGAGGAAATGAAATCCGTACTCAAAGGGAATAGCTCTTTCCTTAATCTCAGATACGCTCCACAAGGGCACGAACCCAAGGAACTTGAATACTACGTAAATAGTGTTGAGGCTGGGAGTAAAAGCTTGATTTATTTTAATATACAAGATAATACCGAAAGGGAAAAAGCCGATCAGTTGTTCTACGAGCAACATGAAATGCTGCGCAGTACGCTTGATTCTATTGACGATCTGTTTTTTACCCTCAATAAAGAAGGCGATTTTATTGAGTATTATCAACCCTCGGGCGGAAATCATTTCAATTTGTCAAGCGATGTGTTTGTGGGAAGAAATATTTATGATGTAGGTTTCCCCCTGGAAGTTGCAAAAAAATATATTTCCACCATTGAACAGGTAATAGAAGAAGATCGAAGCGAGCAGATTGACTATTACCTCGAGGCTTTTGGCTCGCGGCTCTGGTTTAGCGCAAGGATTTCTCCCAGAAAAAATGCATTGGGTGAAGCACAGGGAGTTACTGTGTTATGTAGAGACATTACCAAACAAAAAAAGACGGAAGAAACCCTCAAAAGAGCGCGCGATTTCTATCTTACGCTATTGGCCGATTTCCCCAATATGATCTGGAAAACCAATACTTCCAAACGTGCCGATTATTTCAACAAAACCTGGTTGGAGTTTACCGGTAGGAGTCTTGAGGAGGAGTTGTCCACTGACTGGGTAGAAAAGCTGCATATTACCGATGTTAGTGTTTTTCTGGCAACCTTACTTAATGCATACAATAAGAAGGAGGCTTTTCAGATCGAACATCGCCTTCGACACAAAACGGGAGAGTATCGCTGGGTACTCAATGCCGGAAGGCCTTTCTATAACCTGGAAGGACAATTTTCCGGGTTTATTGGATCTTGCTACGATATTACAGAAAGACGGAAAGCCGAAGAACTGCTCCATTTACAGAAAAGTGCCATGGAGTCGGCTCTGGAGGGCATTCTGATCATTGAAGATGATAACCGGCGGTACCCGGTCATTTATGCCAATAATGAGCTCTCTGCCATTACAGGTATCACCGCTCAGGATGTTATTGCAATGGATTTTCTGCAGGTAATCGGAAATCCGGTATTGGAGCAAACCCGTGAGAATATTATCCAATCGCTCAGAAATAAAACCAGCTACCGGGGTGAGATCGAATGCCACAACGGGTCGGGCAGTTCTTCATGGAGGCTGCTGTACATGGCGCCGGTAAATGATAACGGAAACAATGTAAGCCACTTTGTTGCTGTGCTCAGCGATATTTCAGAGAGCAAACTGGTAGAGAATACCCTGAGAGAGAAAAACAGGCAATTGCTCAAAACCAACGAAGAGCTGGACAGGTTCGTCTATAGCACTTCTCATGAGTTGAGATCTCCTCTGATGTCGGTACTGGGTTTGGTTAACCTTCTCGAATCTGAGCAGGAAAGCAGTGAGCAAACAGTATACATTGATATGATCCGACAAACTATTTCCAAGTTGGATAAGATCATTCACGATATTATAGATTACTCCCGAAATTCGCGATTGGATGTTGTGTACGAGAATATCGACTTCCAGGGGGCTGTTCAGAAAGCCATTGATAATCATGCCTATCTGGAGAACTTTGGAAAAGTACAATTCGAAATGGATGTAAAAACTAATATTCCCTTTTTCTCTGATAAAAAAAGGATTGAGATCATTTTCAATAATTTCATTTCAAACTGTATTCGCTATCATAATTTCGCACAGGATACTCCATGGGTGAAGATTTCGGTTAAAACATCTCCGGTTAATGCAATGATTACCATTTCTGACAATGGCTCCGGAATACACGAACGCCATTTGCCCAAGCTTTATGAAATGTTTTACAGGGGTACCGACAAAAGTGAAGGAAGCGGAATTGGATTGTATATTGTAAAGGAAATCATTGATAAGTTACAAGGAAATATTCAGGTAAATTCGGTGTCTGGAAAGGGAACATCATTTACCATCGATCTTCCCAATTATTCACTCAATGAACCCCGATTGCTGGCTCTCAATACCATGAGCTACCATGTGTCCTGAGATTAATAACCTTGGAAAACCCTGACTTTTTAAAAACAGTGAAGTATGCAAATAGAACGTGTGTTGCTGATTGATGATAGTGATATTGACAACCTGGTCAATAGAAAAGTGATAGAAAGAGCAGGTCATACTTCTTCATTGGTAATTAAGAAGTCTGCACTGGAGGCCTTTGATTATCTGAAACTTATTGCTGCTGCAGAACCCCAGTCTATTCCCCAACTGATCTTCCTGGATATCCGCATGCCCGACATCGATGGTTTTGGTTTCCTGGAACTGTTCAACAATCTTCCAGGGTTGATAAAGGATCAAACCCGCATTGTAATGCTTTCGTCCTCTATCGACTCAGAGGATCATAACCGTGCAATGCAGAATCCCTACGTTTTACACTTCTTCAACAAGCCTCTTAAGAAGGAGTCGGTAGATATGATACTAACTTTTTAGCAAGAATAGTATTTAGAAGAGTTGCCTTTGCATTGAATTGGCAGGACTTTGTGTATGTAAACCTGTAATTGTTTTCGTTTTTCAAAATGTATGCAGATTGGCATTCAATAGGTTTATTCTAGAGTTCGACGAGTAAAAAACACCGTATTTGCCGAAAGTTTTTTACATAAAAATACGGATGTTTAGTTCCATATTTCACACTAGATTTGATAGGACAAATTAACCAGAGAACTACATTTTAAATTAAAACATGCAAAAATGGCTCATAAGATAATAATTGTTGATGATCATTTTATTTTTCGCAACGGTTTGAAAGATCTGTTGGTGGAAATACCTGATGTGGAGATCATTGGGGAGGCTTCGTCTGGCGAGGAGTTTCTTGAGATGCTGCCTGCATCTAAGCCTGACATTGTGTTTATGGACATAAAAATGCCAGGACTTAGTGGCATAGAAACCACGCGGAAGGCTCTTGAGATAATGCCTGATTTGAAAATTCTTGCCCTGAGCATGTTCGGAGAGAACGAATATGTGGAAGAAATGCTTCAAGCCGGTGCATTGGGCTATTTGCTGAAGAATATTGGCAAACAGGAGTTGATCAAGGCCATTGATAATATTGCCAATGAAAAAGGGTATTTCAGCGATGAGATCCTGGTGATGGTTACTCGCAAAGTTTTCAATGCCAAACAGGTGAGTGCAGAGCAGAATGTTTTGGAAAGCTTTACCAAACGTGAACTGGAAGTGTTGAAACTGGTTAGCCAGGGTTACTCCAATACTGAAATTGCAGAAAAACTTGATATCAGCCCCCGCACAGTTGGCGGTCATCGTAATAATATGCTGGCCAAATCAGGGTTGAAAAATACAGCTGCCCTTGTAAGTTTTGCACTGAAAAACAACGTGATCAAGCCCTGAGAATCTTTCCTGATTTCTACTCAATGATACTTTTACCCCTGAATGCCGCATGAGCAATACAGGGTTCGGTTACTGCAATTTTTGATTTTATATATGAAAGGGCAACCCACAAAAAAAGGGTTGCCTTTTCACAAAGACAACCCTCACACCACTAACACTGTAAAACAATAAAACCAAAAACATGAATTTCTGTTGGGCAGAAATCCAATATCATTAAGTAATCAAACAAACATCAAAAGAATGAACTAGAAAGCAACTTGCCATTTTGATTGCTTTAAACTCTGATACCTCCCCATTCAGAGAGAAACTGACGTTTTTTCAGAATGTATCCGACAACACTTGAATTTCTGTCAGCCCTCTGATAGTAAAACTTTTCGGCACTTTCCAACTGCTATTTCCTTCGTCTGATAATACTTTATCTGCTCTTTGCTTTGGGTTTTACTACCTTTGACAATCTCAGGCAAGTTGCCTATTTGATTATATCTGTCGATAGATTTTGCTTTCAAATCTCTAAAGAACGAATTCTGATCAAATATAGCCCTCATATTAACTCCAGTCAATTCGTTTATTTACCGAATTTTCTTTACGTGATTACCACAGTTTCATGCATGTCATAGAATGACATTCATTGCGCAGATTAAAGTGCTAAAGTCCATCAATACAGCAATATACAAATTTATTTGGATTTTGGTTTGAAACTAAACGTAGTCTTTTGTCGGTGGAAATTTGTGAAAGTGCAATGTTTAAAACAGATGTATCAATGACCGAAAATGGTCAGATGGGATCCATTCTTATCACTATTTTGCCAAATTGTTCATGATTTTCCATTTGCTTGAAGGCAAGCTCTGAATCTATCATTGGGAAAATCTTGTCGATCACGGGCTCAATCTTGTGTTCTTTTACAAATGCAAGCATTTGCTCGAAATCCATAGGGCTGCCCATTGTTGTTCCCAGGATGGATGCTTGCTTCCAGAAAATCTTTGCAGCGGTTAATTCGGGGATCTTTCCTGCCGTACCTCCAAAAATCACAATTTTTCCACCCGTTTTGAGCAATCCCGGGAAAGCCTCAAAATTTCTGCCCGCAGCACTGTCTACGATCAGATCAAATCCTGTTTGAGCTATTTCCGCAATTTTCTTATCCCAGCCTGGCTCATTGTACAATACCCCTGCTTGTGCACCCAGGTTAACTGCTTTCTTGATTTTTTTCTCTGATCCACTGCTTACAAATACTTCAGCACCAGCGGCTACTGCAAATTGCACCAAAAATACCGCAACCCCTCCACCTGTTCCTGTAATCAGGATCTTTTGTCCTTTCTGCAGGTTGCCCCGGTAAAAAAGAGCTCTATAGGCAGTAAGCCCTGCCAGGGGGAGGGCTGATGCTTTTTCAAAACTCCATCCATGGGGCTTTTCATAAAGGTTTCCGGCAGGAACACATACATACTGCGCAAAAGTGCCATGGCCCGGAAGCCCCAGTATGTTGAAGTCATCTCCATGAGAGTGCTGGTCAGGGCCCCAGTTCAATGCAGGGTTGATTATTACCTCCTTGCCCTTCCATAGGGGATCGACCTCTGATCCGGTTTTTTCAACCAAACCCGAACCATCAGAACCCGCTATACACGGAAAACGTGCTCCCTGGTAAATTCCTTTTTTAATCCAGAAATCGCGCCTGTTCAATGAGGCTGCTTTTACGTTTACAACTACCTCGTTGGGGCCAGGTACTGGGATCTTCCCTTTTTTTATGGTACTTGCACTATCAGCACTGGTAAATACAATTGCCTTCATGATGAAAAGATTGTTGATGACTTAATGCGGTTACAGATATTTTGTGTTGTCGATAAAATTGCTACTTTTGCCGAAAAAATATATTCTTGTTTTATAAACATATTTTCAGTCGTTTTGTTTGCCCTTTTTAACTTAATCAGAAAAGTGAAAAAAACACTGTTGGTGAATTGTGTTACTATGATTGGATGTCGGTGGGGATTTGATGATTTTTTGAAAGATTTTTTAATTAGTAATTAATTTTTAATCTAATCTACTATGAAGAGAATTATTACACTTATGATGGGCCTGTTTGTTTTTTCAATCGTGGCCATTGCTCAGGAGCCGGAAAGTGAGAAAGAAAGTAATTGGAGTGTTTCTGGATTTTTTCAGCAGAACCTTAATCAGGTAAGTTTCACCAACTGGGCAGCGGGTGGCGAAAACTCCTTCTCGTCTACCAGTTTGGCCCGTATAGATGCCAATTATAAAAGTGGCCGTTACAGTTGGGAGAATTATGCAGATCTGAGCTATGGGATCATCAAGATCAAAGACACTCCTATGCGGAAAAATACAGACAAAATTGAAATCTTTTCCAAGTTGGGTCGTGAGATCAATCAGAATTTCAGTTATACTGGTTTGATGAACTTCCAGTCGCAATTTGATAAAGGGTTTAAGTTTCCCAATGATAGTGTGGTAGTATCAAGGTTTATGGCACCGGCTTATCTTACCATTGCACTCGGTTTTGATTACAAACCCTTCGATTTTCTCTCTGTTTTTGTATCCCCCACCACAGGTAAGTTTACTTTTGTTACCGATGAAGTGCTTTCTGCTGCAGGTGCTTTTGGCGTTGAACCCGGCAAAAAAGTAAATCCTGAGTTTGGTGCTTTAATGCGGATCAATTTCACCAAAGAGGTGGTGCAGAATGTGAATGTAAATTCACGGATTACATTGTTTAATAACTACACTGATTCTGATGCGAGCAACCGCAAAAATACCGATGTAGACTGGGTAACTACCATCAACATGCCCATCAACAGGTTTCTTACTGCCTCTGTGGGCTTTCATTTACTCTACGACCACGATATCAAAATTCCCAAACTCGATGCTGATGGTGTGCCTATGTATTCGCGCCCCACTACCCAGTTTAAACAACAGCTGGGGCTGGGGTTGATGTTTAAATTCTGACCCCCGCAAAAAGATCTTTTTCTAACTGGAAACCTGGCGGATCATTTGCTCAAAATCCTCTTCAGAAATGACTGGAATGCTGAGCTGATCCGCTTTTTTTCGTTTTTCAGGGCCCATGTTTTCTCCGGCCAGCACATAATCTGTTTTGGAAGAAATGGATGAGACATTTTTTCCTCCATGCAGTTCGATAAGCTCCTTGATCTGATCGCGCGAGTGATTGCTGAATACCCCTGAAACCACAAAGCTTTTTCCGGCAAGTGGCAAATCAGAAGCAGGGGAGGTGCTCTTTGGCTCAAGGGCCATTCGCAAACCCGATTTTTCCAGCTTTTCAATAATGGCAATGTTTTCGGAAGAGGAAAAATAGTCGAGTATGCTTTGGGCAATACGTTCGCCAACTTCCGGAACTGCGATCAACTCATCAAAGGTACTCGTTCTGATGCGATGAATGTTTCCGAAATGACGAGCCAGCTTTCTTGCACCAGTCTCTCCCAGGTGCCTTATGCCAAGGGCAAAAAGGACCCGATCAAAGGGAACCTCCCTGGAAACCTCCAGGGCAGCCAGAATATTATTTACCGTTTTTTCCCGAAAACTGATCCTTTTCTCTTTACCGGTCTCTTCGTCGGTAATTACTTTTTCCAGTCCCAGAAGCTGATCGTATTGCAAGTCGTAGAGGTCGGAGAAGTTCCGGATTAGCCCATTGCGAATTAAAACCTCTATTCTTCCTTCACCCAAACCTTCAATGTTCATTGCCCTGCGGCTTATAAAATGTTCAATTTTACCTTGTATCTGAGGAGGACAATGTTCGCTGTTGGGGCAGTAATGCAATGCTTCGCCTTCATTTCGCTGCAATGGTGTATTGCATTCGGGGCAGATAGAAGCAAAAGCGACAACCCTGGCACCTGGCATTCTTTGACTTTGGTCAACCTGGGTGATTTTAGGAATGATTTCTCCGCCTTTCTCTACAAATACTACATCCTGCAGATGCAGATCCAGTTCACGTATGCGGTCTTCATTGTAAAGAGAAGCCCGTTTTACTATGGTTCCTGCCACCAGAACAGGTTCCAGGATAGCTACCGGTGTAATGGCACCGGTTCGGCCTACCTGGTAATTAACGTCCAGAAGCCTGGTAATGCCTTGTTCGGCTTTATACTTGTACGAAATAGCCCAGCGAGGAAATTTGCTCGTAAATCCAAGTAATTCCTGCTGACGGTATTGGTTTACCTTAATCACAACCCCATCAATATCGTAGGGTAAAGTATTGCGCAGGTTGCCTGCATGATGAATGAAATCTAATACTTCCTCAATATTGTTGCATTTGCGGGTGAGATCAGAAACCTTGAAACCCCATACGCGGGCTTGCATCAAATTATCGTAATGCGATTCAAAGGGCAGTTCTTCGCCCAGCAATCCATACACAAAACAGTCCAGTTTTCTTTTGGCCACAAGGCTTGAGTCTTGCAATTTCAGGCTTCCGGAAGCAGCATTGCGGGGGTTGGCAAAAAGAGGTTCGTTGTTTTGTTCTTTTTCCTGATTCAATCCGATGAAGCTTTTGTGAGGCATTAAAATCTCTCCCCGCACATGGATTTCAGTTGGTATGTCTTTGGTTTTGATTCGCAGTGGTATGCTGCCAATGGTGCGCACATTTGCTGTAACATCATCGCCCTGCAGGCCATCTCCACGTGTAACGGCCTGCACCAGTAGGCCATCACGGTAAATAAGGTTTATTGCTACGCCATCAAATTTCAACTCACAAACGTAAGAGAACTCCTGGTCAAGAGTTTTTCTGATACGATTATGAAAATCGAGTAGCTCCTCTTCAGAGTAGGTATTGCCAAGGGACATCATAGGGTATTTGTGTGGCACAGAATCGAACTTGCGAATGATTTGTCCGCCAACTCTTTGTGTTGGAGAGTCGGGTTGTGCCCATTGCGGAAACTGCTTTTCGAGAACCTCCAGCTCTTTGAGCAAAAGGTCGAACTGGTAGTCGCTTATGGAAGGTGCATCCAGCACGTAATAGCGGTAGTTGTGCTCTTCAAGCTCCTCAACAAGTTGTTGTATCCTCTCTTTCGCTTTACTTGTATCCATTTTTTTTACGCAAAAATACGTTTTTCAATCTTACAATAGTGGTTTTTTAAAGGTTGGAAGGAACTCGCAATTGTTCTTTCCCGTTTGCACTAACATGATTTACATGCTGGTTCTTAATACAACAAAAGCCGGGCAGGAGCCGGCTTTTGTATGGAAAAAAATGTTGTTTTTGAGGTGGGCGTTTACAATCCTCCGATAATTACCCTGAGGTCCTGTGCATTGATGCACATAACCGGAATTTTTTGCTGGTTGTAGATCACTCTTTCATCGGGCGACCCAAACAGGCTCCATGTAATTTTATCGGGATCGGTAGATATGAGTATCATATCTGCTTTGATTTTGTGGGCAAACTCAACACTTTGCATCGCAAACTTACGCTTGGAGGGAGCAAAATTTTCTGTATGCGGTATGTTGTGTTTATCCAGAAGCTTTTTCACCTGGTTAAGATCGGCTTTTAAACGATTTTGCAGGTATTCATCGGGGTTTGAGTCGATAAACAAATGGAAGGTGCAATTGAACTGCTTGTGTAAAGCAATGGCCCATTTTACTTTTTGCTTGGAGCCGGGTTCAATATCCAGCGGAAATACAATGTCTTTAAACTTGGATTCTCCGCAAGGTTTTTGAACCACATATACCGGCACCGGACAGCTTTTAATGAGCTTCAGTGCCGCGCTACCCAGAAGGAATTGAATTCCTCTTTTTCCGTGGGTTCCAAAAACCATGAAATTGGCACCGATCTCTTTTACTGCCTGAGCAATGGTGGTAAAAATATTTCCTTCCCGTGCAATGTAATCAACCTCAATGTTGTGCTTGCCCCCAAGTTCTTTTGCCATTTTGGCGAGCTTTTCTGTAATGGCACTAAGAGGTTCTTTGGTTTTTTTCAGGTTTTCACGTGATGTTTTATTGATCACATGAAAGATACAGACTTTGTAGTTGAGCTTCGTAGCCATGATGGAGGCATTTTCTATGGCCAGGTCTCCCACCGGGGTAAAGTCGTATGCAACCAGAATCACGTTATTGTTTTCGTTTTCCATTGTAGAGTGATTGTTGTATTACACAGATAAATGATTTATTTTAAGCAAGTTTGCAAATCGGAGCCAAAATACAAAAAAATATTAACAAAAACATCTGTTAGTTGTGTTTGCGGGTATTGTCAGACAAACGGGCCGAAACTTTCGTTAGATGTAGCATCCAGCAGGTTGAGAAGCTCTTTTACCTGTGAAAGATTATGTTGTTTTTTCTCATTTCTGAGTGTTTTTGCCGACTCTGTAAAGTATTCATGCTGTATAATGAAACTTTGTTGCTTCAGATACCAGTCTTTGAAGGTGATTTTACGGTTGCTGTTTTCGCTCCATTCCCGGTGCAGCCTCAGGGCTGTAATGAAGAAATCTCCCCGGCCTATATAATCAAGATCGGCATCGCAAAGCACCATACCCATCAAATCGCGGGGGGTTTGCGGTATCTGGGTTGCCATGATCATACTGCATATATAGTCAGTCTGATCTATCGAATAGTTGAATTTTGGCAAAAGTTCTCTTGCATACTGGCAAGCAAGTTCTTCATTGTTGTCGTAGCGCCAGATGAAGCCTGTGTCATGAAAAAGTGCTGCGGTCTGCAACAATACCAACTCTTCTCCTCTGATGTTTTCCATTTCAGCCAGCCGGTCAACCGACTCGCAAACATCAATAGTGTGCTGGTAGTTATGGTAATACAGACTTGGCTTAAGCTCTTTTTTCAGCTTATCCAGTACAAGATCCTTTAATGAATTAAAATCCATAGAAACAAGAATTTCCGGGCTTTGACTTCCCCATTCAAAAATAGCCATTATCTATCTCTTTAGATGGTTTTGCTACAATATTTTTTTTCACAAAATTCTGTTCGGTTTTTCGAAATCTCCGTCTAACCGCTCAGGATTAATGTGTTGATATTCAATTGTGTGTTGGACACCACTGGACCTGGGGTTTCAAACTCTGTTGATAACCTCAACTCACAGGTATCCGGGATAAATATTCATTTACGTCGTTCCAGAATTTCTCGTTGGCTACAGTACCTTTGGCATCCCTGCTGTATTCTGCCTTAATACGGTTTACAAAATACATGTCGAACTGGTTTTGATGCTTGGCTTCCAGTTTGCCTCTGTATTCGCAATTGAAAAAGTCCTTGACCAATTCATAGGTTTCTCCAGAGATATTGATCCGGTTTACTTCTCCTTTTTGCTCCATTCTGCTGGCTGTATTAACACTTTCGCCCCAGATATCATAAGCAAATTTGTTTTTCCCAATAACTCCTGCCATAATATCGCCAGTATGAATGCCAATTCTTACATCACACAGCCATTGTTCTTTTTCTGCATTCTGAATAAAATTAAGTATGTCGAAGGCAGCCAGGATAGTGTCGAAGGGGTTGGTAAGGTTGGCTTCAGGTATTCCGCCAGCACACATGTATGCATCGCCAATGGTTTTGATCTTTTCCAGGCGGTTTTTTTGTGCAATTTCATCAAACATACAGAAGCTGTTGTTCAGCTCACTGATCAGGGCAAGGGGGTTGATAAACTGTGAGATTTTAGAGAAGTCCTTAAAGTCCAGAAACATGATGGTTACCAGGTCGTAATACTGTACCTTTACTTCACCCTTGGTTTTTAGCTCAGAGGCAATTTTTGCAGGTAATATATTTTGAAGCAGCTGGTCTGCATTTTTTCTTTCTTCCTCAATTTGTTTTTGTTTTTCTTCAATTTCCCGTGTTCTTTCCCGGATCTTTGCCTCCAGCCTTAGCTTTGCCCTGATCAGGTTTTTATTCACTGCTTTTGTAATGATAAGAGTGAAGCAAATAAGCACCATCAGGTAAATTATATAAGCCCAGCTTCGCAAATACCACGGAGGCCTGATCTGAAAATGATATTCTGCAACAGAACTGATATTTCCAGAAGCATCCTGACCTCTGGCATAAAAAGTATAATGCCCGGGCGGAAGGCTGGTGTAATGCTTCTCATTGATCTGCGACCATGCCGACCATTCTGTGTCAATGCCCTCAAGTTTGGTGCTGTATAAACTCTGCTCTGGAGCCAGCGAATTGGCTATGGAATACTGGAAGGATATGTTGTTTTCCCTGAAGGAAAACCTGTGGGATATTTCCTTGATCTGATGTTGTGTATATTGATCGGGGATCGGAACCCATTGATTGTTTACACTAATCGACCTGAGGAAACAACAGAAACTGCGTGATGGTTTTTCCGGATTTTTTTTGTAGTAAAACACCGCATCATCGGCAGCAAACCACATGCTTGTATTGTCTTGCTCTACAAGCATGTCGTTAATGGTATGTCTTGCAAAAAAGTTGTAAGCATTATTCTTTAACTGGTAGGTTTGGCGCTCAGGGTTGTACTCAAGCTTTACCACTTTTTTGTTTCGGGTATTGCGGTTTTGGATCTGAAGCCAGATGTTAAGCTGCCGATCTACTTTAACAAATCGTATAGAAATAAACCGACGTAAGAGCAGATCTAAAACATAGTCAACACTTTTAAATTCTACCCTGTTTACTGCATTGGTTCTGTTGTTGCGTCTGTGCGATGGCTGAAACTGTTGTAATCCACCTTCACTGATGAACAGAACCTTTCCACCCAGATTAAACGCCATGATATCGCCTTTTGGGTAAAGACCGTGGGCTGCATTAAAATGCTGCACCTGGTTTCCATACTGGTTGTTGCGATTTTGGATACTAAGTCTTGAAATGCCTTCTTTACGATGCACCAGCCAGAATCTGAGGTTTTTATCTTCCACAATCTTATAGATCTCATATTGTCTGAGGTCTTCATGCTTTTCGATGAGATCCAATTGACCGGTATTCTGATCCAGTTTAAACAACAGCAAGCCCGAACCCCCGGCAGCAATAATGAGGCTGGGGTCATGCTGCGATTGCAAAACATCATAAAAATGTCCGCGATGTATCAGAATGGGGTCCTGGTTAAAATGCTTAAGCCACAATCCTGAAGAGGTTGCAATAAGTAATGCTTGCCTGGGGCTGCTGGATCTTTGTAAGAGAAGTATTCTCCAGCCAATGCCTTCGATGGATTCGATTTTTCTGAAAGATGCAGGAAATTCGTTGAGGTTGTGATTGAGAACCTGCACCAGGTTGTTCCGGGTATCCATTTCATATACTCCCTGCCATGTGCCGGCATAGATTTTTTGACCATGGCGGGCAATACTGATTACAGACCCTTTAATCCCTCTCTGGCTGTTCCAGAAACTTATGCCCAGGTTGGAGTTTACAGAAGTAACTCCATTGTCAAGGGCGAGCCAGAGTATCTGATCTGATGATAGGAACATATTATTAACGGTCTCGTTTTGGAGGCCCATGCTCTCATTCAACACTGTTTCAGGAATACCTTCATCATTCATTACCACAACGCCCGCATTTTGTGTGCTGAATGCGTAAAGACCGTTTTGCAGTTGCAGTCCATGGGTAAAAATGTTTTCATGAAGAAAGTCTGCTACCTGTTGGGAAGCAAGTGGAACAGGATTAAAGTGTGTCTGATACTGACAAAACCTGTTGTTGGCCACCAAAAGCCCTTTGTTCATGCTGTACAGGAGCAGTTTTTCGTTTTTGTAGGGGAATACCCCGGAAATGTAATATCCTGCCAGGGAATTTTCGGAGTCGAATCTTTTCAATTGGTCGTTCTCAAGGTACATCAGTCCCTTGTTGGGGTCATTATCATATACAAGTAAATTGTTGTGAATGATAAAAAAGGAACTGAGCCGGCTAATATCCCACGCTGCAATGGTATCGTTGTGCAAACGAAACAGATTGTCGTAGTTGGAGAAATATACAGCATCCTGAGTGGCTTCAATTTTCCAAATGAAAGAGAATTCGCGATTCTGTGCCGGAAATAAGTGCAAAAGAGAATTGTAATGCATGTGGCCGTATTCATCGGGTTGAAGTATGCCAAACTCGCTGTAGCTTCCTACATAAATAATCCCATTTGAATCTATCGCCAGCGAAGTGGCATACAGGTTACCGGGCAGTCTGATCAGCCTCCATGAAGACCCATCAAACTCAAGCACACCTCCCAGGTTGGCAATGTATATAAAACCTCTGTGGTCTTCAACAATCGACCAGTTTTGAGTCTCTGCCCGATAGTCTGAATGTCTGTAGTTGATCATCAAGGGGATTCCCTCAGCCCCCCTGGTCTCGTTGCCAAAAAGGAGAGAGATCAGAAAAGTGAGTTGGAAGACCTTTGTTGTTATGCCGGGTAGGAGTTTTTTCAAATCTTTGCTTAGTGTTTTGTGGTTTTTTCTGTGTACTGATACGGTTTTTGGTTTTCACAGTTTCAATCCAGGCAAGAGTCTGGAATTAAAAAAATGATTGCCATTGCAATTTGCTGAATTTCAATCCTATTTTCTTTGCTATCTGCAAGGTGTGTAAAAATACATTTAATTGGTCGCAGTTGCACCCCGTGTTTTCTCCCATTCCACAGCCCGTAATTTTCAGGGTTTTTTACTGGATAATTACAACTACATTTACACCCTGCACAATTGGAAAAAAGTTTGTTTGCAATAAACCTAAACTGCTGCCTTTGTGTTTAGAAGGTTACTATGCAGTTGTTCGGAGAAATGAGTTTTTGTTAAGGGATTATCATGAGTTTGAAACCAATAAATGAAAAAATAACAGACCTAAAGGTTCTGTATGTTGAGGACGAGTTAAGTATCAGGGAGGCCGTAAAGGAGTTGCTAACCCGACGCATACCGGATCTGCTGTTTGCTGAAAATGGGGTGAAGGGTTTGGAGGTTTTTGAAAAATACCTTCCCGATATCGTAATCACAGACATCAGGATGCCGCAAATGGATGGCCTTGCCATGAGTCGCAGGATGAAGGAGATTAAACCAGAGGTAAAGATCATTGTTACCAGTGCTTACTCCGACAGCAACTTTTTTATTGAAGCCATTGAGATCGGGATCAATGAGTACGTACTCAAACCCATTACCCTGACCAAACTCTTTGAGTCGGTTTACCGATCGGCCGAAAGCATTTACATGCACCGGAAGCTTAACAAGCAATGGGATACCATCTCCAAACTGCACGGAGCCATTGAGCAAAGCCAGGGTATGGTGGTGATTACCGATCAAAAGCGCAAGATAGAATATCTTAACCCGAGATTTACTGAAATCACTGGTTTTACAGTTGATGAAGTAACTGGCCCCAATGCCCCCATGAGCTTTGATCTTTTGTGCAATTCCCAGGCAAACGAACCCTTCAGGAAGGTTTTGGAAGGGGGAAAACAATGGAGAGGCGAGTATTCGATCATTCATAAAAACGGACAATCCGTATCTCTCTTCGGAAGTCTTAGCCCTGTATTGGATATTCATGGAAATGTGAGCTCTTTTGTGCTGGTGGGTCAGGATATTTCTGAGCTTAAGCAAGTACAGGCCGCCCTCAGTGCCAGTGAAGATAAGTTGCGCAATCTTATTGAAAGATTAGGAGAAGGAATTGCCATACTGGATCTTACATGGGATTTTGTGTTTTGCAATGAAGCCATGAAGGAGATTTTTGAAAGTGATGAACTGGTCGAAAAAAACATCTCCTCTTTTATATCTACTCCACAGGAGATGCAATCTTTGGCGCAAGCCTCCCGCAAACTTAAGATCGGTGAAAAGCTCCAGCTGGAGTTGTCCATTCGTTGCAGTTCAGGGTCAAACAAATATGTAAGCGTAACTCTTACTCCCCAGCTCGACAGCAATGTGCAAGGCATAACCGGCTTATTTTGTATATTTAAGGATATGACACAGGTGAAAAACCTGATAGAGGAACTTCAGGCCGCCCGCGATGCTGCTCAGCAGGCTTATCAGACCATAGAAGAGAAGAACCTTGAACTGAGCGAGACCAACAAAAAGCTCTCGCAGTCTGAAGTAAAGCTGTCGGAGCTCAATGGTATTCTTATGGAATATATCAAAGCCACCGGTAAATAAACTGCTTTAGGATTGGCTTTAAGAAAAGAAGAGTTGGAAAGAGATGTCAATTAAGCCTGATGCAGGCAATCGCTAAAGCGAAAATCGATACAACAGGCTATAATGCACCATAACGGGGGCTCTTCTTTTGCCCTGTCCATAGCCGGGAAGGTAATAGGGATCTAATTCTGAATTGCGAGTGGTGTAAAGTTTTACCCTTGTTCGCAAAGACCAGCTAAGGAAAAAATTCTGGAAAACTTCAGCTTTTACTCCCCCCGCAAACTCTATCCAGTGTGCATTAAAACTGCTTTGCCCTACGCTTCCTTCATAATCTCCCCAGTAGGGATTTTCAGAGAGGAAATAAGGTGCTTCGTGTTGCTGGAAACTATATGCATAGCGCATACCAAAGGTTACCAGGTCTTGTTGGCGGGGTGATGGTCTTTTGAGAAGGTTGAAGTCGGGGCCGGCACGGAAAAAAAAGCCTGATGCCTTATAATCAAAGTTACTGGTAATGGTAGATACATTCATCCAACCGCCCTCCAGATTGATAAACCAGTTGGGGAACACCTCGCTATCTATTGCGAACTCATATTGTTTTACCTCTGGTTCAATAAGCCCCCTGGCAAAGGATGACAAATCTATCCCAAAGCGCACAAAAGGCTGAACTCCTTCGGTGGATGGGATTGTATCGTTGTTGGAATTGGCAAAACTGCCCAGGCTAAGGAGCAGGCTCAGCAACAAAGGGAAAAATCTTGATATGTTCATCCAGGTTGTTGATTATAGAGGTATTTTCAATGGTAACGGTATCAATGAAATTGCGACTGTAAGCCAGTCTTTCCAAGTCAAAGAATGTTACAAATCCACAATCCATTGAAATCAGAACGGGCCTTCTCTGGTAATACAGCCAAAGGGTATCTGCCACATAAGGCAGGAATTCTATAGGGTTGGCAATATACAAAACAAAAGCTACAGAATCTTTTGCCAGATGAAGCGGAAGTTCTACCCTGCTCACATTGTTTCGGTTTTCATAAATCAATACCGGATTGTCAAGCCCATGTATACTTAGACTATCAACAGCCAGGCTTCGAGGCTCTGCGTTGGCTGTTTCGCGCATTGCAAAACCGATCCTGATGGGCACAGTGGCAATATCTTCGCAAACATCCTCATTGAGGCATGCTGTGAAAGGTAGATAAAGAAGAACCGCAAGCATAAGCCTGACAAGTACATGAAGGATTGGGCGAAAAGTATTTTTCATGAATGCAGGTACATTTTTATGGTTTTGCTCTGGAAAAACCGGCTTCGAAAGCTGGCAGTTTGATCTCCTCCTGCAAAGTGTCTGGTGGCAAAAGTACGAAAAAAGAGGCTTTCGGCATACTCTGCAAAAAATGTGTTGCTGTAATTAATATAATCATTGGCAACCACAGCCATACTGTCGGCAAAACATCTTTTTTTATGGCCTCCTGCCAACCCATGCCTCTGAAAAAATGCCCTCAACAAAAACGGATCAGCTTTGCTTTTGTTGCTCGGTTTTGCCTGTAAGTGAGATGGGCATTTTTTCTTGAGGCTGGATTGTAAAACCCTTGTAAGGTTAATCTATTTCAACGCGTCCCAGGGCAAAATAGGAAGGTGTGTTCATTCCCCATTCGCCCATATCGGAAGAATCCAGGAAAAACCTTATTTCGTCGACCTCTCCCAGTTCACCCAGTTCAATACGCGTCCATTCCTGTATAATGTAGTTCTTGGAGTTATCGGTAAACCGATAATCGGCCAGGTAGAACTCTATGCTTTTGTTGTCAATGATCTGACCGTCTCTAACGCCCTTTATGGTAATTCGGAACCAATCGGGGTCATTACCGGTTTCGCCTCCGAATTTTTTGGAGAACGGGTCTCCATCGCGCATGGATAGTGCTGCATAGGTTGTGTTGGTTACATAAATTGCACGAATGGTTTTCCCTTTATGTGCCTCGGTAAATCTGAGAGCATTGGTGGGGTCATATTCTGAAACATACATGATCGTATAGTTCGGGTTACCTGAAAAACCTTTTCCTGGAAAAGCACTGTATTGGTTGTCCCATCCAGGAGTTGTATTGTCAGTTATATTGCTGAGAGCGAAACCACTCCAGGAAGCCCAATCCTGGTTGTAGTCGTTGGGGAAAAACATAGGGCCGGCCTCAAAACCGCCACTGCCATCGGATCCATTCCAGAAGCTTTCGGGTTCCAGCTGCTGTTGGTTAAAATCTATCACCCAACTTGGGTCGGGAGTGTTTTCTTCATCTTTCTGACAGGAGGTAAAAGCCAGGAAAGTAAGGCAAAGGATTGCCAGGTTCAGGCGCAGTTGCTTGTTCATTGTGTTGTGCTTTAGTAGGTTAGTTAAATGAATTATTGGTAATCCTTTCGCTTATGCAAAGGAATATTATTTGACAACCCAAACTGCATTGCAGCTTTTAGCGCACAACAAACACAAAAGAAATAAGCCAGGCAAGAGATTATATCCAGTGCTTGTCTATGCTTTTATCCCGAAAGCTACAGATCAGAAAGGATTATGGCAGGTCTTCTGACTTGCTCCGTTGTTTCCGGCCTTCCCATCATGCTCCAGGGCATGACAGTGGCAAAAGGAGAGAAAACAACTTTTTGAAGGAGCTTACAGCAGCGGGAACTGTTCAGGATTTGCACCTGATTCCCTTTTCATCCGCATATCCTGGAAAGGAATAGCGAAACCATAATCGGGGCAAAGATAGGAATTATTGCCAATGTGTCCCTTGGAAATGTTTTCCGAAGCAATTTCAGGTTCTGAAATAGGTTTCGAAACCCAGAGCATTGAGTTGGGCAATGGGCCGGCAATCGGGGGCCATTATATTGTTGTGCTGGTTGGCAGCAATAGATCCGCAGCCTCCTCCGCAAACCAATTGCACTGCGCACTGACTGCATTTTTCGATGTTGAGTACATCGCGTTGTTGCCACTGTTTTACTTTATCCTGTTGAAGGGTTTTCTGGGGGTAAAAGGTTCCCAGTTGTTCGCCAGGTTTGCCAACGGTTGCAGTACAGGAGTATATGGTTCCGGTAAAATCCATTGCCCACTCACTTTTGCAGGCAGGGCATGCATCGAAAAGGGGGTTGGGGAGCTTGCCGTTCTCCTGCAGAAACTTCATTACCGAAAAACCGGGCTTGTGAAACTCCAGGATCTGTGGGTGCTGCCCGATCAGTTGGTGCAGAGCTGTATAAAGTTCCAGCCTGGAGTAAAGTCTGGTTTGCCCACTCTGGCAGTAGTGCAGTTCATAGTTGCGTCCGATCTGGGTTTTAAACAATGGATGTGTGGTCCATCCTTTATCAATGGCAAAATCCGCCAGCTGGGGCAAATTGTCCAGATTGTCGCGGTCGGCTACCATGCGCAGATTTACAGGAATATCCTTTGCCAGGCAAGCATCAATGTTGTCTACAATTTGCGCAAAAGTTGGGCTGTTGTCTTTGAGCCGGCGCCTTTGGTCGTGGAAGGACTGGGTGCCATCAAGGGTAATCTGTATTTCTCTTACAAAAGATTTGTCGAGTATATCAAGATACTTGTCAAGCGTATAACCGTTGGTTACAATGGCTATTTCCACCCCTGTTTGACGGGCTTTTTCAATGAAGTAGGCTATTTGCCGATAATAAGCCGGTGAAAACAGAAGCGGTTCACCCCCAAATAGTGTGATGTACTTTTTGCGTGAACCCAATTCATTGTGGATGTAATCGAAGAAGGCCTCTGTGATAGGTTCCGACAGAACCTGTTGCTGCTGCGGATAATCGCTCTGGTAGCAATAAGAGCAAGAAAAATTGCAGCTGTAGGTAGGGACGAAAAAAAGCTGTATTTCCTCTTTCTCGCGTTCCTCCAAATACTCAATGTACTTTAGCCTGTAGAGCAATTGTTCGCTGGCGGGTTCTGCCACGTAGCCTTTTTCTGCAAACTCTGCCGGAAACTCCTGGTCTGTGGGTTCTGTGAGCCATTTTGCTTCCCGGGGACTCAGAATATCTGCATGACCCGATAGGAGATTTACAACCAGGTACTCTTCACCACTTTTGAGAGGCGAAATGATATTGTGAGAGGATGGTTTCAATGGCATCAGGAGGGGGCTGTTGAATGGGCGATTGGCAATTTGTATCTATAAGATTGCCATCCCGGCGATAAGGCCCGAATGGCAATCAGCATAACAGGATCAGCTGGGTTATTCCTGTCAATGATTTTCCGGAAACCTAATCGTGGCAGCCTACCTGGTTGCTGGAAATTTTGGCGCAGCACTGCGCTTGCTTCTTGTCACTTTGGGTCTTTTGTGCCTTTTTTACAAGTGTTTTCATACTTCAGGTTGTTTAGATATTCGTCTGTAATTGTTTTATCGAAGATTTTTCTATTGGTTAGCCTTTGCCAAATTACGGTAATTCTGCTTAATCCGGATGAAGGATTTGTCTGGAATTTTTTATTTCACTCCTTTGATAGTAAAACTGCAGACCTTGATTTTTCCTTTTTCGTAGGGTTGGGATTCTTCCATCACTTCAACTTTTTCGAAACCTGCCTGGCTGAGGTTGTCGAAATATTTCTGCCGCATTTCGGCTCCGGCCCAGCATTCAGCTACGGCCTGCGGATCATTGCGGTATTCCTGAGGAACCTCTTCTAGTGCAAAAATATCGCTCACTACAAAATGACCTCCCGGCTTTAATATCCTGTAGATCTCTTTCCATACCCGGGTCTGATCGAGGCTGTGATTGAGGGTACAGTTGGAAAGCACCACATCCAGGCTTTCAGTTTCCAGTTGAATATCTTCCAATTCACTCCTGATAAAGGCTACATTGGTTAGGTTGAGTTTGCGGGCATTGTCGCGCGCGGTTTCCATCATAGCATCCGACACATCTACGCCCCACGCAAAACCTTCGGTACCCGCCAATGTTGCCATTTTTAAAACATCGAAACCTTTGCCTGAGCCAAGATCGGCACAGCGAAAGCCAGGTTTGATTTCTGCAAAATTGATGGCACCTCCGCACGATAAACAGCATTGTTGCCCTGATAATTCATCGTATCGGTTGGAGATGGCTATGGTAAAAGTACTGGACATGGTGGGTTAAATATATAAGTATCTACATGTGAACACAAAGGTACTAATAATTCTTCCTTTTGCAAGCCTTATGAGTGTCTGGGGGTTAAGTCAGAATGATTCCAGATAAGGCATACCAGATCATGGCTACCGATACGGCAAATTTGAGCAAAGCCCCCAGCAACAAGCCCAGAAAACTCCCCAATGCCGAACGGAATGCTTGTGGGTTGTCGGCACCATTAACCTTTTCGGCAAGCCATGCACCTGCCAAGGGGCCCACAACTACACCCACGGGAGGGAAAAAGAATATACCGATGATGAGGCCCAGTGTAGCTCCCATGATGCCGTGCTTTGTTCCTTTTCCCCATTTGGTGCCCCAGACAGGCAGCAGGTAATCTACAACTGTAATAACGAGGGTAAGGGTTGCCATGGTGTAAAGAATACCCGTATCGATAGTGGCAAAACGAGTAATATGCACCAGGAGCAAGCCCGCCATGCTCAGGGGAGGGCCTGGCAGGATGGGTATAAAGGCACCTGCAAGCCCGGCCAAAAGCAATACAAAAGCCAGAATCAACAATACTACATCAAATGTCACCATAGGGTTCTGCCGGAATTAAAATGGCAAGGATCAGATAGGCAAACAATCCGGTACCGTATGCAATTGCAGCAACGGCAAATGCTATTCGAAACAAAGTTGGGTCAATGTTGAAATACTCCCCCAATGCACCGCAAACTCCAAGAATCATTCGGTTTCGGTTTTTTCTTAAACGCTTCATCTGGATATAATTTGTTTAAACTATTGGTTGTATGCCTGCCCCGCCTTTGCAGGGGAATTTGCATGGATGATTTTGACTGTGGCGATATTCGGGTTTCTTTTTTTTGTGAGCTACGTTTTGCTCATACAAGTTTCATAAATCAACGCATTATCTGAATAATACGGCTCATGGAATGATTGCCGCTGATGATTCGAACTATATAAATGCCTGCTGCCAACTCTGCCAGATTGTCGATCTGGATCATACCATCGCCAGAGGAGCTAAAGTAAAGGGTTCCATCTATCCCTGAAAGTTCTGCCCTGAATTCTCCATCGTGCCTGATTACTAAATGTGTGCGGGCAGGGTTGGGGTAAATGTTTACTGTATTAAAATCTACCTTTGGTGCAGCAACGTTATCTTCTACCGTAAAAGACCAAACAGGTACCTCCTGCGCCCATGGCCCTTCTGTTTCAGAAACTGCCGGTACAACCTTCCAGTAATAGGTAGCATTGTAGGCAAGGGCTATGTCTCCCAGATTGAAGGTATAAACTTCCTGATCTTGCACAAAATCAATCCATGCTTTAAAGTCTTCTGCCTGCAGGTTTTCGGTATCTCCAAAATAGACTTCAAAACCTGTCGCCTGTGTAAACCCTGGATCTGGAAGGTAATGCCATGAGAGCTGGGCAAGGTTTACCAGTACATTGTCTGCTCCGTTGGCGGGCACTGGGTCTGTTGCCAGGTTGGGGTATTCCGATACAAAGGCCTGGGTTGTAAAACTCCAGATCTGCACATTCTGAGCCTCTATGCCCTCTTCAGGATGAGTTGAGGGAACAACCTTCCAGAAATACTGGGTAAGATACTCAAGCTGAATATCGTTAAAGTCATAAGTATACTGGTTGATAGCGGCTTCAAAGGGTGTCCAGCCGATGTAGTGTGCTTCCGTGAGATCTGCACTGGCGCCGAAATACAGATGAAAACCCGCCGGATTAACATAGTCGAGACTTGAGAAGTATTGCCATTGCAGATAAATAGTTTGAGGATCAACTTCTTCGGCCTCATGCAAAGGGTAGGGGTTTTGTGCGATGTCTGGCAAGGCCAGGGGGAGTTCATGGGCCCCAATGTCGGGGGTTTGCAGATGGCGGTTCTTGCCATTGATATCTGTAGCTACCGCGAAAGGTTCAATGATGGGTTGAGCATTTCCGCCTACAGCGGAGGGAATGAGGACATCAACATGCAAATCATCCTGGGAGAAAAAGGGAACTTCACCGGTAAAACTATTCTGGTCGAAATTCTCAGCTCTGAGCTTATAGCTCTCAAGGGTCTGATCAACAGCAGGAGCAGAAGAATGATGCCCGTAAAAGATCAGGTGGCTGGCAGAGGGGGTTCCTGCGTAATAAATATTTCGGTCGGAGGTGTGGGCTATATTGTTGAGGTTGTTGTTGGCTTTGTGCATGGCTGCAATAATGCCGGTGGTACCCAGGGTCAGCTGACTGTTATTGACAAAGATATTGTTGCGCAGGTCAACCGGGTCGGAAGTGTTGTGAATGTTGAGAGCAGCCGACCGCTGATTGTTCTGGGTCATGGTGTATTCGATAAGCACGCTGTTGTAAAAAACGCGGGCATCGGAAAAAGTTCTCAGGTCGATACCCCTGCTGGCTGCCAGGCTGGTAAGGCCCGAAAGAGGGGCGGAAACGGCAGAGATCATGTTGTTGTAGAGGTGAGCCTGCAAGCCGGTGGCAAAAACAAAGATCCCCGATGCATAAATGGAATTGCCTGTGCCACTGGTTTCGATATTGTAGAGCCTGTTTCCATGAACCTTGTGCACTGCATTGCGATGATTGAGGTACATGCCGAAGATGGTGGTAGATTCAGAGTACAGGTTGTAAATATGATTATTGGAAATTACTATGGGGTTGTCAAGAGCACCACTGGGCAGATCGCTTCTTGTGGCAATGGCAGCCGGGGCTGTTGCGGTTCCATCATCGGGTCTTTCCAGGTTGCGGATGTGCAAACCATCCAGGGTAATGCCATTTTGATTCCACAGAAATACTCCGCACATTACAATGTCTTCGATGATGTGCTGTCCATCATCCTCCTGTTTTACCACATTGCCAACATCCATCAGTTCAATATTGCCGGTGCCAGAGTTGAAATGGTAGCCAATTAAAACATTGGAGATGTGATTGTTTATAAAGTGGTTGTGGCTGTTGGAGCCGGAAGCTGCAGTGGTGGTAATGCCATTTATCACCCTTACGCCATTTGTTTCGTTGGGGTTATTTTTGTTGAGGGTAATACTCGTATTTCGGATGGTATTGTAACTTGATCCTTGAGTAGCACTGCTGTTGGTCATTAAAATTCCAAAATCGAGTAATCCATCTGCATTTTGAATGTCGAGCCCGTCGATGGTAATGTGGGAGGCTCCAAGAAAGGTAAAGCCCGCTTCCCCTTCACTGGTGGTTCCGCTGAACAGGACCTGGGGTTTTTGTCCCTGTCCGTTCCATTGTATAACAATGGGTGCTGCAGCTGTGCCCGAACCCGTAATAACCAGGTTGTTTTCGGGGAACGATGTATCGCCTGCAACCTGGAAGATCAACCCGTGATCGCCGGGCCCATTAGTGTTGATATGGCTTACTACACTTGCCAGGTTGGGAAAATCGTCGGAGGGAACCTCAAAAACCTCAGGATTTTGAGCTTGCAGTTGAAAGCCGGAAACAATGATCAAAGTGAAAATAAGTGAAAAGTATTTTTTTAACATAATGCTGTAGAGTTTGGTTTGTAGATTTGCCTGAAAAGGTGTTTTCTTTGTCAAAGATAAAATGACTGATCCACAATAAAAAACCTAAACATGTAAGTAGTAAGGTTGTTGTAATGTAAAATGATGTTTCTGTGGCTCCATTTTACTGAATGATAAATGCTTAAGTTCGCCAAACGGGTATGTTAAAAAACTTTTTACTGGTAGTATTTCTTTTTGTTTCTGTGGTTTGCGGAGCGCATGGCCGCAATATCCCGCAGCAGGAACCTCAGAAACTGGGGTTGACATTAAGCGGAGGAGGAGCCAAGGGGCTTGCGCACATTGGAGTTTTGCATATACTCGATAGCCTTGGCATCAGAGTCGATTATATTTCGGGCACCAGTATGGGCAGTATCGTTGGCGGTATGTATGCTGCCGGTTATTCAGCGCGCGAAATAGAAGAATTTGCTCTTTCGGTCAATTGGGGAGATGTTTTTTCCCGACGCGCAGGTCTGGAGTATACCCACCCGCGCAGGAGAGAATCCTTCGGTCGTTTTATTGTAAATCTGCCTATACAAAATGGTCGTTTGATCCTTCCTTCAGGTGCTATTGAAGGGCAGCAGTTGTGGAATTTGCTCAGCGATATTTTTTTTCATGTACGAGGTGTTTCCGATTTTAACGATTTACCCATTCCCTTTGCAGCAGTGGCTACCGATATCGAAACCGGCGATGCGGTAGTGCTTAGGGGAGGAGATATAATAACCGTATTGAGGGCCAGTATGGCTATTCCTTCTGTGTTTACCACCATCAATATCGATGGAAGAAAACTTATAGATGGCGGAGTTGCCCGGAATTTTCCCGTGCAGGTTGTAAAGGAGATGGGAGCCGATTTTGTAGTGGGGGTTAATGTTGCCCAGGGCTTGCGGGCTGCCGAAGAGCTAAGAACCCCCATTGATATTCTTTACCAGTTGGGTTTTTTTCTTGATGCCCGTACTTTTAAGGAAGACAGAGCCCTTACCGATTTGTATGTTGAGCCCGATCTGCGTGCTTTTACTGCGGCAAGTTTTGGAAACGTTCAACAGATCATTGAGCAGGGAAAGCAAGCTGCCCGAGGGCAGTTGCCCGAGTTTCTGGCATTACAGCAGCAGTTTTCAAGAAAAACGGACACTCTGATGGCCGATGAACCGCTTTTTGTGCCACGCAATCTGGTTGCGGATAGTATTGCATTTACGGGGCTCTACAAGGTGAGGCCCTGGTTCGTAAGAAATGCCATAGGCATCAGCTATGGCGATACATTAACCACTGCCCAGCTCAATAGTGCAGTAAACAGGTTGGCTGCTTCAGATTATTTCAACAGGGTTACTTACACATTCGAGCCCCATGGAAACAACGCCAAAGGTACACTGATCTTTCACTTCGATGAGAAACCTTTCGGACGTCTGGGGGCAGCCATTCATTACAGTTCTTTTACAGGGGTAGGGCTTATTGGCAACCTTTCCACGAGCAAACTGTTTTTATACAATACCCAGGCTTATGTAAAAGCACTTGTGGGAGAGAAGCCAGCCCTCAAGGCTGGAATTGATGCTTTTCTGAACGACAGGCAGATAACCTGGGTTAACCTTGAAGGCCAGGCAAGGCACCTTGTGTTTCCGGTTTATGAAGATTTTGAGATTGCGGCAGAGTATAAACAATCGTATCTCAGAACAGAGCTCACCCTCAATCATCTTACCGGGCCAAATAGCTACCTTAGCCTGGGTACAGCCTGGTATTACCAGAGCTTGTCTCCTAACATGAGGGCGGCATTTTCGGTGAGAGGACATACCCGTTCCAATGAACTTATGCTGGGCTGGAAGCACAACTCACTCAACCGGCAGGCGTTTCCGCAAAGCGGAATGAGAACAAGGCTGGCATCACACTTTTTCTTCAACCAGAAACCATCACTTACTTTTCGCGATCCGCAAGGGAATCAGAGCAGTGAGCTCTCCGACGTTGATATCAGAATTAGTAATTACCTCCAGATATTCGCAAACTGGGAGTCTTTTCTCAGGGTAAGTCCTCGCCTTACTTCATTTAACCAACTGCAGGCTGGATATAATTTCTTCTACGACCAGCAGTTCATCAATAATTTCAACCTGGGGGGTACGTATCCTTTTCTTAAAAACCAGATTGTGTTTGCCGGTCTCAATGAATATGAAGTGCTTTCGAAAGGAATTGTTGCGGGTGCCATGGGTTGGCAGTACAATGTCTGGGATGAGTTCTTCCTCACACCCATCGTAAATGCGGCCTTGTATAATTTTGAGATGGACCGGCTGAATGAAATAGGCACAGATAACTTTATACTGGGGGCAGGAATGCATATTGGGTTTCTTTCTGCCATTGGCCCTTTGCAGGTTTCCTTTGCTTTTAGCCCACAAACCCACAAAATACTTGCATACATTAACCTGGGCTGGACTTTCTGATTGCCTTCTCATATTTTGTTAATAGCATTTTTTGTACTTTTTGTGCGAACCTTACTTAAGGTTTGTTGTTTAAAATAGTAATTTTATAACAACTGCACTCCCGATGAGCTTCCGCGCATCCCCATGCGCCTTTCTGAGTAATTCAGTACAGGGCTTTGAAATGTGTGCAATGCATGATAAACCTATGTTTAATTTTAAAAAAACAATTCTGCCTGTAAAGCTAAGAATGCCTTATGGTCTTGTTTTACCAGGTAATAACCCAAACAAAACTGTTAATGATGAATAAAATTCACGTGAAAAACCCCGTTGTAGAATTGGATGGTGATGAAATGACCCGGATCATCTGGAAGTTTATCAAGGAGAAACTGATTTTTCCTTATCTTGAACTGGATGTAAAGTATTATGATCTGGGAATCGAATACCGCGATCAAACCAACGACCAGGTTACCATAGATGCAGCACATGCCATCCGCAAATACGGAGTAGGTATAAAGTGTGCTACCATAACCCCCGATGAAGCCAGGGTGGAAGAGTTTGGCCTAAAGCAGATGTGGCGCTCGCCCAATGGTACTATCCGTAATATCCTGGGGGGTACAGTTTTTCGTGAACCCATCATTATTTCCAATATACCCCGCCTTGTGCCGGGCTGGACCCAGCCCATCTGCATCGGGCGACATGCCTTTGGCGATCAGTACCGTGCTACCGATTTTGTTACCAAAGGGCCTGGTAAACTTACCATTACCTTTCAGCCCGACGATGGTTCTGCTCCCATTTCGCATGAGGTATATCACTTCGAGGGCGATGGAGTAGCGCTGAGCATGTACAATACCGATGAAAGTATAGAGGGCTTTGCCAGAGCTTGCATGAATCAGGCACTGATGAAAAAGTGGCCCCTGTACCTTTCTACCAAAAACACCATTCTGAAAAAATACGATGGAAGGTTCAAAGATATCTTCCAGGAGATATTCGACAAGGAATTCAGCCAGCAGTTCAGGGAAGCCGGAATAACCTACGAGCATCGTCTGATTGATGATATGGTTGCCGCTGCTCTGAAATGGGAGGGCGGCTTTGTATGGGCCTGCAAAAACTACGATGGCGATGTGCAGAGCGATACGGTGGCTCAGGGTTTTGGCTCATTGGGGCTGATGACATCTACCCTGGTAACACCCGATGGAAAAACCATGGAGGCCGAAGCTGCCCATGGTACCGTAACGCGGCACTACCGTATGCATCAGCAGGGCAAACCCACCTCAACCAACCCCATTGCCAGTATTTTTGCCTGGACACGCGGGCTGGCATTCAGAGGTAAACTTGACCAGAACCACGATCTGATCCATTTTGCGCAAACCCTCGAGAAGGTTTGCATTCAAACCGTTGAAAGCGGCAAAATGACCAAAGACCTTGCAATGCTTGTACATGGCGATCAGATGAAAGAACAGCACTTTCTAACTACAGAAGAATTTCTTGAAGCCATTGACCAGAACTTAAAGGCCAGTATACAGGCAAACCCTTGAAGCACACACATTTTATCCTTCAAAAAACCAAACCCAAACCATGGAATATATTAAGAACAGATTTTATGAGGCAGCCCTCAGGAAGTATGAGGAATACGACAAACTGAGGAAAAACCATTCAGATGTGGTAGTTGGCAAAGTGACCATCGGCCAGGTTTTATCGGGTATGAAAGGAGTACCCAGTTTGCTGACAGAAACCTCCAAGCTGGACCCCAATGAAGGGATTCGTTTCAGGGGAGTAGCTTTGCCCGAGTTGCGCAAAACCATACCCCGTTTGTGCGAGCATGGTGAACCCCTTCCCGAAGGATTGTTCTATCTGATGCTAATTGGTGAAGTGCCCGAGCTGGAAGATATTAGCAATCTGAGCAAGGACTGGGCCAGCCGTGCCATTGTGCCACAGCATGTTTTTGATGTTATCGATGCGATGCCCAAAAATGCCCGCCCCATGGCGCAATATGTGGCAGCAATCTCTGCAATGGCCTCCGACTCTTATTTTCTGAATGCCATGCAGGCAGGTGTGCATAAAAAATACTACTGGGACAGTACCTACGAAGATGTGATGAACCTCATTGCCCGGTTGCCAAGGGTAGCAGCATACATTTACCGCAGATCTTTTCATAAAGGAGAGCATATCGACCCCGATCCGCGGCTGGACTGGGCTGGCAATATGGCCCACATGATGGGTTTCAATGCCCCGCCACATAAAAGGCTCATGCGGCTCTATCTGAGTATTCATGCGGATCATGAGGGTGGAAACGTATCCGCTCATGCCACACACCTGGTGGGATCTACACTGGCCAATCCCTATTATGCCTATGCAGCAGGAATGCTTGGCCTGGCAGGCCCTCTGCACGGGTTTGCCAATCAGAATGTGCTGAACTGGATCTTCGATATGATGCGCGACCTTAATGACGAAGACCCTCCTGCTGATAAAATCAGAAAGTACTGCAAGAAATTTCTTGACCAGGGTGGAGTAATCCCCGGTTACGGACATGCCGTGCTGCGAATTACCGACCCTCGTTATGATGCTCAGCGCGAGTTTGCAGAGAAGTTCATTAAAAACGATAATCTGATCAACATAGTAAACAAACTTTTCAATGTGGTGCCTCCTCTGTTGGAAGCTACAGGAAAAGTGAAAAACCCCTGGCCCAATGTGGATGCATACAGCGGAGCTTTGCTCAGGTACTATGGTATTAAGGAGCACCAGTTCTATACCGTAATGTTTGGCGTATCAAGGGCACTGGGAGTGCTTTCATCGCTTTTGTTCGACCGTGTGTTTGGTCTGCCTATCGAAAGACCCACTTCCTATCCTCTGCAATGGTATAAAGATGTGGCTGAGGGTAAGATCAAGCCCAATGTATGATGTTTGGGTTTTAATCCCCGGAGTGCAGTGGCACCCAAAAGCTATTTGTTTTGATGTAAACTAACTTTGAAAATACTCTGTTTTATGACCCCATTACCTTATGATATCAGGGAGAAATTGCAAACCACCATGGGTGAGTTTACCTATTTCAGCCTTGATAAACTGGAAAAAACCGGCCGGCGTATCTCTCATTTGCCCTTCTCAATTCGTATTTTGCTTGAAAATGCTTTACGAAATTTCGATGGGTTCGGCATTACCGAAGATAACCTCGAAACACTGCTCAACTGGAGCCCGGAGGCCTCAGATAAAGATGTTCCATTCAAACCTGCCCGTGTGTTGATGCAGGATTTTACCGGTGTGCCGGCGGTGGTAGACATTGCTTCCTTAAGAGCTGAGGTAGCACGGAAAGGCAAAAACCCTAAAGCTATCAACCCGCTTGTTCCGGTTGATCTGGTTATTGACCATTCGGTTCAGGTCGATTATTTTGGCACCCAGTATTCCTATCTGCGCAACGTAGAAGTTGAATATGAAAGGAATCGCGAAAGATATCAGTTCCTGAAATGGGCTCAAAAGGCATTCGATAATTTCTCCGTAGTGCCCCCGGGTATGGGTATTTGCCACCAGGTAAACCTGGAGTACCTGGCCAAAGGAGTAATTGTGCGCGATGGGCAGGCCTTTCCGGATACTTTGGTGGGTACTGACAGCCATACACCCATGGTAAATGGTATTGGTGTAGTAGGTTGGGGTGTGGGAGGTATAGAGGCAGAGGCTGCTTTGCTGGGGCAGCCCATCTATTTTATCATGCCAGAGGTGATCGGTCTGAAGCTTACCGGCAAGCTGCCTTTGGGTACAACTGCCACCGATATGGTACTTACCATTACGCAACTCCTGCGTAAGCATGGTGTGGTGGGTAAGTTTGTAGAAGTGTTTGGCGATGGGCTGGATCATCTTACAGTGCCCGACCGGGCTACTATCTCTAATATGTCGCCCGAATTTGGTTGTACTGTAACCTATTTCCCCGTTGATGATCGCACACTCGATTACATGCGTAAGAGCAACAGGCCTGAGGAGCAGGTTCAACTAGTGGAGGATTATTGCAAAGCCAATATGCTCTGGCGCACCGGCAACGAGCAGATCACTTATTCTCACGTGCTGGAACTTGACCTTAGCACAGTGGAGCCTACCATTGCCGGCCCTAAGCGTCCGCAAGACAAAATCCTTCTACGACAGGCCAAAGAAACTTTCAAAAGCCTGCTTGCATCGGATTTTAAACGTGAATACATCGAACCCGATGAGCGGGCAGTAGGTCGCTGGATGGGTGAAGGTGGCGGCCAGGGCCTGAAGCAGGAAGCAGGGAAAACCCCCGAAGGACTGGAAGTAGAAACCCAGGTGGGTGCTCCCGGTATGCGCACTGTGGAGATAAAAGTAAACAATGAACGTTTTCGGCTCAGCGATGGATCGGTTGTAATTGCAGCCATTACATCGTGTACCAATACATCAAACCCTTCGGTAATGATTGGTGCCGGTATACTGGCTCGTAAGGCAAGGGCGCTGGGACTGGATGTGAAACCCTGGGTGAAAACGTCGTTGGCGCCCGGTTCCAAGGTAGTTACCGATTATCTTGAAAAGTCGGGTTTGCTGGAAGATCTGGAGGCGCTCAAGTTTCATGTGGTAGGATATGGTTGTACCAGCTGTATCGGAAATTCGGGTCCGTTGCCTCCTCATGTTGCCAAGGCGGTCGATGACAATGAGCTGGTGGTAGCCTCTGTGCTTTCGGGTAACCGTAATTTTGAAGCCCGTGTGCATCCGCAGGTACGGATGAATTTTCTGATGTCGCCCATACTGGTGGTGGCTTATGCACTTGCAGGAAGGGTAGATGTGGATCTGATTCATGAGCCTCTGGCCTTCGATCCGAACCTGCAGCCCGTATTCCTGCGCGATATCTGGCCCAGCCAAACCGAGATTGAAGATACCATGGCAAGGGTACTGACCCGCGATGATTTTGAAAAAAGCTACAGCACCATTTTTGAAGGCAACGAAATCTGGCAGCAGATGGAAGTGCCAACCGATCAGGTGTATCAGTGGGATGAGCAATCGACCTACATCAAAGAGGCTCCTTTTTTCAGAGGTATCTCTACTGAGCCTGTGGCACCTTCCGATATTGCGGGGGCGAGGGCATTGCTTGTTCTGGGCGACAGCATTACCACCGACCATATTTCGCCCGCGGGCTCTTTTGGGCCTCATACTCCGGCCGGTAAGTATCTGCTTGATAAAGGGGTGGAGCAAAAACTTTTCAACTCCTATGGCTCCCGCAGGGGTAATGATGAGGTAATGGTTCGAGGAACCTTTGCCAATGTTCGGATCAAAAACAAACTGGCACAGCGCGAGGGAGGCTACACCACACACCTGCCCTCAGGTGAGCATATGAGTATTTTCGAGGCTTCGCAAAGATATGTGCAGGAAAACACCCCTTTGATTGTTCTGGCCGGTAAAGAGTATGGCAGCGGCAGCAGTCGCGACTGGGCCGCAAAAGGTACCAACCTGCTGGGCATTAAGGCGGTGATTGCCGAAAGCTATGAACGAATCCACAGAAGCAACCTTATTGGAATGGGTGTGTTGCCTTTGCAGTATATGCCGGGGCAAAGTGCTCAGAGCCTGGGCTTGCAAGGCGATGAAGAGTTCTCTATAGAGGGGATTTCAGAAGGGCTTGCACCATTCAAGGTACTCAAGGTAATTGCACGTACCTCAAAGGGTAGTGAAGTGAGTTTTGAAGCAACTGCCCGAATCGACTCTCAAATCGAGGTGAAATACTACGAACATGGGGGTATATTGCACTTTGTGCTGCGCGACTTTCTAAACAGGTAATCGTTTTCTGGAATTAATCCGACCCGAAAGCTGCATCATTGGAACCTAAAGATATCATGGGCAGAGCTGAAGCGATGTAAATGCTGACAGCTCCCAAAACCAGGTATCACAAGAGGGTAAAATGATGCAGCTTTTTATTCCTTTTCCTGACTTCGACAATGCGCCACCCTAAAAATTTTTCCAAAAGTTTTCATCGAACAGTTGGGCAATAGATTTGTGTC
>JBKBSF010000027.1:36687-65817 GCA_046291875.1 Bacteroidales bacterium | reverse complement strand
CCCCGCAAAACAGATGTGATCTATTTCAACCTGGTGGAACTATCCACAGGAGTAGAGACCCTAAAGCGATTGCAGAAATCTGGTTTGATAAGAGATTTTTCTGACGAGTCCGACAAACGCATCAAACGCCTGGCCCTAACCCCCGAGGGCAGCAAGGTTTTGACAGCAGCCCTGAAGAAATTCAAACGGCTCGATGACCTGGCCAACAGTTTCGGCAGCGATGGCAGCTGGCAGGAGTTCATCCCCTCCCTGATGTGGTTCAACGATTTTCACAATGAAGTGTATCATAAACACAAAGACAAGCCTTTTGAGCAACTCATGGGGTTTGTACCAAAACAACGATAACCCCCATTTGCGACCATGCACAGGAAAAACATACTCATTACGGGTGCCACGGGCAATATTGGCAGTGCTCTTTTCAACGGCTTCCGAGAAATCAATTGCCATGAAAACACCATTGCGGCAGACTATCTCCACCCAGACAACCCCGGACTAAAGCTATATTCGGCTGATACGCCCTACCGGCAGCTCGACTTTGAAAAGCCTGAAGGTTTTGATAAAGCACTGCAGGACATTGATATTGTTTTTCTGCTCAGACCTCCACACCTTGCCGATATCAAAAGGGTTTTTGCCCCCTTTCTTGAGGCAATGAAAAGGAACAGCATCTCTAAAATCGTTTTTCTGTCGGTACAGGGGGCCGAAAGTCAGTCGTTTATCCCCCACCACAAACTGGAAAAACTAATCCTTTCGTATGGAATGGAATATGTCTTTCTAAGGCCTTCCTATTTCATGCAGAACCTCACCACTACCCTACTCTATGACATCAGAAACAGAGGTCAGATATTTATCCCCTCTGGCAGATTGAAGTTCAACTGGGTTGATGCACATGACATAGGGCTTGTGGGTGCATGCGTGCTGAGCGATTTTGACCGCTACAGAAACCAGGCACTGGAAATAACAGGACAGGATTTTGCCGGCATGGATGAAGCGGTTTCCCTCATAAACCATTATGCCCAAACCGATCTTCGTTATGTAAGCCCCAACCTGCTTCACTTTTACCGGGTAAAAAGAAAACAGGGAATGCCCCCTGCCATGATATTTGTGATGATCATGCTGCACTTTCTTCCCCGGCTGGGTAAAAACAAGCCCCGGCTCACCAATATTGTGAAAGAGGTTACAGGCAAAGAACCTGTTTCTTTGGAGGAGTTTATCAAAAGGGAGGCCTCAGCCTTCATACAAGCTAAAAAATCTCATCCTGACTAAGCCTTGATATTCAGGGGCGCATGCTATACGGAAACTTTAATTCATCACTAAACCAAGGCCATAGAGCATTTGATGCTTTGCTGGGCGTCAACTTCAATTGGCATTTTCCATTCCTCGGTTAACATATACCTTTTCTGTTAGTCTGAAAAGGTATATGTTAACAGTCAATATCTTATCCATGACATATGGCTCAATTGTTTGGATCAAGAGGTTGCAGATGCCTTGCGTTGTTATTATTCTCCCATATTTCGCGGCCTTCAACAATAATATCAAATCTTATACTTCCGCCTGTGGATGAAGAAGGAACTACGTTTCTCACGCACAATACAGCCCTTACCAATCCGTTGAACTGAACCAGATACACATCTCCAGCAGTGGGTCTTAGCCGGTAATGAGCTTTAAACTCCAGATTAGGGCTGGATGCATTCTTGCTGGTAAAGAAATCGTCAAAAGCTTTCCAGTCGCGGCTGGCCATGAGAGCATCAAACTGATCGGTGGTGGTTGAGGGAGGTGCGTAAATCATTCCGGATACCATATCGGCGTGGTTCCAGAAATTGAGCCCATCAGGGTTCTGGGTAAAAAGCCTGATATTGGCGGTACCCCAGGTCGATGCATTTTCGCCATTGGCTGGAAAGGTAAGAAATTGATTAGCACCACCCGTTTCTGTAAAAAACATCATAGCCAGGGTCTTCTGGACATTTGCGGTATTCTCTAACAAAACCGATTGCCCGGTCGAGGGTTGAAAAAAATGGCCTGTTGTAAGGTTTGCCTGATCACCCAAAGTAACATTGGTATAGGCAGCAACCCATCTGCGGGGTTCGTCATCTTTCTTGCAACCCGCTACAAAAAAAACAATCAACAATAAAATTCCATAGGTACTTTTCATGCTTTGAGGAGTTTTGGAAATAATTAAAGGGTATTGTCGGATGGATTTAATACTCATATTCCATTTCATCTCTTATCCAATTCAGGTGTGGAAAAAAGAGTTTCCATCCTTGTTTGGTTTTAACAGTTGTGAATGGCCACTCTGTAATCTTCCCATTCATAAAAATATGGGCTCGGGTTTGAAAAATTTCGGGTAAGGTGTATGCGCTTATATCTAAATCCTGATATCTCCCGTTTTCATCTTTATAGCTAACTATATCGTATCTCACTGTTCTGTGGCTACAGTCATTCAACTTGATTTCATCCCAAACCAATTGTTGCCGAATAGCTCCATCCCTGATCATATTATAGTATCCTTCTATAAAATCATCAAACATACTGGAAAGGTTGATGTTTTTTGTAGCTGCCATTCTTTCCAGGAAAATCATCCTGAATGCATCAGAAGCTGGATAGTCGTAAATCCCTAAAGTTTTAATGTTCTCTTCCCAAAGGTCATAATAGGTTTCCAGGTCAGGAAAGTCTTTTTTTATCTGTCTGAAATCATTCAAATCAAGAATGGCTGCCTCAAAGGTTTCGGGGCCTTTGTTCATGGTGGAAATTACATGGAATACCAGCTCGCAGGGGTCATTGGGAAGGTTTATTTTCTTTGAGGCCTGGCTGGTAGTGCGCCCTTCGCCATCTTGCGCCCCCCCACCACAACCTGCTAAAATCATTAAGGCAATAGCAACTACAAGGATAACTGTCTGATTTCTTTCCATAAAATTTGTTTGTTAAAGTTTGCTGAATTTACTTCAATTGCAAAAACCGGCTGTTAAGCAAATATTAACTAATCACTAATAATTACATTCAAAATATTTCGACCAGAATTTATCGTTGCTTTTTTAGTTTAACAAATCTTTAAATCCGGGAAGATCCTGGTACCCCTCGGCCAAAATCACTACTTTCGAAAAGGAATTAACCCATTTCAAACGAAAATCATGAATACACTCTTCTTACGCAACCCTTTGCTGCTCTTAGCAGGAGCCTTCTTTTTTTCACTTACTGTCCATGGACAACCGTGGATTGCTTCTCCTGAGATCATAGGCAAAGGACATGGAGCTGCCACCCTTTCAGGATATGTTTTTTACGATGAAAACAAAAACGGAATGCGGGATGTCAGCGAAAACGGCATACCTGGCGTGCTGGTGTCCAACGGATTAGACTGGACACGCACCGATTCAAACGGTTTTTACCAGATAAGAGTACGCGAGGATATGGACCTAACCATTGTTCAACCCTCAGGATGGAGGCTACCCACAGATGAAAGGATGGTGCCGCAGTTTTTCTATATCCACAAAGAGGGAGGTACGGGTTATGAAATGCGCTTTGGGGGCTTACCCGATACGGGCCCGGCCCCGGCGCAGATTAACTTCCCCCTCATCAGACAGGGGGCTGCCGGAGAGCAGTTTTCCTGTGCTGTGCTGGCCGATCCTCAAACCTACTCAAACCGCGAACTTGGATGGCTCCGGGATGGCGTTTTTGCGGATATTCTCAACGGTGGATATAGACCAGGCGATTGCATGATCCAGCTGGGCGATGTGGTTGGAGATGACCTTGACCTGTTGCAGCGCAACCTGGAACTTGCTGCTGCCGCCGGACTAACCCAGTGGCTGGTGATCGGAAACCATGATGTGGATTTCGACGCCAGGACCAACGATGACAAGGCAGACTCCTGGCGGCGCATCTATGGGCCCAATTATTACGCATTTGAAATGGGGAAGGTACTGTTTGTGGTGCTCGACAACATTTTTTATCCCTGTGGCGAAGAAGATGTGGCGCGGGGCAGAACCAACTGTGCCCCCGGCAACCGTCCCACCTACAACGGGCGTTTAACCGAAACACAATTTGTTTGGCTTGAAGGCCTCATTGCCAACACTCCTGAGGACAGACTGATTGTTTTCAACACACATATTCCGTTTGTCTCTTTTGTGGATGCAGCCAGCGGACAACACCAGACGGATGAATTGTACAGAATTCATAATATGGTAAAAGGACGTAAAGCCCTTTCATTATCCGGCCATACCCATACTACTGAAAATCATTCCCCCGGCCAGATATTCGAAGGATGGACCCAAAACACCGGCATCGGCCCGTTGCCTTTTCGTCATATCATTGCCGGGGCGGCTTCAGGAGCCTGGTACCAGGGCGACTTCAATGTGGATGGCATTCCGATGGCTTTGCAGCGGATGGGTGCTCCTATGGGCTACTTTCACTTTGATTTCAGCGGAGCAACCTACCAGGAAAGGTACATCGGAGCCCGCATGGGTCGTGACCGTGGTCAGTGGATCGGCCTGAATACACCCACCTTTCGTCATTGGTTTGAGGCTATTCTTCAGTGGGTTGCTGAACATCCTAATTCCAGGGATACCCTTCCACCCTATTCCATCAATGATCTGCCCGACACAAAGTTGCTTACGCCACAAGATTTTGCCCATGGGGTATGGCTTACCGCCAACGTGTGGGCAGGCTCTGCTGAAACGGTGGTACATGCAATCCTTTCCAATGGCGAAAGAATTACCCTGGAACGCACCCAACAGGGAGCCGGCGAAGGACACATAGTGGGCGCAGAATGGGTAGACCCATTTGCGGCAGCCAGGCAATTGTCGGTTGCACGCTATGCCTTGCAAAGTGCGCAGGGCGAACCCAGAGCCCAGGGCCTGGAGATTTTCAGAGGTAACAGATTTGGACCAGCACCCCCGCAACCTCAAAGATCGATTGCAGTGCACAACATGCACCTGTGGCGCGCACAACTGCCCGAACTGCCATTGGGAATACACACCATTGAGGTGGTAAGCACTGATCGTAACGGAGTTGTATTCAGCGAAAAAATAACCCTCGAGGTGAGAGAAGAGCGTCCTGCACGCTTCTGGCGGCATGAGATCTGGTAGATTCTCCGCAATTCCTTGAAAGGCAGAAAAAGGAAATACCTGCAAAACAAAGACCTGGCATGCCATAGCAAAAAGGTCTCATGAGTTTTTACTGATTGACAAGTTCTTCAAAGGATGGCTGCACAGTATTTACTATTAAATCTCCTCGCCCGGATTTGTCCTTTTTTGCTTTGCCATTATAACCCCTGAAAACAACAGAAAAGCTCCCATCAAAAAGAAGGGCAGGTGCAAGGGCGCATAGAAAATTTGCAGCATGGCCACCTGCACGGCAATCCATCCGGCCAGCAAAACACCCTGTGCCATAATAAAGCGCTGGCACTGGGGGTGTTTGCGCAATACCATAAACAGGGTAAGCAGACTGAACAAGCCGTTGACCACAAAAAGGACAATACCCGGCACCAGGTAGCTGGAAAAGGGGGAATGCTCCAGAAAATTGAGGGGCATTTGCAACAAAGCACCCGATGGGTCAAGCATGAGGCTCAGCCCGCCATAAAGGGCACCCATGGCATTGACGGAGAGAATGCAAATGACAATGATTCTCAGAAAAGTGTACATCGATCGTAATATTTATTAAATCTTTTGCGCAACTAAAGTTAATGAGTTTTCATTCACAGTAAATTGGAAATTACTATCACCCCGAAAAATTATCCCCGTAAAACTACCGAGGACTTCCTTAAAAAACTTCACTATATTTGTTTGCCCGTTATGGACAAGCAAAACCTTGAACCTCACACAGATATGATGTGCGAGGTTTTTGTATGTTTATCTCAATTATTTAACGGTTGAAATAACTTACCTGGCAGCTGGTATGCTTATTTGTTTCTATTATTAACGAATAACAAATTGGTTTTATGGAAAAAATGAAAATTAAATTGCCTGCAGAGGCAGTAAATTTGATTGAAAACGCTCCAAGTTTTACGGTGTTTGACACCGTTGAGCAGCTGGCTGATGCCGCCGTAAACGGCAAGGGGAGTAATTATTTTGAAGTAAAATACGATGTTGAAGGCAAGGGCGAGGTAACGGAAGCAATCGTGCACAGGGTAACCAATGGTATTTCTGCCAATTATACAGAAACCTACATGCGGCGCAGAGACCCTGACACCATGGCCATTGGCGATGACAAACCCACCGACCAGCCCCTGTTCAAAGACCGTTTCAACTATCCTTTTGAGGATCTCAGGACACAAACCTTTGACTGGATGGTAAAGCAGGATCTGGCAGCATTCTATTTCAAGATCGGCAACCTGGAGAAATGCAGTTATGGCCTGGCCATTGTTCCGGCCAATGCAGGCTTTTTTGCCATGGGTCTGGCCATGTTGCAGCGCATCGTGCCCTTAGAAGCTATTCCTGATTGTTACGACATAAAAGTGGCTATTTACGTTGCTCCTCCCTTCCGTCATACCCATTTCGACGGAAAACAGGTGGTGGTGCATAACCGTACAGATAAGGTTTACGAAGTATTCTCCTACAATCTCTATCCTGGCCCCAGCGCCAAAAAAGGGATTTATGGTGTTATCCTCTCTATTGGTGAGGATGAAGGCTGGTCTACAGCCCATTGCTCAGCTGTTGAGTCCATCAGTCCTTACGACAACATTACCCGCTTTATGCACGAAGGTGCCAGCGGTGGTGGAAAAAGTGAGATGCTCCAGCACATTTTGAGGGAGCCCAATGGAGAAGTTCTTATTGGCTACAACCTCACCTCCAATGAGCGTCGTACCCTTACCATTCCGCAGTTTTGCGAAATCCGTCCCATCTGCGACGACATGGGGATGGTGCACCCTTCCTTTCAGACCGGTAGCGGGCGTATCAGGATCATTGACGCTGAGAATGCATGGTTTATAAGAACCGACAGCATTACAGAGTACGGGAAAGATCCCATCCTGGAAAAACTCACCATCAACACCAAAAGGCCTTTCCTGTTCCTGAATATCGACACCAATCCCGGCGGCACAGCCCTGGTATGGAACCATATAGAAGATGAGCCTGGCAAACCCTGCCCCAACCCAAGGGTAGTTGTACCTCGCAGAGCATTCCCCAATGTGGTAAACGAGCCTGTCTCCATCGATATCAGAAGCTTTGGTGTGCGCACTCCTCCTTGCACCGCTGAAAACCCATCCTATGGTATCTTCGGATTGTTCCACATTTTGCCCCCAGCTCTTGCGTGGTTGTGGCGACTGGTTTCTCCAAGGGGCCATGCCAACCCCAGCATTGTTGACAAAGGCGGTATGCAGAGTGAAGGTGTGGGCTCCTACTGGCCCTTTGCCACCGGCGAAAAAGTAAATCATGCCAACCTGCTGCTGGAACAGATTGTAGACAACACCATTACACAGTATGTTATTTCGCCCAATCAGCACATTGGCAACTGGAGGGTAGGATTTATGCCCCAGATGCTTATGCGCGAATACCTTACCCGAAGAGGCAATTCACGCTTCCGTTCTACCCAGATACAGCCTGCCCGTTGTACACTGCTGGGCTATGAACTGAACTACCTGACCATCGAAGGCTCAAAGATCCCCTCACGCTTTTTGAAGGTATATAAGCAACCCGAAATTGGCTTTGATGGGTATGATAAAGGTGCTGCTATACTCATGGAATTCTTCAAAAAAGAATTGCAGCAATACAGAGTAGAAGGCCTATCGGATCTTGGCCGCCAGATCATTGAAACATGCCTCAATGACGGCACGGCAGAAGACTACGAAAAGCTCATCAAAAAGTAACAACCCCAAAGGTTGTTGACTAAACCTCTGATTGGAACGCAGATAAGGTTGATTCTCTGCAATGTTGGTTTAACAGGTTAATTCTGATATCAACATTGCATGATCGGCAGTATCTGCGTTCTGTTTTTACAAGGTTTTCTGAGTACAGTTCTCTTCCCCATTGATTTGATTACGTGCCCGGTTTTCACGGATTACACATCAGGCAACTTATCTGCATTTTAAACCCACAAAGGCTTCAACATCACTTTTGTTTGTATATTTACTCCGCCAAACCAAAGTATTACAAAGATGAGAATCCTGATTGTATCTGCTACCACCCTTGAAATTAAGCCATTGATCAAGCATTTCACCTTTGAGGAAAGGGTGGATGCTCACATGAACCGCTACAGCTTTAACAAGCTCACCCTCGATGTACTCACTACGGGAGTGGGCATGGTGCCCACAGCCTACCTCATGGGCAAAGCGTTGATGCGCCACCATTACGATGCAGCGCTGAATCTGGGAATTGCCGGCTGCTTCGACCGCAACCTGGAGCTGGGAGAAGTGGTGCACATTACCCACGATCAGTTTCCCGAACTGGGCTCCGAACAGGGAGAGTATTTCCTCTCTTTGATAGACCTGAAACTACTGGAAGAAAACTATTTCCCCTACAAGGATGGACAACTGGTAAATGAAATGCCCCTGAAAAGCAAAACCATTAACAACCTGCGCACTGTGCGCAGCATTACCGTAAACAGGGTGCACACCACCAATAAGAGCATCGAAAAAATCAGGCAGCGTTGCAACCCTGCCACCGAGAGCATGGAAGGTGCCGCTTTTTTGTTCGCATGCCTGGCCGAAGACATTCCCTGTGCACAGATCCGCTCCATATCCAATTATGTTGAAAACCACGACACCGACCGCTGGAGCATACCCAAAGCCATTGAAAATCTCAACAAGGTTATTTTGCAGGTATTGCTTGAGTAACCCACTGTAGTTTTGCACAAGAGTTTTACCTTTGCAACTCCGGCCTCAATACCGGAAAAACTCAGCAATACAAAACCCATTGCGTGTTTCACCCCATTTCAAATCCCCAATTATGATCATTGTAACAGGAGCAGCAGGATTTATAGGCAGTTGTCTGGTAAATAAACTCAACAACAAAGGATACAAAGACATTGCAGTAGTCGACGATTTTACCCGTGCAGACAAGAACAAAAACCTGGAAAACAAAACTTTCAGGCAGAAAATTGACAGGGAAGTATTTTTCGAGTGGCTTCGCGAAAACCACAAACAGGTGAATTTTATCTTTCACATGGGTGCGCGTACCGATACCACCGAATTCAGCGTAAAGGTTTTCGATAAACTCAACCTGAACTATTCCAAAAAAATGTGGCAGGCGTGTGCCGACTACCAGATCCCGCTGGTATATGCCTCCTCTGCTGCCACCTATGGCGATGGTGAACTGGGCTACAACGACGATCACGATGTGGTGGAGAACCTCAAGCCCCTCAACCCGTATGGCGAAAGCAAAAACGAATTTGACAAATGGGCCCTGCAGCAGGAAAAACAACCGTATTTCTGGGCCGGGTTGAAATTCTTCAATGTCTATGGCCCCAACGAATACCACAAAAGCCGCATGGCATCAGTAGTCTTTCATGCCTTCAACCAGATCAGGGCTACAGGCAAGATGAAACTGTTTCGTTCGCACAAGCAAGGATTTGAAGATGGGAAGCAGCTGCGCGATTTTGTGTATGTAAAGGATGTAGTGAAGGTTTGTTTTTTTCTGATGATGCAAAAAAGAAACTCGGGCATTTATAACCTGGGCACCGGAGAGGCGCGCAGTTTTTACGATCTGGCCACTGCCACCTTCAGGGCCCTGGAGATGGAGCCCGTGATAGAGTTTATGGATACTCCTGCCGACATCCGCGACAAGTATCAGTATTTTACTCAGGCACGGATGGACAAACTGCGCGGTATCGGCTACAACGCTCCTTTCCACACCCTCGAACAAGGCGTTACAGACTATGTGCAGGGCTATCTGCTGGCAGGCACTTATTACTGATCCTAACGCATCTTAATACAACAAAGACAGCCGGAGTAACTTCCGGCTGTCTTTGTTATTAACCCAATCAACACCACTTACTTATGAGATGGCTATCTGACGTGCAGGTTTGGGTTTCACCTCTTCGCGCTTTGGCAAGGTAAGGTGAAGGATACCATTCTCATAGCGAGCACTGATCTTTTCTGCATTCACAACATTTTCGGGAATGGTAAAGCTGCGCTGGAATGATTGGTAGCTGAATTCGCGACGGGTAACCTTTTCACCTTCCTTCTCAACATTCTCCTGCTGCTTCTCAGAGGAGATGGTCAGACGACCGTTGTTGAAATCCACTTTAAAATCTTCTTTGCGCATACCCGGCACAGCTACCTCGATGCGAAACTCATCAGCATTTTCCTTGATGTTTACTGCAGGCAATGTGCTGTTGGTGGTTGAGAAATTGTTGCTGTTCCAGTCCATCAAATCTCCTTCAAAAAAGCGATCAAGCAGCGAAGGGAAGTTGGGGAACCACGGATTTGAAATTCTTGCAAGTGTCATAGCTTAATCCTCCATTTTTTAAGTGAAACATTCATTAGGTTTGATTTTTATCTGATTAAATTTTCAAGTTATTACTTGTTACGTCTGCGGTTTCTCCAGGAAGGCAATCCCGGAAACCAGGAGTAGGTTCTTTTTACTTGTCTCATGATCGTGTAGTTGTTTTTATGTTTGCACTAGCCATTTTTCAATTCCAATGCCAAAAAAAACATCCCCAAACCCAAAAAACCACAGAATACAATTTACATGACTGTTTTTCTGCATATTACAACTGAAACACACCGCCCATACACTCAAACCCCTGCCCAAACGAAAACGCCATAATGTCATTTTTTGCTTGTGCAAATGACATTATGGCGCATTTTCATGACAAAAATTCCTTCGGGAAGGCAATTGAAAGTTAAAGGCGTAGCCCAAAAACCCGCGTATGCTAAAACCTGAGTTAGAAGCAGAAGCCATCAGCAATGAGCCATTAGTCATTAGCCATTGCCAATGACCACTGACCATTTACCTCTCTCCTCTCACATCTCACATCTCACATCTTACCTTTCACCTCTCCTCTCACTCCCTCACTCCCTGTTAAAAACATACTGAAGCAGGTTGGCCCCCATACGCAGGGCTTTCAATCTTATTTCCTGTGGATTGTTGTGTACAGCCTGGTCTTCCCAGCCATTACCCAGGTCGGTTTCGTAGGTATAATAGAGCACCAGCCGCCCCTGGTAGAAGATACCGAATCCCTGGGCAGGCTTTCCGTCGTGCTCATGGATTTTGGGAGGGCCTTGCGGAAAAGAGAATTGCTGATGATAGATGGGATGCGACCAGGGCACCTCCACCAGTTCAATATCGGGGAATACTTTGGCGATTTCTCTTCTGAAAAACGGATCCAGCCCGTAGTTATCATCCACATGCAGAAACCCTCCCCCCACCAGGTAGTTTCGCAGGTTGCGGGCTTCCTGTGCCGAGAACACCACGTTGCCGTGGCCGGTCATATACACAAAGGGATAGTTAAAAAGGTTCTGGCTGCCCACTTCTACGGTGGCAATGTCGGTGCTGATGGTAGTGCCGGTTTCGCGGTTGGTAAATTCAACCAGGTTGGGCAAAGCGGTAGGATTGGCATACCAATCGCCTCCACCCCTGTATTTGAGAGTAGCGATCTGGAAATTCTGTGCCGATACAAGGTAGCCATAACCCAGGCTTATCAAAAGGAAAATCAATCTTATTCCGATCATACTATATGTTTTCTGGTAACTAAAGGTAAATCATTTCTCTCGCCCGGTGAATCCAACAAAGGGATTACAATTCTCCGTTAAGAAAATTCAATTGCATACAAGCCACCAAAGCAGCTGTTTCGGTTCGCAGGCGGGCCTGGCCCAGTGATACCGGCACTCCTCCCTTCTCCAGGGCCCACTGTACCTCCTGGGGCTGAAAATCGCCTTCCGGCCCAATGAGCATCACCACATTGCGGCCGGGTTGATACACTTCTCGTAAAGGATTCTTCTCCCCTTCGTCGCAATGGGCGATCAGCAGCTGGTCAGTGGCGGGGAGCTTCGCAAGAAAATCCCTGAACCGGACCGCTTCATGCAGCACAGGTAAAAAGGTACGCTGTGATTGCTTCATGGCGGCCAACAATATCTTTTGCAGCCGATCGGGTTTTACCACCGTACGTTCCGACTGTGCGCAAATCAGCGGTGTGATTGCCTCCACCCCGCATTCGGTGGCCTTTTCAAGAAACCATTCAAAACGATCGATATTTTTGGTGGGCGCTACCGCCATATGGATGCGAAAATTTCTCTCAGCATGCAATTGCCGCCTTGTGATGGTGGCCGATACAGATTTAGGGCTCACCTCCATCAGCTCTGCCTGCGCAAAGGTACCCTTGCCATCCACAAAGCCTACCACATCGCCCGCCTTCAGGCGCAATACTTTTGCGCAATGCCGCGACTCCTCGGGCGAGAGCTCAACAAGGGCGTTTTCCAGGTTTTCTTCGAAAAAAATATGCATATTCAGTTTATTGAACGCCTGTAAAGCGGGCAACGACAAAAGGACAGTTCGCAGACAATTTAATTCTTGCTGATGTCAACAATGTAGGACAAAGTTATGTTTAAGTTTGATAATTGCATCCGAAAAAAATTTGTTTTAAACGGGTCGGATGAAACTCCATGTTTGCTATTTTTAGGGATGTTGGTGTTATATTCGCAAAAATGTTCGATTCATCCGTTAAAACCGTTTTTATGGGTCAGATCAAACATCCCAGAATACTCATACTATACCGGCAGACATGTTGATTTCTAATTTGTTATACTGGTGTTCGTTTAGATATTAATCATGGATGTTTCGCACCCCAACAGAGAAAAACCTATGTAATGCAGAAAATCCTTTCCATTATCAACCACCGCGATTTTGTACTGGGCCTTGCCCTGGTGGCTGGACTTCTATTGGGAGAGCACACCCGCCCCCTGGCCGAGATTTCCGTAATATCCCTTGCCATCGTGATGGTTTTTGCCACTACCGGATTTAGCTTCAAAAGCTGGGTGCCTGTTAGCAATGTCCTTTACCCACTGGCCTGGAGCACCCTGCTCAATTTTATCCTTTTCGGCTTGGTATTGATCGGGTTGTCGTGGATGTTTTTTTCCAGCCAGCCCGCACACCCCTACTTCCCCTACTATGTGGGTTTTGTGCTGGTAGCGGCAGCACCTCCCGGGCCTTCGGTCATACCTTTCTCTACCATGCTGCGGGGCGATAACAACTTCAGCGTTACCGGAGTATTCGGATTGCACTTTGTTGCCATGCTGCTTACTCCGCTGATCCTGTTACTGTTTTTAGGACAGTCGCTGATCCATCCGGGCAAGATCCTCAGCATCATGATACAGATCATCGTTTTGCCTTTGGTTATCAGTCGGTTTCTTCGTCACCCCAAAATCTTGCCCACAGTGGAAAAGTATCGGGATACCGTGATCAAATGGGGATTTTTCCTGGTAATTGCCCCCATCATGGGCATGAGTGCCAGTGTATTTTTCGCTGAGCCGGGGGTTGTGCTTATCATGTCGCTGATACTGATCATCGCCATGTATCTGCTGGGACTGGTTTACCATATGATCATGAGCCGTGCCGGCGCCAGCAGGGGTATGATCATCAGCAGCACTCTGATGATGACCACCAAAAGCAGCGCATTTTCAGCCGTTGCAGCCTTTACCTTTTTCCAGGGCGAACCCATGATTGCACTCCCATCGGCAGTGGTGAGTGTTTTCGTTACCCTGTTTATTATTGTGTATTCGGGCTTTTTAAGGTGGTGGGAAGGGAAACAATAACAACCAGTGGTGGGCTGGATAAGGAAAATTACCACACTAACAGAAGCCTTTTACTGCTATACACCAGGTGCCTCGGAACCCTACTCCCGGCTGCAGCATGAGAGGGTGTATCCACTCTAACAAAAAAGGGGCATGGAATGGATAAAGCCCACCCAGAACCCCCTTTTCCATTTCAAAGTCGGTCCATATACAGCGAAGGGGGAGAAGATCTGTTTGCCTGAATTAGAAACGAAGGAGCTGCAGATTATCAGGAAACTGACCTCATAAGCCTTAGTGCTTGATAAATTTTCGACTCATCTGCACGTTATCATCAATCAGCAGCAAATACACTCCAGGCAGCAGTGAAGAAACATCAATGATTGCAGAACCCGAACTGACCTGCCCCTGCATTACCCTCTCTCCCAGCATATTGAATACCCGATAATGGGCTTCAGCCAGATCGGGAACCGACAAATGCAACACATCTTCGGCCGGAACCGGGCCCAACGTAAACCGAGGTGCATCCAGGCCAGGTGCCGACAGACCGGAGCAAAACACCACAACCAGCTCAAGACCTGGCCCCTGGATAAAGCCAGGGCAAATTTCCGGAGCCCCTTCCACATAGTAGACGCCCGGCGCTGTTACGGCCAGGGTTGTGCCGGTTTCGCCCTCAATGGCCACACCATTGCGATACCAGGTAATATTTACAGTATAGGGAAGCATCAGGGTAAAAAAGAGGGTATCGCCCGAACAGATTACAAATTCATCATTTTCATTCACATAGTATTGTCCTTCAGACATTACCACCGCAGGCAGGAAGGCATAGCCATCCACAAAAAATTCCGGAGAAGTGGCACTTTCACCCTCCAGAGTAACCTCCACAGAGAGATAGCTGGCAGCAAAATAGTAATAATCCATCTCCAGGTGCTGTTGGGTAGCCCCCTCAACAGGCAATGTCTCGGTTGAGCCAAAATAACGACGGAACCACTGGTAGCTCTCAAACTCCTGGGTGCTTACCACACCTTTTCCCTCCGGGCACAAAATGTTGTCGCCGGTTATTGTGGGTTGCAACTGGGCCATGGCGTTCACTCCCAGCAAAACAATGCAAATGGTCAATAAATTTTTCTTCATGATTTAAAAAATTAGTGATTACATACATCCACAATACGCAATGAAATGGGGTGATGCTGCAACCAGAACTGATTTTTCTGCTTTTTTAAATCAAAAGATTGAATACCGAAACCCTCAATCTACCTCCGGTATCCTGCTTCGCTTAGCATATCCCAGGCCTTGTCGGGGGTAAAGCCTCTGCTTTTCTGCGTTTCGCTTTGGGTATCGCGCGGATTGGCCCCCAACTCAGCATAGAGCTGATTAACTCCCGCAAAAAACAGCAGCCCCAACAATCACTGCCCCAACCACTGCCGAAATGCCATGGCTTTGAGGCGACTCACCATCAAGTCGCCTTCCAGGGGGGGATTGAGGCGCAGCTTCAGGCGGCCTCCGAAATGATTTTCGACTCGCTCCACCGCATTTAGGTTGACGATGAGCTGGCGGTTGGCACGGAAAAACTGCTCGGGGTCCAGTTGTTCTTCCAGGGCTTCCAGGGCAAAATCGACCACATGGGTCTGCTTCTGGAAGGTGATGGCGGTGGTGATGCGGTTCTCGCTGTAGAAACAGGCCACCTGGTCGGTTTCCAGCTTTACATATCCGCTCCCCTTTTGGATCAGGAAGCGCTTGCGGTACTTTTTCTCGCCCTGCCGGATGGCCTCCAGCAGCTCCTGGTAATCGGCCGGGGCCGGCGCATGGGGGGTATGGAGGGAATTGAATTTTTCGAACTTCTCAAGGGCCGCTTCCAGCTCTTTCTCGCGGAAGGGCTTGAGCAGGTAGTCTATGCTGTTGACTTTAAAGGCGCGCAGGGCGTAGTTGTCGTAGGCCGTGGTAAAGATTACCATGCCCTGCACGGGTACCTGTTCGAAAATGGAAAAGCACAGCCCGTCGGCCAGCTGAATATCCATAAACAGCAGCTGGGGCTGGGGGTTGGTTTGGAGCCATTGCACGCTGGCTTTCACACTGTCGAAGGTGCCACACACCTTCCAGTGAGGGCGCAGGCGGGCGAGCATCCCCTGCAGCAGGCGCAGGTTATGGTCTTCGTCTTCGATCAGGATGAGGTTTACGGGCGTATTCATAGCAAGGGGATTTCCACTTCGAATTGTTGCGCATGGGTGCGTATGTGCATGGGCTGTTGGGTGAGTAGGGCATAGCGCTGCTCCAGGTTCCTGAGCCCGGTCTTTTCAGAGAAGTCCGAATCCTTGGGATTGAGGTTGTTGGCTACTGTCAGTTTGTCGGCTGCAGCACTGATCCGGATGTGCAGGGGAGCATCCTTCAGGGCGCTGTTGTGCTTCAGGGCGTTCTCTACCAGCTGCTGCAAGGCCAGCGGAGGGATCTCTTTCTGAAGCAAGGCAGGATCAATGGCCAGCTCCACCTGCAGGGCCGCACCCATGCGCTCCTGGTGCAAGGCCAGATAGGCTTCCATAAAGGCCAGCTCGTCGGCCAGCTTCACGGTTTTCCGATCCTTGCTCTCCAGCACGTAGCGGTACACATCGGTGAAATTCTGGGTAAAGTTCACGGCAGCTTCGGGCTCATAGGTAATCATGGATTTGAGCACACTGAGGTTGTTGAACAGGAAGTGCGGATTGAGCTGTGCCTGCAGGGCATGGTAATCGCTGGCCAGCTTGAGGGTTTTGAGCTCTTCGAGCTGGCGCACCGAGAAGATCCATTTCTCGATGATGCGCATGGATACCGATACCAGGATCAGGATGATGATAAAGAGCAATCCGAACAGGATCATCAGCTGCAGCACAGGGTGCAGGAAGAACAGTGCCAGCCGCCCGGTAAATAAAAAGATGGAAAGGATGGTAGTCCCCAGCAGCAGGCTGATGAGCATATGCAGGATTAGGCGCAGACTGAAGCGTTCGGGGATGGGAAGATATCGCTCTGCCAAATGGTCGAAGAACACATTCCCTTCGCTGATGATATTGAAAGCCAGTATGGTTTTCACATAGTCGTAGATGGTCACCACCAGGGTTTCGTCGCCGGCCACCTTCTCGGCCAGAAACAGAAAGAGCATGGCAGTGCCGCTCACCAGGGCTACGCGGGTGAGGAAGCTTTTGAGGTTATAATCCGACAGGCGGCTTATAAAGTGGAGTTCGGCTGTATTCATCCTTTGCATGAAACAAGGCACTAAAGGTAAATAAAATCTGCAGTACTGCGTGGCCGGGGAGTGCAGCGGGCCAGAGTTATCTTCAGTCGAATCGTCCGGAAGCTTTGCGCCAGGCGGTTTCTTTCATACGGTAGTCGGCTCTTGCCTCGATAAGATCGGTATGGGCCTGCTGCCATTGGGTTTGGGCCATAAGCAATTCGGTAATGGTCTCCATACCCAACTCGTAGTGATCGCGACTCACACGCAGGTTTTCCTGTGCCTGCTCCAGAGCGGTTTGGCTCATCTGGATACGTTCCCAGGCCAGCAGCAGATTCAATCGGGCCTGTTGCGCCTCCAGCTCCATCAACTGGCTGTTCTTTTCCAGCTCCAGCTGCTGCATCTCCATCCCGATGCGGGCAGCACTGACCTTGCGCACCCCTTGCCCCCACTGGAAGAGGGGGATTTTTACAGACCCCATCACGTTGAGACTGGTATTGCTGAAGTCGGTACCACTTACCTCGACACCCCCGATGTGGTTGTAACCGGCCTGCAGCCCGGCAGTGGGCAGGTAGTCGGCCCGGGCCATGCGAATGTTTTGTTCGCTCATGCGTACTTGTTGTTCCAGCAGGCGGTATTCGGGCCGTTGGCTTATATTGGGTGTTGCAAGCTCTGCCAGCAGCAGGGGCTGTGCATCTACCAGGGTATCGGTGGCCAACAGCGGCGTGTCGAAGGGCATGCCGATGATCCGGTTCATATCCATGCGACTTAATTCCAGACCATTGCGGGCCTTCTGCAGGTTCAGCAGTGCGGCATTGTATTCCACCTGTACCTTCAGCAGGTCGTTGCGGCTGGCCATGCCCACCTCCTGGCTGTTGCGCACCCGCTGCAGCACCTCGGCAAGCAAATCTACGGCCTGCTGCGCCAGCTGCACCTTCTGCAATACCGACACATAGGTATAATAGGCGTTATCGGCAGCCACCAGGGTATGCATCCTTTGCAGGGCCAGGTTGTCGGAGGCCATCTCCACCCCAATGTTGGCCATACGGTTTCCGGCACTGATCTTTCCACCGGTATACAGGGGTTGCTCCAAAGCCACTCCCAGTATATAGGCACCGCTGAGGCTCACCTCCAGAGGCAGCCAGGCATACATATTGAACACCGGATTTCCATCGGGTCCGATCACCGGCTGGCCCGTCATGGGGTTGATCATGATGTTGGGTTCCAGCTGCCCGGTGATGGGGTTGGGTACCTGGGTGGGCAGAAACATCTCCATGGAAAAATCCTTATCCTGGTAGAGTGCTGTGGCATTGGCCGAAAAGGAGGGCAGACGCAGGGTACGGGTAGCAGCCTGCTGCTGGCGGGCCTGTTCGGCCTGTAGGGCGGCAATGCGCAAGTTCTCATTGTGTTGCAGCGCCATTTGCCGGCAACGCTCCAGGCTCAGTAACTCCTGAGCAAGGAGATAGGGGGTCGCCAGGGCCCAGATTATCAGTATTGCGATGATGTGATTTCTATACATGTTATTTCCTGTTTATCTGTTAATTAACCTCCGGTGCTTTTACCCCATAAAAGGAAGCATAAAGAATGGGTACAAACACCAGGGTGATGAGCGTACCGACAATCAGCCCACTGATGATGGCCACCGCCATGCTGGCATACATCGGATCGGTAAGCAGTGGGATCATCCCCAGGATGGTGGTGATGGAGGCCAGCAGCACTGGCCGGGTGCGCGAGATGGTGGCATTTATCAGCGCCTGATGTTTGTGTAAGCCTGAATCGATGAGCGTTTCGGCTTCATCCAGTAATACAATGGCATTCTTCACAATCATCCCCATCAGCCCAAAGGAGCCAATGATAGCCATAAAGGTGAAGGGCTGCCCAGCCAGGATCATCCCGGGCACGATACCCACAAAGGCAATGGGGATACAGCTGAGCACAATCAGGGGTTTGCGGAAGTCGTTGAACAACAGGATCAGGGTCAGGATGATCAGGATCACCGCCAGGGGAAGGTAGCCGAAGATATTGCGCAGCGCATCTTTTTGCAGTTCATACTCCCCTACCCAGGTAAGACTGTAGCCAGGGGGTAGCGAAATGGCTTCGATCTCCTTTTTGGAGGCTCTGCGCACCTGCTCGGGGCTGTAATCGCCAAGGGGCTCGCATTGCACCTGTATGGCCCGTTGCCCGTTGGTGCGGCGTACCACCTGCTCCTGCCAGCCCAGCTCCATTCCGCGGCTAAGGGCGCTCAGGGGTACCGGACGCAGGATCTCGCGCATGAGTTCATCCATGCTTTTGATCCCCATCAGCACCTCTCGCAGGGTTTGCTCATCCAAACCCGATATATCGGGCAACATGCTCCATACGGGGATATCATCCAGATTCTCCAGTCGTGAGCCATCGGGATTGCGCAGCTTGAGCATAATATCCACGCGGGTTTGTCCCTGGTAGTATTCGCCGATGGGTAATCCATCGGAGGCCGCCAGTAAGGCATTGCTGATATCCTGGCGGCTGGTGCCTGCCCTGCGGGCGGCCTGCTGCATATACCCAGCGGTAAGCACCTGCCCCATAGGCTCCCAGTCATCTTCGATGGTGTGCGGGTCGGCATAGGGGTTGCGATGCAGGATCTGCTGTGCCTGACGGCTCAGCTCGCGCAGCACAGCCGGATCAGGACCCGTAAACTCCGCCTCCACTGTATGGGTGGATTTGATGGAGAGGTTGTATTTGCGTATACGGGATCGCGAATCGGGGTAGTTGTCATGCAGATACTGCGCAATGAGTGGTTTCATGCGGATCATGGTTTCGTAATCGGTGAAGTTGACGATCAGCTCGCCATAATTGTCGCCTGCCTCACCCATGGGCCTCACCAGGCAATAGCGCGAGGGAGTTTGCCCCTGGCTGGACACCACCATGTCCACCTCTTCCAACCCAAGCAGATAGTCCGTGATAGCATACAGGTCTGCACTGACCCGCTGCGGGCTGCTCCCCACAGGCATGCGGTACTCCACATACACCTGGTTGTAGTTGAAATCAGGAAAGAAGGTGTTTTTTATATTTTTGAAATTAAAAACCGCCAATGTCAGCAATATCAACCCCACCACCAGCGATGTGGTTTTGTAGTGCAAAAGCGTACTGAGCAAACGGCGCAACATGCCATAGCCTCTGCCCCCGAAAAGCTCTTTATCCTGAGGCGTTACGGGGATGTTTTTCAGAAGCTTGCGCGCAAACAAAGGCACCTGGGTCATGGCCAGTGCCCAGCTGATAAACAATGAGATACACAACACCACAAACAGATCGCGGGCATAGGTACCTGCTGCATCCTTGGAGAGAAACACAGGCAGGAAAGCTGCTACTGCAATAAAGGTAGCACCCAGCAGGGGCCATGCCGTTCGCCGGGCCGGGTCGATAAGTGCCTGGGGACGTTTGATGCCCTTTTTGTGATCTACCAGGATGCCGTCGATCACTACAATGGCATTATCCACCAGCATCCCCATGGCCACAATGAATGCCCCCAGGGAGATACGCTGCAAAGTTCCTCCGGCAGCCAGCAGAATGGGAAAAGTGGCCAGGATGGTCAGCACAAGCCCTGCGCCAATAATCAGCCCGCTGCGCCAGCCCATAGACACCATAAGCACCACAATCACGATCAGAACCGATGCCACCAGGTTGACCATAAAGCCATCCACGGCTTTCTTAACGAGCTCAGGTTGAAAAAACACCTTGTGGAAATCGTATCCCACAGGGATCTGTTGCTGCAGCTCCGCAAGACGTTGCTCCACCCTTTTGCCCACCTCAATGATATTCTCGCCCGACTCCATCGATAGGGAGATGGCAATGGCTGGCTCGTTGTTCAGTTGCATGGTATTGCGGGCCGGATCGGCATAGGTTTCGCGCACCTCTGCAATGTCCGACAGCTGGAAGATTCGTCCATCCAGCCCCTTAATGAGCAGCTGCGAGACATCTTCATGGGTTTCGATCTTCCCTTTGACACCCAGGCTGAGCAATTGCGGGCCAGACTGCAGCACACCCGGGTATACGGTAGCAGCTTCATCTCTCACGGCAGTAATAATTTGCAGGGGCGTAATTCCCAGCTCACCCATACGAGAAGGGCTGAACACGATCTCGGTAACCGGATCCTGCTCACCATATATGTGCACACGTGCCACGCCCGGCACCGATAGCATTTCACGCTTTACGAAGTGGGCCACGCGACTCATCTCGCGGTAGGAATAGCCCTGGCCTGTCATGGCATAGAACATCCCATATACATCGCCAAAGTCGTCGTACACCATGGGCTTCATGGCACCGGCGGGCAGTTTGGCTTCCACCTCACCGATGCGACGGCGCAGAAAATCCCATCGTTGCTCAATCTCCTCCTGCGGAACACTTAGCTCCAGCGTAACCAGGATCACCGACACATTGGCCATGGAGCGCGAACGGATGGTCTCTATATTGGCCAGGGTGCTGAGTTCCTGTTCGATGACATGGGTTACCTGCATCTCCACCTCGTGGGCCGAGGCTCCGGGCCACAAAGTGACGATCTGGCTCTGCATGACCACCAGCTCGGGATCTTCCAGCTTGCTGATAGCGCGGAATGCCATAATCCCTCCCACCACCATGCTCACCAGCAGGAAATAGATAAAGGCCCTGCGCCGGAATGCCAGTTCGGAAATATGCATCACAACAGTCCTCCTATATTGGTTTGTGAAACAGGTTCAAGGGGTTCCACCCTGTCGTTGGGGTTGAGCAGGCTTACCCCTGCTACCACGATCTGCTCACCGGCTTGCAGCCCGGCAATCAACTGGATACGGCCATCGCGCAGAGTGTTACCAGGTATTACCTCCCGTGCCTGCACAGTGCCATCGTGAGGTTGGTACACCCACACCAGGGTTTTGTCGCCCTCCTTAAACAATGCGGTAAGTGGTATACACATCCTTGCGGCTCCCTGCTGGCGTAGTGCGATATACAATTGCACATCCATCCCCGGGCTCAGGCGCACTGAGGCGGAGGGTTCAACCGCCAGCTGCACACGGTAAAGCTGGTTCTGGCTGGCCTTACGGCTGATGCTCAGCAGGCGCAATGCCAGGGGCTGATCGCTCAACAGGGGCTGGCTGGCCCAAAAGCCGGTCATATCATCTCGGCGGGCATAGAGCGCTGCCGGGATATCGGTCTCCACCAGGTACTGGCTTACATCCACCAGTGTTGCCACCGGCATCCCAGCATCCACCAGCTCGTGGGTCCGAAAATTAACTTTCTGGATATAGCCCGCCACAGGGGCTACCAGGCGGGTATCGTTGAGCTGATCCTGTGCATGCTTCAGCTGAGCTTCCACCATGCGCAGGCCCGACACGGCCTTATCGTAATCGTTGCCCGATACACTCTGGCGGTTGTGAAGCTCGATAACCCTTTCGGCTTCGGCCTTCACTTGCTCATACTGGGCCTGTGCTGCCTGAAGCTGGATCTGGTAATCGCGCGGATCCATGCGGGCAATAAGCTGACCCGCCTGCACATAATCACCCTCTTTCACGGCAATATGAGCAATGGGTCCTGCCACACGGAAGGCCAGACTGATCTCCCCAGCCTCGCGCAACAGTGCCGGGTAGCTCCTCACCTCCACGGTATCGGCAAGCTCCACCGACCCGATTTTTACTTTGCGCACCAGCGCATCAGCCTGCGGCTTATGGTTGCCACAGGCCCCCAACAACCCCAGCATGCCCAGGAGCCATGCTGCTTTTCGTAATGTTATCATGTTTAAAAACTTGTTAGTGCAAATACTTCTAATACGCGCAAAATTAATTTCAAACCCAGGTGCCATGCTCCTCTTCCTGCGCGAAGTGATCAAATTACCCCCTGAAATGCCGCTGGCAAAAACCAACCGGAATTGTTAATTTCGCATTAGCAACCCAATTAAGAATATATCAACAAAGCAATATCCTTATATGACACACAAGAAATTTATCGGAGCCCATGTAAGTGCATCGGGAGGGGTAGAAAATGCGCCCAACAATGCTGCAGCTATTGGAGCCACAGCTTTTGCCCTTTTCACCAAGAACCAGAAACAATGGTTTGCCAAGCCTCTTACTGAAGAAAATATTGAGCAGTTCAAGGCCAATTGCCTGCACCATGGGTATACCCCTGAGCAGATCCTTCCACACGACAGCTACCTGATCAACCTGGGACATCCCGAGGAGGAAGGATTAAAAAAATCGCGCATGGCATTTCTGGATGAGATGCAGCGGTGCGAGCAACTGGGCATCCCTTTGCTCAACTTCCACCCTGGCAGCCACCTCAAGCAAATCTCTGAAGACGACTGCCTGCAGCGCATTGCTGAATCTATCAACATCACCCTTCAAAAAACGCAGGGTGTAACAGCGGTGATAGAAAACACCGCAGGCCAGGGCAGCAACCTGGGATACCGTTTCGAGCATCTGGCCCGAATCATTGAACTGGTTGAAGACAAATCGCGCGTGGGAGTATGCATTGACACCTGCCACAGCTGGGCAGCCGGATACGATTTTGCCACTGCCGAAGGCTATGAAAAGCTTTGGCAAGAGTTTGACTCTGTGGTGGGCTTTTCATATCTCAAGGGGATGCACCTCAACGATGCCAAAAAGGAAAAAGGCAGCAAGGTAGACCGACACGCCCCACTGGGCGAGGGGTTTATCGGGCAGGAGGGCTTCATAAGGCTGATGCAGGATCCCCGCCTGGATGGCATCCCAATGATTTTGGAAACTCCCGATCCGGACAGATGGCAACAGGAGATTGCATGGCTACAGGGGCATGTGCAAGGGTAAAACCGGGCCCTTCACTGGTCCTGATTTGGACCTTTCAACTGAGGCAACTTCACAAACCTTTCTGACCAGAGCATGTAGACCACCGCCAGGGCCAGGAACACCATGGCTATCACAAAAGCCGTAGTAAAGCCCCAGGCTTCAAAAAAGACCATCCCCAGCAGGGGGGCAAACAAGCTGCGCACAGCGGTAAGGACCAAATGTACCGACTGGTAGTTGCCTGCCTCCTCTGGAGGGCAGAAATAGGCAGAGCCTATAAACCAGGTCAGTGCCATGGTAGCCGCAAAAATACCATGAAATAAGATGTAAAAGATAAGTGTATGATACAACCGGATGTCCCAGAAGTCAATGTAACCGGGAAAATGGGTGGTGAGGGTTAGTGCAAGAATGTAAAGCAGCATGGCCAGAAAGGGGATGGAAGCAAACCGCCTCGGATCGATCTTACCCATGAGTTTGCCAAAGAATGGCAGCATAACGATGGCGAGCACATTGTAGCCATTTTTGTAAAAGGCAATACTGCTGTAGTTCAGCCCCAGGCTGTTTTCGAAGTAAAGCACAATAACAGTTACTGAGCTCATAAATCCAATGCCATAGAGCATAAACCCTATCTGAAAATCGAGAAAGGAGCGGTTGGTCTTCAAAATCCGAATCATGCCCAGTGCAGATTCTTTTACCGAATACCAGAACCCCTGCTCCCTTGAAACCTCATCACCGGATTGGTAAGGGATGAGCGAAAGTAAAAAGACCGAAAGCACACCCAGTATTGCAGCAATGGGAAAAGCATACACAAAAACATAATGATCCTGGTCCAGCCACCATCCATAGGCAAAGGTGGTTATCATCATCACAATTTTATTGAGGGTAGTGGCATAGCTGTACAATCGGCTGAAATTCTCATGCCGGTAAGATGTTTTCAGAAAAAGATTGATGGTAGGCCAGATAACGGTATTACCCATGTAGTAGACCAGGAAAATTGCCAGGAAAAGATAATGAAAGATGGAATCGCCTCCCATTTGATCGGCACTGCGCGGAAAGAAAAACAACAGCAGGAGCGGTAACCGGCTCAGCAGGGCAGCACGGCGAAGCATTGGCTTCTTGTTGCGAATCCGTTTGAGCCACTCATTCATGAAGATCAGAAGCAGGAATACCATCATGCTGAACTGAAACAATACAGCAAGCTGGTAGTTGGAGCCCTGAAGGCTTTTCACAAATACAAACTCATTGAGAATAATGATGCCAGCTATGATGCCTTCCAGGAAGGAGTAGGACATATGCAGCGCAAAGGCTTTTCGCTCGCGGGGCAATAAATTGATCATGTTTTATTTTTAACCAGCTTAGACATGGCCACGAATGACATTTTTTGGGATAGCCACGAGGGTATGGAAAAGAATCTATGTAAGACACAAAGGTACGGATGATATTCTTTTTGCAGCCACGGGGGCACGAAGGTTATTTATTTTAAGTCACGAGGCAAGGAAATGTTTCATGTAAAGTAAAAAAGAATGGTTGATGTTTTTTTGTTAGGCACGAAGGTTATTTTTTTTTGCCACGTGGGTATGGAAAGGATTCTTTGTGAGACACGGTGGTACGGATGATATTCTTTTGGGCAGCCACGAAGGCACGAATGCTGCTTTTTAAAGGCACGAGGCAGGAAAAGATTCTATGTATGGCGAAGGCATGATAGAAAAGCTAATGCAAGTTAAGATTGTTATGGGATAGTTTTTAAACAATAAACCGCTTGAAATTCAAACGTTCTTCTCCGAAATTGATGAGCAACCCAACTTTCAACCCAGAGACTTTCAGATAATTGATGATTTGAGCGATATATTCATCCCGAATAGCTTTAATTCCCTTTATTTCAAGTATGATCATATCCTCAACCACAAAATCAGGCACAAACTTATGGGGAAGAATTACGCCTTTATAATTCACCTCATATTCCCTTTCTCTGTTGTAGGAGAAACCGGAGTTTTTCAACTCTATCTCCAAAGCGTCTTTGTAAACAATTTCCGAAAATCCCGGGCCAAGATATTTATGAACCTCCATGCACAACCCAATAATTTCATAAGCCTCTTCCTTAAACAATAAATTTGTCATAGCACAATTGAATTTTAAGAAACATAAATAGAAACCATGCGAATAAAACAATATTTGCGTCACATCATTCTCAAACCATATTCACCCATTCCTGCATTCGTACCTAAAATACATTCGTGTCTTCGTGGTTAAAACACATTCAAACATTCGTGCCTAAAATACATTCGTGTCTTCGTGGATAAAATACATTCAAACATTCGCACCTAAAATACATTCATGCCTTCGTGGATAAAATACATTCAAACATTCGTGCCTAAAATACATTCGTGTCTTCGTGGCTAAAATACATTCAAACATTCGCACCTAAAATACATTCGTGCATTCGTGGCCAAAAACCATTCAAACACTCGCGCCTAAAATACATTCGTGCATTCGTGGACAAAATACATTCAAACATTCGCACCTAAAATACATTCGTGTCTTCGTGGCTAAAATACATTCAAACATTCGTACCTAAAATACATTCGTGCCTTCGTGGCTAAAAACCATTCAAACATTCGCACCTAAAATACATTCGTGTCTTCGTGGCCAAAACACATTCAAACATTCGTACCTAAAATACATTCGTGCCTTCGTGGCCAAAAAAATACTTGTATTCGCGGCAAAAAAATTTAAGCAAAGAACAATTCAGGATAATCCACTCTTTTGCGCACATCGTCGCTGCTGAGGTTTCCACTAAATTCTTTTCTCAAAAACCTGACGGTTGGATAGGCATCCATTTGTTCCTGCGGCAATGCATTGAAGAGCTTTACAAGGTCTTCTTTGCGCGCAGCCGGATTGAGATACTCGAGGATCTGATCTTCGGGGATGAGCAGCAACATGCGGGGTCCGTTGGGTGCCTTGGGGTTGTTGTGCAGTTTCATTGCAAGTGCATTGGGTTGGGTGGTGAGTATGGAGAAACTGGAGGATATCTCGCCGGTTTGTTCATCCGCCTGATCCTCCCAGACCCCGGCTGCAAAGAACAGCCCCTCCCTGGGAAACAGAAAATGGGGATATACCTCACCGGCAAAATGAAAAAACTCGTAATACCCATCAAGGGGTATGATGCAACGTTGTTTGAAAATAGTTTCTTTATGGATGAAGAATGCTTTCTCGCACGTTGAGTTGATCATCTCTCGCGTATAGCTTTTCCCGGTTTTTTTATCGGTATAACTCCATGGCAGCCCCCATGTCATATTACGAAACTGCAGTACCCCATAGCGGGTAAGTACGCTAAGTTCCGGGCGTGCCTTACCAATGGCCACATAGTATTCACGAAAGGACATTAGCTTCTGCCCTGTAAAAGTTTTATAAAACAGCTGAGCGATCTCATCATCAGGATCCTGCTGTAAGCGTCGAAGCATCTCTTCGCGCACCTTCTTCGTACCTACCCAGTAACACATCTTTTATAGCTTTTCCAGGTTAATAATCCTATAACAAACCCGCGTTTCTTCGCCGGTATACAATTGGGTCTGAACAGACATCCCATGGATGGGAAAGATGCTTCAGCAACATGCTATGAGCTTCCAGCTTTCGCACCCACACACACACAGAATTTCAGTTAACACCTGCAACAACCTCTCCCAGGCATAGTCACCCAACCTCAAACCTCATCCCCCATACCTAAAACCCTGCACCCCCAATCAAAAAAACCCGGCATTTCTGCCGGGCAAAACCATTTTGTAAGCAATTGGTTAACCGAATGGTTTTGGTTGTATATCAGTTGATAGAATACCTCAAACCCATATAAAACATACGGCCCATGATAGGTCCCCAGATCATGGAGGCATCAAAAACATCAGCCTCGAAGGGGTTGTAAGCCCCAATGATAGGATTCTTTTGCATAAAGTTAGTTAAATTTTCACCACCTACGTACAAATCAAAATTATTCCACCGGCGAGTGATCTGTCCATACCAAAGGGTATAGGCGGGCGATTGATCAGTATCACCCAGATGATGGGCAAACAGATGTGCGTGAGGGATTCGGCTGGGCCCATTGAACTGTGCAGTAAGATCTATCTGCCAGTTGTTGTTGCGTGTGGCCCAAGAACCCGAAAGCATTCCTTTGTAAGTGTTCACAAAGGGCTTTACTTCCAGCTGATCGTTGATGGTGGTTCGCACATCCGACAGGCGGTAGGCCGCAGTTACCTCAAAAAAAGGCAATGGTTCAAAGCGCATCTCCACCTGGGCATTATTGGCAAAAGATCTGCCCTCGAGATTGTAGAATAGTGCCCGGCTCATGTCGGTATCCACATCCACGATCATCTGGTTGATGAAATCGGTGCGATAGAACTCTGCGGAAACTGATGCATCTCGTCCCAAGAGACGGAAATTCTGCGTAAGGCTTGCACCATAGTTCCAGGCGATCTCCGGTTTGATCTCTTCCTGGAAAACAATCTGCCGGTTGCTTACCAGCAGTCCTGTATTTTCAGCAATGCGGTTGGGCACTCTGAATCCCCTTCCGGCAGATGCCCGCAGGGTGGTGCTGGAGGTAAGATTGCCCCGCAGGTGCAGCCGGGGAGTAAAAAAGGTGCCGTAAATATTATGAAAGTCGGCACGTGCCCCCAGAATACCTGTAAACACATCATCAATCATTAGGGTGTACTGAGCAAACACCCCGGGTACCGACTCGCGCCGATCCAGGTCGAAGGTTTCACCCGAAGCCAGCAGATCCTCCTGGTAATCGTCGAAGATGTAGCTTACTCCGGCATTGATCCGGTGATCAGGGTTACGTGCAATTGAGTTCTCGTAAATGATGTTGGCATAAAGGGTTTGCTGAACCCCCACATACTCATTCCATCCGTAATGCGCATCGTGTTTGTGATGAATCAGACTAAGCTGCGTACCGATGCTTCCATCGGGTTGTCCGGGCAGGAAAAACCCGGTGCGTGCAAACATTTCATACCGTTGTGTATTTACCCCAAAGCCATAATGGCTCAAGGAGCCAGGCTGGGCGTCACTCTCAAAGAAGGAGATTTGCCCTCCTCTTCTGTCTTCCTGCAGCACCCGGAAGCCAAACTGCGATTCCATAACACCGGGGCGGTCGTAGCGATAGCGATTCACAATATTGTATTTACGCATCAGGGGATGATCCAGGAATGAGTCGCCATTGTGGTCAAACTGGTTTTCCAGGATCTCTCCGTGGGCCAGTACCATGGTCGACCATTGGGGGTTGAGCCTGACGGCTGCATTCAAACTGCTTTCCAGCCTTCCGAAGTCGTTAGCATAGAAATTGTAAAACAAAAGGTCTGATGATTCGGGCTTTTTAAGCTCCACATTGATCTGACCGGTGATGGACTCATAGCCATTTACAACACTACCGGCCCCTTTGCTGATATGGATGGCCTCCATCCAAGGCCCCGGGATAAAGCCCAGCCCAAAGGGTTGCCCCAATCCGCGCACCGTGGGAGTGTTCTCTG